>CAJTPH010000009.1:87340-98407 GCA_910578215.1 uncultured Acetatifactor sp. | reverse complement strand
TTCAGCCGCGCCGCCGAGGTTTTAAAGGCATGCGGTTTTGAATATTACTGCGTATTTGAAAAGCGCTCCCCCGAATTCCACCGCCTTTAAAATACGGCAAAGCAGGCCCCGGCCTGCCGTCATGGGGGCTGTGCTTCGGCGCCCGTTCAGAGCGGCAGCATAACCTCCGTGGCAAAGACGCCCTCCTCATGCTGCCTGTCCAGATAGCCGTGGTACTTGTCCACGACCTTATCCATGCGGAGCAGGCCGAAGCCGTGGTTTCGGCTGTCCTTGGTGGTCAGATATATTTTCCCCATGCGTTTGGGGGCATCCTTCACGGAATTCATCACATATATGTAGAGCTGGCCCTTGAACACGTCCATATAGACCCGCAGGAAACGCTGCTCCTTCTCGTCGATCTTCAGACATGCTTCCATTGCGTTGTCCATAAGATTGCCCAGAATAACGCTCAGATCCACCTCCGACACGGCCAGCTCCCTGGGGACCACTGCCTTTGCCTCCACATCGATCTGCTTTGCGCGGGCCAGGGAAAGCTTGCTGTTCAAAACCGCGTCGATCTTCACATTTCCCGTCTTAATGATCTGGTCAACCTCGTTCAGGTCCGTGTCCAGCTCGTCCATGTACTCGTTAAGCCTGTCGTATTCTCCCATAGCCGCATGCGCCTTCATGGTCTGGATATGGTTTTTCAAATCATGGCGCCAGCCTCTGGTCTGCCGGTACATATTTTCCACTTCCTCAAAGTGCTTTTCCACCAATTCCTTCTGATACTGGGATATTTTTCTGTCCACCAGATCCGCCATGTAAACGCGCGCAAGAAAAACAAGCCCCAGCACGGCTGCCAAAATTCCTGCCGCTATGACTGCTGCCATCATGCTCCGCCTCCTAACGCTTCCCTGCGAAAAAATTCGATAAATCTTCTGTTGACCTCACCGTAAAGCCGCCTGCTCACGGGAATACGCTGCCCGTCGTCAAAAACAATCTCATCCTTGCCGATGTGACGGATGTTGCCGATCCGGCACACATAGGAGCGGTGGCATTTTACAAACTCCCTGCCGTTCAGCAGCTTCTCCAGCTCCGATAAGCTCTCCTTCACCTCAAACTCCCCGGCGCCTGCCAGTCCCAGGATACAGCCGTGCCCCCTTGCCTCCGCATAATTGACGGACCTATCGTTGATTTTCAGCGTTTCGTCCTCCGTATGCAGCACCACATAGCTTGTCAGCTGCCTGCGCCCCTTTGCCTTTTCCAGGCACAGCCTCACCTTTTCTTCGCTCAGGGGCTTGACGAGATAGTGCAGCGCCTCCACCTCATACCCCTCCTCCAGAAAATCCGTAATCCCGGTGGTAAACACGATCAGCACGTCCCTGTCCTTCTCCCGGACTCTTTTTGCCAGCTCCATGCCGTCCATTCCCGGCATCTGGATATCCACAAACAAAAGGTCAAAGCACTGGTTTTCCTCATAGGCAAACCAGAAGCTGTCCGCCGTCTCAAAGGTATATATCTCCTCACCGCCCTGTTCCCTGCTCCATCTCTCCAAATAGAACAGCAGCAGGTCCCTGTGCGCCTTTTCATCCTCTATCACTGCGATCCTCATGTTCTGCCAATCCTTTTTACATCTCCGTGTTCTTCAATCCTGTCAGCTTCCCTATGACTTTGACGCCCCGGTCAGTCCTCCTCCGCCTCCATAATATCATTCAGCGCATTCCGGGTATCCATAATGTCATCATGGTCCCCCCGCTTAAGCGCCGACTCGAAGGCCGTGATATAATAGTCCAGCTTTTTTCTGCGATCCCCCAGAGCCTCCTCATATAGACGCTCCGCGCGAAGAAGCACCAGCTTGTTTTCCTCGTAATCCCTCGGCTGCACCTTCAGATAGGCAAGCTCCTCCATGCGCTTCTTGATCTCCTCGTCGGACATCTGGTTTTCCTCGCCCTTGATGATCATTTTCCGGCTCTCCCCTGTGGAAACCGCCTTCACCTCCACCTCAAGCAGCGAATTGATATCATAGGTATAGGTCACATCGATTGCCTCCTGCCCCTTGGGGCCCTTGGGAACCTCTATGTTCAGCTCGCCCAGAAACAAATTGTTTCTGGCAAAGCGGCTCTCTCCCTGCAGCACACGCACACGCATTTTTTCCTGATTGTCCCTCACCGTGTACAGCCGCTCCGTATGGCTTGCGGGAATGACCGTGTTCCGCTCTATGATGGGGCAGAACCTGCCGTCCTCAAATCTGCCCTCCTCATATTCCACCACGACCTCCGTGCCCAGGGTAAAGGAACACACATCCGTGAGGATTACCTCCTTTACCTCCTCCCTGCGCTCCTTCATCGCCGCCTGTACCGCCGCCCCCAGCGCCACGGTCTCGTCCGGATTCAGCTTGGTGTCAGGGAATTTGCGGAACAGGCGTATCAAAAAGTCCCGCACGACGGACAGTCTGGTCGCCCCTCCGATCAGCAGTACCTCGTCAATGTCGGACAGCCTTAATTTTGCGTCGGCAAGACTTTTTTTCACCGGCTCCCTGATCTTCATCAGGAGCTCCTCACATGCCTCCTCATATTCCCTGTATGTAATCTGCTGCTCTATGGTGGACTCCTTGTAGAGAAAGCTCATTGTCACTCTGTCGGCATCATTGACTGCCCGCTTCGCCTTTTCCGCCTGGCGGTACAGGCGCACCTGCTCCTTTTCCGAAAGGGAGGATATCTGCAGCTTGGCCTTCTGAAGGAAAAGCTTTTGCATGACCTGGGTAAAATCCTCGCCGCCGAGATAGTTGTCTCCCGCCACGGCGCGTACCTCCAAAATATTGTGATAAAGCTCCAGAATGGACACATCGAAGGTTCCTCCCCCAAGGTCGAAGACAAGGAAGCGGGTATCCAGAGTCTTGTCATACAGGCCGTAAGCCACAGCCGTAGGCTCGGAGATCATGCGCTCCACCTTGAGGCCCGCAAGCTCCCCGGCGCGCTTGGTGGCCTTCCTGCGCTTATCGTCAAAATATGCGGGCACGCTGATAACAGCCTCCGTGACCGGCTCCCCCAGAAAGATTTCCGCGTCCTCCTTCAGGGAACGCAGAACCATGCTCGAAAGCTCCTCCGGCTTGAAATGCCTGCCGCTTAAGACATATTCCCTCTCCGTGCCCATACTTCTCTTAAATGTATGCGCCACGGAATCCGGATACAGACTCATGCGCTCCTTTGCCGTCTCGCCTATGTACACATTGCCTTCCCCGTCCACGCTGACCACCGAAGGAGTCAGATTTTTCCCCAGCCTGTTGGGGATGATTTTGGGACCATCCTCCGTATAATATGCCACCAGGCTGTTCGTCGTCCCCAAGTCGATTCCTACTATCATATAATAACCATGCCCTTCCGTTATACTCCGCTCCGGACGGCAGACGCCGTTTTTCGTCCTCCGCCGCCCGGACAAGCCCACACAGGCTCCTTTTATCTTCTGCATCCGCCAAGCCTTCCTTCCATGGCAGAAGCCTTTCTGTCAATTCGACATAAACAAGGTCATTATATCATATTTCGTATCAAATTGACAGACCAAACGTTTTCCAATTTGCTTTCCATATTTATCTGCAAGTCAGGCGCCCGGTCTGCCTTCCGGCACAGTCTCACACCTGATCCCCAAACGCCACATGGCGGGCCGCACGCATATATTCATCCCAGAGCTGCCGCTCCATATTGCGCTTTATGCGCGCCGCCGCCTCCTCCCGCCTTCCCTGCCGGAGCAAAAGCAGCACCCTGGCGCCCTCAAGCTCCTTACAGACAGGATTTGTGCAGAAATGGCAGATCTCACGGCTCTCCCCTCTGTCCAGAATCTCCTGCAGTTCTTCGTCGGACCGGTCGTAATAATTGATAAGAAACTCTCTCTGCCCATAAGCCTTCTGGCTGTTGTAAAAAGGAGTCACGCCGGAAGCCTTCTTTTTTTCCAGCAGCTCCCGCAGCCTTTTTACATACTCCCTGCCTCTGCTCTCATCGCCGCAGAGAATGGCTGCGAATACGGCGTCGGAGAGCCTGTACTCGCCTTCCCCTCCGTCCTGCGCCATGCAGAGCGCCATCCTGTCAAATGCCTTCAACGCCGCCTCGGGCCGCCCGAAAACCAGCTCCGTCCACGCCTCGTTCTGGAAGAACACACAGGCGTCCCACATCTGCCGCTTAAATTCCTCGTTGTTGGGAAAAAGCTTCCGTCTCACCCTGCCCCACAGACTGCCCCGGCGGTCTATCCTCAGGTCCCGCGCCCAAAGCTCCAGAATCTGTCTTGTTCTGTCCTCCAAGCCGCTTCCCATATACAGCCCGGTAAGCCTTTCATAGTACTTTGCCAGGTCCTTGCCTCCCTGCTCATATTCCTTTTTATACAGCTCCCCGGCACTCTCCACGTTACCCAGCTGAGCGTGGAACTCCGCCATATTTCCCAGGTGCCAGTATTCCGTCCTGCCTTCCAGCTCCTGCTCATACTGCCTGTAGCCGGCAAGTGCCAACTCAAAATCGCCAAGCAGCGCATAGAGATTTCCCATATCTGTATATATTGTACGCGACTTTTCCTCGTCCATGTACAAAATCGCCTTCTTTATATAAAACAGTGCCTTCTCATAATTTCCCATATATTTGTAGACAAAGCTTAAGGCATGCAGGGCATAAGCATTGGCGGGATTCAGGGACAACGCCTTCTCGATATCCGACTTTGCCTCCTCGTTGTGGCGCCCCGTTCTGTGGAAGATTCCGCGCTCGTTCAGCATATAGCTGTCAGGATAGTGATACAGATACTCTGTCAGGATAGGCAGCCCCTTCTCATAATATTCCTCCCTCCCATCCTCCAGGGGCTTGCGGATCTTTTGGCGGAAGTTTTTCAGATTTTTGTTCAGCTCGTCGACACTCATCTGTTTGTGGTCCAGCTGAAAGAGGTAAGCGTCCAGAATCACGCTTTTTACGCCGTTCTTTTCCGCGTCGGCGCACAGCTTCTTCAGCTCCTCCCTGTAATCCAGATCCAGGTAGACCTTTGCCATGTATTCATATGCCTTGGGGAAGGCGGGGAAATATTGTATGCACTGCCCGCCTGCGCGCAGTACGCCCCCCGGGTCCAGCTGCCTTCTGTAGATCTCCAGGGCGGAGGCGTTGGCGGCCACGATCTGATATTCGTCCAGAAGCTTCCCCACCAGCTCCAGTCCCAGCTCATACTCCTCCATCTCCGCGTAGATCTGGCTCATCTCCAGAAGAATGCCCACATCGTCCGAGGTGCCTGTAAGAATCTTCTTTGCCTCCTCTATGGCAAGACGAAAATTTTCCTTATCCACGTAGCCCAGCTTGTGATAGCATTGTACGCGTATGAGGTGGGCCTGCATACGGCGGTCCATATCCTTGTCCTTTTCCTCGCCTTCCTCCTCCAGGGCAAGCTTCTTCTCCAGCTCCTCCTGCCAGAGATGGGTCATAAAGACGGAATCCTCGTATTCCGCCTGCTCCACATACAGCTTTGCCAGCAGCCCGCAGTACTCCGCCTTCTTCTCCTCCGGCAGCTGTTTCTCTATCTTAACGGCAAGCCTTATACCCTGAGATATTTTCCCGTCCTGAAGATAGCACCAGCACAATTCCAGCGCCGGCTCCCACCCGCCGCTCTCTTTGTACCTTTCCTTCAGCTCCTTCTCGATCTCGGCGTTCACCCTGGCAAGCAGCATCATAAAGGAATCGTCGCTGCCGGACGCAAGCACCTTTTCGGCACAGGTTTTTGCATCCCGGTAACGCCCTTTTTCGTAATACCACTCGGTCAGCCGGACATTTGCCATGTAGTAGTTTTCGTTTTCCTCCTTCAGCTTCTCATAGATCCCGGCCGCCCGCTCCCTGAAGGAGGCGTCTCCCGCCTCACCCCTTCTCCAGAGTATTTCAGCCGTGTTATAGCAGATCATGGTATCGTCCGGATATTTTTCGCAGAGCCCCTCCAGCAGCTCCACCGCTTTGTCCGTCCGGTCATTTTTGTAAAGGTGATATGCCCGGCAGATCTCAAGCACCGGATGGCTGATGCCCAGCGCGTCCGCTTTTTTCAGATTCTGTTCCGCCTCGTCCAGCCTGTTCTCCTGCAGGTCCTGCCAGCACCTCTCATAATACTGCAGGAACAGGTCATATTCCCCGTCCTCGGGGCCCTCAAACATGGAGAAATCCACGTCCTCGCCGCTTTCACATTTGCTCACGATATAGCGCATGAAATCTGCCGGAAACCTTTCCTTCAGGGACGCCGCATCGCTTACCACGGAAAGCCTCTTATCCAGCAGTTTCCACACCTCCGTGGGAAGCTTGAAATTATCCATGAGAAAGCGCAGCAGCTTGAAACGACAGTTTTCCTCATCCTCAAGCGAAAGAAAGACATCCTCCTCAAACAGCTTTTTCCAGAGCCCAACGTCCTGTCTGGTCCGGATATTTCCGTAAATCTCCGCCGCCTTCTCCACCCACAGGCCGGAGGGGGACATATCTCTGGGCTTTTCCTGTTCCCCGTCCTCCTCCCTGGCAAGCCTGCATGCCTCCTCATATGCGGTGCGCAGCTCCTTAAACCCCTCGGGATCGTCCTCCGGGTTGGTCACTGCCAGCCTTTCCCTGTACGCGTTTTTTATAATGCGCTCATCCTTCGTACTTTCTATACCCAATATCAGAAATGCCTCTGTTCTGTTCATACCAAATTCCTTTCAAATCCCTGATTCCCGCCGGTCGGGCAAAAATACCCTTCCCTCCGGTCACAGTCTTTTACCCGGCCCCGCGTATAAAAGGGAGCAGAAGAAATCCTCCTGCTCCCGGCCGCCTTAAATGTCCTTATGATCAAAAAATAAATTTATCCGTAAAATACCCCTCCAGGTCAGCTATGGCAACCCTCTCCTGTTCCATGGAATCCCTGAAGCGAACGGTCACGCAGCCGTCTGTCTCGGACTCAAAATCGTATGTGACACAGAAGGGCGTGCCGATCTCATCCTGTCTGCGGTATCTCTTTCCGATATTTCCCCTGTCGTCAAACTCACAGTTGTACCTTTTGGAAAGCTGTGCAAAAACCTTCTCCGCCCCTTCGTTCAGCTTCTTGGAAAGAGGCAGCACGCCGATCTTCACAGGCGCCAGAGCAGGATGGAAGCGAAGCACGGTTCGCATCTCGCCGTCCTCCAGCTGCTCCTCGTCATATGCGGAGCACAGGAAAGCGAGCACTACCCGGTCAGCCCCCAGGGAAGGCTCCACCACATAGGGTATGTACTTCTCCTTCTTCTCATCGTCGAAATAAGACATATCCTCATCGGACGTATTCGCATGCTGGGTCAGGTCGTAATCGGTCCTGTCCGCAATGCCCCAGAGCTCGCCCCAGTCAAAGGGGAATTTAAATTCAATGTCGGTCGTGCCCTTGCTGTAGAAGCAAAGCTCCTCCGGGCTGTGGTCGCGCAGGCGGATCTCCTCCTCCTTAATTCCCAGAGAAAGCAGCCAGTCGCGGCAGAACCCTCTCCAATACTGGAACCACTCCATGTCCGTACCGGGCTCACAGAAAAATTCAAGCTCCATCTGCTCAAATTCTCTGGTGCGGAAGGTAAAGTTGCCGGGCGTGATTTCGTTCCGGAAGGACTTGCCGATCTGACCGATGCCAAAGGGCAGCTTCTTGCGGGAGGTCCTCTGTACGTTTTTAAAATTGACAAATATACCCTGGGCCGTCTCCGGGCGCAGGTACACCACGTTCTTTGCGTCCTCGGTGACGCCCTGGAAGGTCTTGAACATCAGATTAAACTGACGGATATCGGTGAAGTTGTGCTTGCCGCAGGTAGGGCAGGGCACCTTGTGCTCATCGATAAAAGCCTTCATCCTCTCCTGGCTCCACGCGTCCACGCTCTCGGTGAGGGCGATCTCCTTTTCCGCGCAGTAGTCCTCGATAAGCTTATCCGCGCGAAAACGCTCATGACACTCCCGGCAGTCCATAAGAGGATCAGAAAAGCCGCCGATGTGTCCGCTTGCCACCCAGGTCTGAGGATTCATTAAAATGGCGCAGTCCACACCCACATTGTAGGGGTTTTCCTGTATAAATTTCTGCCACCAGGCCCTCTTTACATTGTTTTTCAACTCAACGCCCAGATTGCCGTAATCCCACGTGTTCGCCAGCCCGCCGTAGATCTCGGAGCCGGGATATACAAATCCTCTCGCCTTTGCAAGAGCCTGAATTTTCTCCATTGTCTTTTCCATAACATCCCTCATTTCCTTTTTACGCTTTCAGTCAATACCCTGCGCCGCAGGCGGCGGGGTATGTAACCCTCGCGGCATTCGTCAAATATCCATGCGGACATGGCTGTTTTCCTCATTGCCCGCGGGAATCGTGCCTATTATTATATCAAAAAAACTCCGTTTTTTCAACAAAGAGTTTGCAGAACTTCAAGACTCTTAAAATTATGCCCTACAAACTGCTTCATATACCGGGATGAAACCGTTTTCAATTCCTCCAGAACCTTATCCGTCACCGTAAAGGTATAAAGCTTTTCAATCGGGCTTTCCGCTATGTACTGCAGCGCATAAACCGTGGACTCCTCCAGCCTTTCGTCTGCGGGAACGCCCGGAAACTCGCCGTTTACCGTAATTGCCCTGCACTCGAAGACGCAGCGCACCAGCGGATTCGGCAGAGAGGCCGCGCACAGGGCGCGCAGGGACTGATACAAAAGCTTCAGCATCTCCCTCTCATCGTTGTTCTCTCTGGTGTACCACTCCGCAACCTCCGCAAAATACAGGCCATAACAGGCGCCTACATAATCTGTCCGAAGCTCCTCAAAAAATCGCTGTATATCCGCCTCCACAACAGTGTAGGAGCTTTTCCCCTCGTAAAGCCTGAACCTGCCAAAGGAAAACGGGTTTGACGCCGCTGCCAGCCGGCTGCCCGGCTTTCTTGCCCCCCTGGCAAACGCCGATATCCTGCCTCTTTCCCTTGTCAGAAGCATAACTCCTCTATCGTATTCTCCCACCGGATATGCCTTCAGTACGATCCCTGTGACCATTATATGTTCCTGCATGGCTGTCCTCTTTCACCTGCTTTGTCCCGTTCTCCCGTGCATCTGTATGATAAGCGGCGAACGTGAGATAATCCTCGATCTTACCGCTGCTCTCAAACTGCTTCCAGTACTTTAAGTCCATATTGGCTGCCCCCTGAATGTGCGTTTATATATTCCACATATAGGGTCTGCAATTTCCGTTTTTCTATTCGCGGGGTTCGGTCATATAATCGTTTTTTATATTACTCTTTTCCGTTAGCATCGCCGGGGTTGTAGCCGAAATTTTTCATGAGGAAATCGCTGCCCCGCCAGTCCTTTTTCACCTTCACCCAGAGCCTGAGATTCACCTGCTGCTCAAGAAAACTCTCGATTTCCCTTCGCGCCGACTGGCCGATTTTTTTGAGCATGGCTCCTCCCTTTCCGATGATTATTCCCTTGTGCGACTCCTTTTCACAGACGATAGTAGCCTCGATATGGCAGATTTTACCGCTTTCCTTCATGCTCTCGATGCTCACCGCTATTCCGTGGGGAATCTCATCCTCCAAAAGCCTCAGCGCCTTCTCACGGACCAGCTCCGCCACGATCTGGCGCATGGGCTGGTCCGTTATGGTATCCTCGTCATAGAAGGCCTGCCCGTAGGGAAGGTATTTGAAAATGCATTTGACCAGCTCGTCCGTGTTGTCGCCCTTGAGCGCCGAGACAGGTACGATCTCCTGAAAGTCCAGCTCCCTGCGGTATGTGTCAATAAATTTGAGAATCATTTCCTTTTGGACGGTATCCGTCTTGTTGATGACGAGGATCACCGGGGTTTTTACTTTCTTGAGCTGTTCGATAATATGGCGCTCGCCCGCTCCGATGTAATCCGTGGGCTCCACCAGCCAGAGCACTACATCCGCCTCTCTTATGGTGTGCTCCGCCACGTTTACCATATAGTCCCCCAGTTTGTTCTTTGCCTTGTGTATACCGGGAGTATCAAGAAATACGATCTGTCCCTCCTCCAGCGTCAGCACAGTCTGGATACGGTTTCTGGTAGTCTGCGGCTTGTTGGAGGTAATGGCAATTTTCTGCCCGATCAGCCGGTTCATCAGGGTGGATTTACCCACGTTAGGTCTGCCGATCAGGGAAACAAAACCGGACTTGTACGATTGATTCTCACTCATTTATCTTCTTCCTTTATCACTTATCTGAAAGCTTTCTGATTTATTTTATTACTTTGAGGACTGACTGTTTTGTGTCCTGTCTTCAGGTGCCTGACCGTTTTGGAGCCGGCTGTCTCTGGCCGCCTTCCATTCTGCGTCCGCCTTAGGCAAGCCGTTTTTCCCTGCTGCGCCTGCTGACTTTACGGATGATAAGCACTGCAGCCGTAATTACTGCCGCCCAGATTACAAGGTACGGAATGTTTATTGCAAACCAGATGCCGAAATTCACGAAGCCGTCGCCGATGTCTCTGATACTTCCCATAAAGCCCTCGCCAAGGCGCTCCCACGCCGTCTGCTCCTGCACCGGCGTCAGCTCCTTCACCTCGGAAATATCCAGATACACGGTGGCAAAGTCCACCTGGTTGTCCATGGTCCGAAGCCTTGCCTCCATGCTTTCCAGCTGATAGCGCACATCGGACAGCCTCTGCTCCAGAGCAATGATTTCCTCAACGGTCTGGGCCTTCTCAAGAAAGCTCAAGAGCCTTTCCTGCTCCGTGCGCAGAGTGTCTCTGCGGCTCTCCGTGTCCACATAGGAGAGCGTCACATCCTTAAGGTCGTCGTTTCTCCGGGTCACATTGCACACGCCGGAGACCGTCTCCAGGAAATCCGAAAGCTTCTCCTTTGGAATCCGCACCGTCATATTGGAATACCTTACGCTGCTGTAGCCGGAATATCGGCTGCCGTTGTAGGTCTCCATCTTTTCTATATAGCCGCCCAGCTGTCGGACCTGTGTTTCCAGCGTGCCCACCGCCTGCTCAAATTCCTTTGTCTCCACAGACAGGCTCACCGTCTTGATCAGCTTCCTGTCGGTGTCCACGGTGATATCCGTATTATCCGCCGACGGGCTATTGGAGGATTCCCAGCCGTCGCCGCCTGCGCTGCCGCTTCCGA
>CAJTPH010000009.1:0-87214 GCA_910578215.1 uncultured Acetatifactor sp. | reverse complement strand
CCGCCAGCACACAGGCTGCTGCTGCCCGGCGGACGGCGCTTTGCGCCAAACGCGCGCCGCCCTTCTTATTCCATTGTTTCTCTGATTTTTCCTTCGATTTTTTCAGCTTTCCCAGCTTTTCAACCTTTTTTGTCTTTAATTGCCCGTTTGTCTTTCTCATGCCGAATCTCCTCCCTTTTAATAAGCTCCCGGCAAAGGCCTTCGACCGCAATTGCCGTATTCAGCATATAAGACGATTTTTCCTAAAAAAGGTTCTCTATTTTCATAAATTTATCTTCCTCAGACTTAACCTTCTGCTCGTTTCCCACAACACAGAGGCAGTCCTCCTCCATAAACGCCCTGATATACGCGGCAAGCTCCCTGATATCCTCCGGAGTGGCATCCAGCACCTCATCCCTGGATTTTTGAAGCATCTCATAGGTTATGCCGGACATATAGACCTCCCTGGAATAGTTGCCCTTTCCCGCCGCGGTCCTGGGCGTATCCAGCTCGCCTAATGTGCCTATGATATACTGGGTCATGGTCCTCTCGTCCGCCTGGTAATTCTCTATAAATTCCGCCGCCTTCTCGTACACATCGATGGTCTGTCCCAGGTTGGGGTCCCTGTAGGAGACAAAATAGCATCTGCCGTCCCTTGCAAAGCCGCTCATACAGCCGTAAGCGCCGCCCTTGACACGAATGTTCATCCACAGATACTCATACCCCATCATCACCCGCAGCACCTGCAGCGTACCCTTATATTCCAGCCCCTTCTTCTTAAAGTCGCCTGCACGGCACACATACAGCACCTTTCCCGAGTTCATAAAGCCCTCGTTTTTCTTCTCGGCCACAGGGACGTAAGCCTCCTTTTTCACCTCACAGGTGTAAAGCTTATTCTTAAGGGCGCTCACCGGCTCCGCCAGCTTCTCGAAATATTCCCTGGCGCCGATAAAGTCAACCATCAGATTCTCGGGGCGGAAGATCATTTTGGCAAGGGTCTGCATTTTTTCTACCAGGTCTCCCTTTCTTTCCTCAAAATGCTTCTCAAGCTCCGACATGATGCGGTACTGGGTAATGTTGTTTAATTCGTCGTCCGCCGCATATGTCCGGGAAAAATAAGAAAATGCCCTTCCTGCCGCCACGGAATGTCCCGCGGACATCATATACTCCTGCTGGGAGGAATTCTTCTCCGCCAGAAGCTCCTTAAGACGCTTGGTATCGGTAAAGTCGCTGGTCAAAATCAGCTCCTCCATCAGCTCCAGCGCGCGCTCCAGATTGTCATGCAGAGCCTTGGTGCACACCTCCATGGTCAGGGTGTAGCCGTCCGAGTCCGGTCCCGGATAATTGTTCTGCGCCACATAAAGCCCGCCCGTGGCAAGGTTGATCTCGCTGCACAGCTGCCCGTAGGTATAATTTGCGGTGTTCAGGTTGCAGAACAGCCTGTGCAAAAGACCGATGTAAGGGAAATATTCCTTCGGCACATCCTTTATCTTGAAGATCAGCCGCAGATATCCGATACCGTTGGTTTCGATATTGTGATAGAGGGCCGGGGTATCTCCAAGCATGCTCTCCTCATTGTAAACGGGGGACTCCTCGCGCTTCAGGTCTCCCCTTGTCAAAAGAGGAATCCTCGCCAGATCCTCGGGAGTGTCCTCCGTCTCCCGGAAGGCATTCAGCTTCTCCATCATATCGCGGATGCCATCAAGCTCCTCCTGTGACATTTTTGCCTTTTTCTCCGCCAGCTTTTTCTTTAATGCCTCCTCCTGCTCTATGGCCATACCCTCTCTGGGAATCAGGATAAAGGCCGCGCAATGAGGGTTCTCCAATATACCCTTTTTAATCAGGGCTTCAAAATAGCCCTCCTTCACCTTCCCGCGCAGGTCCGCATATACCCGGTTAGCCTCAAAGTGCGCAAAGGGCCTGCTGTCGTCGTACAGCCAGCTGTCCATCATCTGAATGCCGTACATAAGCCCCTTGGGTCTTCTGCCGAAATCCGCCTCCCTGTACTGGAATTCGTAATAATTGATTGCGGACAGAAGCGCCTTCTCCTCAAAGCCCTTGTCCACGATTCCCTGCAGGGTCTCTCTGATGACAGATTTAAATTCCTCCTCCCTTTCCACGGAGGCTCCCTTTGCCACCACTCCAAAGAACGGCTGCTTTATGCCATCCTCATACATGCTGAACACATCCTTGCCTATTCCGCGGTCGATCAGCGCCTGCTTGACGGGCGCGCCGGGCACGGAACAGAGGGCAAAGTTCAGGATCTGCCACGCCCTGTACTGCTCCTCGCCAAGATTCTCTCCCAGCGAAAAGCTCCATGAAAGATAAGTGTTATCCTCCACGCTCTCTCCCTCGCTGATGGGATATTCTTTCACCCTGCGCGCAGGCTCCGTAAAGACAGGCTCGGAAGCAATCTCTGAATGCACCTCCAGGGCGTCGAATTTGGACAGATACTTTTCGTCAATAAACGTAAGCTTTTCCGCCATATCCATATCGCCATAGAGATAAATATAGCTGTTTGCAGGATGGTAATAGGTCCTGTGAAAATCCAGGAACTGCTCATAGGTCAGATCCGGAATAAACTCCGGGTCGCCGCCTGACTCCACACTGTAGGTGGTATGAGGGTACAGGGTGCTCGGCACCTCCCTCCAGAGAAGGCTGTCAGGGGAGGACAGCGCGCCCTTCATCTCATTGTAAACAACGCCGTTGTAAACAAGCTCTCCCTTGTCGTTAAGCTCATAATGCCAGCCCTCCTGACGGAAAATCTCCTCCCTGCCGTAAATGTTGGGATAGAACACCGCATCCAGGTACACATGCATCAGGTTCTGAAAATCCTTGTCATTGCAGCTTGCCACCGGATAAAGAGTCTTGTCGGGGTAAGTCATGGCATTTAAAAACGTATTCAGCGAGCCCTTGCACAGCTCCACAAAAGGGTCCTTGAGGGGGAAATCCCTGGAGCCGCAGAGAACGGAATGCTCCATAATGTGCGCCACGCCTGTGGAATCCTTAGGGGTGGTGCGGAAACCGATGTTAAATACCTTATTGTCGTCATCGTTGGAAAGCAGAGCCACTCTGGCTCCGGTCTTTTTGTGGCGGCACAGACACGCATAGCTGCCTATGTCCGTCAGCTCCTTCTTTTCCAGCACCTCGTAAGCCGCCAGCTTTTCCACCCGGTCCAAGGCTTCTTTTCTTCCTGTTTTCAAATTTTGTTCCATAGATATATTCTCCTTATAATTACGCACCCAATCGGATGCTTATTTTACATAGCCGCGGTTTTTCGTCCGATTACAGACCCGCCAGGGCAAGCTTGCTGACGGAGAGCTCCTGAATCACAAGCCCCTGCTTTTCTTTTTGGGACGGGTCCATGGCGGTGAGCTGCCCTATGTCCAGCTGCTTTGTGACATACCTGCTTCTGCTTCCGCCGAAAATACTCCTTTTTTCCTCTATGACATTTACCTTGACCCGCGCCTTCATCTGCTTATAGAGCTTCACCAGAAAGCTGTCCGGGGCAAGATAATACAGGTGGGTCTCCAGCGTATCGTCCCTGTCTGCCTTATCCAGCACATATTTTTCCATGACCAGCCGGAATTTGAACAAAATATCCTCCTCGTCCAAAAGCTCCCCGAGGGTATATTTACACCCCACATAAATGCGCCCCGTATCCTGGAGGCTGTACTTGAAATCCTCATAAGTCTTTCTCTGCATACTCTGCATACTCTATATCCTCTATCCTGCCTCCGCTCATGCGGCACGCATCCAGAATCGTTTTCAGGGAAAGCCCCTTTTCCTGCGCAAGCTCCTCCGGCGTCACCTTTTTTCCCAGCTCCTCCGCCAGCTCTCTGGCCTTTTCCGCCACACGGTTTACCTTATCCTCAACCGCCCTGTCCGCCTTTTTACCCTCGGAGTTCTCACGGATACACTCCTCCATTGCGTTCATCATCATCCTGACAAGCGTCCCTCCCGCCTCGGAGGGCTTGTCCAGGCCGCCAAGCATGCCTGCTCCCAGGGCAAGCGCCACATTTCCCTCGCCGATCAGGTCCTCCAGTGAGACTCCCTGCCCGGCATAAAGCTTTGCAACGTCCACCACGTCCTTTAAATAGATCTCCACTATCCTCTGCTGCGCCTGGGCGTCGCCCGCCATGGCGGCAACGGTAAATGCCTCCACCTCCCCCTGGCCGTATACAGGCAGCGCCGCCACGGTTTCCAGGTAATCCTGCAGGTAATTCTTCTCCCCCTGCGTCAAAAACAGATCAGGGTCCGCAGGCTCCCCTATGCCGATCTTCTGCCCGGAAAGATAGTCGAAGACCATCTTAAGCTGCCCCGCGTTCAGATCCAGCTTGGCAAATTCCGCCTTCACCTGCTCCTCACTGATTCGGCTTCCCTGCTCCCTTGCCAGGTTCTTTACCCTCTCCAGGGTCCGGGCAAACAAAATTTCTTTATCCATGGGTTATATTCTTCCTCTTACTTGACATGGGTATGGGTAAACAGATGCTGCTGGCAGTACTCGTAATTGCCGTTGCACTTGGAGCAGTACCTGAATTCCAGCGTGGGGTCATCGTCCTCCGTCTGCCCGCAGACAGCGCACTTATGCTTTGTAATCTGCGAGTTGCGTTTGATGTCATGCCTGAACTCCACCCGCCGCTTCATCTGCCTTGGCGACATATGGATACGATTTCTGGAGGTGATAAAAAAGATTGCGAAATTAAGCAGGGAGGACGCTATCGCTATCTTGATAACCAGGTCGCTCATAAGAAAATCATATCCCAGAAGCAGCCCGTACAAAATTCCCATCCACTTCACCTTCACGGGAATCACAAACATCAAAAGCACCCTGACCTCAGGGAAGGTGGCCGCAAAGGCAAGGAAGATGGACATGTTGATGTAATAGGTACTGAAAAACTGGGAGCTCCCGGCTGACCAATACGCCACCTGCTCCCCGAAGCCGCCGCCCATGACGCAGAGGATCGCAAACCACACAAAGCTTCCGATCAATGTAAAGAGCATACCCGAGACCAGGTATACGTTATAACGCCATGTGCCCCAGGTATTTTCCAGGGTCGTGCCGATGTTATAATAAAACAAAAGCATAATAATCGTAAAAATATCCGGCGAGGAGGGCGGAACCACAATCCATGTAAACAGCCTCCAGATCTGGCCATGCAATATGGCGTAAGGGTCCAGCATCAGATAACCGAGAAACCGGCTGTTTACCAGCCGTATGATATACCCTGCCGCATAGCACAGGATCAGTACCAGGGATATATTTCTGACCGCATATTTTCCAAACTTCTTTTCCCATTTGCTCATATAGTTATATCCTTTCAAATATCATATCCTTATTGAACCGCAGACATTTTCCCAAAAGCACATGAATACATTTTAACATCCCTTGGCTGATAAGTAAACCAAGCTTTTTCCTATTTTTCCTAAAATTAGAATTTTTAATAAATTTTACAGAAAAATCAGCATTCTTTAGAAACTTTTTAATGCTATTATTCATTGATTTTTACGTTTTAATGTACTATAATGTCTGCATGTGTCGATTTGTAACGGAGCGCCGTTGCGGGCAGCCGTCCGGCACTTTTCAAATTTAATTTCAGCATTTGTCTGACTATATTTCAGGAAGGATGGTCTTTATGGAAACGACAAACCAAACTGCAGCCCTTGGCATAGATATCGGCTCCACCACTGTCAAGATTGCGATTTTGGACGAAAAACACCATATTCTGTTTTCCGATTACGAGCGCCACTACGCAAACATCCGGGAAACTCTTTCCAATTTATTAAATAAAGCATACGGGCAGCTGGGCAACCTGACGCTCTTTCCCATGATCACAGGCTCCGGCGGCCTGACCCTGGCAAACCATCTGGGTGTTCCCTTTACCCAGGAGGTGATTGCCGTAGCAGGCTCTTTAAAGGAGCTTGCCCCAAAAACCGACGTGGCGATCGAGCTGGGCGGCGAGGACGCCAAGATCATTTACTTTGAGGGCGGCAATGTGGAGCAGCGCATGAACGGCATCTGCGCCGGCGGCACCGGCTCCTTTATCGACCAGATGGCGTCCCTGCTCCAGACGGACGCGTCGGGCTTAAACGAGTATGCCAGGAGCTATCAGTCCCTGTATGACATTGCGGCGCGCTGCGGCGTGTTCGCCAAAACGGATATCCAGCCCTTAATCAACGAGGGCGCTACCAAGGAAGACCTGTCCGCCTCTATTTTCCAGGCGGTGGTAAACCAGACCATTTCCGGGTTAGCCTGCGGCAAGCCTATCCGCGGTCATGTGGCCTTTCTGGGCGGTCCCCTGCACTTTCTGGACCAGCTGAAGGCGGCATTTATCCGCACCCTGAACCTGGACCAGGAGCACATCATCGACACCGACAATTCCCACCTGTTTGCTGCGATCGGCTCCGCCTTAAATGCCTGGGAAAAGAAGGAAGTCTCCTATACTATGGAAGAAATGACGGGCAAGCTTTCCTCCGAAATCAAAATGGAATTTGAGGTGGAGCGCATGGAGCCTCTTTTTGCCGGCAGGGACGCCTATGAGGCATTCAGGGAGCGCCACGGCAGGCACCATGTAGGCACAGCCGAGCTTGCCTCCTATAAGGGGAACGCATTTTTAGGCATAGACGCCGGCTCCACCACCACGAAGATCGCTCTGGTGGGCGAGGACGGCTCCCTGCTCTATTCGTTTTACAGCAGCAACGACGGAAGCCCCTTAAAAACGGCTATCCGTTCGCTGAAGGAAATTTATGAGACCATGCCGGAGGATGTGCGCATCGTCCGCTCCTGTTCCACCGGATACGGCGAGGCCTTAATGAAGGCTGCGTTTTTACTGGACGACGGCGAGGTGGAAACCGTGGCTCATTATTATGCCGCCGCCTTCTTCAATCCCGATGTGGACTGCATCCTGGATATCGGCGGCCAGGATATGAAATGCATTAAAATCAAGGATAAAACCGTGGACAGCGTGCAGCTGAACGAGGCCTGCTCCTCCGGTTGCGGCTCCTTTATCGAGACCTTCGCAAAATCCCTGAATTACAGCGTGGAGGATTTCGCAAAGGCCGCGCTTTTTGCGGAGCATCCCATCGATCTGGGAACCCGCTGTACGGTTTTCATGAATTCCAAGGTAAAGCAGGCCCAGAAGGAGGGAGCGGGTGTTCCTGACATCTCCGCCGGGCTGGCCTATTCCGTCATCAAAAACGCGCTTTTTAAGGTTATCAAAGTGTCCGACGCGTCGGAGCTGGGCAGAAATATCGTGGTGCAGGGCGGCACCTTCTACAATGACGCCGTGCTGCGAAGCTTTGAAAAGATCGCGGGCTGCGAGGCTATCCGCCCCGATATTGCCGGCATTATGGGCGCCTTCGGCGCCGCGCTTATCGCAAGGGACCGGTATGCGGGAGCGGCGGACGGAAGCGCCCCGTCCGGTATGCTCTCCTACGAGAAGCTCTGCGCCCTTCAGTACGATACAAGCATGGCAAAGTGCAAGGGCTGTACCAACAGCTGCCGCCTGACCATCAACAAATTCTCCGGAGGCAGGACCTATATCTCCGGCAACCGCTGCGAGCGCGGAATCGGCGGCCAGAAAAACGCGAACAACGTGCCCAACCTCTTTGAATACAAGCTGAAAAGGCTCTTTTCCTACCCTTCCCTGGAGGCGGATCAGGCGCCGAGAGGCACGGTGGGCATACCCAGAGTTTTAAATATGTACGAAAATTATCCCTTCTGGCATACCTTTTTTACCAGACTGGGCTACCGGGTCATCTTGTCCCCCAGCTCCAACAGAAAAATATACGAGCTTGGCATAGAATCCATCCCCAGCGAATCCGAGTGTTATCCCGCAAAGCTGGCGCACGGTCATGTGACCTGGCTGATCAGACAGAATGTGGATTTTATCTTTTATCCGGCGCTGTTTTATGAAAGGGACGAGGTGAAGGGCGCCAACAATCACTATAACTGCCCTATTGTAACCTCCTATTCCGAGAACATCAAAAACAATGTGGAGGAAATCAGCAGCGGCAAAATGAAGCTGCGCAATCCCTTCATGTCCTTCCGGGACCTGGGCACTATCACTCAGGCACTCTTAAAGGAATTTAAGGAACTTCCCGGGGAGGAACTCAAGGCCGCGGCAGCCGCCGCCTGGGATGAGCTCGATAAAGCCCGCAGGGATATGCAGATAAAGGGTGAGGAAACTCTTGCCTGGTTAAAGGAGACCGGAAAACGGGGTATTGTGCTCGCCGGGCGTCCTTATCATGCGGACCCTGAAATAAACCATGGCATACCTGAGCTGATCACTTCCTTTGATATTGCCGTGCTGACCGAGGACTCCGTCTCTCACCTGGGCACTCCGGAGCGTCCCCTGATCGTGTCGGATCAATGGATGTACCATTCCAGGCTGTATGCAGCCGCAAGCTATGTGAAAACGGTGGAGAACCTGGACCTTATTCAGCTCAACTCCTTTGGCTGCGGGCTGGATGCAGTCACCACGGATCAGGTCAATGATATTTTATCCGGTTCAGACAAAATTTATACATGCTTAAAAATCGACGAGGTAAACAACCTGGGCGCGGCAAGAATCCGCGTGCGTTCTCTGCTTTCCGCAATCAAGGTGCGTGAAAAGCTGCAGAAGGAGCGCTCGCTCCATTCCTCCGCCATCGAAAAGGTAACGTTCACGGAAAAGATGCGGTCTGAATACACGATCATCTGCCCTCAGATGTCGCCCATTCACTTCGAGATCATGGAGCCTGCCTTCAACGCCTGCGGCTATCACTTTGTTGTGCTGGACAACGACAACCGTCACTCCGTGGACGTAGGCTTGAAATACGTCAACAACGACGCCTGCTATCCCTCCCTTCTGGTTGTGGGGCAGATTATGGAGGCTCTGCTCTCCGGCAAATACGATCTGGACAAGACGGCAATTATCATGTCCCAGACAGGCGGAGGCTGCCGTGCCACCAACTATGTGGGCTTTATACGCAGGGCATTAAAAAAAGCAAACATGGAGCAGATCCCCGTCATTTCCCTGAATCTTGCGGGTATCGAGAGCAACCCCGGCTTCCGCTTAAACGCGAATCTACTGATCCGCGCCGCCATGGCGGCGGAATTCGGCGATATCTTTATGCGCTGCGTCTATCGCATGCGCCCCTATGAGGCGGTTTCCGGCAGCGTTGACGCGCTGCACAAAAAATGGCTGAAAACCGTGCAGGACTATGTCTCCGCAAAGCATGTAAAGCTTTTCAGGTTTAACAGGCTCTGCAGGCAGATCATCCGGGATTTTGACCGCATACCCGTAAAGGATATCAAAAAGCCAAGAGTCGGCGTTGTTGGCGAGATCCTGGTGAAGTTCTCCCCCGCCGGAAACAATCATCTGGTGGAGCTTTTGGAGAGCGAGGGCGCGGAGGCTGTGGTGCCCGACCTGATCGACTTCATGCTCTATTGCTTCTATAATCAGATTTACAAGGCAGACGAACTGGGCATGAGCAAAAAGGCCGCCCGGCTCTCCGCTTTGGGTATCTGGGCCATCGAGCATATTTTAAGAGGCGCAGCGGTGAAGGAGTTCAAAAAGAGCAGACACTTTACCCCGCCCACACCCATCCGCGAGATTGTATCCTTTGCGGAGCCCATTGTCTCCATCGGCAACCAGACCGGTGAAGGATGGTTTCTCACCGGCGAAATGGTGGAGCTGATTCACGACGAGGTGCCCAACATTGTATGTACCCAGCCCTTTGGCTGCCTTCCCAACCATGTAGTAGGTAAGGGTGTCATCAAGGCGCTGAGAAAGGCATACCCTGAGTCCAACATTGTCGCAATCGACTATGACCCCGGCGCCAGCGAGGTAAACCAGCTGAACCGGATCAAGCTGATGCTTTCCACCGCACAGAAAAACCTGGTACAGAGAGCTGCGGAGGGTTAAGCCTATACACTCGATTCGGAAAATCGGGAAGCAAAAGACCGGATGATTGAACCTGGCTGTTCTTCATCCGGTCTTTTATGCCGCAAAATTTTTATGACGCCTCCTCTGCCCTGCTTTCCAGGTACTGCTGCAGTACGGCGGCAACCTCCTCAGGCTGCAGACCCGATTCTTCAATCAGGTCTTCCACCGCCTCCAGCTCCTTGAGCCTCTTTTCCTGACAGAGCTCCTCCAACTCCCGCTTTTCCGATTCTACCCGCGTCATAAGAGCCTCTATCAGCTCCTGCTTTGCGGTAATCTTTTCTTCAATGCTTTTACGCTGTCCTCTTGCCATAGATCTCTCCTTTCTCAAAGATTGTCCTGCCTGTGGTCACAATCCTTTGATATAGTATATGGACAAGATTGGAAAAATATGCATAAAATTCCAAAAGAATTTTTATTTTCTTCTGTAACAAAAATACCCCGGCAGTTACCTGCCGGGGATACTTAATTATTTCTTAATGCCTTTGATTACAGCATAGAAAATCTTACTTATGGCTTGCTTTGTACAGATCATTCATTTCCTTGGTCATGTCATCGCCGCCTGCAGTCTTCCATCTTGTAAGAGCCTCGTTCAGACCATCCTCAGTAATCTCACCCTTGATATAAGCAAGCTGAGCATCGCTGATGATTTTGCCCAGATCAGCGCCCTTATCGCTGGCAACACTGGAAATTAAGCCTGCGCCATGGTTAATAACAACATACTGAATGTTGTCTTCGTACAGCTGATTCTCCTGCTTCTGAATCACAGTAGTTGCAGCCGCTCTCTCAACAGGACGTGCATTTGCGTCTGCAGTATAGTAAGCAAGAATCTGGTTAAAGCCATCGCTGTAAGCCAGCTTGGAGCCAACGCCGGATGCTGTAAGCTCATCGGCGGTGAAATCAACAACATTTCCGTTCTCGTCAAGCTTATAGGTCAGACCTTCCCAACCATACTCAATAAGGTTCAGCATAGAGCCGTCGTTCAGATCATTCAGGTAGCCCAGAACCTGAAGCAGCTGCGCCTCAGTCTTAACGTTGCCAACCTTGCTGATCATAATGGTTCCCTTATAGCCGCCGTCATTTCCAAGTACATGAGTACCATGACCACAATCAAGATAGCCGGCAAGCTCAATAGCGGGATCCTCCTCGGTAGAAACTCCGTCCTTAACAAGGTGGCTGATCTCTGCCTTACGGATCTCGTCGAGGCACTGAATCATAACGCCTGCTTTTCCGGTACCCATATATTCCTTACGGACAGCGCCGGGGTTCAGATCCATAAAATCAGGAATTCCTTCCACGGAACCGTCGTTGATGTATCCCTTAGAATACAGATCACGAATCTCCTTCAGAGCTTCCTTGTACTCTTCTGTCTGTGTATAGTAGATCAGATTGCCGTCCTTGTCCAGACCCCATGTATCGGGAACTCCAAACCATGCAAAGATGATTTTCCATACATCCTGCCAGCCGTCAACTACGAGACCCTGAGTATTGTTCAGACCGTCGCCGTCGGGATCTTCCTCGGTAAATACGCGAAGCATCTCCTTAAACTCTGCCCATGTGGTAGGGGGATCCATGTTCTTCTTATCCAGCCAGTCCTTACGGTAGCCAAAACCGTTACGAGCCAACGTTCTTGAACGGGGAATAGCATAAACCTTTCCGTTGTAGGAACAGGATGCCAGAGTAGCTTCAGGAATGGTTGCCAGGTTGTCAAACTGATCAATATAGGGCGCAAGATCCCAGAACAGTCCCTCATCACAAGCCTTCAAAATAAAGCTTGTATTAGGATCGTCAATCTTGTTGGGTCCTACGATTACATCGGCAATATTACTTGCCTGAACCTTCTGCTGGAGCTGATCATAATAGGTTGCAGACTCCTCCCAAGAGTAGGTGACATCCATATTGGTGTACTCATTGATCTCTTTGACCAGCTTATCGTACCACTCGTTTCCTTCCGGCTGAATATTGCCACCGCTGGGAAGCGCAACTGTGATCTTCAAAGGAGCCGGCTTCGGTGTAGGTGTTGCCTGAGTTTCCGGTGCAGACGTATTCTGGGACGAGGGAGTGGATGATCCACTGGGAGTTCCAGAACTGCTGCCGCTCGGATCTTTACTGTCATCCCCGCATGCCGCCATGCTTAAGACCATGGTAGATGCAAGAACACCAGCAAGAACCTTGCTTGCTAATTTCTTTTTCATTTTTTTACCTCCGTTAATAAAAAATGTAAATAGTTTCTATAGCCAGCGGAAAGAATTGTTTCCAAAACTTTCCGCATAACTACCCATAAATTTGTCCTCTGTGGGAACCGCTTATTCTCCCGTTATTCCGGATCTCTCAATACCCTGCATGAACAACCTCTGCGCAAAGGCAAAAAACAGAATAATCGGAGCGCTGATAATTGTCGCGCCTGCCATAACGACTGCATTGTTCAGGACGTCCTCACCGTCCTCCAGACCCAGATTCCGCATCATTTCCTGCTGGTCTGCAGGAGTAGCGTTAGCTGCGGTAACTATGGCTCGCAGTCTGGGCGGAAGAAAGGCTAGGCTGCTTTTAGAAATATAAATACCTGACTCGTAGGTATCGTTCCAATGCCATACCACGGACAGCACCATTGCAACAACCACCGTCGCCTTGGCAAGAGGGAACACGATCCTCCAGTAGGTCATCATAAAGCCGCAGCCGTCAATTCTTGCCGCCTCCTCAAGACTCTTGGGAACCGTCAAAAAGAACTGGCGGAACAGGAACACATACAGGGCGCCTCTCAAGCCGAAGCCTAAAAAGGTCGGCACCAGCAGCGGCAGGTACGTATCCAACCATTTCATACGACTGTAGGTCAAATACAGAGGTGTGATGATGGTCTGTGTGGGCACGATAAATGCCAACACAACAAGTATAAATAAGAACTTTTTCAACGGGAAATTATATCTGGCAAAGCCGTACCCGATGAACGAGCATGCGATAATATGCCCAAAGGTGGCCAGCACTGTTACAATAGCGGAATTTTTCACATAATTCGCCATATTCATCAGATCCACAGCGATAGCATAGTTTTCAAACTTAATCTCCGTAGGCAGCCAATTTACGGATGCGCTGTTCAAATCCGAATCGGACATCAGCGAGGTAGTAATCATGTAAATGAACGGGTAAATAAACACAAAGGCCAATCCTATAAGCAATAAGTACATGACTATTCTCACAAGAATGCGCTTAACCCCTGTCATGTTGGCATACCTGCGCGTAAACAAATTCCACCGCAGCTTCAGGTTACTCAAAAGTGCGTTTGGGTGCTTTTTCAATTGTGAAGACTCTATGCTTGCGTTCACGCTTCTTTACCTCCTCTATCTCACTGGTATGAATATGTTTCTGCATCACTCCGAATACGATCGCTACCAACAGACCGATAACTGAGAAATAAATCCAGCCCAGGGCAGCGCCAAACATATAGTCCTGAAGTCCCTTTGTGTTGATATAGGTCAGGAGCTCATTGGAACCGTTGACAAAGGAGTTCACCAGAGTATACACAAGGTTTAACAGCATCATCGGCGAAATCATGGGAATCGTCACTTTCCAGAATAACTCCCACTCCGTAGCGCCATCGATCTTTGCCGCCTCATACAGGGACGGCGATATGCTCTGCAGACCCGACAGGAAAAGAAGGATCTGCACGCCGCAGCCCCAGAGTACTGTCACCAGCACACCCAAGATCGTCTGCACAGCGTCGGTGATAGTGGTTCCAAAGTACATAAGTACGTTGTAGGGAACCAGCCGCCCGTCCATAATGTTTAACACGGAACGGTCCACCCCCTGGTTTATGAGCTGGGTCATAACCTCACCGCTTCCCAAAAGGAAAGGAATAAAGAATATTACCCTAAACAACCCTCTGCACTTGATATCACGATTTAAAAGCACCGCAATAATCAGGGAAAGAACAACCGTAAGCGGAAATTTCACCAAAGTATCCTGAATCGTCTGCCCAAACAGCGGCAGAAATTCCTTATCTACGACAAACGCCTCAACATATTCCGACAGGGTAAAGCCGCTCATATGCATTCCCACAACCTTGATGTCCGTACTGACGCTGAGCCGTATGGAGAAGAATATGGGATAGATAAAAAACATAAGCACACCTAAAATGAAAGGCGAAACAAACACCAGTCCCTTAAGAGAATTTCTGGTATGCAGATCCATCTTAAATTTTTTCTTACCCTGAGATGGCTTTTTGCTTTGAGTTTCCTTTTTTGTTTGCAGTTCTTTTTTATTCTGTGCCATTACCGCTCACCTCCCCCGACTACCAGGTAGTTCTTGGCAGGCACCTTGACACCGTCCGCAGACGCCTCCACATTACCATAATTGATATATACCTTTATGCCGTTTGCATACTGTACACGAATCAGGTCCTCCGACAGAATATCATGGGACACCATCTGCTGTCCGCAGACACCGGACAAATTCTGTTTAAACTCCAGGTAAGTGTCTATTACCGTACTCTCCCAGTCCATATAGGTGGAAGAAAACAGGGTATCATAATCTGTATTGCGAAGCTTCAATGCCGACTCGTAGGTCAGGTAGAAATAAGGAAGAGAACCAAACTCAATCCATTTCAGTTTCTGTGTCTGCAGATCATAGGCCAAATTACCTGCCCCCTCCGTAGAGTAGGGAATCAATCCTGATACCACCATCTGTATAAAGGGTACGGAATAATCCGAAATATTCAAGCCGTAGCTTTCCGCCCTGAGATTGTACAGATAATCGGCATAGGAATACGTATACTGATTGGCTCCTCCGACCGCTATGCTTCTGCCGGTCTCCTCACTAGCCAAAAGCATCTCGCGTATTTTATCCACCGCCTGAGGCTTTGTATAAGGATCGTTAATATTGTAATCGGGATAGACATATCTGCCTGCCGTCTCATAGGCGATACCCGCACTGCTGTAGCCTGCAAGCTTATCCAAAAGCCTGGCGTTGCGCTTGAAAGAGGCGCCGGGATTGAGCAGATAATAATCCATACCGTCCATATCCGAAGCCGCAATCTCCACGTTCAGACCATTATATGCCACGTCCTCATCCTCTTTCAGACCACTGGTCTTTGAGGTTACGTTGGTTGAGTCCACTCCCAGATACGCGTTGACACCCGGGTTGGCTTCCAGATACTTATTCAGATTCTTTAAGCCGCCGCTGCCTCCCAGCTGGCTGGCAGGACCCCAATACTCAAAATTGTCATAGTTTTTCTGCCAGGCCTGCAGAACCAGCTGTGTACCGGTCACCCCTGCCGCCGACAATCTTTCCAGAATTTCCTGTACCTGGTCGAAATCTGTCATGGCAATATATTCGTCAAAAACCATACCGTCCTTGGTCGTACCCATGAGAAGCTGCAGGGCAAGCTGCATATCGCTTCCCGCGTTGTCCGCCGCTTTCAAAAGCCCTTCTTCCATAAGGTAATTCCTGTAAACGTTTGCCATTCCGCTGTAGTTTGCCTGATCGCCGCTCAGGAAAAAGTAACGTACTTCCTTGTCTTCAGGAATCAGCTGCTTATCTACTCTCTGTATGGTACCGGCGCTGTTGGTAACGCCTGCCCCCGCAGATATGGAGTTGGCCTGGGTATTAAAAATATTTCTGGTATAAAGCTGGAAGCCCGCACGGTTCAAATTCAATACGTTACCGGATGCATATACCGCCAGCCCGCTGTTCTCCTCGCCTTCCGATACGGTTGCAAACAGCGCATGATTGCCGTTCTTAATACCGTATATCGGCATGGACATCACATACTGGTCATAGGAATCCCTGTCCCAGACTATACCTGTGTTAACTGTCCTATGGGTATAAGCATAATAAAATGACACCAGCACATTGGAAGGTCTCGTATTAACCTTTTCATATGTAGTAATAGCTCCGCTGCCGTCAGGATAGAAAAGATATCCGTCCACATTGTCATCCGACGCCCCCAAATAGGGGAGAAGCTCAACGGTAGTCAATGCATACAAAGATTCTTCACGAATCTTGTCAACCGGAAGACGTACAACAAGCTGGTCATCCTCCAGTGTGTATTCTATCGTAACATAAATTCCCGGTGTTGTAAAGCCATATTCCACGGCTACACCGTTGGGAATGTATTCCGTTTTCAGGCTCTTGCACTCAGCTCCCGCACTCACCGTAGTGGGAACCGCATCCCTTTTCTTCAGGTTGTTATAGGTGATCACCAACGTGGACTGCACATGCCCGGTCCAATATTTATTCAGCGAACCAAAATCATAGACCTCATCATCCACAAGGCTTTTCCAAAGATATCCTGACTTCAGATCCTTCACCTGAATCGCACCCTTGGTCTCATTGTAGAAAAGCTCCAGGGAATCTGTCTTGGCGATGGATACATATCTGCCCTCCTGGAGCAGATCAGCGCTGGCTTCCGGCGCTTCATATCCCTCATTATATGTGATCGCATTCTGCCTTGCCTGATTGATCTTTAAGAATCCCCAGACAACAGCAATCGCCACAATAAGCAGGAATATGATGGTGCCCAGCCTTTCTTTCAAAAACTGTTTAACCATATAAGTCTCTTTCTCCTTTCCGCCCCCATCTTACAGGAAGTTCAGCCTGAACTCTTCAATAATTCCTATGATAAACTGAATCGCTCTGCCTGTGAGAATATAGCACAGTAACGCCACCAGCCAGATAACCAGCATCATAAACGCAGATACAAACATCATGCCCAGTGTCTTCCTCAGTGTATAATTATTTAAAATCATCATCGCCAGCAACAGGATCAGGAACATGCCCAAATAAGCAAGTGTACTGAACACACCATACCATGACGCCTGAGATTTAGACAGGATGTTGGACAGGAACATTAACGGCGTATTAATCACAATAAAGGGTACCAGGGAAAGCGCCGAAGTAAACGTAATCTCTTTTATCTTGCTTTCGCCGCCGGAAATACTTGTTGCCATAAAGGAAGCCGGTATCCAGCTGATAGGCACGATCCAAAGCTTTACAGCCTCGAACACAGGATTGACATCCTCCAGCTCTATGGAAGCAAGCGGGAAATGGACAATGTAGAGATATGCCATTCTCACTACGAAGGCAGCTGCAAATATGATAAACGGCACTGCCATATTAATTCTGGAGCGGTTGTACCGGATTCCCTCCAAGGTATCGATAGGATGAAGCAGTGTGTACAGGGAATACATGATTCCCGATCCTACGCCCATCTTCTTATCCTTTCTTTCCAGGTAATTCCAATACCCCTTCTTCGCATATTTGACAAACAGCCTTAACAGAATAACTACCAATGCTATGATTGCTGCCGCAATCAGTAAAATCTGAACGAAATACTTTCTGAGAACCACAAATTTGTATTCGTCAAACGCCATGGTGTACACATCTCTGTTTCCAACCAGCTGGCTTTCCTCCATGGAAAGCTGATATTCACCCTGCTTATAATAGGTTCTTGCAATACCTACATGAGCAAGATCATAGTTTTCGTCGGTGGCAAGAACCTTCCGCCACAGATCATAGGAATTTGCATAATCACCATTGTTGTAAGAGGATGTGGCCTCGTGGACAAGCTGAATAAATTCCGTGGGTTCAAATACCTGAATATTGGCATTCGCAGCGTCAAGAATCAAGAGATTGCCTTTGCTGTCCACATCAATTGCCGCAAGTCTTCCGAAGGTGCCAACCTTGGAGCCTCTTCCGCCGAAAGCAACCAGCATGTTGCCGTCCTGATCATATTGGTACACACGGCTGTTCAATCTTTCAAGTACAGTCACAATTCCCTCGGAATCTACACAGATATCAACAAAGTAAGGCTCCTGATACATTCCGACGTCGTTAAAATACTCACCAAACTTAAAGCTGTTACCTGCCACTACCGCTTTCAAGATATTTTTGTTAATAAAATCCGAAATAGGATTTCTGATAGAGCTGCCTACCGTCTTGTACTTTCTGTAAATATTGTTGCCGACGGAATTCAGCTTCTTGATCTCGCCTTCCTCACGCTCCATGCTGGTGGCATAAATCATGCCGTCATCGCCCAAGGTCACACTGATATAGGCAGACGCCAGTCTCTTTGCCACAAAGGCCCGCTGCTCCTCAGACGCAAACATTCTCAGCAGTACCTCGGACAAGCTGTATCCAATATTGGTCTGACCATAATTTCCACGGAATTCGCCGTTGCCGTCGATTGCCATGATATTTTCGCCTCTGACCACATAGATATATCCTGTCTTACTGACGATCAGCTTGGAAGGCTCAAAGATTTCACCCGTGTTTAACTCGCTCTCCGGATTTCCAAACTCCTCTACTAATTTGCCGTCAGGGTCCATATGGACAATACGGTTATTCTCGGTATCAGCCACATACATATCACCGTCATCATCCACAAAAATGCCCTGAGGCGCCTTAAACGCTTTATCCGGCCCGTAGTAAATGCCCACGGTCTCATAATTGCTGTTCATCTTAACAATACGCCTGTTGCCGGTATCCACAATATAGATATTGTCGTTCTTATCTATAAAAATATCCTGCGGATTACTAAAATAGCGCTTTGAATCTTCAAAGTCCCCAATATTATTGACTGTCTTTACAACATTATAGCATTGAGGAACTGGCTGACGATAGCTGTCATTGCCGGTTACATAGTTATCCGTCCCTGCGGCCAAGACCGTCTGAGAAACTGTCAACATACATGTGATACCGGCTAACAGACCAACGCCTATTTTCTTAAGCGACTTCATATCTTCCCTCCGTTCCGGTTAACCCTTGATTCCAGAATATGTCATAGTTTCCATTACCTTGCCCTGCATGATGGTGAAAATGATAACCGTAGGGCACGTCATCAAAAAGCTTGCAGCCGCAACCGCTCCCGCACGTCCCACGGACATACCTGCCGCACCGCCGCCAATGGTCTGCAGCGCAAGAGGAAGCGTCTTCATGGCCTGGCTGGTCACATAAATAAGCGGCGAGAAGTAATCGTTCCAGTTATTTACAAAGGAGAACACCACCAATGTAGCCAGCGCCGGCTTCAGTGCCGGTATTACCATCTGTATGAATATTCTGAACTCGCCTGCGCCGTCAATACGCGCCGCCTCGATCAGTTCATCGGGAAACTGCTCCACAAACTGTTTCAACAGAAAAATATTGTATGCCACCGCAATACTCGGCAGGATCAAAGCGCCATATGTATTGATCAGCCCCAGCCCGTTTACAACCATGTAGCTGGGAATCTTGGTAACATGTGCCGAAAAGGACAAAGCGATCAAAATAAGGTTAAATATAAATCTTCCTCCGGGAGGGTTGAACTTCACCAGAGAGTACGCACCCAGCGCCGATACGATAACCGTACAGAGCACGATAGCCGCCGTGATCACTATACTGTTGAAAGCATACCGGGTAAAGGGCACCGTGGAGCTTCCAAGGGAAACCACCAGGTCGCTGAAATTCTTTGTGGTAGGATTTGACACAAAAAAACGCGGCGGATACAAAAACAACTCATCCAGCGGCTTAAACGCCGTACAAACCAGATAAACCAGCGGCAGCACCGTAAAAGCAACCAGCGCAAGCATAACGACATAGAGCACTACCCTCGCAAAAGTAATGTGCAGCCACTGTCCTCTGAACCATCTTATCTTTAACATTACAGTTCCTCTCTTTCTCTGATATTCCTCATTCTATGCACAATACTGCGCCCCGCGTTATTCGTCTTTTGTAGACAGCAGATGCATAACACCCCGGCTGAGTATGAAAGTGATGACAAACAGCACCACAGCCACGGCGGACGCATATCCCATCTGGAAGCGGATGAATGCATAGTCGTACAGGTGCGCCACGATGGTGTGCGCCGAATAATTCGGGCTGGGCATACCTGCAACCGATGTCGCAATATCAAATACACTGAAAGCGCCTACGATGGAGTTGATCGCACCGAACAGAAGCTGAGGCTTCATAACAGGCAGCGTAATGTAAAGCAGCTCCTGGAACTTGCTTCTGATACCGTCGATGGCGCCCGCCTCATAATATTCCCTGGACACGTTCTGCAGTCCGGCCAGGAACACAAGGAAGCCGGTACCCATGCTCATCCATAACGAAATAAACATAACCACACCCATAATATAGGTAGGATCCGTATTCCAGAGGATAGGGCCATCGATAAGTCCCATATTCAACAGGATATTATTCAAATATCCCTTACGGTCACTTGAGAAGATAACCATCCACACCTGCGACATTGCGATACCGCTGCAGATGGAGGGCGCATAAAAGGCCAGCGCAAACGCCCTCTTAAACTTCAGCTGATTGATAACCCATGCCGCAAAAAAGGACAGCAGATATCCAACAGGTCCCGTTATAATAGCAAATTTTAATGTGTTGCTTAAACCTATCAGAAAGACCTCGTCGTCAAGGAAAAGCAGCTTGTAGTTATTCAGTGCCACAAACTTAGGCGTCTGCATCATGTTATAATTGGTAAAGCTCAGCCCCATGGCCGTCAGCACAGGCGCCACGACAAATATCGTAAACAGAATGAGAAAGGGAGCCAGGAATGCATACCCTATCCAGTTTTTCTGCCACCAGACCTTGAAGCTCTGCTTATTTTTTGTTTTACCGCTCATCCGCTATCACCCCGTATTCTTCCTGTTTAGAACGCATCTCACGGTTGATATCCTTGACAGCCTGCTCAAGTGCTTCTCTCACATCGCCGCCGCTGATAACCACAGTGGTCCATGCGTTTGTCATATGACGTGTGGTCATATAACTGCCGAGTACCGTAGGGGTTTCCTGTGCCCACTGCCACATTTCCTCCAGTGTTTCGAGATCCTCATCATTCCATGCAAGACTCAAAAACGCATCCTTGTTGGCAGTATTCCATCTGGCCTCGGCGCCCATCAGCGCTTCCACTTCCTTCGCAAACCTCTCCTGGGTCTCCGTGCTGCTCCACCACTTCAGGAATTCCCAGCTCTGCTCAGGCTTTTCGCTCTGCTTCAAAATAATGTCGCCCTGTGCCGCAATAGCGCCCGCGGAACGATTAATCGCCCCGTCTGCCTGCTTCACGCCGGGCAGAGGTGCAATACCCCATCTTCCCGCAATCTCGGGAGCCGCAACAGAAAGCTGCATATACATATTGAAGTCTCCTACGCCCAAAGGCATAATTCCGCTTCTCATATACTGATAGAAGTTCGCAGTCTCCGGAACACCATAATTGGTAAACAGCTCCGTGTACTCCTTAAATGCCTGATATGCTTCCGGCGTATCCAGCGCGGACCTCATGCCGTCCTCGGTATAGAAGCTTCCGCCGTTCTGGAACAGGAACTGTGTAAAGTCACGTCCGAAATAAAATTCCAAGCCGTTCTGATAAAGTGCCGGAAGGACATAATCATACAGATCCGTACGCACATTGGGAAGGTCTATATCATACCGGGTCAGCAGGTCCTTGCGGTAAAACATAACGTTAAAGTTCATCGTCTCAGGAATCGCATAAGTACCGCCCATATATTTGTAAGGCGTCAGCGTCGCTTCAACAAACTGTTTCTTCACGTCTTCAAAGCCTTCAAACTGCGAAAGGTCATACACCTGCTCACGGATTGCAAATTCCACAGGCGAGGTGACATCCACCCCCAGCGCCACATCGGGGGCTTTGCCGGATGTAATGGACAGCATCAGCGCGTTCACCTGACCGGCATTCAGCTGGGATGCAGGAAGCACGTTTACATTGATGGCAATTCCCGATTCGGGCGTAAAGCTTTCGTCTGCCAGCTCCTTGATTACCTCTGCCCACTCGGTACCTCTTGCAATCCATACATTGATAGTATCGGTAACGACAACATCCTCGGAGAGAACGCCGCCAACGTTATCATAATCCTTGGTAAAGGACACCAGGAACTGTTTCGCCGTTGCACCCAGCCTCTGGAATATATTGGAAGAAACGCTCTTCCACTCCTCCTCAGGGCTTCCCACAACAAACCAGTCGATTACCAGAGGCAGGCTCTGCAAAGAGAGATACCACTCCGAAAGGCTGGTCTGGGAGCTTGACAGATCTCCTATCTTCTTAGCGATCTTATAAGGGTCATCCAACATCGCCTGAACCTGAGACTGAATGGACAGGAAGTTGTTTGCCATAGCAGGCCGTTTTGCCGCCAGGCTGCTGATCGCTTCGTATTTCTCGCCCATGCTCTGGACTATGTACTCCATCTGCGACTTCAGATTGGGAATCTTGGTAAAGAAGCCGTAATCATAGTTCGGATCAGGACTGCTGCCCGCAAGCAGGTTGATATTCAAAAGCGCTTCGGAAATAATCTCAATATCCTTCTGAATGGAAGAAAGAATAGGACCCAGCTCTCCCATTTTTACCGTCATGGTCATCGTATGAGCGCCTTCCGTCAGGTAAAACAGATAAGGATTGTCGTTTTCGTCACCCAAAGTCTCCAGAGACCAGCTGGGATTATAATCGAACGCATACTCCAGAAGCTCCTCAAAAGGCACCTCGCCGTCTATCGCTATCTGCCTGTAGGAAGGAAGACCGTCATTCCAGGACTGTTTTACGTACATTCCTATTTTATAGAGACCCGTCTCAGGAACATAGAATTCCCATGTAATGCTCTGATTGCCGGTTCGCCACCGGTAGCCGCCCATTACATTCAGCTTACGGCTGGTGTCGGACTTGGGCTCCACCAAAGGATCTCCGTCATTATCACGCCTCAGGGTGATATTGTTCTTTTCCTTTGTGCTCGTCTCCGCCTGAATATGGCTGTTTATATCTCTGGCGTTATTTGTCACAACTGTCTGCACATTCTTGTAGCCGCTGGCATCATACTCTGCCTTGACATCCGCATAAGTCTTATACTCCTTCGGCTGCACAAGACGGATACCGGAAAAATACATATCTACCTTATTATAAATAAGCTGGATCGTATGAGTTCCCTTCGTCAGACAGATGCTGAAGTCCTCCGGATAGATACCCGAGGTATCCTTCAGGCCTCCCGTTCTCCAGCCGGGAATCTCCTCCTGCGCAGGCCTCGTCTCATCGCCCACGCTGTTTACCACCGGTTCGCCGACATCCTTAAAAAAGCGCTCAAAAGTAATGTCGCTCGCCTCGGCAAAAGGCGCCTCGCCATCCACATACAGTATTCTCTTTCCTGCATCGGAAGCCCCCGGCACCAGATAATAGTCAAACTCCATCTGGTACATGCCGTCCTCGGGAACATTCACCGTAAATTCAATGTACTCTGAACCCTTTTCGGAAAAAACCGTCGTCCGCCCTTCATACTGTTGCGTCTTAAGACTTCCCGCACTGCTGCGGATTCCCGTCAAGGGCACATCGATTGCCGATGTCGCATTCTTCGTATTCTCATGCGCTGCGGAATACACTTCATATGTATTCATCTCGCTGGCGCTTCCGTATTTCCAATCGATCTCAATGCCCTCGAAGCCCACGTATTTGTCCTTCAATGAGACTCCGGGCGCCGCCTGGACCGCGATGGAAGAACCGGAAATGCCGCTGCCTGCTATCAATGCAGACGTCATCAGAAGTGCAATTCCTTTTTTGCACCGGTGGGTTGGTCTTTTTACCCCGCTGCTCTTCATGCTTACCTTCCTCCCTTTAGTGTATTTTTTACATGATTGTTTAGGATTTTTTGATTTCAGATAAGCAGTTTACCTACTTTCTTGACCTTCTAAGTATAACATTTTTATAAACTTTTAGCAACAGCTTTTTTTTGTTTTAAGATACGATTTTTTGTTTTTATTAATTTTTTATAAATAAACGGCTGATTTTCCAGCCATAAATGCTTATGTTTTTTTGACCTTCTTGCAAAAAATTTGACAAAAACGCCCATTTTAAGGGATTTTTCCACAGCGAATCCAGAAAGAACACATTTTCGGCATATTGCCCAAAAGACTTTTTTAAGGCAGATTTTGGCAATTAAAAAAGCGCCGTTCCCGACGCCTTTTTTCGTCACTTTGACGAACTTTAAAGGATTATATTATACAAACTATACTGATTTCGCAAATAACCCACAAGATATACCGCTATTTCAACGCATCATCATGTATTGCCTCGATTTCCGGGTCCATTTCGTCATGGAAAATCCTTTCGTCTTCAGCGGCCCCCTTTTCTTCCTGTACAATATTTCGGGCAGCCGCCTCCTCTATCCGCAGAAAAAACTTATTATACAGCATGGCAGACAGATAAGAGTGGAACGCAAAGCCAAACAGGAAGACAATGGGAACCAGAAAATTTGTATACATCAACGCCAGAACCGGCACAAAAAACAGCCCGATCATAAGGAGCGTCCTGGGAAACTGCAGCAGGCTCGCCTTAAAGGCATTCTTTATCGTCTTGAACACCGGATTGACAAACTTCGCCTGCATGGGAAAAACATACATGGAGGTGCACAGAGTAACGATGGACACAAAAAGAACAGCCATCCTGATAATAAAAGGAAACTCCACCGCCGCATAGTACATGATAAGAATATCTCCCACCACCGCGGCAATGACCCAGAGGATAATCAGCCATATACCGGTAGCCTGCTTAAAATTTTCCTTAAAGGATTTAAAATATCCCCTTATCAAATAGTTTTCCTCGTTCCGGACCATCTTCAGACACATGTAATCCAGCGCCGTAAATGCCGCTCCCGCGGTAAATATGGGGATACAGCAGATCATCGTGAGAAAATTCAGGATCATCAAATCCGCCAGCCTGCCCAGGGTCTGCATCAATGGGCTGTCAATGTCAAACAAATTATTCATCTCTTTATCCGTCCTTGTCAAAAGTTTGCAATATAAGACGCACGGTCCGTTTCCCGCCGGCAGCAACGACCCGCATCGCCGCCTCTGCCCAGTCCTCGCGCCGGACTGCCGCATATAGTTTAACACGAAACGAAACAAAATTTAATACATTTATGAAAATTTAATACTTGACCCACTTAGTCAAACCCCGTCCCCGCCCTTTATGCTCATCCCGTCAGATACTCAGCCTCTTTACCGCTACACCTTTAACTCCAAAAAAACCCGGTCAGACCGGCTATTCATGGTTTACCGCAAAGGCGCCCACCTCCAGCACCCGGCTCTGCGCCTGCACCATCTCCTCCTCCGTACACTCCATGTTGTCGATGTCCGCGCTGACGGGACGCAGAACCGCATCAGACAGATTTTCCAGAAACCTCACCACGATTCTGCCGGAAGCGCCGCGGGGCTCACACAAAGCTCCGCGGCCAGCTGCTCCTGAGTCAGCCCCTTCGCCACACGCAGGGAATACAGCTTCCCGCCCATTAAAACTCCACGATATTCCATTTCGATCCTCCTTCTGAATCTATGCGTTTTTGCCGCGGCCGCCGATTGCGTGCAATTCCCTCACCTGCGCCCCGTCACACCAATAGCATAAACCGTTATGACCCCGTCAGTCAAAGGATATATCGTCGACTTTTTTAACCGAAGGTTAAATACTCACTAAGACTCGATCAGGCCTTTCTCCAAAAGCAGCTCCAGAATTCTCGTATCCCGCAGCCTCCACTTCTCCGTGATAATCCTTCGGTTCTCGGAGATGACAGTACCCAGCTTTTCCCACACCGGATGGAAGCCCCGCCTGATCTCGCTCTCCGTCATACGCATCTCCACCCGCTCCTCGCCGACCTGACAGAAATAAACGAGGCTATGCTTTATGTACTTCTTGTCCTGCTCAAAGATATCTCTCCTGATCTCGATAACCTCGCCGCAAAATGTGACGGAAGACCTGTCCACCACCAGCCCCGTCTCCTCTGCAACCTCCCTGCAAAGTGCATCCACACAGGTTTCGCCTTCCTCCATGCCCCCTCCCGGGATCTTGTACTCTCCGTCACTGCCAAGCTGCATGGCGTACCTGCCGTCCCTGCGGATAATGGCTCTGGTGGCGTACTTCTCAATCACCGGCATATCGTCCGTATAATTCTTCTCGTCCTCCACCATCAGCACCCTGCCAGCGCCCGGCTCACTGCGCTTTCCGGTCTCCTCCCCTTCCGCCATCCTTTCCCGTTCCTGCTCCATCGCCTTGTCCCTCCTACATCCAATCCCTTTTCCGGCTTCGAGACCGTTTCTGTTTATCTCTTTTTCTGTCTGCCGAAGACTTCGGCACTTAATCCTTATGTCCAATAGGGCTTCTGATCCTTATGGGTAAATTCCTTCATCCTCCCCTTAAAATCCCACAGCAGCGCCCCATAATGCTCTGCCTGGCGCTGATTCAGCTTCCCCTCCGACTTCAGCTCCTCAAAACGGTCCTCATACTGCCTCAGATAACCCTGTGCCGCGTCCTTATAATTATTGGCAAAATTGGAAGCAATCCTCTCAGCCAGATGCTCCAGCTCTCTGTTCGCCTTAACTCTGTGAAATAAATTTATCATATTGCTTCTCCCTGCCCCTGAAGATCATGACCCCGCAGGTCAATTTCAATCGTCCGGCTGTCATGCCCTTTTCTGCCTCCCTCAAATACGGCCGCCACATGATACTGCCAGAGAACCCCCGCCTCCGCGCTGAACGGCAGCGTTGCGTAAGCCTCCTTCTCCTTCTGGGTCACGGTCCTTACCTCCCGAAATTCAGCCTCTCCGGCCTTTCTTGCAAACACCGCATAAGCAGCGGCGCCTTCCACCCGGTTCCAGTTGAGCAGGAAGCTCCCCCTGCCGTTGTCCACGGAAATCTCCTGTGCCACAAATCCTGTGACCGTGTCGGCAGCCTGTACAGGCGCCCGGTCTGAGGCTGTGCCCTCCCTTTGAGAGTTTTGATTATTACGGGGCCTTTCGATTTCCTCGGTCCGCACAGGCGCCGCCAGCTCCTTCAAAGCATCCAGCCTGTGGTCCGCGTCATACTCCGCAATCAGCCGCACCACCATGTTTGCAAAGACCTTCGCGCCGTACTCCTGCAGATGCGCGTTGTCCGAGACCCCTGCCGCATAAGCGCCCTTTGGATACTCGCCCTCCGCCGCCCAAAGATATAGCTTTTTGCTCTCGGCCTCGCCTATCTCATTTAAATAAGCGGTACTCCGCTCCGCCAAATCCAGCAGCGGAATCCCCTTCTCCCCTGCAAGCTCCATCATTTTCTGCCGATAATCATCAAAGCAGATCACAAACCTTCCTTCCGCATCCATACATCTCATGGTTACGGGCGTTACAAACACGCACTGCGCCCCCCGTCTCTCGCAGGCGTCAGCATACCGCTGCAGAAAGGCGGGATACTCCTGAGTGGAAATATAACGGTTCGGACGCATTTTATTATTATCGTTGTGCGCAAACTGTATAAGCATAAAATCTCCGGGGCATAGAACCTCAAGCGCCTGGTCAAGCTTTCCCTCGTCATAGAAGGAACGGGCGCTCCTCCCGCCGATAGAGCGGTTTTCAACGGCAAGCCCCGGCAGCTCATAGGTCTTTGCGGCGCCGTAATCGCTCCCCTCCGCACGATATTCCCGGACCTGCTCCGCTCCGTGAAAGAACTGGTAAAACACCTGTCCCCACCCTGTCTGCGGATAAGCACGCTCCCCATAGCTCTGCACAGTGGAATCCGAGATCAGAAACACATGGGGCTTTTCCCTCTTTTCCTTCGCTTCCTCCGGAACAATATCAAAATCCTTAATATACACATCGCCTTCAACAGCTTCTCCGTGAATGTCGGGCACCGCCCCCGCCGCAAAGCGCAGCGCAAAAGAGCCGTCCGTCATGCAGGCGGTAAAGCAGACCTCCTTTTCCTCCCCCGGCTCCACGGTAACACGCTCCCGCTTAACTACATTATTCAGCCGTATATGACAGTCATACGCCTGCCCGCCGGGATTGGCAAGCACCGCCCTTACCAGATAGTTGCTGCCCTCCAGGCTTGTCGTAAGCTCTGTGGTCTCCTCGTAATAATAAATGCCAAAGCCGGTCTCCTCTATTTCCTGCCATACGCGGCTATGCAGCCTTAACAGTCCTCCCTGCCTCTCCAGAAAGCTCTCTCCCTGCCGTATTTCGGGAACTCTCGGATAATACACACCGTCCACCCAGCCCGCCGCCTTATCACGATATAAGACATCCCGAAAAATAATCGATTCGTACATTGCCCTTCCTCCCCACAATCACACCGATGTCCCTGCTGCTCTGCAACACATGAAATCAATGTGAAGTTCTAGTAATTCTCTTTACATTTCACTGTAACATATTCCTGAACGCTTGTACAAGGAATTGTGAAAATATTTTGCCGGAAAATCCCTGTTTTTTGTATACCAAAAGACGCAGAAAAGCCTTCTGCTCTCCTGCGCCCTCTCAATGCATCATTCTCACATACTGTTCATACCTATAGCAAGCATTCTTAACTCTACATCATTTTTCATATCCATTATTTCAAATGATATCCATTATTTCAAACGTATTATCGTTCTTCCAGGCATGGATAAATTATTCCAGCCACGATATCATCCATAAACCTGCTTATGATATCTTCTGTTCGATTTCCTTGACCTGGCTCTCCAGCATTGTGCCCCTGATGGAAAGCATTTCCACCTCGTTGCTGGGCTTCATGGCCTCATGCAGGTTTCTTGACAAATCCAGATGCCCCTCGGCAATACGCCGGATATTAGGAATGATCTCATTCTCAATCTGCAGCCGGGTCAACTGCATTTCTTCCTGCAAAAGATCGATTTTTGTTTCCAGCCTGCCTATTTCGGTGTCGATCTTCTCATCCAGCCTATCGATCTTCGCCTCCAGCCTGCCTATCTCAGTGTCGATCTTTTCATCCAGCTTGTCGATCTTTGCTTCCAGCCTGCCTATCTCAGTGTCAATCTTTGCCTCCAGCCTGCCTATCTCGGTGTCGATTTTCGCCTCCAGCCTGCCTATCTCGGCGTCGATCTTTGCCTCCAGCCTGCCTACCTCAACATCAATCTTCCCATTGAGATTATCGATCTTCACCCCCAGCTTCCCCAATTCCTCTAAAATCAGCCTGGTTTCATCACTCATTCAAATACCTCCCCATTTGAGTTTTGTCCCTGACTTGCAGCGCCCTGTGCCGGAAAAGGATTTTTCCCCGCAAAACGAGATCCTGCTGCGCCTTCCCCGTAACCCTTCATTCACATTGGGGTGCCACTCCGAGACGGTTTTGTCTTTTGTGCCATATGTACCAAAAATACACATGCCAATTAATATTGATGAGCTTATTTTGCATGTTACCATGCGCTTCAGCGCACATGGAATCAAAAGTTGACATAATGCATTTCTATGGACACAATGTTTCTTTTGTGTAAGTATTATACCACGTACAAATAGTAATGTCCAGACTTTTTTTGCAAAATACAAAAGAATTTATACTATCTATATATCTCGTAAAAAGACCTCTGCCATTTCCGACAGCCCGTACCGGGATATCAGCAGCTCCAGGCCGGATTTTATTTCCTCCCGGCTGAAGTTATGCTTCTGTAAAAACACATCATCCTTATCATTCAAATAAGAATAAAACAGCAGCGCCAGCTTCAGATCCGCGCTTCCCCCATCCGCCGCCTCGAGAATCCGGTTCTCCGCCTCGTTGATTTCCCCGCCGTCAACCATTACAAGCAATTCGCTTAAAAGCCCCTGTCTTTCCTCGTCCTCCAGCAGCTCCGCCGAGGGATTGTCCGTTTCAATGCGAAAGACCAGCTTCAATATCACCCTGACCAGTTCCTTAATCACCCGCATAATATAGTCCTGCTCAAACATCAGCACACCTCCGTTTCCGCTGTAAATAATCCCTGCCGCAGCCGCCTGCGACTCTGACGGGCCTTAGACCGTTACGCCTTTTCTTCCGGAGCTGCACATGCCTGCCGCCCTGCCCGTATCTCCCCGAGCATGCTCTCCGCAAATTCCCGCTCCAGCTTCCCGTCTGCCCGCATGACCCGGACAGGATCACCTGCCTCGCCGACGCCATCAGCCCTCCCGGCGTCTTTAATCCCCCCGGCGACGCCTGCCCTGTAGGAAGCCAACGCTCCCAAAATAAGTCCACGATATCTGCCGGATAAGTTTTGAAGCCCCCACTGGCCGCCCTCTGCCTTTGACAGACACCTCCCTTCTCTCAGGAAGGCTGCCGTCCTGCACAGATTAAGGACCACATACACAAAATCGCCCTGAATATCCTCCACCGCATTTTCCACATCACACCAGATACTGTCCAGATAATCCTCTTTCGGCACCTCTCCGAAGACATCGGAAACCGCCTGGCCGTACAGCGTGATCCCGCACCTGTTGATGACCGAAAAATGCGCCGCCAGGTCTCTGTCCCTGCCCTTCATGTTTTTGATATAATGCTCCGGGCTCTCCAGGTACCGTCCCAGGTGCACCGGTGAAAAATGCAGCTCGTACGGCGTGGGATAGACAAAGGGCTTACAGTATTTTCTGTTTACAATACTCAGCTCAAGCCCCTTTGCCGGCGCCCGCTCATTGAGCCGCACCACCTGTTCCATAAACCACAGCCTCTGCCTGTCCGAAATTTCACCCTCGGTAACAACGATAATGTCGATGTCGCTTTTCTCCGGATTGAAGCATCCCATCGCCATGGAACCGTGCAGATAGATTCCGGTCAGACGGCTTTTTAACCCGGCGGATTCCCCTTCTGCCGGATATGCCCCGCTGTCAACTCCGATAACCTCTCTGCACATATTCACAAAATCATTTAACAGCTCCTGATATTCCATCATTCATCCCCCGGCTTCCCCCTTTCACCGCCCGGAAGCCTCCGCTAAACCAGTATGGTCTGCATGTCAAGAATCCTCCAGCCGCCCTCCACATAGCCGTAAACGCAGCGCGTGTGGGTAGTGTCGATCCTCACGGTCTTTGTGTTAAGGACAATCCGTTTGTCAAAGTAGATCTCGCAGGAAAACAGCTGGTCCGAATACTTTATATAATTGGAAACTTTCTCGTTTTCAAAGGTGGGAGCGGAGTGGGCGCTGTACATCCACATATCCTCCCTGCGATAATTATCGGCAAGCTCCAGGTAATAAGAATCCTTCGGAAACATATCCGCAATGGGAGCCACACTGTTACGGCATCCCGGCAGGTCACGGGAAAAGAAATTGGTATAGCGCTCCGCATTCTCAAGTACCTGTGCCTCAAGCTTCGGGTCCATCCCGGAGACGGGGAAAGCATCCACGGTTATCTGCGTGTGCCCCTCCTCGCAGGTCTCATTATATTCCACAATAGCCCCGGAAGCGTCCCGGACCTCCGTTACAGGCTTTTCATACAGCCCCTCCACATGATATTCAACGATTCGGGGCACCTCCACATATTCCCCGGCATACCGGAGCTCCTCCGGTATGCCGGCATTTCCGGTAAGCTCGTCCTTCCCAAGAGCTTCGCCGTTGACCAGAACGGTCCAGCCCTCCGGCACGGTGACGGTAACGCTCTCCGCCGGAGCGGCGATCAAAGGCTCTGCCGACGCCACCTCCCATTCGCACAACGTCAGTATAAACATAAGCGGCCTCGAGGAAGCCTCCCTGAGGGTAAGCACACCCACGGGCGCCTCATCCGCATATAGCCTGTATACCGGCGCAGATACATCATAGCTTGCCTTATCCTGCCGCCAGACAAGCGTTTTCCCTCCGACGCTTTTATCGTAATAGGACGCTATGTCTTCTGCCGATTCAAAACGTGTGGGGGCTTCTCCCACCCTAAATATACTGCTGAGGCCCACGCCTGCCAGCCCGCTTGTCAGTTCTTCCACAAAATACTCCGGCTGAGCCGCCTCATACCGGTTCAGGCATTTATGTACATAGCCGATTACAAAAATCCAAAAGGCAATACATGCGGACAAAAAGCACAGATAACCGATCAGGAAAACCGGAACCCTTTTCTTCTTCATGGCTGCTCCCCTCTCCTCTCGACCACATACGCCGTAGGCAGCTTCCAGGAGGATGTGGAATAGTACAGAGTGACGCTGGTCATCTCATATGCCCCGTCATAATACATGGCGGATGAGCTTCCTCCGTCCAGATTTGCCGCGTTCACCGCCCCGTATTCCTGCATAATGGCAATAAGATCCGCCGCCGTCGCCCCCAAATGCCCGGAAGCCCCTCTCCCGTCTGTCACCAGCAAAAGCACGGCGCCGTCCTCCCTCTGTCCGATTGCCGTCCTTGGATTGGCCCCGCTCCCGTTTCCGCTGATTTCACGGGCTTTTCCGTTGATGAGCAGCTTGGTAAAATGATTGCTGTTGCCCTTTTCGTCCTTAAAGCTGACGGCGTCGCGGATCTGCTCCTTCTCAACCATTTCCTCCACCTGCCCCACCGTCATATTGCCGATATCCTTTATTACAAGGATATTATCCCTGTTAAAGCCTATCATTACGTCTCCTCTTTGAGGCAGGTTGTATTGGATCTGCCCTTCACAGACCACCAATCCTTTGGGCTTCCCTCCCCAGTTGCCGCTTGAGTAATACTCTCCCCCGTTGATTCCCGCCAGATAATTTCCCTCCGTCACCAGCTCGCCGAGAGTTCTTCCGTCCTTGCTGTGTTCGTCGTCCGACCAGGGATAAATCGTGGCAAGCTTTATCCGGGAAGGGTCCTGTACGATCATCAGCTTTGCCATATAGGTACGCCCTGCCAGCTCCACGATCTGTATTCCGTCTGTTTCCCCGCCGAATTCTCCGTCCGCGGTTCCGTCCTTATCCCCGCCGGCACTCTCCGCGCCGGGCAGACCCGAGCCTTCCGAATCCGATCCGCCCGCGCCGCTGCCATCCTTTCCGGGCTGACCCGCCACGCCGGGAGACTGCACCGAGATCATTCCGGTATTCACATCTTCGTCTATCTGTACCATGCTGTTCTCATTGGTGATGGCAAGGATCTCCTCGTCCGTAAAATACCATGTGGCCAGAAACTTCAGCGCCCCTGTCTCCAAAATGGTGGATACGAACAGATTTTTTGCGGCCCTGGAGGTTCCGTGGCATATAACCCACAGCGTTGAATAAGCGCCCACAAAGGTTACTGCTGCAAAGGTGACAAGCACAAGCAGTATACGTCCGATCACCTTAAACGCGCCGGACCTTTGCTTATGCCGCCCGTCATTGTTTTGCCTATGCCGCCCCCGGGAGCCCCTTGTGTCGATTTTTTCATCGGCTTCACCCGTATTGTCCGTTATATTTGCTCCGTCTAAATCGTCTAAATCGATCACTTCCATCGCCTGACCACCCTGTTTACTTCCTTCTCATCTTCAAAATCAGCCATGTACCCAGCCCCGCTGAAATAACCGCTGCCGCCGCTATAATAATAAACAGCCTGCGCCGTGCGGTTTCCTGCTCCAGGCGCAGGGCTTCCGCCTCCAGACGCGCCTGCTCCTCCCTGGCCAGACGCTCTTGCTCCTCTCTCGCCAGACGTTCCTGCTCCTCCCTCTCAAGGCGCTCCCGCTCCTCCCTGGCCAGACGCTCCTGTTCCTCTTTCGCCAGACGTTCCTGCTCCTCCCTCTCAAGCCGTTCCTGCTCGCTGTAGATCACAATATTTTCCAGCATATCGTTTCCCGTGTCATAACCCACATTTGTCCGATACAGCCCAAACTCCGCACAGCTGTGCTTGTAGTCATCCGACACATAAAAAGACCATCTCTGTTGGGAAACATGCTTTTTATATGCCTCCTTCGCCACCTCCAGGGCCGTCTGTCCTCCCATGGACTCAAGCGGCGTGCGCAGGTCCAGCCTGATGGTATTCTCTCCATACAGATGAAAGTACGCCTTGGGGGTATCCCAGGCTCCATAGTCCAAAAAGCTCTCCGAATCCGTCCTGTAAGAGCTATCCGCCGCATTCTCCAAAGCCTGGGCGGCGGCGCTTGCAGTCAGCATGTGAAAACCATGCCCGTACTCGCCGTTGAAATCATGGGTCACCACCACCTGCGGCTTAAACCGGCGTATCACATCCGTCAGGTAATCCACTGCCGCCTGATAGTCATACTTTTTCTTTGCATCCGCCAGATCGTTGCAGTAGACATCCCTGAAATTTCCGCAGACAGGATAAAAGCGAACGCCGTCCGCCCACAGCCCGTCCAGCTTCTCATGTTCCCTCACGCTCTGATTGGTACTGCGAAACTCCGTCATATAGACCACCTGCACTCTCGCTCCAAGCTCTGCGCCATAGGTAGGGGCAATGCCGCCCATATACAGAATCTCATCGTCGGCATGAGAGGGTATCAGCATAATGTCGGCGCGCTCACAGGGCGGCGCCCAAATCTGTACGTCGTCCGGCACCGACTCGTCCGTAAAAATCCTCACCTCATTTTTATACAGCCTCATCTTCTGCTGGGGCAGTAAAACAGTCACCGTCTGGCTGCTCTCTGGCAGGAGGATAAACTCATGCAGAAATCCGTATTGCCCGCATTCAATGATGCCTTGATCCGTCTTGATCTGATAAGGCACGACCGGATCATCCCACTTTATGTATAAAGCCCCTATTCCGCTGCCGTCCTTTGCCGTGACGGTAATGGTATTTTCACTGCTGTCCGAGACGATCACCGGGGAAAGCTCCTCCGCCGATGCCCTCAAGCCGGGAAACAACAATAACAAAGGCAAAAACGCAAAAACGCCCGGTAAGACAGCTCTTGTCATTACCGTTCCTTTAATTACCGATATTTTCATAGCTATAAGCTTCATTACCAAAATTTTCATAGCCAATATTTTCATAACCAATAATAATTCCTCCCGCCCCGGAAAACACCCCCGGAGCCCCAATGCTCTTTACCACAATCCCATCCTAAAATACCACAACTGCCAAATAAATCAATACTGTTATTTTTTTACGACCTGTGCTATAATGTTGACACGCAGGTCCACCGTGTCAGCTCCTGATTCCGTGTGCGCCAGGACCCACCCCAGTTCTTTATTTTACATGATGAGGTATTTTGAAATGAATGATTTTATAAAAAATATGTCCGTAATTCTGCCCTCCTACAAGCCTGACGAAAAGCTGCTGACCGTACTGGACGGCCTGGCCGAGAAAGGCTTTTCGGATGTTATCGTCGTAAACGACGGCAGCGGCAGCGGCTACGACGGGCTTTTTGAAAAGGCGGCCGCCTTCCCCGGGGTCACAGTGCTCACTCATCCGGAAAACAAAGGCAAAGGACGCGCCCTGAAAACCGCTTTCGCCTATTGTATCGAAAACCGCCCCGCCTGCACCGGCGTCATCACCGTTGACGGCGATAACCAGCACCACCCCGACGATATCTTGGCCTGCTGCCAAAAGCTGTCTGAAAATCCCGGGCAGCTCGTGCTGGGCGCAAGAAGCTTCTCCTCGGACCAGGTTCCCTTCAGAAGCCGCTTCGGCAATGTGATGACCCGCGGCGTCTTCCGCTTTGCATGCGGCATCCGGATTACGGATACCCAGACCGGGCTCAGGGCCATCCCCGCGCAATATCTGCCTCTGATGCTGGAAACCGCCGGAGAACGCTACGAATATGAGACCAACATGCTGCTGGAAATGAAAACCAATGAGATTCCGTTTACGGAGGTAACGATCCGCACCATCTATCTGGACGATAACGATTCCTCCCACTTTAATCCGCTGAAGGATTCCATTAAAATATACCGGACTATCTTTGCCTTCCTTGCAAGCTCCCTTGCTTCCTCCCTGCTGGATCTTGGGCTGTTCTTCCTGTTTGTCAGCCTTCTGGCATATTTTATGCCCGAGAGCTTATGGAATGTGGTCGCCGCCACCGCCGCCGCAAGGGTCTGCTCCTCCCTGTTCAACTATCTGGTCAACAGCAAGAAGGTATTCCGCTCAAAGAACAGAACCTCGCTGGCGCGCTATTATGTGCTCTGCATCCTGCAGTTTGCGGCATCCGCCGGTCTGGTCTCCCTGGGCGCATTTCTGTTTCACGCGGGCAGCGTGGGTAAAACCGTTATCAAGGCCATCGTGGACATCCTGTTATTTTTAATCAGCTACCAGCTCCAGCGGGAATGGGTCTTTAAAAAATGACCCATTCGGTCTTATTGAAAGGCGATGCCGGACACCTTCCACGCCCCGTCTATTTTTACAAAATATACATGCAGGTCAGTGACAAGCATCTCCGTCTTTTTTGAGTAAGGAACATACATATACTGCTCAAGATAAACCTGCGCCGAAAAGGCATCCTCCGAATAGACGATAAAATCCTTTATCTCCTGATTCTTGACCTCCGGCTTCAGATGATAGTCAAACCATTCTCTCTGATTCTTCTTAATACCCTCCAGCAGAGGTGACTTCTTCGGAAAGTACTTATCCAGCGAATTGTACGCCGCGTCGTTGGACACATACATGGCATAATCCGTCACCACCTTTATCACGTAATCCTCCACCGTATCCTGAAAGAGCTTATCCCCGCCAAAGGCGGCCTTATAGCAATGCTCGGTCTCATTATAACCGATATCCACCCTCTCTCCCGCAGCATTGACGCCTGAGAGCTCAGGTTCCCCGTAAAACTGCCCCAGATCATACCGGTTGTAAGAGGGAATCTGCGTATAAGCCTCCAAATACTCCTCCGCAGTGCCCCGAAGCCCGCTTTCCTCCATTGCGTACTCCGTCACGGGAATCCCGTTGACTGTTACGGTCACAGTTGAGGGGGCAAGCAGAGAATATTCCTTCCTGGGCAGGGGCAGAAGCTCGATTCTGTCCGTCTCCCAGAGCGGAAGACCATAAGCCGCCGTCTGCGCCTTTTTCTTAAGCCGTACCACCGCAAAGGGAACCTCGTCCGCCGTCACCACATAGACGGGTCTCTCCTCGATATGCTCCCCCGCCTTCGTCCCAAAATCCAGGTTCTTTCCCGACAGGTAATCGTTTATAAAATCCGCCAATTCTTTCCTGCCCTCAAAAGGCCCAAGCTCCACAGGCTCCGCCTGCTCCAGAATCCGCTCCGCGTCGCCGGAGGTAAAGACCTGCATTACCTCGTTTTGATAAAGCAGGGGACGAGTCTCCTCAAACACTCTTTGGTACTCCTTCAAAAATCCATAAAACCATATCAGGGATACCGCCAGAACTACAGTCAGCAATACACTCCAGACCAGCAGAAATATCCAATACCCTCTGCCCCTTTTTTTCTCTCTTGTCCTCACCGTGATCTCCTATCTTTCCACCACAAAAGCCGTAGGCATATCCCTTGCGCCCTTGATGGAACAGTTATTTAAGATTTCCTCCCCCTCGTATGCCATGGAGGAGGACATCCCTCCATCCAGGTTTGCCGCGTTCACCGCACCAAAGTCCAGCATAATCTCTATAAGGTCCAGATAAGTTGCCCCCAGGGAAGATGTCTGCCTGCCCTCGATAACCAGCAGAAGCACCGCTCCGTCCGCTCTCTGACCGATTGCCGTTCTGGGATTTAACCCGCCTCCCGTGCCGGTGGTGGAAACCGCCTTGCCGTTCACCACCAGAGCGGGACCGAAGGTTACCGCATCCCTGAAGCCCTTGTCCACGGCCTCCTGCCCTGTCATCTTCCCGCAGATAAACACGTTGTTTTTGTCAAAGCCGTAGATATTGTAGGTCTTGTCCAGCTCCCCGTACACCAGCTTGCCCTCTGAAAAGACAATGCCCTCCGGCTGCCCTCCCTTTCCGAAGCCGTTGTCGTCATTATAGCGCCCGCCGTTGACGCCTGCCACAGCGTCATACTTGTCTATAATTTCCAGCAGGGTCAGCCCCGCCTTGTTCTTGTCAAACTCGTCGCAGATGCCTACCTTTACTCTGGAGGGGTCCTTGACAATCATCATCTTTCCCTTGTATAAAGCGCCTCTCACATCCACGATCTCAATGTCCGGGCTTTCCTCGTCCGTATTGCCGGGCTCCTCGGTAAACGTGAAAAGGTCCGTATCCGTATTGATTTCTCCGACCTCCACCACATTGGCCGCTACAATCTCCTGTACCTCCTGCTCGCTCAGGAAGATATCCGCAAGAAATCCCGCCGCGCTGGTTTCCCTCACCGACGTGACAAAGAGATTTCTGATCTGCTCGGAGGGACCCCTTGACACCATATAGATCATCACAAGAAAACCTGCCGTCAGGAGAGCCAGCGTCACAAATACCCACAAAAACAGCTTCCCCGTAATCATTAAAAATTTCTTCACGTTAACCTCCACGCCGCGGCTGTGCTGCGACTCAAATTCCTATAACAAAACCAAATAAAAAGCTACAATAAATATTCCAATAAGCAGCGCCTCAAAGGTTCCGTTATCCTTATCCTGTACCACGGGCATTATACAACAGCATTCAAAAAAAGTAAAGGAAGAAATGCCTCTAACAGTCTGAGGGCACATCAGGGGCCGCCTGGCCCTCCAGAACCCAGACATGCTTGATCTGCGCCGCAATCTCCCCGTATGTCCAGTGCCTCATGCTCCTTGCCACACAGTTGGGATCGTTTATCATAAAGCCCTCCTCGTCATAACCGTAGATCACTATAAAATGACCGCCCGCGGTAAAGTCCCCCGGCCTCATGGAGCAGATGACAATTTTTCCCTGGTCCAGGGCCGCTTCAAGCGTCTGCTCCGACCACATCGGTTCGCTTACCTTTACGCCGTATTTCTCCGGCAGATCTGTGAGAAGCTTCCACGCGGTTCCCGCGCCCGGCACATAATAACCGCTGGCCATGCTGTAGGCGGCAACACTGTCAGGAGTGATGCCCGCGTTCCCCGTCAGGTAATAAAGTGCCATGGACAGGCAGGTGGGACCGCAGCCCGAAAGCCCGATATTGCTGTTATCCCCGTATTGCACATATCCCCACCTTGGGTCCCACTGCAGAAATAACGGAAATTTCAAAGCAAGCTCATCCTCTGAAAACCCGCCGGACGCACTTGCAGTATTTCCCGTATAGCCGCTGACGAAGCCCGCCATCTCCGGGTTATTCACCAGAGCCTGCAGCATATTTTCCGGATATACAAAGTAGCTGCCGTAAATTTGCGCGATGAGTTCATCCTCCTGTCCAAGCTCGTTCAGCCTTAGCATGATTTCCTCAAAGCTGCGCAATTGAGGCGTATCCACCTGGTCCAGCCTCCACTGCGCCCCATAGCTGCCCTTGGCGATGGCCTGCTCCCAGAAGCCTTCCGGCAGCGGAAAAGCATCCTGCTCGTCAGGCTCGTCGTCTCCTCCATATTCTTCCAGCAGCTTCTGCAGCTCCGGCTCTATGTCCGCATAGTCCAGGGCGTCAAATCTGCCCCCCGCAAGCCTTCCCTCCTCTGCCCCGGAGGTCAGATAATGATATACGTATGCGTCCCAGTCATCGCCGAATGCCTCATTCAAGTCCCGGTATGTATCTCTGTATGTAAAAACGTCGATGAAGTCGTTCATGACCCGCCCCTCGCTCAGGCCATGATCGGCAAAATGCTGCCACAGCGCCTCCCTGTCATAGCCATGCGCCTCTTTTAGGTCAGGGTACTTGTCCGCATAATAATGCTCATCGAACACGTTTTCCATGATTCCCGCGCTTACCCGCGAGCCTCCGTGCAAAAAGCACAAGCCCGTCAGGCTTACCGCCCCGGCAAGTCTGATAAATCTGACAATATTCTTTCTCTTTTCAGCTTTCCTGTTCTTCATCTTCCTTTTCCCGTTTTTCCTTTCTTTATGGTCCCCTGTATCTCCGAAATTTTACCAAATTCAGAGCCATCATTCATCCGCAAGCCCAATGCCCTTGCCTTCCGAATAAATAATGGCTCTGAATAAAATCGTAATATGACGATTCCCCGCGGCAGCTCCGGCCCCGGTTTTACACGTTAGTATCTATTGCGACGCCCTTGATATCCTCTTCCACCAGCGCCATCTTATTCATTATATTCTGGACCTCCTGCTGGATCTCCTCCTGTTTTTCCGCCAGGTTTATCATTTCGTCTACGGGCATATCCTCCATGAGCTCCTCCAGCTCATTCCTATCCTCTTTACGCTTCTCGATCAGTTCCTCCTGCTCCTCTTTCTTTTCCTTGATTTCTTCCGCCTTCTCCTCTCTTTCCTCCTGCTCCTCGTCCACATGCTCCCTGGCATCCTCCACCAGCATTCCCATGATCTCCTGGCCTGCCGCCTGCTTGATCGCCTCCGCCTGCTTCTGTGCGTCCTCCATGTGGTGGTATTTCAGCCGCTCCAGCTTGGTGCCGCGGATCACGGCATTCTCAATGAGAACCTGCCGTTCGTTCCGGTCCACCACCTCCTGCTCCGTTCTGATATGCTCGTCCAGATTCAGCTGCTCCTTCTGGTAATCGCTTAAGCCTCTCCTGTCTATCTCGTCGCACCTGAGCATTTCCTCCTCCGAAAGGGAACCTCCTCCCCTGGCTGCGGCATTCCTCTTTCTCAAAAGTGCAAGCTCCTGCTCCTCCTGGCTGTCCCCGGCAATACCGTAAGCCTCCTTAAGCTTATCCTGCCGCCCCTTAAGCCCGGCAATTCTGTCCTGAGACTCTTTGGTGGACTGATTCAGCTCCCGGATACGTGCCCTTCTCTCATTCAGGTCGTCGTCGACGGCACGGTCCCCGTCCCATGCTTCCTGTACCACCTTCATCGCCTCCCTCTGAGCCTGCTCCTTTTTCTGCCGGATACGGTCGCGTACAGGCATATCCCCCTGAAAATTCCCCGCATACACTATGCCGTTCTTCTGCGTATCCTTCTCCTGCCGCGCTTTGTCGGGTCTCTCTGTCCCGGAAGCCTGCCCCGTCTCCCCCGCAAAAACGGTTATGTTTCTTTCTATCTTCATACCGATACCCACACCTTTCCGTGCCCTGCGGATATTGAACCGCAGGCACAATTCCGTGTATAAAAATGATCAAGCCCATAAAACAAAAAGCCAATAAACCCTATATTTGTTTATCGGCTTTTTATATGAATCATATAATACCTGACGGCAATTCATGTCATTTTTTAGGCGTTTCAAGCCGGCTCCGTTACCGTCATATCAGCAAAGCCATTTGTCAGCCTGCAAACTGGCTGTTATAAAGCGCCGCATAAAATCCGCCCTTCGCCAGCAGCGTCTCGTGGCTGCCCTGCTCGACGATATTGCCGTCCTTCATGACAAGAATAATGTCCGCCTCCTGAATGGTGGACAATCTGTGCGCCACGATAAAGCTGGTTCTGCCCTCCATCATTTTTGCAAACGCATTCTGGATCTTTAATTCGGTACGGGTATCGATGGAGGATGTGGCCTCGTCCAAAATCAGCATGGGCGGCAGACAGAGCATCACTCTCGCTATACACAGAAGCTGCCTCTGCCCCTGGGACAGGCTGCCCCCGTCCTCCGTTATCACCGTGTCATAGCCTGCGGAAAGCCGCCGTATAAAGCTGTGGGCATGTGCCGCCTTGGCCGCCGCGATAACCTCCTCGTCTGTGGCTTCCGGCTTTCCCATGCGTATATTGTCACGGATGGTCCCGGCGCGGAGCCATGTATCCTGCAAAACCATACCGTAATTGGTGCGCAGGCTGCCCCTGGTCATCTCCCGGATATCCGTGCCGTCCACCTTAATGCTTCCGCTGTCCACATCGTAAAAGCGCATCAGAAGATTGATGACCGTGGTCTTGCCGCAGCCCGTAGGCCCTACGATCGCCACACGCTGTCCGGGCTGCACCTCCAGGTTAAAGCCCCTGATCAGCTCCTTATCCGGCACATAGCTGAAATTAACATCCTCAAGCCTCACATTGCCCTGTGCCTTCTCCAGGACAAGCGCCGTATCCGAATCCGGAAGCTGGGGCTCCTCGTCTATAAGCTCAAAGATCCGGGCGGCACAGGCAAGGGCATTCTGCAGCTCCGTCACAACGCCGGATATCTCGTTAAAGGGCTTTGTGTACTGATTGGCATAGCTTAAAAAGCAGGTCAGCCGCCCCACGCTGATGCCTCCCTTGATTGCCACAAACGCCCCGAAAATGCCCACACCCGCATACACAAGGCTGTTGACAAACCGCGTCGCCGGGTTTGTGATCGACGAGAAAAAAATCGCCTTCAGGGAACAATCCTTCAGCCTGCCGTTGATCTCGGCAAACTGATTCCTGACGGCTTCCTCCCTGGAAAAGGTCTTCACAATTTTCTGGTTCCCTATCATCTCCTCGATCAGGGAGGTCTGCTCCCCTCTGGTCTCCGACTGAAGCTTAAACATGGAATAGGTTTTTGTGGCGATAAACCTTGCCACCAAAAACGATACCGGGGTTATGCAGATTACCACCAGCGCGATGGGCACATTGGTGACCAGCATGAAAATAAGCGTCCCGCCGATAGTCAGCACACCGGTAAAAAGCTGTGTAAAGCCCATGAGCAGACCGTCCGCAAAGGTGTCCACATCCGCCACCACACGGCTGACAATATCGCCGTAGGCCTTGTTGTCCAGATATTTCAAGGGCAGCTGCTCCAGCTTATGAAACGCCGCCTCCCTGATATCCTTTACCACATGATAGGTTATATGGTTATTGCAGGTGTTCATCACCCACTGCGCCACTGCCGTGGCAGCAACGGCGGCGGCAATCATTATCATGATCCGGAATATACTGTCAAAGTCCACCGCCTCCTTCCCCAGAAGCAGGTCCACCGCGTTTCCGGTCAATATGGGCACATAGAGGGTAAGCGCCACGGTGACAGCCGCCAGGATCAGGGACAGGCCCACAAGAAACCAATATTTCCGGATATAGGCAAGCACCTGTCTAAGCGCCGCCATCTGACCGGACTTTTGATAAATTTGCTTATCTGCCATTTCAGCGCCCTCCTTCCTGGGTTTTCACAGTCTTTGGCCTCTCGTCGGAGTACTGGGAATAATAAATCTCCTGATATACGCCGCAGCTTTTCAGCAGCTCGTCATGAGTCCCGATTCCCGCCAGCTCGCCGTCATCCAGCACGATTATCTTGTCCGCATGACGGATGGAGGAAGCTCTCTGGGATACGATAAAGACGGTGGTACTGCCCCCATAGCTCTTAAGCGCCGCCCTCAGCTTCGCGTCCGTCGCGTAATCCAGTGCCGAAGCGCTGTCGTCCAGTATCAGTATCTCCGGCCTGCGCACCAACGCCCTGGCTATGGTAAGGCGCTGCCTCTGCCCGCCGGAGAAATTCTTGCCGTTCTGGGCAACAGGCGCATCCAGGCCGCCCTTCTTTCCCTCCACGACCTCTCTCGCCTGCGCCGTCTCCACCGCCTGCCACATCTCCTCCTCCGTGGCATCGGGCTTTCCCCACTGGAGATTGCTGCGAATGGTCCCCTTAAAAAGCACCGCCTTCTGGGGAACCACGCCGATACGGCTTCTCAGGGCTTCCTCGGGCATTTCCCGAATATCCTGCCCTTCCAGCAGAACAGCGCCTTCCGTCGCCGGATAAAATCCGGGAATCAAATTTACAAAAGAGGATTTACCGGAGCCGGTTCCGCCGATGATGCCCACCGTCTCCCCTCTGTTCACCACAAAATTCATGTCATGCAGGGTCTCCGCCCCCGCCGCGGCATAGGTCAGCGACACATGGTCAAACTGCAGGAAGGGAACCCCGCCCCCGTGCGCTTTCTGCGCCTTCCCGGACCCAGGCAAGCCTGTCTCAAGCGCTTCCTTTTCCCCTGCAATGCCCTGCTCCGCCTCCGTTTTACCGGCAAGCCCGGACGCCTCATCATTGCGGATCTCAAACACTCCCGCCACACGGTCCGCGCAGGCCAGCGCCTTGGTGATAGTAATGATCAGGTTTGCAAGCTTTACAAGCTCAACCAGAATCTGAGACATGTAATTGATGACCGCAACCACCTCGCCCCGGGTTAAATTGCCCGCGTCCACCTGAAGGGCGCCCGTATAGATCAGCGCGATAATCGCCCCGTTTACGATCACATATGTCACAGGGTTCATGACGGCGCTGATCTTGCCCACAAAGGTCTGGCTGTCCGCAAGCGCTTTGGTGGCGGCATTAAATTTTTCTTCCTCCTCCGCCTCCTTGTGAAACGCCCGTATCACGCGCACGCCGGTGAGGTTTTCCCTGGTGATGCCAAGCACCCTGTCCAGCCCTGCCTGCACCTTCTTATACAGCGGCATCGTCCACATCATAATGCCGAACACCACAATCGCAAGCAGCGGAATTGCCACCACAAAAATCAGCGCGCATTTCACGTCAATGGTAAACGCCATAATCATGGCTCCGAACACGATGATGGGTGAACGCAGAAAAAGCCGCAGCACCATGTTGACTCCCGACTGGACCTGGTTGATATCGCTGGTCATGCGGGTGATCATGGTAGACGACCCCACCCTGTCAATATTGGTAAAATTCAGCCCCTGAATATGATCGAACAGCGCCTGGCGCAGCTTGGTGGAGAAGCCCACCGCCGCCTTGGCGGCAAAAAACTGTGCCGTTATGGAGCTGACCAGCCCCACCACCGCAAGGGCCAGAAGGCAAAGCCCCATTTTGCCGATATAGCCCATATCCTCGCCGGGAATACCCCTGTCTATAATATTTGCCACCACAAGGGGCACAAGAAGCTCAAAAAACGCTTCCAGCAGCTTAAAAAGCGGCGCCAGAATGGATTCCTTTTTGTAATCGCTCAAATATTTCATTAATCGTTTCATAAAATCGTTGTTCCTTTTTCAGATTCCTTTGATTTGCAACGCCCGCTGACAGACCGCCATGCTGTATCCGGAAAGCGCCTCATACTCCTGCCAGCAGAGCTTCCCGGCAATTTCCGTTTTGCCGCTCCACAGATCCTTTCCAAGAGCATCCGCAAGCCCCTTCCCTGTGAGCTTCCCGTAAGCCTCCTTCCTGGCCCAGAGCCGGAAGAAAAAAGCCTCTCTGTCCTCTGCCCGGGCAAGAACGTCAGCCTCCGCCGACGAAAAAAAGCGCCCTGCCATTCTTTGAAAATCAACAGCCCGATGCTCCTGAAGGTCGATGCCCACCTCCCTTTCGGAAAGCGCGCAGACCACATAATCCCCCGAATGGGAGAGATTAAAATAATACGGATAATTGGTGAAATAAGGCTTTCCGCTCTTTTCATACCTATATGCAAAAGACAGGGGGGCATCCAGCCCCCTCAAAAGCCCGTAAACCGAACACCGCGTCAGGACCGTGCCCGCGTTCCGCGCGGATTCCGTAATCCCCAGGGCTTTGACACCCCCCGCGGGCTCCGTTTCTGGCACCGCATTCACGCCCCCCGCGGACTCCGCCCGCCGCACCGCATACTGCAGCAGAAGCCCGGCTCCCAGGCTGGCAGCCCGCCCTCTCTCCTGCCTTATGCGCCGGGCCTTTTCCCTGCGTTCCTCGTCCAGCCTTGAAAAAGCCTCCTCAAGCAGCAGACCGCGTCCTTCATTCTCCAGAAAAGCCCTTATATCAAGAAGATATATGTCCGCCCTAACCTCCATGGCACAGCACTCACTCCGTAATGCTCAGATGCAGCTCTTCCAGCTGCTTTGCATCCACCACATCCGGCGCCGCCGACATAAGGCACGATGCGTCCTTTACCTTGGGGAACGCGATGACCTCGCGGATGCTCTCGGCTTTTACAAGCAGCATCACAAAACGGTCCAGCCCGATAGCAAGCCCCGCATGGGGAGGAACCCCATAGGTAAAGGCATCCAGCAGGAAGCCGAACTGCTCATGGGCCTTTTCCTTCGTAAAGCCCAGCGCCTCAAACATCCTCTCCTGGATATCGCTGCGGTAAATCCTCACACTGCCTCCGCCCAGCTCCACGCCGTTGAGTACGATATCATAAGCCTTGGCGCGCACCCTGCCGGGATCGGATTCCAGGTACTCCAGATCCTCCTCCATGGGCATGGTAAAGGGATGGTGCATCGCCACGAACCTTTCCTCCTCGTCGCTCCACTCAAACTGCGGGAACTCCGTCACCCACAGAAAATGAAACTTATTTTCATCTATCAGCCCAAGCTGTTTCGCCAGCTCTACTCTGAGAGCTCCCAGCACGGCATAAACGGTCTTCAGCCTGTCCGCCGCAAATAAAAGCAGGTCCCCGGGCTCGCCGCCCATTGCCTCCGACAGTGCCTTCAGCTCATCCTCTGTCATAAATTTCGCAAAGGAGGACTTAAAAGAGCCGTCAGGCATTACACAAAGATAAGCAAGCCCCTTTGCGCCGTAGCCTTTGGCAAACTCCACCAGGGCGTCGATCTTCTTTCTGGGCATCTCGGCATTTCCCTTGACGTTGATTCCCCTTACGCTGCCGCCTGCGTCCAGCGCGCCCGTAAACACCCCGAAGCCGCAGCCCTTCACAACGTCTGAAACATCCGTAAGCTCCATGCCAAAGCGCGTGTCCGGTTTATCGGAGCCAAAGCGGTTCATGGCCTCGTCCCAGGTCATACGTTCAATGGGCAGAGAAACCTCCAGCCCGATCGCCTCCTTACAGACCTTCGCCACCATTCTCTCCGTTGCGTCGATGACGTCATCCACATCCACAAAGGACATCTCCAGGTCCACCTGGGTAAACTCGGGCTGTCTGTCCGCCCGAAGATCCTCGTCCCGGAAGCACTTCGCAATCTGAAAATACCTGTCATACCCGGAGCACATCAGAAGCTGCTTAAAGATCTGCGGCGACTGGGGCAGGGCGTAAAAGGTTCCCGGATGAACCCGGCTGGGCACCAGATAATCCCTTGCCCCCTCCGGAGTGGATTTATTCAAAATAGGCGTCTCGATCTCCAGAAAGCCCTCGTCGCTCAGAAAAGCCCTGATCGAGGTTGCAATCTTACTGCGAAGCATGAGATTCCTCTGCAGATCAGGCCTTCTCAGATCCAGATAACGGTATTTCAGACGAAGCTCCTCCTTGGTCTTTGAATCCGCCTCAATGGGAAAAGGCGGCGTCTCCGCCTCGGACAGAATACGCACCTGGTCCGCGCGCACCTCGATTTCACCGGTGGCCAGGTTCTCGTTGACCGCCCCCTCCCTCCTTGTTACCCTGCCCGTCACAGCCACCACAAACTCGCTGCGCAGCTTTTCCGCTTTTGCAAAATTCTCTGTACCGCAGTCGCTCTCCTCAAATATAACCTGCAAAATACCGGAGCGGTCTCTCAAGTCCACGAAAATAATACCGCCCTTATTGCGCTGCTTCTGCACCCAGCCCATCACGGTTACGCTCTCTCCAACATTCTGTACGGAAACCTCACCACAGCGGTGACTCCTTTTTAAATCCTTCATTGATTCTGCCATTGTAATATGCAACCTCGATTCCTGCTGATTTCTTACTTTTTTACCTGCTTCTCATATCTTGAAGCTGACCTTTTTATCCTTGCTTTCAAACTGCCTTTTTAGTCCTTTGTGCAGATTACTGCCGTCCCTGTCTCTCACCGCTTCAATTCTTCCCTGTAAAATTCCTCGATTTCCTCATAGCCCTCGGCTGCAAGCTGCTCCTTCTGGAACTTCTTGTTTTTGTTCATGCGCACCACCAGCACCTGGGTCCCATCCTCTCTCGCCCTCTGGGCCTTGGCGATGATATCGCAGAGCGCCCTGCCTTCCACGCCCTTCTCGATTAAATACGCCCTGCGCCCCGGTCTGTCCGGCACCTGGAAGCCGTTCTCCAGAAGCAGCATGACGATACGCTCAAATCCTATGGAAAAGCCGCACGCAGGTACGTCGTGGCCAGTAAATTTGCCTATCATCCCGTCATACCTGCCGCCGCCTGCGCAGCTTCCCCCAAACTTCGGCATGGCAACCTCAAAAATAGTGCCGGTATAATAGGACATGCCCCTCACCAGCGTGGCGTCAAACACCAGCTTAAAGTCCGCCGTCCTTGTGGCGCCGACACTGTCGATGATCTCCTGCAGCCCGTCCGTGACTGCCAGAATATCCTCCATGGAAGCGTTTGAGACGCCTTTAAGCTTCTCCGCCAGATAGGCGACGCCGTTCTCCGCATTCTCCAGCCCCCGATACAGCTCCAGATACTTATCCACACATTCCCCTGCAAAACCGTTTTCCAGAAGCTCCGCTTCCACGCCGGAAAGACCGATCTTATCCATCTTGTCAAGGATTATAAACACGTTGTCCCAGGCTTCCTCCGGGAAACCGCTGTACGCCGCCATCGCCTTTAAGATCTGCCTGTCGTTGATGCGGACCTCAAAGCCGCTGAAGCCCAGCCTGCCCAGCGTGGTGGTGGTGGCAAGGATCAGCTCGATCTCCGCCAGGTTGGACGGCTCTCCCAGGATGTCGATATCACACTGCATGAACTGGCGGAAACGCCCCTTCTGGGGACGCTCCGCCCGCCACACATTTCCCATCTGAAGCGCCTTGAAGGGAGAGGGCAGATTTGCCGCGTTATTGGAATAATAGCGCACCAGCGGCACGGTAAGATCATAGCGCAGCCCCCCGTCCACCACATCCGCCTCGTCCGCCGCCTCCGCAATGTTCAGCTTCTCGCCGCGCTTCAGAATCTTATAAATCAGCTTTTCGTTATCGCCGCCCTGCTTATTTGTCAGGTTCACAATGCTCTCCATACAGGGAGCCTCGATAGAGGTAAAACCAAACCTGCCGTAGGTGTCCTTAATGACCCCGATCACATAATCGCGTATTGCCATCTCCTGGGGCAGGATATCCTTCATGCCCGTCACGGGCTTCTTGTTAAGCGCCATATTCCCACATTCCTTTCATTTTATCAATTGCTGCCGATCTGTCTGACCGTCCACGTGACTATCATAATCAATTTGAGGCAAGAGTAAACTGATCCACCAGATTTTTCAGGCTGACTGCCTCGGCGGAAAGCTGTTCGCTGGCAGCCGCACTTTCCTCAGCCGTAGCGCTGTTAGTCAGCACAACGACCGAAATCTGGTTAATACCCTCGGAAACCTGCTCAACCGAGCCGGACTGCTCGTTTGATACGACGGCAATCCGGTCAATGGCCTCAACCACGGACTGGATACTGTTGACCACACCCAGCAGAACGTCCGCCGTATTCCGGGCAATCCCCGCACCTGTATGTACCGCGTCCGTGGACTTTGCAATAAGCTCCGACGTCTGCTTAGCCGCCGCGGCGGACTTGCCTGCCAAATTGCGGACCTCCTCCGCAACGACGGCAAAGCCCTTCCCCGCGCTGCCGGCCCTGGCTGCCTCCACAGCCGCATTCAGGGCAAGTATATTTGTCTGGAACGCAATATCGTCTATTGTCTTAAGAATTTTTTCGATCTCCTCAGAGCTGGCCTGAATCCTCTCCATGGCCTCCACCAGGCTCTGCATCTTCTGGTTACACAGCAGAACCTCCTCTCCGGTGTGATGTGTCTGGCTTCTGACGTTCAGCGCCCCGCTGGCCGTGTTCTTAACCTCCTCGGAAATCATACAGATCCGCGCCGCCAGCTCCTGTACCGAGCTTGCCTGTTCCATAGTCCCCTGACTGAGCGTCTGCGCGCTTGAGGATAACTGGTCGCTGGCATTGGACACCTCCTTCGCAGAACGGTTTACCTGGCGCATTGCGCCGCTCAGCTTAATCCTCATATTGCGCATGGAATGCAGAATATCCCCAAAGCTGCCCACATACGTCTCCTCATGCTCCGTATGCACATCCAGATTCTGGTTTGCCATCTCATTGAGCAGATAGCTGATATCGCTGATAACGATGCGCAGTCCCTCCACAAGAGCCTCTGTTGACTTTACAAGCACCCCTGTTTCATCCTTGTTGGTAATCCTGGGCATGGGTGTCTCCAGATCACCCTCCACAAGAAGCTTCATACGGTTTACGCAGGCCTTCATGGGTTTGCCGATATTGACGGCAAGGGTCAGGGCAACGACAACGGAGATCAAGATGGACACCGCTATTACCGCAATATTGATAACCATTGCATCCCGCGTAGATGCCAGATAGTTGATCTGCGGCGCGGTCACTGCGATGCTCCAGCCGTCCGTACCCGGTACGGGAGCATATGCCGCAAACATTTTTCTTTCTCCGTCCTTATAGCTGCCGAACCCGTTTTTCCCCTGACGCATCTCGGTATGAATCGCCGCCAGCTCCCCCAGCGAGGCGTCGGCTTTTGCCTGCGCTTCTATGTTTTGAACCGTGATCGTGTCAAGGGTAATATCGGCAATGGTATCGCCGGACTTATTAATCATGTAGGCCCTGCTGTTTTCACCGATCCTAATAGCCGATACGATATCGTTCAAAAAGGTTTCCTTCGGAACAAAATACACCACGCCCACAATAGGATTTCCGTATTTTCCCTCAGAGTAAAGCGGCGCCGCTACCATAATGGACAACTCTCCCGTGATCTTGCTGACCAGCGGCTCCGAAACAAAAACATTTCCCTTCATGGCCTGACGCACATATTCACGGTCCGAATAATCGTTTCCGTCAAAAATGCTGATACCGTCCGCACCCACAATATTGCCCCTGCGGAAGCCATGCATGGAAACGCGTTCATCAATGATACTCTGTTTTTCCGCCGCCGACACCTCCGGATCGGACAGCTCGGGAATACATCCCACCTCCATGACAACATTCTTATAAACCTCCAGCTCCTGCTGCGCGCGTCCAGCCGCCAGAACCGCCGTCTGGCCCATCATCTGCTCTACAGTGGTCATGGTATTATGGTAGTTTAATGAGATGCTTGAAGATCCTGATGCGACCAGACCGACCAGAACAGTAAGAATAAGGCATAAAGTAATTTTGGTTCGTATGCTTTTCATTTCAACGTTACCCCTCATTACATTGCGTAAATATGAGATGCCGGATCACATATTCCGCCGTTATTTTTATTTGTAAATATTATAAAAGTTACATTTCCCGATTGTCAACCACTATCTGCGTTTACCCGTCACGCCCCAGCAGCTTCCTCTTTCGCTCAATCATTTCGTCGATTTTTTCTATGTAGAGAGCCACTTCCTTCACATTCTCGCAGCGCTCGATGCGCCCGTCGGGATAAACCCGCTTGGTGATGGAACCTGCGCCGCAGGCGGCAATGGTCTGCACCTCCTCCATGATCAGAATATTGTACAGCCCGAACTTACCCTCCCTGGCATAGCCCACATTTTCAAAATTTCCCGACATATTTTTCTGACGGTAGAGATAATAGGGCTTCATGCCCAGCCGTGCTGCTCCCGCCGCGGCGATACCCATGGTCTCATCCGTATTGCGAAGCATGGACACGCCGTTTTCCTGAATCCAGGAATTCAGCCTGGAAGCGCGCTTTATGGCAAGGGAGTGCACCGTCAGGCTGTCCGGGGCAAGCTCCGTTACCCTGTCCATGGTGCGCTGCACATCCTCCCGGGACTCTCCCGGAAGTCCCAGAATCAAATCCATATTGATATTGTCAAAGCCCGCACGCCTTGCCAGGGCGTAAGCCTCCTCCACCTGCGCCACGCTGGCCTTCCTGCCGATGATATCCAGGGTCTCCTGCTTCATGGTCTGAGGATTGACGGAAATTCTGGTGACGCCGTGGGAATACATGCATTTCAGCTTCTCCTCCGTGATGCTGTCCGCCCTTCCAGCCTCCACGGTAAACTCCTTCACCGTGGAAAAGTCAAACAGCTGCTTCAGGCTTTTGAGCAGCCTGTCCAGCTGCGCCGGCTCCAGCGTGGTAGGCGTGCCCCCGCCGATATACACAGTGTCCAATATCCTGGTCTCACACTGTTTTGCCACATACGCCAGCTCCTTTATCAGGCAGTCCAGATAGGCATCCACCATCCTGCGGTATCCGCCTATGGGATACGAGGTAAAAGAGCAGTACAGACAGGTAGTGGGACAGAAGGGAATCCCCACATAGAGGCTGTAGCCCTCCCGGTAATGTATCCCGGACAAAAGCTCCCGCTCTCTCCCTGCGATATCCACGGACAGCCTTGCCTTTTCCTCGCTGACATAATGCTTTGTCATATAATACCCGACTATATCCAGCTCGCTCCTGCCCTGCTCCAAAAGCCCGTAGGCGATCTTAACCGGGCGGATGCCGATCAGGTTTCCCCATGGCAGACTCCTGCCCGTGACCTGGCACAGCGTTCGGTAAAAAAAGCGTTTAAAGCCGTCCTTATATGTATCCCCGCTCCCTTCGTCGAAATTCCATTTGTACGACACGCCTTCTATGGTAACCTCCGCGCCGTCCTCATAAAATTCCGCACGAATATTGACCTGCTCCCGGAGCATGACCCTGGTCTCCTCCCTGCTCTCAGGAATCAGTATCTTCACCTGCTCCTGGGGATAAAATGCCTTTACAAGCGAATTTACATCATATTCATAATTTTCTTTGTTCAGTTCTACAACAAGCATGGCGCTTCCTCACATATCTAACGGCTCCCTCAGACACAGAAGGGATTGTACTCCTTCTCATGCCCTATGGTGGTGCTGTCCCCGTGACCGGGGTATACCCTTGTCTCGTCGGGAAGCACAAAGAGCTTCTCCTTAATGGAACGTATCAGTGTCCCCGTGCTGCCCGTGGGGAAATCCGTCCTTCCCACCGACTCGGCAAACAGGGTATCCCCCGCCGCCAGAATTCCCGCTTCCTCAAAATAGTAGCAGCAGCCCCCTGCCGTATGCCCCGGCGTGGCGATAGCCTTACAGGTCATGCCCGCAATCGTTATCTCCTGACCGTCCTTCACATACACATCCGCATAAGTGACGCACGCCCTGCCCGCCCGCTCGGACACGTTCAGGTCGGCGCTTTTCAAAAGCTCCCTCTCACCCTCTCCCGCATATACCTTCACCGGCTCCAGTCCGTCCGCCTCCGCCGCGGCATTTACCGCGTCCCGCAGGGCGTCCACGCCCCATATATGGTCAAAATGCCCGTGGGTCAGCAAAATCCCCCGGACCCGGAAGCCTTTTTTCTGCAGCGCTCCGTAAATACTGCCCCCCGCATCCGCCGGGTCAACCACAATGCAATCCTGTCCGCCGTCCCGGTAAAGAAAATAACAATTGGTCTGGCATACCCCCAGCACCATTCTTCCGATCTTGATCTCCGCCATCAGCCCGTCGTCCTTTCAATATCCAATACGCTGTCAATACCCCTGATCTTCTCAATCACCCGGTTCAGCTCGTCCCGGCTCTCCACCTCAAAGGTGGTCTGCAGGGTCGCCTGTCCCTGCTTGCTCGTTCGGGTATTCATTGATAAAATATTAATGTTTTTCTCCGTCAATGCCTTTGAAATGTCCGCCAAAAGCCCGTTCCGGTTATCCGCATAAATCTTGATCTCCGCCACATATTTCTCCGAGGTATTCTCCGGCGCCTGCCATTCCGCGTCGATCATACGCGCTCTCTCTATCTCCGGCAGATTCATCATATTGACGCAGTCGGTGCGATGGATGGACACGCCCCTGCCCCTGGTGACAAATCCCACGATCTCGTCCCCCGGCACAGGAGAGCAGCACTTGGAAAAACGCACGGACAGGTCCGCAATGCCCTTTACCACGATCCCGCTCTTTGGACGCATCGTTGCTGGCTTTGCCACAATGGATGCACCCGCCTCCGCTATGCTCCTCAGCACCTCCTCATTGGTCATCTCCCTGCGGTGGTCCCTGTCATAGAGCTCCTGCATTTTGTTGACGATCTGCCCTTCCTTCAGTGCGCCGTGGCCGATTGCCGCAAGCACGGATTCCCAATCCCTGAACCCGTATTTGCGCAGCACCGCCTCCACATATTCCTGCTTCATAAGGCCGGAGAGATTGATGGTCTTGGTCTTACAGTAGGAGGCAAGCAATTCCTTGCCCTTGACAATATTATCCTCCTTCAGCTCGCTTTTAAACCATTGATTGATCTTGTTTTTTGCCTGAGTGCTCTTGACCACATTCAGCCAGTCCCGGCTGGGTCCTCTGGAATTCTGAGAGGTGATAATCTCTATCCTGTCGCCGTTTTTAATCTCGTAATCGATGTTTACAAGCTTGCCGTTGACCCGTGCACCCACCATCCTGTTGCCCACCGCGGAGTGAATGCTGTAGGCAAAATCGATGGGATTGGAGCCTGCGGGCAGGTTTTTCACCTCCCCGGTAGGGGTAAAGCAATACACATTGTCGGAGAACAGGTCCAGATCGTTCTTCAGAAGCTTCATAAACTCCCTGTTGTCGGACATGTCCTGCTGCCACTCCAGAATCTGCCGCAGCCAGACCAGCTTTTCCTCCTCCTGTGCCTCCACCCTCCTGCCGTCAGACGCCTCCTTGTACTTCCAGTGCGCCGCAATGCCGTATTCGGCAGCCTTGTGCATCTCAAAGGTGCGTATCTGGATCTCAAAGGGCTGTCCGTTGCTTCCGATCAGGGTGGTGTGCAGGGACTGATACATATTGGCCTTGGGCATGGCAATGTAATCCTTAAAACGCCCCGGAATGGGCTTATACATCTCATGGATGACCCCCAGCGCCGCATAGCAGTCCCTCACGGAATCCACGATAATGCGCACCGCAAAAAGGTCGTATATCTGATCCAGAGTCTTGCTCTGGTTCTTCATTTTTTTGTAAATACTGAAAAAATGCTTGACGCGGCCGTCCACCTTTGCCTTGATGCCGGCGTTTGCAATGTGCTCGCTCACCTCGTCCACAATACCCTGAATATATTTTTCCCGGACGCTCCTGCGCACCGCGATCTTATCCACCAGGTCATAGTACGCCTCCGGCTCCAGATATTTCAGGGACAGGTCATCCAGCTCCACCTTCAGCTTGCTGATGCCAAGCCTCTGGGCGATGGGACAATAGATCTCCAGCGTCTCCCTCGCTATGCGCTGCTGACTCTCCGGCGCCTTATATTTCAAGGTCCGCATGTTGTGAAGCCTGTCGGCAAGCTTTATCAGAATCACACGGATGTCCTTGGCCATTGCGAGAAACATTTTCCGCAGATTTTCCGCCTGCATTTCCAGCTTTACGTCCGGCTGGTTTGCGCCGCCGGACAGAGGTATCTGCTCCAGCTTGGTAACGCCGTCCACCAAAAGAGCCACGTCGTCGCCAAATTCCCGCTTCAAGTCCTCCTCCGTCATGATGGTATCCTCCACTACGTCATGGAGAATGCCGGCAATGATGGTCTCCTTGTCAAGCTCCAGGTCCGCAAGAATCATGGCAACGTTCAGAGGATGGACAATGTAAGGCTCTCCCGACTTGCGAAACTGATCCTTATGAGCTTCCTTCGCCACCTCATACGCTTTTGCGATCATGGTAATATCGTCGCTGGGATGATATTTTTGCACACGCCTTATAAGCTCCCGATACAGGTCATCGGGATTTACAAATTCGTGGGACCCGCTCATCTTTCCGTCGTCCAGGACAACCTCATTTTTCTCATGATCCAAAGCTTCGTCCTGATATGAAGTCTCAGCCTGATGCGAAGTTTCATTATCATACGAAGTTTTATTATACGAAGTCTCATTATACGAAGTCTCATTATGATGCAAAGTTTCATTTGTCATAGCCGTCCTCGCTCTCCTGCCGTAAACCTTTCCACAAAACCTGTCAGGACTATTTTCCCGAATAGCAGATCGCCGAATCCAGGCGGTATTCCGCAATCCGTTCCCGACCCTTCAGGCCCGCAAGCTCTATCAGCACCACAACTCCCGCAACAATGCCTCCAAGCCCCTCTATCAGCTCTATCATGGCCCTGGTAGTACCGCCGGTGGCGATCAGGTCATCCACGATCAGCACCCTCTGCCCGGGCTTGATGCTGTCCTTATGCATCTCCATGGTGGCCTTGCCGTACTCCAGGTCATAGTCCACGGATACCGTCTCCCTGGGAAGCTTCCCCGCCTTGCGTATCAGCACAAAGGGCTTTTTATTATTATAGGCGATGGGCGTGCCGAAAATAAAGCCTCTGGATTCGGGACCCACAACCACGTCATACTCCAGATCCCTGACCTTATCCTGCATGGTGTCAATGGCAAGCTGCAGCCCGTCCGCATCCTGCAGGACGCTTGTCACGTCGCGGAAAATTATGCCCTTCTCCGGGAAATCAGGAATACTTACAACATATTCTTCCAGCTTTTTCATAACTATATTACCTTCCTTCTGTATGTATTTCAAATCAGCCTGTTCTTTATATTATTGTATTTTGGTAATTTTACTATTATAGCCTGTTTTCTTAAGAAAGTCAAAAGAAACCGAATGCATTCCCCACGGGAGGGGCGCTCATTTTGAACCGTTTACAAAATACCGGATGATATCGCTTCTCTTGACGATTCCGATAAATACGTTCCTGTCGTCTATCACAGGCACAAAGTTCTGTCTTTTCGCCTTCTCCAGAAGCGATTCCATGGTTGTGTCGATGCACGCCGGATTCACCTTGCCGCACTGCAGTATATCGCGCACCGTCATGTGCTCCAGGCTTTTCAGCGTGATCTCATCCAGATTCTGATTGTGTAAAAGGATATACCAGAGAAAATCCCCCTCGCTGATAACGCCAACGTACCTGTCCTCCACATCGATGACAGGAATCGCGGTAAATCCGCTTCGGCGCAGCTTCTCAAGTCCCTGGCGCAATGTCATGCTGTCCCGCAGATAGGCAACCTCCGCCTTCGGCAGTAAAAATGATGCTACATTCACTGTTCTTCTCCCTTGCCCTCTCCTTTAGCTTCTCGTTCGGCTCCTTCGTCTTCGGCGCTGTCCTTTACATCCGCATCCGCCCTGTCCTGCATTTCCTCCGCTTCCTCCCGGAGGGCTTCCGCCAGAGGCTCCTGGGGCTGAACCGCCTCCTCCCTGACATCCTCCGCCCGGTCTGCCTCCGGCTGCAGAGTATTTGTATGCACCGCTTCGGGCAGCAGCACATCCTTTTTGTCAGCCTTCTGCTTCTTAACCGCCTTCTCCTCGGCCTTGGTTATCTCCACGCAGGTGCTGTCCACCGCCTCGAGCTGATCCAGATATTTTTTGATCTTTCCCGCAAAGTAACAGGCGATGACACAGTCGGTGGCGCCGCTTATGATGAGTCCCGCGCCGATGAGCCTCTCCAAAACGATCTGAGCCTCCGTGGGGTCCAGGATGAGCACCACGCCGAATATGACGTTCGCCGCCGCAAGCACCAGCATGGCAATCCAGTTCCCGTACTCCATCCGCTTCATGTCTATGACGTCCTGCAGCTTCCTGCAGCCGCTGGTCACCACCAATATGCCCAGAATAACCGGTATCAGATCCCTGATATTTTCAATCTTATATAGAACAATAATACCTATGGTAATTTCCACCAGTCCGTACACAAAATCATTGCGGTAATAATTCTGGTGAGCGTCCCGGAGCAGATAGCCGATCATGGACACCGCGCCGCCGACGATCAGGAACGCGCCGATCAGGTAGCCCAGGGTCTTAAACATAATGTATGGCATTACAAGTATTGTGATTCCAAGCACCACATACAAAAGTGAAGTCAGTATTACGTCCCATTTCATCTGTTTTAAAATTTTTCTCATAATTATTTCTCCTTGGCCGCACATGTCGCAAAATTGTTTACTTTCCTGTTTTACAAGGAATATTTAAAAAAAGAACCCTTATGCAAAAGAGTTCCCTTTTTGATTCCGTTATTTTCTGCCGCAGCATTTCTTGTACTTTTTACCGCTTCCGCAGGGGCAGGGGTCATTGGGATATATCTTTGCATCCTTCACAATTGTAGTTGAAGATTTCTGCTCCTTATACAGAGCCTTTTTGGTTTCCTCATCAAAGATATCGTTCCATTCCTCAAGCTCGTAAAGCCAGTCGGCTTCCGCCGCAACCATGTTCTTATAGAGCAGCTCCTTTTCAAAGCCGAGGTTTACTACCGTATCCTCCTCCATTTCCTCAATAGGATTCTTCTCAAGCAGGCTGTCATTGATGCCGTCAAGAAAACCCGTCATGGTCATGACGGTGACACCATACTTTTCCGCAAGCTCTTTCACCGTTCCCCTTACCACCTCGTCGGGATTCTTCAAAAGCTGTGCGTAAATATTCTTTTCCTCCTGAAAATACGCGCCCCAAAGCTTCTGAAGCACATCCTGTCCCAGCGATTCGTCATATGCCGCCTGCCGCCACTTTTCCAACAATGCCATTGTAGTATACCACCTTTTCTTAACATAGTTTTTTTACTTAGTTTTTTACTTAATTCTTACTTAGTTCTTACTGAATTTTCTGCCTGTACCTTATACCCGTTTTTTCCCAATCTAAATTCTGGCTTTAGTATATAACAAATTATCTGCCAAGACAATATTTTTTTTAAATAATCGGTTTTCATTGAATAAATCCTGAAATTGCGGTCAGACTATCTATTGTCAAGGAACCCCCTCCTTTGATAAATGAATCATACAAAAGAGGAAAATAATACTTATCCTCCCCTTTTTTGAGGGCATCCCACAGACCGGAGCCGGTCTTGGGGTGCCCTCTTTTGCTTGCCAAAAAAAGAAGAAGATGCTATGATATAAAAAAGCATCCTTGATGCCTGAAAGCTACTCAAAAATCACTCGAAACTACTTGAAAAGGAAAACAATATGAAAAAGACTCCCGAACCCGGCAAATCCTCCAAGAAAATGACCTCCAGGCGGCTGGCGGCACTGATCGGCGTCGCGCTGCTTGCCCTGCTGTACATAGCAACACTGGTCATCGCCATCGTGGACACCTCCTCGTCGGGAAGGTGGTTCCGGGCGTGCCTTTTCGCAACCGTAGCCGTCCCGCTGCTCATCTGGATTTACACCTGGATGTACGGGAAGCTGACCGGAAGGCATACCGTCGCCGACCCGGATACGGAAGCTTCCTCTGACGCGGCGCCCGGCAGCCCGTCCCATAACGGGGACCGCCCTTAGTCTAACATACCCCCAGCGCCCGCAGCTCCTCCTGCGCCTGCTCCCTTGTTCCGAACACGATCCCGGCAAATCCCAGCTTCTTTGCGGCTTCCACATTTGCCGGCGTGTCGTCCAGGAACACGCATTCCTCCGCCTTTAAGCCGTATCTGGACAGCAGCAGCCTGTAGATCTCCGCATCCGGCTTTATCACCCTGTCCTGAAAGGACAGAATACCGCCGTCCATAAAGGGAATAAAGTCCAGCGCGTCAATGCAGTCCACATATGCCTTGTACGAATAATTCGACAGGTAATACACCCCGTAGCCCTTACTCTTAAGCTCTTTGATCCAGGGAATCGCATAATCCCTCTTTGTCACCATCTCCCGTATATCGCCAAACGCCCTGTACAGCTCGTCCTCGATTTCGGGATCAAGCTTCGCAAACTCCCTAAGCAGCTTATCCGTATCCCACTCCCCCCTGTCAAATTCCGCCCAGAAGGGGCTCAATACGGACGCCTTTGCGATGCGCTGTATCATTGCCTCGTCAAAGCCCTTGTCCTGCAGAAATTCATTCCACCTGAAATCCGTAAGCACATTTCCGATATCAAAAATTACATTCCGAATCATCCGTCCTCCTCGCCCTTCCGGCTCCGCGTCATACGCACTCAACTCTCAAAATCTCCAAAAGCCTTTCCGCAGCCACAGAAAGCGGCTGCCTGCCGCTTGTCACCACACAAAAGCTTCTCTTTGGTATCATTTTATTAAACCGCAGCTCAAACAGCCGCCCCGATTCCAGAGCCTCTGCGGCAAAGTCCCTCACCACGCAGCCCACTCCAAGGCTGCGCAGGGCAAACTGTACGATCATATCGCTTGTGGCAAGCTCAAATTCCGGCTGCGGCTCCACGCCGTTTTCCGCCAGATACTTGTCCATATACCTTCTGGTGCTGGTGTTATTTTCCAGAAAAATCATGGGCAGCCGTTCCAGCTCCTGAAAATCCAGCATTTTGTTCTTGTAGGAGATAAACCTTCTTCCCGCCACAAAGACATCCTCTATCTCCCTGACCGGCAGAACGGCTATATCGGGTGCGGCGTCAAACGGCGTGCTGACCACGCCGAAATCTATTTTTCCCTCCTCCAGCAGCTCAAGAGTCTCCGGCGTGGGTGCATTGGTGACGGTCACCTTGATATCGGGATACCGGTCATGGAATATCTCCAGAAAGGGCAGCAGATAAAAGCGTAGCGTCATGTCGCTGGCGCCGATATGAATCTCACCCAGCTCCAGGTTCCGCATTCTGCGCACCTTTTCCACTCCCTGCTCTATCTGCTCATAGCCCTTTTCCACATAAGAATACAAAAGCCGTCCCTCTCCCGTCAGCCTCACTCCCCTTGAGGCACGCATAAACAGCGGCACGCCCAGGCTTTTCTCAAGCTGTCTCAGGGACTGGCTTGCCGCCGGCTGGGAAATGGAAAGCTCGCCGGCCGCCCTTGTTACGCTCCCGTGCTTTGCCACATAATAAAAAACCTTAAAATACTCCAGATTTGCCAACATGGATTTATACACTCCCGCGGCGGCCGCCGCGTCACTTCTCTTTCAGCGCGCTCTCCCTGTAAATGATATCCTCCCTGCCGGGACCGTTGCTGATCATGGTAATGGGATATCCTATTCTGCCCTCGATAAACTCGATATACCTCCTGCAGTTTTCCGGAAGCTCCTCGTATTTCCTGATGCCCCGTATGCCGCACTTCCAGCCGGGAAGCTTCTCATAGACCGGCTTTGCCTTTTCCAGCCTTGCAGTCACGGGGAAATCCGTGGTGACCTCCCCGTCTATCTCATAGCCCACGCAGACGGAAATCTCGTCCAGATAGCCCAGCACATCCAAAACGGTAAAGGCCACATCCGTGGTTCCCTGCAGCCGGCACCCATATCTGGAGGCAACGCAGTCAAACCAGCCCACACGCCTGGGACGCCCGGTGGTGGCGCCGTATTCCCCGCCGTCGCCGCCCCGTCTCCGCAGCTCCTCCGCCGCGTCCCCCGACAGCTCGGACACAAAGGCGCCCGCGCCCACCGCCGAGGAATAGGCCTTGCAGACCGTGACGATCTGCCTGATCTCATAGGGAGGCAGCCCTGCCCCGACAGCCCCGTAAGCCGCCAGGGTGGAGGAGGACGTCACCATGGGATAAATTCCGTGGTCAGGGTCCTTCAGCGTTCCCAGCTGTCCCTCCAGAAGAACGGTCTTCCCTTCCTTAAGCGCAGCGTCCAGATAAGCAGAGACATCGCACACATAGGGTTCCACCATATCCCTGTATTCATGCAGCGTATCCAAAAGATCTCCCTCATCGATCAACGGCTTATGGTACAGATGCTCCAGCAGGATATTTTTCGTCTGGCATACCCGGCTTACCTTCTCCCGTAAAATATCTTCGTCAAACAGCTCGCTGACCTGAAAGCCAATCTTGGCATATTTGTCCGAATAGAAAGGCGCAATGCCCGACTTGGTGGAGCCGAAGGACCTGCCCCCCAGTCTCTCCTCCTCATACTGGTCAAACAGGATGTGATAAGGCATTACGATCTGCGCCCGGTCGGACACCAGAATCCTGGGCTTTGGCACATTCCTGTCCACAATGGACTGAATTTCCTTAAAAAGCAGGGGGATATTCAACGCTACCCCGTTGCCGATCACGCTGGTAACATGGCTGTAAAACACTCCGGAAGGAAGGGTGTGCAGCGCAAACTTGCCGTAATTATTTACAATGGTATGCCCCGCGTTGGCTCCTCCCTGAAAGCGCACCACAATGTCCGCCTCCTGCGCCATCATATCTGTAATTTTGCCTTTTCCCTCGTCGCCCCAGTTGGCTCCCACAATTGCCTTGACCATTCTATACGCCTACCTCCCTGCCCGCTTAAACGGGCATTCATTCAAACTTTTTTACGCTCTCCGCTCCCATACCGGGGGCTTTCCCGCCCTGCCCCTGTGGGCATGACAGTACCGCCTTACCTCTCCCGCCTGCCGGAAGCGGCTCTGCTTTGTGCATTGTAAATTGTCAAGGACATTATAGCACAGAGGATCATATAAGTAAAATCAATATATTTTATACATATCATAATTATACATTATAAATCGTGCGATGTAAACGGTTCCGTCACAAATATTGATCGTTTTGAGCTCCGCCTGTTCCGGGTGGCATCCCATCCGGAGGCTCCGGCATGTCGCCCGCCCCGGGCTGCATTCCCTCCGGCAGCTCCGGCACGTCGCCCGCCCCGGGCTGTCCCGGCATATTGCCGCCCGGCTTCCGGCCGTCGCCGCGGCCTCCTCCAAAGCCTCCCATTCCTCCGTGGCCTCCGCCGAAGCCTCCCATGCCGTTTCCGTAAATCAGGCTGTCCATGGTGATCTCCGTGTCGCTGTCTCCCACAGACAGGGTATAGACGCCTCCCTGAATCAGCTCCGGACAGCTCACCACCACGGAGCCGAAGGCTTTCTTCGAGGTATAATTTAACAGCACCCTGCCGTCCGCATCCTTAAGCGAAACAGCCGTACCCGCTTTCTGGTTCCCGGTATTTAAAAGTATGGAACCCTGATTGGACGCCTCCGTAAAATTCTGCGCCATTCCGGATGCCCCCAGCGCAATTATGGTTCCTCCGGTGATCTCGCCCGTCCCGTCATAATCCAAAGCGCCGTCGGCGCTGCTTGCAGGTCCGTCTATATAAATAGTACCCCCTGTCACCGTCAGCGTGCCGTTAGAGTCCAGACCGTCACCGTCAGCGTTTACATAGAGCGTACCGCCCGAAATCAGTATGGAATAGTCGCCGCCCTGACCGGCACCTCCTCCAAAGCCCCCTCCGAAGCCGCCGAGCATACCCCCGAAACCGCTCTGATCCTTTCCGCCTGCCGCGTTAATGCCGTCGTCGGAGGCATAGAGGTCTATATAGCCTCCGGATATCGCCACATCCTTACCCTCGATACCCTCATAGCTTGTGGTAATAATCAGCCTTCCCCCTGCCACGGCCGTAGTCCCGTCCCCGTGGAGGCCGTCGTCTCCGGTGGCAATCCGGTAATCCCCGCCGTTTACGGTAAGATCACCGTTGCTGTGCAGAGCGTCATCCTGGGAATCAATCACATAGCTTCCGTTGTTTATGACCAGATTTCCCGCCGCCTTTATTCCCTTGGCGCTGACTGCGGACCCGTCGGAATCCTTTGCCACGTTCCTGTTGGCGCTTCCCTTTCCTGCGGTGATATCAAAGCTGCCCCCGTCCAGCTGCAGCTGCCCGCTGGCACTGACGCCGTCGCCGGAGGCATCGATGGAAAAGGTCCCGCCGGCAATATATACATAGCCCTTATCCTCACTGTCGTGGTCCGCATGAATGCCGTCCTTGCCCGAGACGATATTGACGGCTCCCCCTGCAATGCGCACGCTGTTTTTGCCGGACAGCCCGTGCTTCTCCGCGGTTATCGTAAGATCCCCGTCCATTATTTTCAGGTCATCCTTGGACACGATGCCGTGCCCTGCCTTTGCCGAGACCTCCAGGCTTCCCGTGCCGTTGACCGTCAGATCGCACTTCGCAAATATCACCGCATCGATATTGTTGTCGTCCAGTACGGCATAGCTGCCGCCGTTTGCCAGCATGTTGACCGTCCCCTGGGCAAGCGTTACAAACACCTTATCCGCCGACCTGACATAGATTGCCGCGTTATCGCTGTTGGATATGGAGACGCCCTTTAACACCAGCTGCACCTTCGCCGCATCGTCCGCCTCCACTATGATCAGCCCATTTTCCAGCGTGCCGGACAAAATATAGGTTCCCTCCGCTTTGATAATGACGCTCCCTTCAGATATGCTGACATCCTTTGAATCGCACCGGGCCGAACCGCCGCTCAAGGCGATAGCCACGCCTTCAGACTCCTTGTAATCCCCCTTCAAATCCCTGTCGGTAAACATTTCCTCCACCGCCAGAACATTTTCCGGCCCGGCGTTCTGTACCGTCTCTGATACGGATGCGTCGGGCCGGTTCCCATCGGCTTCCGTCCCGGAACCCTCCGTCCCGCTGTCCCCGGCGCTGTTCTGCTCCCCGGTGCCTGCGCTTCCTCCCGCGCCGTTCTGCTCCCCGGTGCCTGCGCTGTCTCCCGCGCTCTGACCGCCCGCCTGATTCTCCTCGACATTACCGGAGACCTTCGGAGCTTCTCCGCCGCTTTCGTTTCCGCATCCGCTAAGCGACGCCGCCGTCAGGCATGCCGCAGAGAGAAACGCGATACATTTTTTTGATATTTCATATAACCTTTTCCGCTGCATATTTTCTTCCTTTCCCAATGAATTATTTTACCCAGAGCCTTATTCTATCCGATAAGCCCTTACAGCTCGCAGACCGTTGTCTCCCTGCGCGAAACGGAGATTTCCAGATTGCCGTTTCTGCAGCGAAGCTTGTCGATCAGCTCCTTCTCCGCCTCGGCGGAGCAAAGGACAAGGTTGTAGGTCAGCCTGAACAGACTGCCCATATTGGTTGTCTTTACCTGTATCAGCTCATGAGAGGAGGTGTACCTGTCCAGTATCTCGTCAAAGGCTCCCGTGTAATCCAGATCCTCCGGAACCGTGATGTGCAGAACCTTGTAGCCTTCGGCATTCCTCTTTCCGCCAAAGTCCAGCCTGTTATAGAGCAGCGTGACGGCGCTTATCAATACGGCAAAAAGCACCGCATATCCCAGATAGCCCATTCCCGCAGCCAGCCCCGTACTCATGGCGAGAAAAATAGCGCCGATCTCCTTTGCCGTACCCGGCACGGAGCGGAAACGGACCAGGCTGAATGCGCCGGCAACCGCCACTCCCGCGCCCACATTTCCGTTTACCATCATAATGATGACGCATACAATTGCCGGCAGCATGGCAAGAGTAACCAGAAAGCTCTTGGTATAACGGTTTTTGTAGGTGTGGACCGCCGCGAGAAGCAGACCCACAAACAGGGAAACCGCCATACACAGCAAAAATTTCGGAACCGAAATAACAGCTACGGCAGCGCCGTCGAATATCCCGTTAAATATTGTGTCAAGCATATATCTTTTCTCCTTTTTCTTTCTTTATCATTGTTTCATAAGCATTTCCGTACTTGGAAAACGTTGTCTTCCTGATACCCTCCTCTGACAGAACCTTTACCATCCAAAGGGGAATCCCTCCCGGAGTCTTAATTTCCATCAGCGTCTGCCCCGGCTTCAGAATGCTTTCCCCATAGACGCCCCTTTGCAGGGATAAATCCGTCTCCCTCCAGAGAATGTTTTCGTCAAAGGTCACTCTGAAGTCACTGGGAACCCTCGTGTAATACGCCTCCCTCTCATAAGAGAGAAACACCCTTGGAGCAAGCGTCTCATAAAACTCCAGGAAATAATCCAGCTCCTGAGTGATCTGCGTCTGTACGGGCGCCCCGCACCTGCCGCTTAAGTACTCGCACGCCTGTCTCTCCGCCAGAGCGATACGGCGTTTATAAACCACGCCCTCATACTTTTTCTTCAGCTCCACAAACACCTCGTCGTCCGCCCCTGCCGCTCCGTAGCTTCTGACCCGCAGCTTCTCTTTATAGATTGGCTTTTCCAGGGATTTGCGGATCAGCCTGTAGGTATCCGTATCGTAATAAACGTTCCTTATGGTGCTGCGCCCATAGCCGTCCAGCGCCATATACGGCTCCATTGCCTTTCCTATTTTTTCCTTCTGTTTTCTGTCGAGCAGATACTTTATCTCGTATCGCTTAAAGACCATCTGTGTACCCATGCCTGCGCCCTCCTTACTGCTTCCATCCTGCGCGGCATCCGCCCGCGCAGGGTTTGGGCTGTCTGCCGCCCGCCTGCCCGCTTCGGCGCATGGTTTTCGGCAGCCTCCCGATGGAATCATCTTAGCAGACAAACCTAAACGCAGCCTAAATGGAATGTGAATAATATGTATTTTTTGCCAAAAGTATGGTAAAATGTTGACACAGAAGGACACTGTGTCAACTTTTGATTCCATTTGCGCCAAAGCGCATGTATTTATGGTAAAATATTGACACAAAAGGACATTGTGTCAACTTCTCATTCCATTTGCGCCAAGGCACATGTATTTTATGGTAAAATACATATCAAAGCACGATAGGGGGACCCACTTATGAAGCTTCTGATTGCGGAAGACGACAAGGATATTTCCAGGGCGCTGACCGCCCTGTTTGAACATAACAACTATGCTGTGGACACGGTGTCCAACGGCTGCGATGCCTACGATTATGCCGCAGGCGAAAGCTATGACGGCATTATCCTGGATATTATGATGCCCGGGATGGACGGGTTGGAGGTGCTGAAGGCCCTGCGCTCGGCAGGATGCCGGACACCGGTGCTGCTGCTCACCGCCAGGGCGGATATTGAGGACAGGGTAAACGGACTGGATGCAGGCGCGGACGACTATCTGCCAAAGCCCTTTGCCGCAAGCGAGCTGCTGGCCAGAGTCCGCGCCATGCTGCGCCGCAGGGAAAACTATCAGGCTGATGTGCTGGAATTTGAAGGGCTGGCACTGAATCTTTCTACCTTTGAACTAAGCTTCGGCAGCATTTCCATGCGTCTGGTCAGCCGGGAATTCCAAATGCTGCAGCTCCTTATGCAGTCCCCCGGCGCAGTCGTCTCCACGGAACAGTTCATGGAACGCATATGGGGCTGGGACTCCGACGTGGAGGTCAGCATCGTATGGGTTTATATCTCCAACCTGCGCAAGAAGCTGGATAAGCTAAAATGCCCCGTGAACATCAGGGCAGTCCGGGGCGTGGGCTACTGCATGGAAAAAAAGCAATAACCGTCCGGAGCGCGAAAACGGCTCTGAACGGTTACTTACATATTCTATAAAGGGAGACCGACGTATGATACAAAAATTACGGAAAAAATTTATCTCTATTACTGCGGCCGTGCTGTTCCTCCTGATATTTCTGGTGATTGCCGCCATAAACGTCATATTTGTCCTGCAGACAAACCGCATGCTGGACTCCCGCCTTGATATGATCCTGGGAGAGCCCCACGCCCCTCAGGGGGGCAGCGACATCCGCCGGGACAAAAGGAATCCCTTTATCCCCCGCCTGGACGGGGGACTGCGCATCCATCCGGACGGCTGCCTTTTAATTCTGGCTCCGGACGGCTCCGTAAAGGAAATCAAAGAGGACGCCGGGGAAAAATATTCCTCCGAAGACCTGGAGGCAATTGCCGGCGCAGTCTACCGCAGAGGCTCCTCCCATGGCTGGTATCAATACTTTAAATTCCGCATGAAAACCCGGGTCGGGATAAGCGGCTCCCCGGAAACGGTCATCGGTCTGGTCAACGCCTCCACCGACCTGTATTCCATGGTTACCATGTTCGCCGCCTCCGTGACCATCGGCATCGTCAGCTTTCTTCTGGTACTGCTCGTCATCCTGCTTGCCTCGGGCAGGGCAGTGAAGCCCATTGCGGAGAGCTACGCCAGACAGAAGCAGTTCGTGACGGACGCCGGGCACGAGCTCAAGACCCCTCTCACCGTCATCTCCGCAAACAACGAGCTTGCCCGGATGATCTATGGGGAGAGCGAATGGTTCGACAGCATCGACAAACAGGTTGCAAAAATGAACGGGCTGGTGCGAAGCCTGATTACCCTGGCAAAGATGGACGAGGAGCAGAAGCCCGTTTTCTCCCTCTTTAATCTAAGCGACGCTGTGTACGATACCGCCAAATCCTTTGAAAACTTAATACACTCCGGAGGCAGGCTGCTGGTCTTCGACATTGCCGAGGGCATCACCTGCACGGGCGACGAATCCGCTCTCCGCCGGGTAGTGTCCATTCTGATCGACAATGCCGCAAAATATTGCGACGAGCGGGGAAAGGTCACGGTAAGACTCTACCGCGACAGGCAGATCCGTCTGCAGGTCATCAACGATTTCTCCGGTGCGGCAGACTGCGATTTCAGCCGGGTCTTTGAGCGCTTCTACCGCGCCGACAAGGCGAGAGTCTCCGACGGCAGCTACGGACTCGGGCTGTCAATCGCCAAGGCGGACGTGGAGCTGCACAGGGGAACAATCCGGGTCAGGACCCTGGAGCATGACAGAGTAATGTTTGAGGTAATCTTAAAATAAAGCCTAGAACTCCTTTTTCTCCATCACACGCACACTGATACAATAGGACAACAGGGTAAGCAGAACAGCCGCTCCGGCAAGGCATCCCACAATCCCCCGGACGCCCAGCCCGGAAACCGCCTCCAAAGCTCCTGACAGAGAGGCATCCTTCTGAAACAGATGCATAAAAGCGCCTCCCGCCAGGGCCAGCCCGGCGATTACCAGGAACAGATAGATCCTTCCCTGTTCCGCGCCGAATTTCAGCTGAAGGGGAAGAATGACAGCCGCCGCCAGAATGGTCACCAGAAGATAAACCCCCGTCGCCATAAGCTTTTCCTCAAGCCCCGTCCCTTCTTCCGTCTTCAGCATATTGATTATGCTGCCCGCCAGACAGCCTCCGACGCTCATCATAGCACAAAACAGATATTTTTCTCTCACATAGGTCCTCCGGTCAAAGGGCAGGGTCATCAAAAAAGGGTAACCGTTGTCATACTCGTCATAGCTCACCGTGCTGATGGAAAACATCATCGCAAGCATCGCCATATAAAACAGCCCGAACATACCGTTTTGGGCAAATGTAAAAAAAAGTGCCATGATAATCAGTATCAGCCAAATCCGCTTTTGCTGCAATATAAGCCTCAAATCCTTTACCAACAGTCCTCTCATACCTATACCTCCCTCCCTGCTTCAGCAGACACAGGCAATCCCCCGATCATCAGCAGCATCACCTCGTCTATATTTCCCTTTTCCATTACGATTCCCGGATAGTTATCCGCATAAAACTGCTTCTCCCTGGTCAGACACAAATACCCGAAGGATTCCTTCTTATACCGCAGAAGATAACGCTTATCCAGCTTCTGAAATTCCTCCTCCCCCGCCTTCAGCACACCGTACTCATCCAGAAGGGTACAGATATCCTCATGCAGAATCATCTTTCCGTGGTCTATCAGATAAATATCGTCGCACAGTCCCTCCAGGTCGGAGGAAATATGGGAGCTTATAAGGATAGAACGCCCCTCGTCCTCCTCCATATAGCCCCGCAGAATATCCAGAAGCTCGTTTCTGGCCATCACGTCCAGTCCCGACGTAGGCTCGTCAAGAATCAAAAGGCTCGCCTTATGGCTGACCGCCGCAAGCACCTTCAGCTTTGCTTTCATTCCGGTGGAAAAGGTCTTGATTTTTTTGTTCATCGGAATCTCAAAGGCCGCGCACTGCTCCAGAAACCTTTTCTCCTCAAAATTTCTGTAAAAGCTCCTCAGAACAGGCACAACGTCCTTAACCGTCAGCTCTCCGCTGAAGCCTGATTCCACCAATGAAACCCCTATGGACTGTTTATCAGCCCCGCCAAGCTCCCGAAGCTCCTTGCCGAAAATACGGATATCCCCGCTCTCAGGACGTATCAGCCCAAGAATTGCCTTAAAGGTGCTGCTCTTTCCCGCTCCGTTTTTACCTACAAGGCCTGTGATACATCCCCTCTTTACCTCCATGGATATATCAAGGCAAAAATCCTTGTACCGCTTTTTCACATTATTCACCGCTATCATAATAATCCTCCAAAACTATCTCAAAAAGCTGGCAGAGCTCCTGTCTTGTCATTCCGCAGTTCTTCGCCCTGCCTATTGCTCCGGCAAGCTCCTCCTCCACTTCCTTCTGCCCCGCTTCCCTCTGCAGATCAGGATTCGTTGCCCTGACAAAGGTTCCCTTTCCGTGAACCGTCACCACAAAGCCCTGCTGCTCCAATGTGTCATACGCTTTTTTTACCGTAAGAGCACTGATCTTCAGCTCATTTGACAGACCGCGCACAGAAGGCAGCGCCGTTTCCGCGGACAGCGCTCCCCGGATGATCAGCTCCTTCAGCTGACCGACTATCTGCTCATAAATAGGTACCATCGATGAATTATTGATAATAATATGCATATTTTCTCACATTCCATTTCTGCGCCGTTTTTACGCATCATGTTTTTGGTTCTTATGTTTTCCTTCATCTATAAACAGTATATAACAGCATATAACTGTTGTCAACTGTTATATACTGTTTATTTCAAAATTTTTGCTTCCTTCCTAAATCCTATAAATTCCTTGCAGTGAAGCTTGATTTTTTCACCTAAATGCAATACACTTGAATAGTGTTCGGAACTTAAATAAACGCAAAGGAGTCATTGAAATGAGTGTTCAGGAGCTTAAGCCCGTCAAGGAGGGCAAGGTACGCGAGATTTACGACAACGGCGACAGCCTGATTATGGTTGCCACCGACCGCATCAGCTGCTTTGATGTGATTCTTCACAACAATGTGGATAAGAAGGGAACCGTGCTGACCCAGATGTCAAAATTCTGGTTTGACATGACAAACGATATCATCCCCAACCACATGATTTCCGTGGATGTGAATGACATGCCCGAGTTTTTCCGGCAGAAGAAATTTGACGGGAACAGCATGCTCTGCCGCAAGCTGAATATGCTCCCCGTCGAGTGCATTGTCAGAGGCTATATCACCGGAAGCGGCTGGGCAAGCTATCAAAAGGACGGCACCGTCTGCGGAATCAGGCTGCCCGAAGGCTTAAAGGAATCCGACAAGCTGCCCGAACCCATTTACACCCCCTCCACCAAGGCGGAAATCGGGGACCACGACGAAAACATTTCTTTTGAACAGAGCGTTGACTATTTAGAGAAGCGCTTCCCCGGCAAGGGTGCGGAATATGCCGCAAAGCTGCGTGACTACACCATTGCGCTCTACAAAAAATGTGCGGAATACGCCGCAAAACGCGGCATCATCATAGCGGACACCAAGTTCGAGTTCGGTCTGGACGAAAACGGCGACATGGTTCTGGGAGACGAAATGCTCACTCCCGACAGCTCCCGCTTCTGGCCTGCGGACGGCTATGAGCCCGGCCACGCACAGCCTTCCTTCGACAAGCAGTTTGCCCGCGACTGGTTAAAGGCAAATCCCGACAACGACTGGACGCTTCCCCAGGAGATCGTCCAGAAAACCATTGATAAATATTTACAGGGCTACGAGCTTCTTACCGGAAAACAGCTCTAAGCCTCAGGTCTGCCTTGCCTGACAGGCAAAGCGTCCCCCCAGGCAAACGGCGGGGCGGCTTAAGGAACGTTGCTTACACCGCGTTCCCCAAGTTGCCCCGCCGTTATTTTACCCAAGCCTCTCCTGCCGTTCCCGCACCTGCCGGCCACAGGAGGCATCATACCGTTCTCCCCTCCCGCCGCCTTTCCGGGCGCCTCAAACCGCATTGCGCGCCTTCATCCGCACGTGGATCTCCGCCTCGATCTTCCCCTTTACCAGCTCCGCTATCTGAGGCGTTGTCATCTCACAATATTCCTCGAATAAAATAGGCTTTAGAAAATGTACCTGCGTCTTTACCCGGCGCAGGGAATTCATCCCAAAGGGCTTGTAGGAGTCTATGATCGCCACCGGCACAATAGGCGCCCTGGCCCTTGTGGCGCATTTAAAGGAGCCCGGCAGAAACTCCTGCAGTTCGTTCCTGTTGTTTTCGTAGCCTCCCTCAGGAAAGACAATATAACGTCTTCCCGCCCTGACCTCGTCCGAAATCTTCAGGATGGTTTTCATCTGCTTTTTCATATCCGTCTTATCCAGACGCTGCCCCTTTACCAGATCGATAAAAGAGCCTGCAATGGGAAGATGTGAACGGCCCGCATCCATCACAATGGTACAGGGCGTGGGATGAGACGCCATAATGCCCAGCGTATCGTATTTTCCCTGATGGTTGGAATACATCACATAGCCGCCCTCACTGGGCAGAAGCTCCTGACCTGTGCTCTCCGTCTCTATCTTTCCGTTGTGCATCATGATACGGATACATCTCCGTGCCATCCGATAGCGCCGCTCCTCGGGAAACCTCTTTCCGCACCTCTCTATCATCTGGGCCTTTACCAGATAATACATTACAAATGGCAGCGAAACCACTACCACATAACACAATCTGAGTATACCTATCACTCCTTCAGCCTTTACGCTTTAACAAATCCCTTAGCTCAGAGCCAGCCTACTCCTTCCCGTCCCAGCAATAGGTACACAGTCTGCTTCTGTCAATGCCTACCGATTCTATCATATCGTCCAGCCTGTGATACCGCAGCGACGTAAAATTCAGCTGCTTTTCAATATGTTTTACCATCTCCGCATATTCGGGGGTATCAGGGTCCACATAGAGCTTCAGGTCGATCTTCCTGCCCTCCTGCTCCATCTCCTTCAGCACCCTCCTTGTAATCAGATCCATCTCCGAGGTGGACCGGGAAAAATTCAGATACTTGCACCCAAACAAAAGAGGCGGGCACGCCGGGCGGATATGGACCTCCTTGGCGCCGCTCTGATACAAAAATTCCGTGGTTTCCCGAAGCTGTGTTCCCCTGACGATAGAGTCGTCTATCAAAAGCAGCCTCTTTCCCTCGATCAGCTCCTTCACCGGAATCAGCTTCATCTTGGCAATCAGGTTCCGCTGAGTCTGGATGGTCGGCATAAAGGAGCGGGGCCATGTGGGCGTATACTTTACAAAGGGTCTTGAAAAGGGAATCCCCGACTGATTTGCGTAGCCGATGGCATGCGCCGTTCCGGAATCCGGAACGCCAGCCACGATATCCGGCTGCACATTGTCCCGGGCGGCCAGCTTTGCGCCGCAGTTATAGCGCATCTGCTCCACGCTGATCCCCTCGTAGGAGGAAGAAGGATAACCATAGTATATCCACAAAAAGGTACAAATTTTCATATCCTTTCCCGGCTGTACCAAGGTCTTCACCCCTTCGGGGGTGAGCACCGCGATTTCTCCGGGTCCCAACTCCCTGTGGGCAGTATAGCCCAAATTCAGATAAGCAAAGCTCTCGAAGGAAGCGCAGTACGCTCCCTCCTTGCGGCCGATGGACACCGGCGTCCTTCCCATCAAATCCCTCGCCGCATATATTCCCTTGGGCGTCATAATCAGGAGCGTCATGGAGCCTTCGATCACCTCCTGGGCATATCTGATACCCTCCACCAGATTATCCTTCTGGTTCACGATGGCGGCAACCAGCTCCGTGGCATTGATGTCCCCGCCGCTCATCTCAAGGAAATGAGAATGTCCCTTGGAAAACAGCTCCTGGATAAGCTTGTCCGCATTGTTGATCTTGCCCACGGTGGTTATGGCATAGGTGCCGTGATGGGAGCGGACCATCAAGGGCTGAGGCTCAAAATCGGAAATGCAGCCTATTCCCAAGCTGCCCTGCATCTCGTTTACATCCTTGTCAAACTTGGTCCTGAAGGGCGCGTTTTCGATATTATGAATGGCCCTGTCATAGCCCTTTTCCCGGCTGTAAACCGCCATACCGGCACGCCTGGTCCCCAGATGGGAATGATAATCCGTTCCAAAAAACAAGTCAAACACACAATCCTCTTTCGCCGCAACCGCAAAAAATCCACCCATATCCTATTCTCCTATTCCAGTACCGTCCCTTCTCTACTATGCCCCGCTTGTGGGAAGCAATTTTCATCTGCGTACCCGCAGCTGCAAATTCCTTCCGGGGGCATCTTCAATCCGGGACTGTCTTTTATTCCAGTACCGTCCCTTCTTCGTTCCGGGACTGTTTTTTATTGCCTATCGTATCGCCGCACCCAAAGAAAGAATGGTAAAATGACCATTCTTTCAAGCCAAAGCGGCCAGGGGCTAAGGAACGCAACAGCATTGATCTCAACGATTCCTTAGACGTTAATTTCCGCCCTTACCCCAAGCAGCTCCTTATTTTCCTCAAGCATGGGGCGTATCACCTTTGCCAGAAAGGCTTCCACCTGTTCCCTGGAACGCCCGGTATATCTCGCGGGGTCCATTGCCGCCTGAAGCTCCTCCAGACTCATATGAAAGGCGGGGTCTGCAGCGATCAGCTCCAGCAGGTTGTTGTCCTTACCCTCTACCTTCACATTCCTGCCCGCCTCCATGGAAAGCTCGCGGATGCGCTCATGAAGCTCCTGGCGGTTGCCGCCCAGCTTTACCGCATCCATCATAATGTTTTCCGTTGCCATAAAGGGCAGCTCGGCTCTGAGGCGCTTCTCTATCACCTTGGGATATACCACCAGCCCGTCCACCACATTCAGGCACAGATCCAGGATGCCGTCCACCGCAAGAAACCCTTCCGGGATGGACAGCCTCTTGTTGGCGGAGTCGTCCAGGGTCCTCTCAAACCACTGGACCGCTGAGGTAATGGCGGGATTCAGCGCGTCCACCATCACATATCTGGCGAGAGAGGCAATGCGCTCGCTTCTCATGGGATTTCTCTTGTAAGCCATGGCGGAAGACCCTATCTGGCTCTTTTCAAAGGGCTCCTCTACCTCCTTCAAGTGCTGGAGCAGACGGATATCATTGCTCATCTTATGGGCGGACGCCGCGATTCCCGCCAGGACGTTTGCCACCCTGGTATCCACCTTGCGCGAATAGGTCTGGCCCGATACGGGATAGCACTCCTTAAATCCCATCTTTTCCGCAATCATGGGGTCGATTTTGTCAATGGTTTCCTGGTCTCCGTCAAACAGCTCCAGGAAAGAAGCCTGCGTGCCGGTGGTCCCCTTTGAGCCCAGAAGCTTCATCGTGCCCAGCAGATAATTTAAATCCTCCAAGTCAAGATAAAACTCCTGCATCCAGAGAGTTGCACGCTTGCCTACGGTAGTAGGCTGCGCCGGCTGGAAATGAGTGAAAGCAAGAGTGGGCTGCGCCTTATATTTATCGGCAAAATCCGCAAGCTCGGCAATCACGTTGACCAGCTTCTTCTTCACCAGCTTCAAAGCCTCCGTCATGACAATAATGTCCGTATTATCGCCCACATAACAGGAGGTCGCCCCCAGATGTATTATGCCTGCCGCCTTAGGGCACTGCTGCCCGTAAGCGTACACATGGCTCATGACATCATGGCGCACCTCCCTTTCCCTTGCCTTTGCCACCTCGTAATTTATATCCTCCGCGTGGGCCTTCAGCTCCTCGATCTGCTCGTCCGTGATAACAGGTCTGCCATTCTGGCTTAAGCCCAGCTCCTTCTCGGTCTCCGCAAGGGCGATCCACAGCCTTCTCCATGTGCGGAACTTCATGTCAGGCGAAAAAATATACTGCATCTCCCTGCTTGCGTAGCGCTCGGACAGCGGGCTCTCATATCTGTCTGTACTCATTATTGTATTCTCCTGTCTATATATGCTTCAATATGCCTCCAAGATCCTGTATCATACCGCCGGTTCCCCGCATGAAGCCAAACGGGTCTTTTACCCCGACCAGCCCCGGGACGGCTCTGCCAAAAATCAAAACTTATGAATGTATCATAGACCACAAAAGAAAATTCGTCAATAGCAGGCCGCAAAACTTTCACTGCCCTTCAGGTCCGTTAAGCCTCTTTTTCAAAGCGCTCCACCATCTCCATGATTTCGGCCGCATAAGCGGGATATCTCCCCACGATATCCATGATCTCCTTTCTGGCGGTCTCGGCAACATTGCTGTTATATTCCAGCTGCTTGCGCAGCACCTGCCTGCGCACGATAAGCCCATGTCGTATCTCCACCATCTCACGTTTGTCGATAAGCGCCTCCGGCTGTCCTATCCACCTTTCAGGGCTGACCACACGGTAGTTTGTCATTTTGCCCACAAGCTGCTTCTGGTAATACTCTGTCTTTGCCTCCGCCTCCGCGTACTCCTTTCGCTCCTCCTTCTCCTGCTGATACTGTATCCAGAGCTTTTCCAAGGCCGCCGCACTGCTTGTTCCGTACTTCATGTAGAGATAATCCTGGAGATTCTTGTTGTTCACATAGCGTATCTTCACTTTATTCTGCAGTGAAATCAGTTTGTTTATGGCAAGCTCCACCCTGTCCAGCTCCCTGCCGCTTTCCATATACTTCATCCAGACCACGGTGATGGCCACCGCCACCGTGCCCACTGCCAGAATATAGCCGATCTGGGTGTTCATTTCAAAGACAAACTGCAAAATCAACAGCATGATGATACAAAGCGTAAAGGAGGTCAGAAAAATCAGCGCCATGCCCTTCAGGTTGTTTAACGCAGACTCCAGATCCGAGCGTCTGTACTCATAGGCATGCCGCTCCCTGTCCAGACGCTGCAGGTCCTGCTTGATCTTTACGCCATAGCTCTCGCACTCCTTAATTTTTCCAATTCCCTCCTGCAGCTCGTCCTCCTGCTTGCGCAGCCGGTAATAATCCGCGTCGGCCATGCGGTTTTGCTTATCGCGGTACTTCGCCTTTTCCTGCTCAAGAGACACAAGCCTCTTGGCAATGCCGTTCAGCTCCGTTCTCTCACCCTCCGGCAGCGCCTCGATCTCCTCCATATCCGTGAGATAGGAGGTCACCTGGGAATACTCCCCTGTCAAAAGATTTGTCTCTCTGGACGCCTCCGCAATCTGCTCCAGGCAGTTTTTGACATAGCCTATCCGCTGCTCCTTGTCCTTGAAATTTACGTCGTCCCGGTCATAAACCAGCGTCTCCCAATCGTCAGCCGTATTTTCCCGGCGCTTTTTCCTGAATAATTTTGAAAAAAATCCCATATCTCTGCTCCTGTCAATCGCTGCCGCCGTCGCGGTAATTATCCTTTAAAAGCCGCACCAGCCGCTCGCTCTCCCCGTAATACTTCTTTACGTCCCCGCCCGTCCTGCTTTCCCTTCTGTTGTAAAGCTGCAGGTATTCCGGCTGCAGCTCCCATTCCTCCGAGAACCGCTCCATTTTCTTTTCCAGCTCTAACGTATGCCGATAATTCTCCGGGCTGTTCGCCGCGAAGGCCACATATTCGTTCTCCGGCAGCCGCAGCCTCTTTGCCGCCAGGTAATCGATATAATAGTCTTCCCTTTTATCCCGCTCATAAGCAAGTCTGAAATGCTCCGCCGCCATATCGTACCGCATCAGTCCCGCAAAAGCAACTCCCTTATTGTGTATGATAGCAGCGAGGCAGGAGGCCGCGGGCATCACCGCTCCCGAGCTCTCCTGCTCCTCCCATCTTTTCAGGAGGAGGTCATAGCCGCAAAGCGCAGCCGCATACTTCTTTTTCCTCACCAGATAATCTATCTGGCCCTTGCGCTTCTCAATACTGCTCAAGCCAGCGCCCTGCTTCAGCACCTGCTCCACCTCCCGGATGGTTTCGCCGTCATAAAAGCCCACATACTCAAGAATCATAACCGCAAAGCCGCTCAGGGAGCCCTTCTTGTGGATCAGGGGATGCAGCGCTGCCGCCAGCTCCTTCAAGCCGCATTCCTGCTCTATCCAGTCTATCAGCTTATCGTCCAGCAGAGACATATCCAGCAAAAACGCATTCTCCTTCATACAATAGCAGAATTCCTCCATGCAGTAAACGTTTATCTCCAAAGCCGGTATACAATATGGAGTTTTGGCATAATTTCCCACACAGACACTGACACGCATAGCCCTTTGCCCCTTACACTCATTTTTTCCTCTGTTCCCCGGCGCCCTTTTTATGGACGCCTACGGTTAAGACATTCAATACAGCCTGACTTCCTTCCTCCAGACCCGGCCGGAGGAGCTTCGGAAATCGCCAAAGCCCAGATCCGTCACCTCCACCGCCAGAACCTCCTCGTTCTCCATGCGAAGCTTTATCCTGACCCTGGCAATGCTTCCCGGGAAGTCCTCCAGCTCCAAAGCCTCCGTTTTACTGCCCCCTCCGATCAGCGGAGTGATTACCAGGGTGATCACATTGCCGTCCTGGATATAAGCATCCGTGGAATACCCCGCCTCATACCAGCTGCTGCCCGCGTCCAAAAGCGCATAATAGGTTTCCTCACCCTGGCGCAGGATTTTCATGCCTATATTTGCCTTCAGCTTGTCACTTCCCAAAAACACATGCCTTTTCCCCGCCTCGCTGACGTTCAGCCGCTCCTGCATGCCGTAACAGGCGCCCTTGCTAAAGAGATTGTTTCCCTGAAAGACCCTCCTGTCCCTGCACAGATACCGAAGGGAATTTTTCATCCACTCCTCCGAAAAACCGTCTCCTATCAAATATACACTTCCTATGGCCTTACCGCCGCAAAATTCCTGCGCCACGGACAGAAATCCATTGTCAAGCTCCTCTATCCTTCCTCCCCGCTCCCACTCCTCCTCCGGCAGGTCAGCCCACTCCGGAAAGGAATATTCGCACTCCTCGATAAACACGGCAACCGGTATCGTCCTTCTGTTGCATTCCATACAATATGCCTTTATACGGCTGCCCTGATAATAAAACAGCACCGACTGCCGGACCCAGAGCTCCTCCGGCTGATGAAGCATATAGGTGTAATAGCTTTCCGTATGGCTCTGAAACGTAATTTTCACGCCCACCAGACGGATTCTTGCCACAACGCTTTCAAGCACCTCAAAAAGCCGGCGGTTAAAAATTTCACAGGTGATCATCAGCGCCTCTATCTTGTCTGACGAGCCTGCCTGGGACAGCATACCCAGGCTGCGCTTAAAAAACAGGGCAAGCAGCGCCGACGGGTCAAAGCTCTCCCCTTCTATAACTACCGGCTCCCCGTCCAGAGCAAGCTCCAGAAGGTTTTCCACCAGAATCCCCTGCTCCTCCCCTGCATAACGGATTGCCTCCCTGCCGTAAAACCACTGGTTGACGCCGTTTCTCTTGCACAGCACGGTGGGGATATTGTAGCTTTGGGCCCCCGCCACCTGCGATAAGGTCTCAACCTCTCCCTTTCCGGACACGGCAACGCTGATCTGGGAATATTCGTTTCCCAGGTCATAGCCCACGATCAGTTTTTCACCGCCCAATAAACCCACAATAATCACCGCGCCTTTCCGCCGCAAACAATACTTAACTTAACCCATAACCAGATACTACTTTAATTCAAACAGCCTTCCGTTCATAAATTCCTTTTTGTAATACTCCTCCAGAAGGTCATCCATGGTGTCGAAGTCCTGGAGCGTCCTGCTGATGACAATATCGTTGATCAAATGATACCTGCTGTCTTCCTCGTTTCCCAAGCTGTCGCTCTTTTGCAGCGTTCCGCTCTCCGTCAGCTGCTCGCCGCCGTCCTTCTCCTCCGTGATGTAATACTGAACGCTCTCGCCAAAGAACAGCACAAACTCCTTAAAAAACACCCTGTCATACGCCTCCTTCATATACTCGGCAATATATTCTCCGGACTCGCCGTTATCATGAAGAAGGACATAGTGAATACACGCCCTGCTCTGGGGACCCGCATGGTACTCGATAATGGTCTTGTCGCCCATGCCCAGCTGCACCTCCGGCACATCCCGGTATGCCCTGAAGAACTCCAGATGAATTTTCCTGCCCAGAAATTCCCTCAGAAAGGAGACGGCTATGGACCGTATATCCTCCGTCCTTTCGTCGGCATTTTCCGCAAAATATTTCAGAAAGGCAAGCTTACAAACCTTCTGCACCGCCTCTCCCCTCTGATGCATATTCTGGATCTCGGAAAACACCTCTCTCTCCGTAAGCCGCTCCCTGACAAAGTAATCATAGGAGCATTGAGCCAAAAACGCCTCCTCGATCTCGGGCTTCGGTCCCTGGGAAATATAGTAGCGGAAAATCTCCATCTTCTCGCCCACAAAGGCGCCGGAATACAGCATCTGAACCAGAATCCTTTCCGTCAGCTTATAACGGTCCACATCAAAGGATTTTGCCGCCTTCCAGATATCCCGCATATTTCTGGTCATTCCCTTGTAATACAGGGACAAATATTCAAGCACCGTGCTGCCGTACTTACCCTTTTCAAATACATATACCGCCGCCGCCAGAAGGGCGGGATCTTCAATTTTATTTTCCCTCTCGATCAGCTGCGCCAAAATCCGTACCAAAAGCTTCGCATCTATGAAATACGGGCCGTATGCCTTAAGCCACTGCCCGGCAAGCTCATAATTGCCCCGCAGCACCATGTACTTCACCACCGTGCCGCGCTCCTTGTCCGTCAGTGTGCCGGGCGGCATGTTTTTGATGTATTCGTCCAGATTCCGCGTGTCGTCCGTTTCGTAAAAATGCTGCAGCAGGCTGAAATAAAGGCTTTTTCTGACCTTGTCATCCACATTTTCGGAAAGCACAACCCTCATCGCCCGCTCCGGCCCGCCTTCCTGCTCCATCAGACGGCTGCGCTCGCTGGCGCAGAGATAAAGGTCAAGCTCCGGGCACTCCTCTATAACGGGCAGCAGCCATTTCAAATATTTTCCCTGTCTCATAAGGCGCTCTGTGGTGTATTCCGCATTTTTCATAAAACGATTCTTCCAGGCATCCTCAAAGCAGATCGTATATTCGTTGCCATAAAGAGGCACCCAGGCGCATCCGGCCGTCAGGGGATATTCCGCAGGCCGTAGATTGCCGGGCTGGTATACGTACACCTTGCAGAGCCTGTCATCCTCCACGCGAATCAAATGCGCAAAGAGCAGTCTTGAAAGCTGCCTGCAGGTCTGCTCGTTCACCATCTCCGGCTGCAGCAGGCGGTTGTACAGATCTGCCAAATGCCTGTTAATATGCTCCTTTTGAATCTGTTCGACCACGAACCTCTCTATTTTAAACCGATAGCTCTCATATATATCCCCCAGCCTGTCCTTATGCTGTAATATGTAGTCATACAAATATGCGGTGTGCTCATAGCCCAGATTGTTTTGATAGGAAAAATACATCAGCACAACCTTTGGCAGCTCGCAGGGTTCATTCAGATCCAGCGACATCATATAATACTCATAAAGATTGGTGATCCGCAGCTGCTCCTCCACACCGGCGCTGTACCAGCCAAAATACAGGCTGCCCGTCTTTCCGCCCTTGATAAGCAGCGTGCATATCTCCTGCAGCAGGCGGACATCTCTCTTTTTCCGGTACAGCCTTTCCAAAAGCTTAAAAATCACCGGGGAGAAATCCCTGACCTTTTTTATCACATAGAGCAGCTGCTCTACGACCTCCTGCCTCAAAAGCTCCTGCTTCGCCCCAAAGAACAGCACCTGCCGCTCAAAAGCGCCAAGCCTGCGCAGAAGCGCCGGATTGCCGTTCAAAAGCGCCAGTGCCTCTATATACAGCACCGGGCTGCAGCAGCCCGCCGAAAACTGCTTTTCCAAAAAGACCCATTTGCCCGTTATGGACCTGTGATAATCCTCTGACAAATAAAGCAGCAGCCACGCCACTCTCCAATTGGAATTATCCTGTCTGTAAATATGCTCCACATCCGCCGTGACCTGGCTGATATAGCGCGGGTCCTTGTGAATCAGGGTGGTTAAATACAGATAATATGCCAAAAGAGTATCGTCCGACTGTTCATTCTCCAGCATATCCGCCACATGGTCCAGGCTCCAGCCCGCCTCGTTAAAGCTTTCCTCCGTTATCAGCAGCTGTGCCTGAAACAGCTTTGCGGCAATGTCGTTCTCATCCATGAGAACCAGCTTGTCCACAAGCATGCGGGTCTCCTTCAGCCATGTGGACGTGCCGATTTTCTTTGTGCGGAACGCCAGATAAAACTCCATGAGCTGTACCGTACAGCGCTTCCTGTTAAGCTCCTGGCTGCTCCTTGGTATCCCGTCCCCACACCGCACCGTCACGGGAACCGTCAGCGACACATATGAGTTGTAAAGACAGATCTGCCCGTAATTCCTGCCTTTTCTGCAGAAGCCTCGGTCAATAAATACGGGCAGCCGGCAATAATTACCCAGGAAGTCGTCATCCGTCAAAGCCTCCTTCTCCACAAAGAAGAAATCCCCCCTGCATTCCACGAAAAGCTTGGTAAATCCCCAGCCGTTGCGCACAATGGACAGCTCCTTCTCCGTTACGGCGCAGGCCCCCTCGTTCACGGAAACCGAGGCGGTCAGCTCGTCCTCCTCCGTCAAAAACTCCACCTTCTGCTTTTTGTTTATCTGAATCAAAAACTCCTCTACGTTCTGCTCCCGGCCGTCCACTGCGGAAAGCGCCCTGTAAATATCCTGATACTGGGCATCGCTGCCCGAAAAAAGCCGTTTAAACTCCGGGGAATAAAACAGCCTCACCGCCTCCTGCCAGCTGCTCTTTGCAAGATTGGCAAAGTGAAACAGATTTTTTATGCTGCCCACGGAGGATTCAAGGACGGCATGCTCCACAGAAGCCACAAAGGGAAGATAATACTCCCCATGATTGCTGATTACATAAAAGCTTCCCTTTACCACATCCCCTTCATCCAGATTCTCTCCGTGAAAGCAATAGGAAATTTCCTCGTCACAGCCGGTAAATTCCCCGGTCAGACATTCCATTCTGAGGTCCGAGGAAATCACCCTTCCACAGGTAAACTGCCCCTGAGTGGACAGGATACGGAAGGTCCCCTCCCTCTGTTCCCCCTTTTTCAGGGCAAGCTCTATTTTCGCGCACGAAAAATCAAGAGAACCGTTCTCATAATCGAAGTTCCCCTTTAAAACCTGATTGATAATTTCCTGCATCTTTCGCTCACCCTCTTTTATGCGCAAAATAATTGCCTTTTGTATCAACATTATACCAAATCTTTCGCCACAGGGCAATTTATTTCTCCCTGTTTATCATTCCCCATGTAACAGTTCAACCTTCGGCTAAACTGTTACACTGATGCACACAAAATGAGTTTTCAACTCATTTTGGCGCTCGCAAGTCTCGCAAAATTGCATAAGGATGCAATTTTGACTTCGCGGTACTGTATGGCTGAACTGTTACTTCCCCATACAAACAGGCGGCTGTCCGCAAGGAACAGCCGCCCGCAAAATCTGACTCAGCTATTTTTCCCCCGGCGGCCAGCCTTCAAAAGCGTGCAGGCAAAATCAGCCCGCAAAGCAATTCACACCGCCGTATTTAACACGAAGATCCTTCCCCGCCCCGGCTCCTTGCCACAAAAGGTCTGAAGCAAAGCACAAACAGAGCGGCGGAGACCACAAACACAACAATCAGCACAGGCACCGGATTATCCTCGGGAAACAGCATATAAAAGGGAGTTATGACATAGCTTGAAAGATTCATCGCCCCGTGAAGCAGCATACACAGCCAGATATTTCTGTACTTCCCGTAAATATATCCAATCACCAAACCCAGCGCAAACGCATAGATTCCCTGGACAAGGTTGCCGTGGAGAATACCGAAGGCCAGCGCCTGAATTACGTTCGCAACCCAGAATCTGGGGCTCACCCTCTCCGCCAGCCTCAGAATGACTCCCCTGCACAGCACCTCCTCGGACAGAGGCGCCATGACGGATACGGCGATCATAACCGGCAGCGACATCTCACCCAGCCCCATAGTCTCCATCAGCTCGTTGTAGTTCTCCATCACCTTCGGCGCCATAAGCTCGATCAGGGTAAGCACACTGCTTATACCGAACTGCAGAATCAGCCCCATCAGCACAAGCAGAACAATATGCAGACCCGCAGGCTTCTCCGCCGTCTCCGGTCTCTTTTTCCTGCCGTAGGCCAGATAATACCACAGCCCGAATACCGCAAACATGGCGGTCTGCGCCACGAGCTGTATGGTCATAATATTCTCCATCACCAGCCCGTACGTCAACTCCATCATCTCATCATAGCTGACTGCTCCCGATATGGCCCTCATAATAGTAGGAAACATAAGCACAATCTCGACCACAAGCATCACCCCGAGCTGAAGCAGAAAGCATGCCGGCACAGGCAGAAATGCCACAATGGTCCTTCCGACCTTTTTCATTACGTTTTTCAAGCTGATCCCTCTCCTCCGTCTTCCTTATTATCAGATATTGTTCATATTTTCTGCTGTGATTAAAGCGTATTGCCGTTTTACCTTATTTCGGTTTTATTTTCTCCGGCTTTACTCCATGTTCAGTTTTTTTGTAAGAATGTAATAGGAAGCAAAATAAAGCGCCACCGCAGCAATCAGCTGCACGATCTGGCTGGAATTAATGCCGATATTCATCGCCGTGTTCAGCCTTATGCTGCTGAACGTCACTATGCTATGTACTACAGAGGAAATCAAGTTATTGAGTATACCCACTCCCAGATAGCACAAAATCGCCATCAGCACTCTCGCCCTGGCGAACATCTGTCCCAACGTAATCGAACCGAACAATATGCCCACGGTTACAAAAGGACTCAGAACAAAGTTAAAAATCATGGTAATTAGATAAATCTTGTCGTTTATGTCGAAATAAAAAGCGAAGTCACTTACAAACTCCAAAAAATCATGCCAGAAATTCACCCAGGCATATCCTTCCGAAAGAAAAATCCCTATCAGCGAACCCAGCACCGCCAAGCCCGACAGAAACACCGCCACATATATGATCAGCAGCCACAGCCCGTTTACCAGAATCTTACTGACAAGAAGCTGATGCTTTCCCACCGGCAGGGTATGCGCCAGATATCCCTGGTCCGTGTACATGGTCCTGTAAAAATGCACTCCAAGATAAATCAGAATGGCATAAGATATACCCGCCAGCATAAAAACGTACATGAGCAGCACTATAATGCTTATAAAATCCAGCGGTCCAAAAGACGTGTTATAGCTGTCCTCCCTTAACTGCCTCCACATGGGGCTCTGAAAGGAAAGCCATCCCATAAACGTTACCAAGAGGGTGATAAACAGCATCAGACACCCCATCCTGTAAGTACTTTTCCACTCATGCTTAATCAATTTTCCTAACATGCGAATACCTCCCTGAAATAAGCGTCTACAGATTTTCCGTGCTGCTCCCTGATATTGTCCACAGAGGTATACAGCACCAGATTCCCGTAGCGCATAAAGATGACCTCGTCCAGCACCTGCTCGATATCGGTGATCAGATGAGTGGAGATCAGGACGGTGGCATTCGGATCATAATTATTGATAATCGTCCTCAGAATATAATCCCTCGCCGCAGGGTCTACGCCTGCGATGGGCTCATCCAGAATATACAGATCGGCGTTACGGCTCATCACCAGAATCAGCTGCACCTTCTCCTTGGTGCCCTTCGACAGGGTCTTCAGCCTTGTGCCCGGGTCGATGTTCAGGCTGTAAAGCATGTTTATCGCCTTCTCCCTGGAAAAATCCGCATAAAAATCACAGAAATAGTCCAGTATCTCGCTGATTCTCTCATTTCCCGCAAGATATGTCCTGTCCGGCAGATAAGCCACATGAGCCTTGGTTTCCACGCCCACGGGCAGACCGTTGATCCTGATGCTCCCACTGGTAGGCGCCAGCAGACCGTTGAGCATTTTTATAAGCGTAGTCTTGCCGCTTCCGTTGGGACCCAAAAGACCGATGATCCTCCCCCTGGGCAGTGTCAACGTGACATTATTCACCGCCACATGCCTGGCGTCATACGCCTTTGTCAGACCCACCATCTCAATTAATCCGTTCATAATTCTCCCCCCCCCTGTCAATTTCCGGAGACGCCTTGCTGCCGTCCCCCTCGGGCACGGCTTTTCCCTCAAAAATATTTTCACACAATGACACGACTTCTTCTTCCCTATACCCCAGCTCCTTCATTCTGGAAAAGAAGACCCTCACATGCTCTCTGGCCAGCATGGTCTTAACTCTCCTTATCAGCTCCGTATCCTCGGTGACCTGCCTTCCGTTGGTACGCTGGGTGATAATCAACCCGCTTCTTTCCAGCTCCGCAAAAGCCTTCTGCATGGTATTGGGGTTCACCGCCGCCACAGTGGCAAGCTCCCTTACACTGGGCAGCTTCCCTCCGGGCGGATAATGCCCGGAGACGATCTGTATCTGTATCCGCTCCGCAAGCTGAGCGAATATGGGTCTGTCAGAATCTAAATCCCACGCCATCCTCATCATCCTTTCTATAATTATAAGGAATCCTCGTTTATTATAAGCTTCTCGTTTAATCTAAAGCTCCCGCATTCCCTTCCGTCTTTAATGTATTATCCTCATAACACAATCATACATCAGGTTTCCCTGTACGTCAAGACCTTTTTGTAAACTTTTGAAGCATACCGCATATATTATCCTAAATCAATATAATACTGCACGCCTGCCCGCTTTGCGGATATTCTGCCCGCACACGGCGCCTGTTTCCATTCAAACCCGCAGGCTGCAGAAAGGCATGGTTATCTATGACTGACACAAACGTAAAGGATCTGACTGCCGCACAGGAGCCGGAAAGCATCGACACACCCTATGCCGGCTCCATGAAGATCAGCGTGGTCTCCACCATCGGGCTGATTCCCGTGGCAAATGCCACCGTCACCATCTCCTACACAGGAGACCCCGAATCTCCCCTTGAAGTACTTACCACAGACAGCTCCGGACAGACTCCCGTCGTATCTCTGCCCGCGCCGCCTCTGGATCTTTCTCTCACACCCGACGCCACGGAACAGCCTTATTCCGAGTACAATATTTCCGTCACTGCCGAAGGCTATGAGCCCGTCCTTGTGTCCGGCTCGGAGATACTGGCCGATGAGCTGTCCCTGCAGCCCATACGCATGAACCCCCTCGCCGCCACAAAGGAAGACGAAAAAATAGTGGTCATTCCTGCCCATACGCTGTTCGGAACCTATCCTCCAAAAATCCCGGAGGATGAGATCAAGCCCATGGCCGAAACCGGGGAAATCGTCCTGAGCCGCGTGGTAGTCCCCGAGTACGTCATCGTTCACGACGGCGTCCCCAGCGACCCCACCGCCCCCAATTACTGGGTCCGCTACAAGGACTACATTAAAAACGTCGCATCCTGTGAAATTTATTCCACCTGGCCGGAAAGCGCCCTCTATGCCAACATTCTTGCCATTCAATCCTTTACACTGAACAGGGTGTATACGGAATGGTATCGGAACCATCACTGTTTCGGGGTAAAAAGTCATTCAGGTTGATTTTGAAGCGTACCGCAATCTGTTCATTCTTGACATCAATCCTTTCAATCAGCTTGTTTACCAACACCCTTTGCGTTTGTGTGTCCGCTTCCCTGAATACCTGCTTCCATGTTGGAATATTGGATTTCAGTTCGTTCCATTCATCTGCAGTGACCGCCATTCCTTTTAGACTGTCCCTTTTTTCCTGTATCTTCCTTTCCTGCTCCGTAAGTTTCTCTTTCTGTCTACGGATGGCGGATGCCAGTTCTTCCAGTGACAGGGGATAATCTCCTGCTATCGCTTCTGGAATATGTTCTTCCATGGTTCCTATTGCCTGCAATGCTTTGTGGATTTCTTTCTGAAGCTTTGCTATCTCCGCTTCCTGTTTCCTTTTCTCCTGATTCTGATTCCGCTCAAAAGCATCAAAAATGTTTTCATTCTTCTGTAAGCACTCTATGTACTCTGTCAGGCATTCAAAGATGATTCCTTCTATTTTATCGGCACGAAATTGTGTTACTTTATTATGTGGTATTCCAATTTGAGCAGACTGGCAACGATAAACTGGCGTTTTACTTGTTCTTTTTTCACCTGTATCTTTAATCGTCCAATAGGCGTATCTGGTTCCATTTGTCAGCTTTCTTCCGCAATAACCGCAATATATTACGTCAATAAGCGACAGCACGCCGTCATTCCTCCTTATTACATGTATATTCTTATGTTCCAGTGTTTTTATATATTTATCAGACCTGCACTTGCGCTTATCCTGTACCCTGTCCCATAATTCGCCGCTGATAATCTGTATGCTTTCGTCGGGGAAATTTGACTTAATCCAGTCTTCACTATCCAGTCTATGGTATTTTCCGTTTTTACGTTCCCGACGTTTATATGCTGCATGGCCTGCATAGACAGGGTTTGTCAGAATGCTTGTGATAGTACCGCTTTTCCAGACATCTACAGGAGCCACAGTCTTATAATAATCATCTTCATTCAGCAGTCTTGCTATTTTTGCAGACCCCAGTTCCTGATTGAGCGATAAATCATAGATATGTTTTACCACTTCTGC
>CAJTPH010000008.1:87924-111991 GCA_910578215.1 uncultured Acetatifactor sp. | reverse complement strand
GGCTCAAACTCCACAGTGACTTGGGAAGCCAGTATACGAGCCGGGAATTTGAAAACTGCTTAAACAGCCGCGGGATACGGCATTCATTCAGCCGTAAGGGAAATCCATATGACAATGCATGTATAGAATCCTTCCATTCTGTATTGAAAAAGGAAGAAATCTATCTGCATACTTATCAGGATTTCAAGGAGGCCCGGAGGGCGATCTTTGAATACATAGAAGGCTGGTATAACCGCAAACGGATCCATAGCGCCATCGGTTATAAAACGCCCCAGCAAAAGGAGGATGAGGAACTTAGAAAAGCAGCGTAACCTTTCAACTTTTTTTGTCTAAAGTATTGACATAAGTCCAGGAGGATTTAATGATTTTTATAAAGCTATTGGTTACAACAAATCGGCAGAGAAATGAACATATTGGAAGAAACAGTAAATCATACGTATGCCAGTAGCAGGTGGGAAAATCGCCTGTCAGATAACGATCTCGCAGGGGATTCATTCCGGCAGACGTCCTTCATACATGATCCCCAGTTCACAATGGATCTGCGCCCGGTTTCGGATCGTAGAAGTCCACCTTTTTGTGGTTTCAAAGGTTGTCAGATACAACACCTTTAAAAGGGCAGTATCGCTCGCAAATACGCTTCTCTGGCGGGTTCAACTTCCGACAGGTGGAATTCAGCAATTCTAGGGCGTTTGTCGTGTAAATCCCCCTCCTGACGGTGGCTGAAAGCTTAAAGATTGGGGAAATGGCATCCCAGTTGTCTTTCAGTCGTTTAATCTCACGACTAAGCCGTTCAATGGTGTTGTTGGTCCTGATTCGGCTCCGGTGCTGGGCAGGAGAATCCATATGGGTAAGGGTTTCATCTATAGAGTCCTTGGGAGTACCGACAAAGCCTTAATTTGGCGCATGATCGTTTCAGAAATTTGTCCGCACTCCCGTCCTCACTTTTGTTCATAGTCTCCAAATTTATATAACTTTCTTAGATGTCAAAAATGAAATTAACTATCCTATCGCCTGCTGTATTTGTTGCTTGTTCAATGTCGTTTTTACACCAGTAGGGTTTGTTTTTATTTTGATATATGCTTACCAAAGTTCTAGCAAGAGGATAGCAGCTATCAATATATCCTGTTTTAGCTGATAGTTTTGTAGATACTTTTGTCCTGAACCATTCGTTGCCGATAGCTCTGTTTATTTTTTCTTCAAGCAGTATCTTGTTGCCGAGCTTATTGACAGTATTTTCAAACTCCTCTTTACTATCAATCTGCGCATCTTTTCTGATTTCATCAAGATTTGCTCCGCTTATCGGCATAATATGTTCAATGTCATATTTGGCGCCCAGCATAAAATTTAGATTGTTCTCTTTTGCAACTAAATACTCATGCAAGTAAACAAGAATATTTTTGTCATATTCAATCACATATTTCTTGAGTTCTTCTTTACTCCATTTTTTAGAAATGTGCTTATCGAAATCATCTTTTATCAATTGCACGGGCACATCCGAATCCGCCAGCTTTACAATCTCACCAAACAGAAAAGTTTTGAATGCGTTGCTTGAATATCCAATATCAACTAACTCTAATACCGTAAACAATCTCAACAGACATACTGCAATGCACTTTATATTTTCTTCACTTATTTCCTCTGCCTTGAAGCGATGAAAATAGCTTGCCATAAACAGCTTTGCATTGTCATTAAACTTCAGCAAAATCTGCATAATAGGATAATCTGATACCTTTTCCCAAATCCTGGCAAGATTTATCATTTGGCTGCATAATTCAATTGGCTCCTTCAGCAAGTCAGAGTTTATTTCTGTAAAATATCTTCTCAGACCCGGGGTTGTTACATTAACATTTCCAGCTTCACTTACAATTTCGTGTTCCTTGTTTTTTGCCCGCTCATAGTACATCTGTTGCATAAGAATAGTATCAATATTTGCAATACCCTTCTGTTTCAATTCATTAATCAGCTCAATCATTTCTTTCCATAGCTTAGTAAAATCTTCTCCTACATTATTATTCTCAGCGACGGCATATAATTTAGCTGAAATAATATCTGCATCATAAAGCGGTAAGCCATCTGAGTTTAGAGAATTAAACATATTGATAGCCTGTTCTACTTTCCAGCTCTTGATCTCTATGACCTCACAGCTATCAGTTAGTGTTTTAGCAAAGCTATTAAGCTGCGAGTCGGAAAGCTCCGTGGCCTTCTCGTAGAAAAATTTGAAGTTCCTGAAAAAGTTGGTGTATTTGTTATCCTTTTGCTTGCGAGGAATTTTAATAACTTTCGCTTCAGCTTCAACGTAATCTACTGAACTCAGTATTGCCTGTAGTTCAGTCTTATACAATTCATTGATTGAATAGTTTTTTAGAATAACACCATTATTACAGATTTTTCTGTCGGCTTCAATTTCGGACTTATCAGGAATATACTCAGTCTCAGTCTTGTATAAGATCCCCATAATCTTTCTTCTGCGCTCTTTCAGACCTCTGCACAGATTTGCTGATTCTTCATCCTGACCTGTTGTTCCTATTGCCACATTGATACGCACCAGAAGGGCTTTGAGAAGTAACAGGAAAGTAGTGGTTCTCTGCTGTCCGTCTATAAGCCCGTAGATAGAATCATCCTCCTGACAGTTGATAATAATCGTTCCGAAGAAATATCTCTGATTGCTGTTGCTGTCAATAAAATCGATAATATCTTGCCATAATTTATCACAATGACCTATCTCCCACGAATAGGGTCTCTGATATTCGGGTATTGTGAAAATAGTATTATTATCCAATTTAAGATAATCTCCAATTTTACTGAGCGTAGGCTCGATATTTTTTGTCATAACGATATCCCTTTCTGATAGGTAGGTTTATATCTTTTTACATTTGTCATTTGTAAGCTTTATATTACATTGATTTCTTGGCACATACTGTAATGGTCTGAGTGGTTCTCGCTTGTACTTGCCTAAATGTCTTTACGTTTATCGGAGGTATTTTTCCGTAAATTCCTTTTCGGGGCAGGGCTTGCTGTAATAATAGCCCTGTATATAGTCGGGGTTCAGGGCGGTTATGCGCCGAAGCTCGTCATCGGTTTCAATGCCCTCAACCACCAGGTTTAAGCCGATGCTGTGGACCATTCGGATAATATGTATCAGCAGCTCGTGCTCATAGTCGTTACTCAGCGCCTTAAGAGTGAAGCTGCGGTCTATTTTCACGAAGTTTGGTTTCAGGTTTCCTATATTGATCAGGTTGGAATAGCCTGTGCCAAAGTCATCCAGGGCTATACTTACTCCGATTTCCCGCAGCTTTCTCCAGACATTCTGAACGGCAATGCTGTCCTCCAGGTGGCCGCTTTCGGTCAGCTCCACGATCAGGCAGGAGGGCGGAAGTCCGGCATCCTTCAGGGCCTCGGTAATGTCCTCGTACATAGGGCTTTTCAGAAGCTGAATGTAGGACAGGTTGATGGAGACCATGAAGCCGGGATATTGTTCCCGAAATTTTCTGCACATGGCAAGAGCGTTGCGGATAATCCATTTTCCCACAGGGATAATAAGGCCGCTTTCTTCCAGTATGGGAATGAATTCCATGGGGAAGATGGGTTCGCCGCTGGGCGACTGAAAGCGCAGCAGGGTTTCCGCGGCAAAGAGCTGCCCGTCGTTTGGCAGGACAATGGGCTGATAGTACAGCTCAAAGCCCTTGAAATTATCTGCCAGTGCCTGGCGGAGACAGCTGCGGACGTAACGGGTGCGCAGAAACAGGTCATAGTCGTCCGGCCTGAAGAAGTACATCTGGTTCCTGCCCCGGTTCTTTGCCTCTGTGAGGGCGAACTCAGAAAGCTTCATGATTTCATCCACGGTGTCAGGGAGGGATTCGTCCAGATCCCTGAAGGAGAGCAGTCCTCCGGAAATGGTGTATATCGCCTTGTATTTTTCCTTTGCAACTACTCCGTCCACGGCGGAACGTATGTCGTGGTAGAGTCTGTTCATTCTGTCGTAATCGGCGCCTGACATGTCTGCCACCATAAACTCGTCGGATACGATGCGGTATGCGGATTGGCTGGGTGAAAGGCAGCTGACAATGCAGCCCGCAACCTCGCGGAGAACAAAGTTGCCGTACTCGGTTCCGTGTCTTTCGTTGATTATCTTGAAATCATCAATTCCGATTCTCAGGAACATGGCGTCATGCGTTGCGGGCAGCAGCTGGTTTATATGCTCGCGAAGCGAGGACTCCCCTAACAGACCGCTGATATTGTCAGCCTTGCCGAGATTTCCGATCTCGTTAATACAGCCTATCATTAATTGGTGCCCGTCCGAGGACATAAGCAGCCGCCCCTTGCAGTTGATCCATATGGGTGACCCGTCCAGTCCGATCCAGCGGTATTCCAGATTATGCTCGCTTTGCTCCCCTGAAAGCAGCCGCTGCAGGTCCGCCGCCAGCATATCGTTATCCTCAGGATACACAAAGGTGGCAAGGGTCGAGACCACATTGTGAAAGAGACAGTCCGGCAGCCTGAAACGGGAAAGCGCCGGTTCCGCAATAAAATAGGCGTCGCCCGTAAGGTCATAGACATAGAGATAATCATGCATACAGGAAGAAAAAGCCCTGATAAAAGCACAGCATGTCTCAAAGGTTGGTTTATTGTTTACCATATTTTATCCCCTCATTTCTGTGCAGCCTTCAGCGTAGGCTGAAAATATGATTTTCAGCCAGCCCCCTTTGAAAGCTGCTTCGTAATTAAGACTTGTAATATTAGTATAGCACACTTTCCTGAAATTACAAAGAAGCAGTTGAAAAATATATGTGAATTATGGTAAAAACGGCAAAAATATAAAAAATAATTTAAAAAGTTAGTGAAAATGTTCAAAAAATGTTTTATAATAAGATAACCACATGTGTCAAGGAGGAAACCATATGGATGAGGAAAAGAGAGAAGGCATCAGACAGAAAATAGGGCAGATGGAACAGGAGTTAAATTTGGGCAAGCAGGCAATCGAACAAAAGGCGGAGCAGGTGCTTGAAAAGGCGGTGGAGAAGAAAAAGGTGGGGATGTTCAGGGGGATTCAGAGCAGAATCGTCACCCTTATTGCCTGCGCGGTGGTCTTTTCCGCGGTAGTACTCACCTACAGCGGTATCAGCGCCTTTAATCAGGGACTGAAAAACAGGATTACGGAGGATATGACTTGCCTGGCGGAGGCATACGGCTCGGAGCTGCGTACGGCGGTCTATGTCAGCGAAGGCAGGATACTCCAAAGGGGCGGAGAGGAGAATCTGGCTGCCCAGCTTAAAAATGCAGGGATGGGCGATATGAAAAGCAGCGTTTGCTATGTGACGGACGGGGATGGCAAGCTGCTGATGAGCCAGAAGGGCGGCACCGTGGGCGTACCGGTACAGAACGCTCTGGTGACGGAGCTTGTGGGGCAGATACATAACGGTGTCATTCCGGAGCCGGGATATATGGAATATAAGGCAGCCGGCATACAAAAGCTTGCCAGCTATTGTGTCCTGAGCGACGGAAAAGCAATTTTGGTTCTGGAGGTAGATAAGTCGGAGGCGTATTCCGAGGTCAATGATTTTATTGTGAGAAGCGTTGTAACGGCAGCATTGCTGGCAGCCCTGCTGGTAGCTGTAGGCGCAGTGATGTCCCGCGCCATTGCAAAGCCTATCAGGCTTTTGACAAAGGTTATTGATCAGAACGCCCAATTTGACTTTACCGAGAGCCGCACAAGCAGGCTGCTATCCAAGGGCAAGGGGGAAACGGCGGTGATGAGCAGCTCCCTGGAGACTCTGCGTGGCAATCTGGCGGGTATGGTCGGGAAGCTGGCGGAGACGGCAAAGAGGCTGCAGATGAATGCGGATGCCTTGAAGGGAATCGTCGGGGAGTTAAACAGCAATTCCTGCGATAATTCCGCCACCAGCCAGGAGCTGGCGGCAAGCATGCAGGAAACCAGCGCCACGACCCAGCTGATAGACGAGAGGATGTCGGGCATCAACAAAAATGCAAAGAAGATAGGCCTGCTTACCAATGAGGGAGGCGTTAAGGCGGAGGGGATCATTGTAAAGGCGGAGGGGCTGAAGAAAAATACGGAAGCGGCCAACGCCAAGACAAGAGAGATTTATTCCAAGGTAAAGAAGGAATCGGATACAGCCATCGAGAAGGCCAAGGAGATCGAGCGCATCAACATACTTACGGAGGCTATTGCAAATATCGCCAGCCAGACCGAGCTGCTGTCCCTGAACGCATCCATCGAGGCGGCAAGGGCAGGTGAGGCAGGCAAGGGCTTTGCGGTCGTGGCTGGAGAGATCGGCAATCTGGCGAGCCAGTCCACGGAGACGGCAAACAATATCACAGCGATCGTGGCGGGCGTCAGGGACGCCGCGGCAAGCATGGAGAGCTGCCTGAATCAAATGATTTCCTTCATGGAACAGACCGTCATGTCCGATTATGCAAACTTTATAAAGGTAAGCAGCGAATACAGCGCGGATGCCCGGGATTTCTCCGACAGCATGAGGACCATCAACACGTCTATCAGGGATCTGGAGGAGAGTATCGACGATATAACCAATTCCGTGCAGGGTATCAACAGCACTGTCAATGAGGTTACGATCAGCATTAACGACATTGCCGGCAAGGCCACGGATATGGTAGGCTATGCAAACGATACCGGCGACCGGGCGGAGGACAATGCCATATTTGCGAAAGAGCTGGACGATATGGTAAAGAGGTTTAAGATCTGATAGTCGATTATTTCTCAGGCTTATCAATGGCAGATATTTGGGGCAGGTAAGAGCTTTGCATATGCGGGACCTTACCTGCCCGGGGTTTTGGCGGGAATCAGGCGGACAACCTGAATGATGTGCGAGGCTTATTATGAACGAATATCAAAATATGAACGAATATCAAAAAAAGTTTTTTGAACATTTGGCACAAATACAGGAAACCAATGTCGCTGTTTGTATGGCGCAGCATGGGTGCGGGGACGCTGCGGTTGAGAGTATGCTGTATGACGTTACTTATAATGTAATTACAGACATTATGGAAATCATTGACGGCTGCTCTGCTTTCAGTATTAATAAGCTTGATATTGTCAATTCGGTTACGGGAGAACATCTAAAAGAAAATCCTTGTATCGAATTACATGACCAAACGGAGGATTTTTTGAGATATGAGTAATAACCACAATTAGGCAAAGAGCCCATTATTTAGGCCCTGTTAAATTTTTATCAAAGTGGCAAATACTTATCACCCATTAGATTATCATGGAGGCAATCCTTCCGCATACATCCTCAACATTCGTATATCCGGAAATTACATGGATATCGTGCGGCTCCATGTCAAAGCAGCCATGCTTTCTTTCCAGCATGTCTGCCACCGGCGCCGGGAGGTTACCGTGCATCCGCCCGGCGAATCGTGCTTTGATGATCTCCAAATCCGCTGTTACCAGAACACGAACGCTTCCGTGGGGCAATAGAGGAAGGTGTTCTTTTTCCGAAATAACATAGATGATATTCTCACCGCTAACGGCTTCAAGCAGCTTTGTCCGGAAGGCCCCCATTGCAGCGGCTTCGTTCTTTTCCAAGCGGAGATAATCCTTGCCGGTATAAACCTGTGCATTTATGATCTCCTTTAATTTGTCTGCAAGGGTAGATTTGCCCGTGCAGCTCTCGCCGAAAATTCCAATTACCATTGTTACTCCTCCCTGCCCGCTTTAGCAGGCATCAATTCCAGATTTGGAGGCTTACTTCCAAACCTGTCTTCTCCTGTCAGTTGTTTTTAATCCGCCAATACTCCGTACCGTTTCTGCCTAAAAGCCGTTCGCCCACCAGGTCACGGCGGATGGTACAGAAATCATCATGGAAATCGGCAATCATGATGTTTACCTCTCGCTCGGAATACATTCTGTCAAAGTCAAAGGCTTCGGCAATGACTTCCAAAACAATGCGTTCCTTTTTGAGCTGGGTGGGAATCGACTTTAATTTCCCATATTCAAAAAAAGCGTCTATTACCCTTTGACGGTAATCCGCGTCCCGCTGCGCCTGTTTTTGTGCCTCGTCAGATTCCTGCTGCAGTATTTCCAATATGCTGGTCTGAAATATTTCTTTTTTCAAGGAATACATCATATAATACTGATTTTTGTATGCGGTCACCGCTCCGGCGTCCGAAAGCTTTTTCAGATGGAAGGAGATTGTAGGTGCGGTCAGGCCCAAGCGCTCTGCCAATCTCTCAACATACATATCCTCAACAGCGAGGGATTTCAATATTTGCAGCCGTGACTTATCTGCCAGACATTTAAAAAGGTTGATTGCTTCTGCTTCGGTCATGTGGTTTCCTCCCAGATCTGCATACACATATCCTTTATTTCCTGGACGGTGTCCAGCTTAATGTCTTCAATGTGCATTTTTTTAACGTCCCCATGCTGTTTGGCATCTTTATAGGAGGTCTTCCAGCCCGTCGGGATCTGCTCGGCTTTTTGCAGGAAAAAACGCCTCTTAGCCAAGTCGTCCTTTCCGCAGGTCCTTTCTGCAACGGAGAGGATCGTTCTGAAAATCTCATAGACGTTCGCCCTGACCTTTTCAAAATTTCCTTCGTCCACGCGGTCATCCTCAGTAAGCAGCTTAGTACGTTGTTTACAGGCTGCAATTTTTTCATCAAGATACAATTCAAATTTTTGCTGTCGCTCATCCATATCATTTTTCTCCGATTATAAAACTAATGTGTCAAATAAATTATTTCCGCCGCTGGCAATGTGGTAGTGTCCTGCTCTTTTTCATCAGAAGCAGTGTAACCCCACAGCTCCGTTATATAGATATGATTATACTGTCCATAAATTTTAAGCCTTTGGCTTAAATCTGATTATATAATAACACTATTAAAATTTCAAGTTTAATTTCATAAATATCAAATTAAATAAGCGACGAATTTCAGAGGATTTATATATTTGCGTTTCCTGCACTTATCACTTGACATTTCGAGCAGACGGATGTATTATCTCAATTAGTTTGATGTTCAAATATTTTGATTATCAAATAAGTTGAGTTTCAAACTATATGATGTGGTATAAAAAACTATGAAATAATAACTGAACACCACAAAACAAGGTCAAAAAACCACAGAACAAAAACAGCAGACAACAAAACAAAAATGTGAAAAGGAGAAAACAAAAATGTTTGAAAAGGTTAAGTCGGTAATCGAGGAGAAGCTGAACGCAGAGGGAGTGAATATCACGGAGGATACCAGCTTTAAGGATGATCTGAACGCGGATTCCCTGGATCTGTTTGAGCTGGTTATGGCGCTGGAGGATGAGTTTGAGACGGAAATTCCCTCCGAGGATCTGGAGAAGCTGACCACGGTGGGCGACGTTTTGGAGTATCTTAAGAGTAAGGGCATAGAGTGAAAAAGTTCATTTCACAATCCTGATGTGAGGGCCCGCTGGGGCGGGCGAAAGGAACAATCTATTTTATGAAAACAAAAATTACGGAGCTTTTAGGAATTGAATATCCCGTTATTCAGGGGGGCATGGCATGGGTGGCAGAGTGGCACCTTGCGTCGGCGGTCTCCGAGGCGGGAGGTATGGGACTGATCGGCGCAGGGGGCGCACCGGCGGCTTTTGTACGGGAGCAGATTCACAGGGTAAGGGAGGCTACGGATAAGCCCTTCGGCGTGAACCTGATGCTGATGAATCCCGAGGCGGACGAAATTGCCAGGGTGCTTGCGGAGGAAGGCGTAAGGGTCGTTACCACCGGGGCAGGCAATCCGGCAAAATATATGGCGCTGTGGAAGGAAGCGGGCATTAAGGTCATACCTGTGGTGGCCAGCACTGCAATGGCAAAGATGATGGAGCGGTGCGGTGCAGACGCGGTGGTCGCGGAGGGTACGGAGTCCGGCGGACACATCGGTCAGGCAACGACCATGACCCTGGTTCCCCAGGTCGCGGACGCGGTGGGAATACCCGTCATTGCGGCAGGGGGCATTGCGGACGGCAGGGGCTTTGCGGCGGCTATGATGCTGGGAGCGGAGGCGGTGCAGATCGGCACCAGGTTCTGCGTTGCCACCGAAGCGGTCACCCATGCAAATTATAAGGAAAAGATCCTCAAGGCAAAGGACATAGATTCCGAGGTCACAGGCTTAAGCCACGGTCATCCCATCCGCCAGATCCGCAACAGGATGAGCAGGGAATATCTGAGGCTTGAAAAGGAAGGCGCTTCCATGGAGGAGCTGGAGCAGCTTACCCTTGGGTCCCTCCGAAAGGCAGTGATGGAGGGAGATGTGGTAAACGGAACCGTCATGGCAGGGCAGATTGCCGGCATGATAAACAGGGAGCAGACCTGCGGCGAGATCATTCGGGAGATCATGGAGCAGGCGGAGGCGCTGCTGGGCGGACAGAAATCCGGCAGGGCATAAGCCAGCGCCCGGCAGGAAAAGGAGCCGCACGGCACGGTGTTTTACAGCCGGCGTGCGGCTTTTCGGAAAGAGATAGGGAGAGTACGAGATCACAATGAGCAGAACAGCGTTTATTTTTCCAGGACAGGGCGCCCAGTACTGCGGTATGGGCAGGGATTTTTATGAGACCTTTGAGACGGCAAAGGAGGTCTATGAGACGGCGGCGCAGGCCACCGGACTTGACGTGGCAGGTCTTTGCTTTGAGGAGGATGAAAGACTGAATATCACGGAATATACCCAGATCGCCATGCTTACGACAGAGGTGGCAATCCTGAAGGTGCTTCAGGAGAACGGCGTCAAGGCGGATATCTGCGCGGGCTTAAGCCTTGGAGAGTACGGCGCGCTTGCGGCGGCGGAGGTCATGGAGCTGCCGGACCTGTTCAGGCTGATACGCAGCCGGGGGATTTTCATGCAGGAGGCATATCCCACGGGCGGCGCCATGACGGCGGTGCTGGGGCTGGATGCGGAGACGATCAGGGCGGTGTGCGAGGGCACAGAGGGCATTGTGTCCATTGCAAACGACAACTGTCCCGGACAGATCGTAATCACAGGAGAGGAGAGCGCGGTGCTTGCCGCAACGCAGAAGCTGAACGAGGCGGGCGCAAAGCGCTGCGTACCGCTGAAGGTAAGCGGTCCCTTTCATTCCCGGCTGCTTGCGGGAGCGGGAGAGAAGCTGGCGGCAGAGCTTGCCGGCATAGAGGTCAGCGAACCGAAAATTCCGTATATCAGCAATGTGCAGGCAGATTATGTTAGATCTGCCGAGCCGGTGAAGGAGCTTTTGGCGAGGCAGGTTTCGGGAACCGTCAGGTGGCGGGAGACCATGGAGCGTATGCTGGCGGACGGGGTGGATACCTTTATCGAGATCGGGCCGGGCAAAACCCTGGCGGGATTTCTCCGCAAAATGAGCCGGGAGGCAAAAGTAATCAATATCGAGACGGTAGAAAATCTCAAGGCTTTTTTGGAGAAGCGATAAAGGCGGCAGGCGCCTTTGGAAATATAGAAAATCAAAAAGACGAAGACTGAAGGAGGCAGGGAACCAGGACGCCGGCGCGGGCCTCAGGGCGGCGGTAATACGGATCAGGTTATTATGGAAAATAATAAAACGGAAAATAATAGCGATAACCAAGGTAAAAACAGCAGTAACGAAGCTGACATGAACAATAAAAGGGAGCTGGCCGGAAGGGTGGCGCTGGTAACGGGCGCCAGCCGGGGGATAGGAAGGGCGGTGGCTCTTGCCCTGGCGGCGGAGGGCGCAACGGTTCTGGTAAACTACAACGGCTCCCGGGAGAGCGCGCTGGAAACCGTGTCGGAAATAGAGAAGAACGGCGGCAGCGGGGAGGCGGTGGGCTTCGATGTCTCTGATTTTGAAGCCTGCGGAAAAATGATAGAGGAGCTTATCAAAAAATATTCCCGACTGGATATTCTGGTAAACAATGCGGGAATTACCAGGGACAACCTGCTGATGCGCATGACCGAAAAGGAATTTGACGATGTGATTGCCACCAATTTAAAAGGGGCGTTTAATACCATCCGCCATTTGTCCAGATATTTCCTGAAGCAGAGGAGCGGCAAGATTATTAACCTCTCGTCTGTGTCCGGTGTGGCGGGAAATGCGGGCCAGGCAAATTATTCCGCATCCAAGGCTGGAATTATCGGTTTGACCAAGAGCGTCGCCAGGGAGCTTGCCAGCCGGGGAATCTGTGTCAATGCCGTGGCGCCGGGCTTTGTGGATACGGAGATGACGCAGGCGATGCCGGAAAAGGCAAGGGAGGCGGCTATGGCGATGATTCCGCTGGGAAGAATGGGCAGCGTGGACGATATTGCCCGGACGGTGGTCTTTTTGGCCGGAAGGGGCGGAGATTATATTACCGGGCAGGTATTGTGTGTTGACGGAGGTATGGCGATATGAGCAGACGTGTAGTAGTGACCGGTATGGGGGCGGTGACGCCCATCGGTATCGGGGTGAAGGAGTTCTGGGACGGCATCAGGGCGGAAAAAATCGGCTTTGCTCCCATTCAGGCTTTTGATGCTTCAGCCTATAGGTGTAAGCTTGCCGCGGAGATAAAGGGCTTTGAGGCGGAAAAATACATGGACAAAAAGGCGGCAAGGCGCATGGAGCCTTTTTGTCAATATGCCGTTGCCGCGGCGGGAGAGGCGCTTGCCGACGCGGGGCTGGACATGGAAAAGGAGGACCCTTACAGGGTGGGGTGCTTTGTCGGAAGCGGCATCGGCAGCCTGCAGGCAATGGAGAGGGAGTATGCCAGGCTGACGGAAAAGGGTCCCTCCAGGGTCAGTCCTATGTTTGTGCCCCTTATGATCTCCAATATGGCAGCGGGAAACGTGAGTATCATGTTCGGATTGAAGGGCAAGAGCCTGAATGTGGTGACAGCCTGTGCAACGGGGACAAACTCTATCGGCGAGGCTTTCCGCGCCATCCAGTACGGCGAGCTCGACGCCTGTGTGGCAGGCGGCTCCGAGGGAGCCGTGACGCCCATGGGTATCGCGGGCTTTACGGCGCTGACCGCCCTCTCCGACAGCGAGGACCCGGCGAGATGCTCCATACCCTTTGACAAGGACAGAAGCGGCTTTGTCATGGGCGAGGGTGCTGGTATCGTGGTTTTGGAGGAGCTGGAGCATGCCACGAAAAGGGGAGCGCATATTTACGCGGAGGTGCTGGGCTACGGATGCTCCTCGGACGCCTTCCATATCACATCTCCGGCGGAGGACGGGGCAGGCGCGGCGAAAGCCATGACGAATGCCATGGAGGACGGAGGCGTGAAGCCGGAGGACGTGACGTATATCAATGCCCATGGCACCGCCACTCATCACAACGACCTGTTCGAGACAAGGGCTATCAAGCTTGCCTTTAAGGAGCATGCGGGAAACCTTAGAATCAATTCCACAAAGTCCATGATAGGGCATCTGCTGGGCGCGGCGGGGGCGGTGGAGTTTATCGCCTGCGTGAAGGAGGTGCAGGAGGGCTTTATTCACAGAACCGTAGGGCTCATGGAATCCGAGGGTGAGATGGACTTGAATTACTGCAGGGAAAGCTATTCTGAGAAGGTTCCCTATGCACTCAGCAATTCGCTGGGCTTCGGCGGGCACAACGCAAGTATTTTGATCGGCAGGTAAACAGGGAGGCAGCGATATGTCAGTATACACGGCAAAGGAAATTATGGATATAATTCCCCACAGATATCCTTTTTTGATGTTGGATTCCATAGAGGAGCTGGAGCCCGGAGTCAGGGCGCTGGGCAAAAAGTGCGTCAGCGTAAACGAGCCCTACTTTCAGGGACATTTTCCGGGAAATCCGGTGATGCCGGGGGTCCTCATCATGGAGGCGCTGGCGCAGGCAGGCGCGGTGGCGATTCTTTCCCAGCCTGAATGGAAGGGGAAGACGGCTTATTTTGCGGGAATCGACAAGGCGCGCTTCCGGCGGAAGGTGATGCCGGGAGATGTGCTTATGCTGGAGACGACTATTATAAAGACCAAGGGTCCGGTAGGCGTGGGCAGGGCGGTGGCAACCGTAAACGGTGAGAAGGCCGCCGAGGCGGAGCTTACCTTTGCAATCGGATAGACGGCATCCGTCCGCAAGTACCCGGACGGATCGTACGCGTAAATTGCGGACGGAAATGTATCCCCTTCAGGGATACCGGAGGGCGGATGCGGCGCAGGGCGCCGCATGAGGCAATGGAACAGGAGGAGCCGGATGAGCTTATTAAAAGAAAAACGCGCTGAGTTTTTTGCAAAAAAGTTCAGCAAACTGAACGGTTCGTATACAACCCTTCCCGGAGGAGGGACCACGAAGGAGAGCGCCGCTGGGGCGGACGGGACGAAGGCTTCGGATGACGGGGCGGACGGGGCGAGCGCCTTGGATAACGGGGCGGACGGGACCAGGGCCTGGGACGCTGCGGCGGAGCCGGGGCAGAAGGCGGGCGGAGAGCCGGCTTTCGCAGGGCAGGACATGGGAGACAAGAGCGCGGAGCCGTCTGCGGTAAAGGATGTGTATTTGATTAAATGCCCCAAATGCGGAAAAATGGTGGACCGTGACAGGGCGGTCAAGCATAAGTATATCTGCTATGAGTGCCAGGGCTATTTCCGGGTGAGGGTCAACAACCGTATCCGTATGGTGGCGGACCCTCATACCTTCGAGCCGTGGTTTACGGATATGCCGGTGAGGAATCCTCTGGCTTTTGAGGGCTATGAGGAAAAGCTTGCCGAGGCAAGGGAGAAAACCGGTCTGGACGAGGCGGTCACGGTGGGAAAATGCAAGGTGTTCGGCGAGGAGATCATGTTGGGCATCTGCGACGCCAGATTTATGATGGCGAGCATGGGGCATACCGTGGGAGAGAAGATTACGGCGGCAATCGAGCGCGCGGCCGATGAAAGGCTACCCGTATTTCTTTTTTGCTGCTCGGGCGGCGCAAGGATGCAGGAGGGTATCATCTCGCTGATGCAGATGGCAAAGACCTCCGCAGCCATCCGCAGGCTTGGGGATGCGGGACTGCTGTACTGTACGATTTTGACCGACCCTACCACTGGCGGCGTGACGGCAAGCTTTGCCATGCTGGGGGATGTGATTATGGCGGAGCCGGGAGCGCTGATAGGCTTTGCGGGTCCCCGGGTCATCAAGCAGACCATCGGGCAGGAGCTTCCCGAGGGCTTCCAGACCGCGGAGTTTCTTCAGGAGCATGGCTTTATCGACGGTATCGTAAAGCGTGAAAACCTGAAGAAGACCCTCTATTTCCTGATAAAGGCGCATCAGTGCAGGGAAAAGCAATATGCGGATTTTACCCCGGGCAGGGAGTTCCGCTTTGAATTAAACGAAATTATCAAGGAACAGCAGTGGAAGGAGAAGCCTAAGAACGCCTGGGAGAAGGTAAAGGCGGTCCGCAGGGTGGAGAGGGCTTCCGCACTGGACTATATGGAGCACATTTTTGACTGCTTTGTGGAGGCCCACGGGGACAGAAGCTTCCGGGACGACCCGGCTATCGTGGGGGGTATCGGCTTTCTTGACGGCCAGCCCGTTACCGTTATCGCGGAGCATAAGGGCAAGGATATCAGGGAATGCCAGGAGAGGAATTACGGAATGCCCATGCCGGAGGGCTACCGCAAGGCGCTTCGCCTGATGAAGCAGGCGGAGAAGTTCCATCGTCCTATCGTAAGCTTTATCAATACCTCCGGCGCATTCTGCGGCATCGAGGCGGAGGAGCGCGGCCAGGGAGAGGCGATCGCCAGGAACCTGCTTGAGATGTCGGCGCTGAAGGTGCCGGTGCTGTGTATCTTTATCGGAGAGGGAGGCAGCGGAGGCGCCCTTGCAACCGCAGTGGGAAACGAGGTGTGGATGCTGGAAAACGCCACTTACTCTATTCTGTCCCCGGAGGGCTTTGCTTCTATTTTGTGGAAGGATTCCTCCCGTGCCAAGGAGGCCAGCGAGGTCATGCGCATTACGGCACAGGATCTGAAGCAGCTGCATGTGGTGGAAAAGATTATTCCGGAGTTCGGAGGTGCGGACAGCAAGACCGCCGAGGCCATCGGCGGCTGTCTGAAGGAGCAGATAAAAGACTTTCTGCAGCGTTACAGCGGTATGTCCGGGGAGGAGATCGCCGCGCAGAGGTATGAGAGGTTTCGGAGGTTTTAAGCTATGTCAATTAGGATAATCGGCACGGGGAGCGCGCTGCCGGAAAGATGTGTCACAAACGATGACCTGGCGAAGCTGATGGACACCTCCGACGAGTGGATTCGGGAGAGGACGGGAATCGGCAGCAGGTATCTTTCCACCGGGGAGACGGTGGCGTATCTGGCGGGAAAGGCATGTGAGCGCGCCCTTGAGAACGCCGGAAAAGAGGCGGAGGAGGTAGAGCTTTTACTGGCGGCTACCTGTTCCCCGGAGATGGCGCTGCCCTGTACGGCATGCCAGATTCAGGCACAGATCGGCGCAGGGGGCGCGGCGGCATTTGACTTAAACGCGGCGTGCGCAGGCTTTTTGTTTGCGCTGCATACCGCTTATGCCTACATTGAGGCAGGTATTTATAAGAATGCGCTGATCGTTGGCGCGGAGGTGCTTTCCAAGCTGATGGACTGGACGGACAGGGGGACCTGCATCCTTTTCGGGGACGGCGCGGGAGCCGTATTTGTGGAAAAATGCGGGGAAAGCGGTATCCTGGGCTTTTCGCAGCACTCGGACGGCGCCAGGGGAGGCGTGCTCAGCTGCGCCGCCAGGGGCTTACATAATCCGTATTTCAAGGACGCCTCCGAAGGCGGATTTGTCCGGATGGACGGGCGGGAGGTCTTTGCCTTTGCGGTGCGCCAGGTGCCGGCGGCGATATCGGAGGCTCTTGAAAAGGCCCGCCTCAGGCCGGAGGATGTGGATTTGTATGTCTTGCATCAGGCCAATAAGAGGATTATTGAGGGGATTGCAAAGCGGCTGGGCGTGGGGCCGGAAAAATTCCCCATAAATCTTGACAGGGTGGGAAATACCTCCTCCGCGGCTATTCCGCTGCTTTTGGATGAGCTGAACGGCGCCGGAAGGCTGCGCAGGGGCATGACGGTGGCGCTGTCCGGCTTCGGGGCAGGGCTGACCTACGGGGCCTGTGTTCTTAAATGGTAATTTAAAAAAATGTCTTGACATTATTGTAGAAAATTGTAAAACTGGAAATAAATATCTAAGGGCTTGAATGAGAGGAAGGGCGGCAGCGGTAAATGGCACAGAGCACGAAACGCTCCATAAACGAATTGTTGGTGAATCTGTTCAATCATGTGATGGATATGGAAGCGAAGGCGGTCATCACATCGGAGTTCAGCGATATCAGTAACAACGATATGCACATTATAGAAGCGATAGGAACGGATGAGCTCAAAAGCATGTCCGTGATCGCCCGCGAGCTCTCAGTCACTGTCAGCACGCTGACTACAAACATGAACGGTCTGGAAAAAAAGGGTTATATTGTAAGGGAGCGCAGCCAGACGGACAAGCGTGTGGTGCATGTGAAGCTTACGGACAAGGGCAGGAAGGCTTTTTTTCATCACAGGGATTTTCATAAAAAGATGATAAGGGCTATCGTAAAGGACCTGAGCGGGGAGGAGACGGAGGTGCTCTATCGCTGCCTCGTGAATCTCAGCAGCTTTTTGGAATCGGCCACATAGGACTATGTCGTATAATAAGCTTTTTGCCCGCGGCCGTCAAAAGAGGAGGATCTATGAGCATGGGAGAGATGAAGGGCGCAAAGTTCGGTAAAATCAAGAGGGTCATCTACGGCAGGACCGCTATGATCCTGGTAGGCTTTGCGGCGCAGCTGGCGGCCCTTGCCATGGCATATATTCTGCTGCGAAATTATAATTACGCGTTTTATGCGTTTTTTCTGGTAACCAGCGCCTCGGCCATGGTTTATATTTATAATGCCTCTGGCAGCCCGGACATGAAGCTTGCCTGGATGTTTCCCATAGCGATATTTCCGGTCTTCGGGGCGGTTTTTTATTGGACGATCATAACGCAGCCAGGCACAAAGGTGCTGTACGGGAGGCTGCAGAGGCTCTCGGAGTATACCGGGAAATATGTGCTGCCCAGGCCGGAGACCCAGAAAAGGCTCCGGGCCCAGAGCCCTCATATGGGGCAGCTGGCATATTATCTGCAGAGCTGCGACAACAGCCCTGTCTATGAGGACACCCGGGTGAAATATTATCCCCTGGGGGATTTGCAGTATAAGGATATACTGGAGGAGCTGAAAAAGGCGGAAAAATATATCTTTATTGAGTTTTTTATCGTTAGCTGGGGGCGGATGCTTGAGGAGGTGCTGGAGATCCTCAAGGATAAGGCAAAGCGGGGTGTGGAGGTGCGCTTTATGTACGACGGCACAAATGCCCTGTGGAATCTGCCCAATTATTTCCCGAAGCTTATGGAGGAGGAAGGCATAAGGTGCAAGATGTTTTCCCCCGTTAAGCCGGTTTTCTCCAATCATTACAACAACCGTGACCACAGGAAGATCCTGGTCATAGACGGCAAGACGGCGTTTACCGGAGGAATCAATCTGGCGGACGAGTATATCAACGAAAAGGTGCGTTTCGGGCACTGGAAGGATACCGGCGTGATGATCAAGGGAGCGGCGGTGGAGAGATTCATCTATATGTTCCTGGAGATGTGGGACGAGTCCGAGAGGGAGCCGGAAGAATATGAAAAATATCGCCTGCCTGCCGACGCTGCGCAGCCCGGGGACGGCTATGTGATTCCTTACAGCGTCTGCCCGCTGGGGACGGAACGGGTGGGGAAGCAGGTTTATCTGGATATTATCAACACGGCGCACACCTATGTGCATATTATGACGCCTTACCTGATTCTGGATTACCAGATGATGATGGCGCTGACCTATGCGGCAAACCGGGGGGTGGAGATCATTATTGTGATGCCGCATATACCCGATAAAAAGTATGCGTTCGTACTGGCGAAGACTTATTATAACCAGCTCCTGGAGGCGGGGGTTCGTATTTTTGAGTATGAGCCGGGATTCGTGCACGCCAAGGTTTTTGTGTCCGACTGGACAAAGGCGGTGGTGGGCACGGTAAACATGGATTACCGCAGCTTTTATCATCATTTTGAGTGCGGCCTGATTCTCTATCAGAACACGCAGATAGAAATTATGGAAAGGGATGTGCAGGATACGCTTACAAAGTGTATTGAGATCACGCCTGAGGATTATAAAAAACAAAGTCTGGGCGACAGGATTCTGGGAAGGATTATGAGGATTGTGGCGCCGCTCATGTGAGGCAGGTTTTCCTGCCTTTTTCGCAATTTTAGAACTTTTCACCGCAGATGTCGTTAATATGTTTGAAGGCGAGAGGAGATATTCCGTGAGAGATACAGAGATACTTGATTTATACTGGGCAAGGGACGAGCTGGCGATTGCAAAGACGCAGGAAAGCTACGGGAAATACTGTTACAGTATTGCATGGCGGATTCTGAATGACAGGGAAGATTCCGACGAGTGTGTCAATGATACGTGGATGCGGGCATGGAATGCGATTCCGCCCAAACGGCCGGAGCGGCTGAACCTGTTCCTGGGGGCGATTACCAGAAATCTTGCCCTGGACAGGTGGAAAGGACAGAGAACCATGAAGCGTGGAGGCGGCGAGACAATGCTGGCCCTGGATGAGCTGGCGGAATGTGTGCCGGCGGCGCACAGCACGGAGGAGATTGTGGAAGCGGGAGAGCTGCAGAAGCTTATCAATGTTTTTTTACATACGCTTCCAGAGCGGGATTGTAATGTATTTCTGAGGCGTTATTGGTATGTGGAGGAATACGAGGCGATAGCGGAGCGGTACGGAATGAAGCTGAATACGGTGAAGACCTCGCTGTTCCGCACCCGGGGCAAGCTGAGGGCATTTTTGGAAAAGGAGGGTGTCGTTCTATGAGGAAGCAGGAGGAAGCGGTAAGGATATTGGATGCGCTTTCGGGTGTGGATGAGGAGCTTCTGGAGCGCTGCGAGGCGGCCGGCAGGCAGTGTGCGGCGGGAGCAGGGGATGAAGCAGGCCGCGCTATAGGCACAAAAGCCCTGCGGCGCATCCCGGCATGGCGGTATCTGGGCACCTGTGCGGCAGCGCTTATGCTGGTGGCGGTGGGAGCCGTGAGCTGGAGGGCATTTTCGATTTCGGGGGATAAGGGTAGTAGCTCCTCCCAGAGCGGAGGCGCCGAATCCCTGCTGACGGATTTTGCGGTGGCCTCGGATGCAAATCTGAAATCAGGTGAGCTTGAATCGGGTGAGCTTTTGGAAAAGGATGTGCGCGAAAGCAGCCCTTGGGAGGATTTTGACGGGGTGCAGAACGGCGCGGGCGGCAGTATGGTTACCGCTTCCGCCGCGCCGGCGGCAATTCCCGAAAAGACGGGAAATAGCTGCGTGGAGGATAAAAAAGACTCGCAGGAGGCCGATTGGGTCATTGTACCTGAAAATTACTTCCTGTTGACGGCGGAGGAAGCGAGGCAGGTTGAGCTTCTGGGGGACTATGTGCCCACAAGGCTGCCCTCGGGTTATGTCTTTGAGTCCGCCAGATATGAGGAGGAAACGGAGCAGTCTGACGGTTCGGGGGAGCAGGGCAGCCTGACTCTGCTTTGGAGCAGGGGAGAGGATGACATTATGCTGAGCATCCGGCAGGCGGGCGGCACGGTGGAGACGGCCGATGTCAAAAAGCCGGAGACCTACGATGAGAGGCTGTATGAGATTCCCTTTGGGAGTGCGGTTCCTGAGGAATATTGGGAGACCTTTTCCCATCCGGTGTTTGCAAAAGCTGATTTCAGTCTTGAAATAGTGAACTCCCGTGTGATATCCTACAATGGGGACGGTGGAGATACTTCCACGCCCAGGGGACATTTTTCCGTGTTATATGACGACGTGCTGATCTGCTTTAACGGCGGAGGCATGCCGGAGGAGATATGGGAGATGTTTGCTTCCATAGCAGAATAATATTATAATACCGAAGTAAAAGGACAGTTGTTGAAATGAGCGCACATAAAGGGAGAGAACACAATATGACCCAGGGGAAGATCGTCACGCCCCTGATAGCCTTTACGATTCCGCTGGTATTGGGCAATTTGTTTCAGCTCACATACAATGCGGCGGATTCCGTCATTGTGGGTAAGATTTTGGGGGAGGAGGCGCTGGCGGCAGTGGGAACCTCCACTCCCATTATGAACATAGCCATTTTGCTGATAAGCGGAATGTGTATGGGGGCAAGCGTGCTGATGAGCTCCCAGTACGGGGCGGAGGATTATGATACCCTGTCGAGGCAGATCAGCACTACCCTGCTTTCCGGCTGCGGTTTTTCCGCGGTGTTTTCCCTTCTGATGATGTTTCTTGCCGCCCCGGTGCTGCGGCTGATACATGTGCCCGGCGATGTGATACCGGAGGCGGCGGCATATCTGCGGATCGTTTTCCTGGGGCTGATGTTTACCTTTGTCTATAATTTTCTTGCGAATACCATGCGGGCGCTGGGTGACAGCCGGACCCCGCTTTATTTTCTTGTTGTCAGCTCCGTCCTGAATATCGGGCTGGATGTGCTGTTTGTGGCGGCTTTTAACCTGGGAGTCATGGGCAGCGCCGCCGCTACGGTGTTAAGCCAGGCGCTGTGCTGTCTGTTCTGCGGCGTTTATATCAAGCTGCGCATACCGCTGCTGTGTCTTGGGAAGAAATGGCTGGTGTTTGACAGGAAGCTGTTGAAAAGGACGGTCAGCTACGGCAGCACCAGCGCCATGCAGCAGGTGTGCCTGCAGGTGGGAAAGGTAATCATACAGTCCGTGGTAAATTCCCAGGGGGTCAGTATGATGGCGGCGTTTACGGCGGTGAACAGGGTGGATGATTTCGCGTATACGCCTCAGCAGAACATAGGGCATGCCATGACGACCTTTATTGCCCAGAACAAGGGAGCGGGGCAGCAGGAACGCATCAAAAAGGGTTTTCGGTGCGGGCTGTTGATAGAGCTCTGTTATTCTCTGTTTTTGCTGGCGTTTATTTATTGTGCAGCGCCGGCGCTTATGGGTCTGTTTGCAAAAAATGACGGTACGCAGGCGGTGAGCCTTGGAACGGATTATCTCCGTCTTATATCTTTTATGTATATTCTGCCGGGATTTACAAACGGAATTCAGGGATTTTTCCGCGGGATGGGAGATATGAAGGTGACCCTGTACAGCACTTTCATGAATATGCTGGGCAGGGTCGCGGCGGTTATCCTTATGGTGAAGGTCCTGGATCAGGGATTTGCAAGCCTTGCTTGGGCAAACATGATAGGCTGGATCGTTATGCTGTTGTTTGAGGTTCCGTTGCTGGTAAAGAGCGTAAGACGTCTTTAGGGAGCGGTTGCACCGGGGACAGAAAACGCTCTAAAAGACAGCCAACTCACTTATAGTAAGTTGGCGTTTTCATTTTCCAGCATGCGGTAACCGATACCGATTTTTGTAAATATGTACATCGGTTTTGCAGGGTCTTTCTCGATCTTTCTGCGAATATTTGACATATTGACGCGCAGAATCTGGTTGTTATTGTCAGTGTAGGGTCCCCATATGGCGTTCATGATAAAGCTGTAGGTGAGGACGCTGCCGGAATTTTCCGCCAGAAGCGTCAGAAGCTGATATTCGATCTGAGTCATGTGAATTTCTTTTCCGGCCAGCCGGACCAGTCTCTTATCAAAGTTAATTTCCAACTCCCCGGCTTTATATTTTCTGTCGGCTATGAAGGTCATCCGACGGCGCAGGGCGGTGCGGATACGCGCCAGCAATTCCGCCGTGCCAAAGGGCTTGGTAATATAGTCGTCCGCGCCGGTATCCAGAGCCAGCACCTTTTCGGATTCTTCGCTGCGTGTGGATATGATGAGTATAGGCACCTTGCTCCAGTTGCGCAGCTGCTGCAGAACTTCATAACCGTTTATGTCCGGCAGCCCCAGATTTAAAAGGATAACATCGGGGCAGAGAGACGCGGCAAGGCTTAAGCCCGCCTTTCCCGTGAGGGCGGCGGTAACCTTGTAGCCGTTGCTTTCCAACAGGTGTGTGATAGAGGAGACATCCCTCCTGTTGTCTTCTATCAGCAAAACGGTGGTTTTTGAATACGTATACATATTGCGATTCCTCTTTTCGTTCGTGGTTGGGTATAGCAATAAGCAGAACGATCATGCGAAGACAAAAAAGTATTATTGAATGCTACACGACTGTATTATATATACTTTTGCAGAAAGAAGCAATAAATCATTGCTAAAATAGTGTAAAATATGAAGAAGATTGTAAATAATCCTTTATTTTCCATTAAAATACGGCGGATACCCTTGCGTGGCGTCCGGCAATTGGATATACTCTTAATAAATTGCCAGACATTGGCAGGAATGGAGAGCGTATGCGGGAAAGGGAAGGCTTTTTGGACAAACTGAGAGTGGCGGCGACATGCGCTGTGGTGCTGCTGCACACCATAACCGGAGCGATGGATATTACGGATATGCGGCCGTTTCCCCTGGAAGAAAAGGCGTTCCTTACGGCGCTTGATCTGATATGCTGGTGCGTGCCCGTGTTTGTGCTGATTTCGGGCTACCTGTTTTTGAACCCCGTCAGGAAAATATCCATGCGGGATATGCTGGCAAGGTATTGCAGACGGATTTTGCTGGCGCTGTTTTTGTTCGGGGTTCCGTATGCCTGTCTGGAACAGATCGCCCTGGAGCATACCTTCCGTATGGAAATGCCCGGCAGGGCCTTTTTTATGGTGCTGCGTGGGGAAAGCTGGTCGCATATGTGGTATCTGTACTTGATTTTGCTTCTGTATCTGATGACGCCGGCTTTAAAACGGCTGCTGGGGCTCATGTCCCGTCCTGCGGTGTATGCGCTGTCGGCAGCGCTTTTTTTTGCCGGCAGTATTCTGCCCTGGCTGGCGGGAGCCCTGAAGTGGGAGTATCCGGCGGCCTTGTCGGGTAGTATTATCTATGTATTTTATTATATATGCGGATATCTGTTTGCCGCATCCCCAGGCGCGGGGGCACAGGGGCGGGAGAGGGTCGCCGTGACGGAAAAGGAGAGCGCCGCCGGAAAGACGCTGCGCAGGTCAGGGACGGAAAGGGCGGCAGAGGGACGCAAACCCATGAGAGCGGGGGCCCTTTGGGCGCTGCCCGGGGTGTCGGCAGC
>CAJTPH010000008.1:27311-87914 GCA_910578215.1 uncultured Acetatifactor sp. | reverse complement strand
TATAATGGCGGTTCTCAGGCTCGCCGGAATCCATACGGTGCGGACCGTGTACAGCTATCCGCTGACAGCGGTGCTGGCGCTGCTTTTGTTCGGCTGGGGGATTGTGTGGGGCAGAAGCGGCGGTAAGAGCGCGAAAAATACCGATTTTTGGAAAAGGGCGGCGGCGCTTACCTTTGCCGTCTATCTGATTCATCCGGTGTTTTTAAACTTTTTTTACAAATTTCTACATATAACGCCTTTGAGTTTTTGTATATGGCTCTCTCTGCCGCTGTTCTTTCTGGGAACGCTTCTGCTTTCCTTTGCTGCGGCATGGGTGCTGTACCGGGTTCCGGTCTTGAGGAAATATGTGCTGTGAGCCGTCAGGATTTTCGGCTCCACCTTCCGGATGCGCCGCAGGGCAGCACGAGCCCGCTTGAGGTCACAGGCAGCCCGATTTCCTCCGCTTCCACCTGCCCGCCGAAGTCCTTTGCCACGGCGGAGCTTAACATGTAGGAGAGCACGGCGGGCTGCAGCCCGGTGGTGTAGGAGTTGACAAGGAAAAACAGAGCATCTTTTGAAAGCAGCCGTGCCGCCAGCCGGATAAAGGACCAGATGCTGTCTTCCAGCTTCCACACCTCTCCCCTGGGTCCGCGTCCGTAGGAGGGAGGGTCCATGATGATGCCGTCGTAGAGGTTCCCTCTGCGGATCTCCCGCTCCACGAGCTTGACGCAGTCGTCCACAAGAAAACGGACGGGGGCTTGGCCTAAGCCGGATGCGGCAGCGTTTTCCTTTGCCCAGCCCACCATGCCCTTGGAGGCGTCCACATGGGTGACGGAGGCGCCGGCAGCGGCGGCGGCGACGGTGGCTCCGCCGGTATAGGCGAAAAGGTTCAGTACCTTTACGGGTCTGCCTGCATTGCGGATAAGCCGGGAAAACCAGTCCCAGTTTGCCGCCTGTTCAGGGAAAAGCCCGGTATGCTTGAAGCTGAAGGGCTTTAAGCGGAAGGTCAGTATGCCGGGCGCCTCCCGGTCAGCCGCCTGCCCGCCCGGCAGCGCAAGGGGGTAGGATATGCTCCATTCCTCCGGCAGGTCGAATATTTCCCATTCGCCGCCGCCCTTTGAGCTTCGATGGTAGTGCCCGTTTCTGGTGTTCCAGCCTTTGTGCGAGCGGGGAGTATCCCAGATGACCTGGGGGTCGGGGCGCACGAGGATGTACCTTCCCCACCTCTCCAGCTTTTCTCCGCCCGAGGCGTCCAGGACTTCATAATCCTTCCAGCTATCTGCAATCCACATAATTTTTCCTCTTTTCTATTTTAATTTAGCTTTGCTTTAATTAATATCTGCTTTAATTAATATCTGCTTTAATTTATTTCTGTTTTAATTTATTTCTGCCTTAAATTTATTTCTGCCTTGATTTATTTTTGCTGTCATTTTTTTGCTATCGTTTATCCCTGCGGTCAATGAGCCGGGCGGCTGCCGCCAGGGTATTTGATTTTCCTGATTCAATCGGTTTTATCCCCGCCTGCGGTTTGTGGGTCCGGCGGCCTTGTTTTGCCTGTCCTGTATAAATTATACCGGATTTTTTGTCAGGAGTAAATATAAGGGAGCAGGAAAGCCATAGGATTTACCATTGTACAAAAAAAAGTGCAAAAAACATAAAAAAGTTCTTGCAAAGTCAGTAATTACCATGTATACTACAAATTGCTGTGGCATGATAGCTGTGAAACGCGAGGTTGCTGATTGTCAGCAATGACGATCAGGTTTTTCCGTGGAGCGAATGTCAAGTTGAAAACTGACGACAAGTCACTGTACCAATTGAGAGTCTACTGTAATTTGTAGAAACGACGTGTGAGGAATTAAATTTGAGTAGTTGCGTAAGAATTTAGGACACACACGGGAGAGTGTACAGTCACCGCTTGTCGTACTAAAATGAAAATGAAAATTTTCATTTCGTTAAAAGTGCGAAAAGGAGGCGACTTTTTTTATGGCAAATCAAGTGATGAGAATTACCCTTAAGGCTTATGAGCATCAGCTGGTAGATGCTTCCGCAAAGAAGATTATCGAAACTGTAAAGAAGACAGGATCAGAGGTGAGCGGTCCCGTGCCCCTTCCTACCAAGAAGGAGGTTGTCACGATTTTGAGAGCCGTACACAAGTACAAGGATTCCAGAGAGCAGTTCGAGCAGAGGACTCATAAGAGACTTATCGATATCATTGCACCCACCCAGAAGACGGTTGATGCGCTGCAGAGACTGGAGATGCCTGCGGGTGTTTATATTGATATAAAAATGAAGACAAAGTAAATCAAAAACCTCTACTTAGACGTAAGAACACACAGGTTACGGCGCAACAATAACCGTGTGGTCCGCTATGTAGAAGGGTGCGGTCCAGACAGGGCGGCGCCCGCAGAAAGCCCGGAAGGGCAGAAAGAGAGGAAACATGAAGAAAGCTATTTTGGCGACAAAGGTTGGAATGACACAAGTTTTCAGTGAAGACGGCGTGTTGGTTCCTGTGACCGTTCTTCAGGCCGGTCCCTGCGTGGTTACACAGGTCAAGACAGTTGAGAACGACGGCTACAGTGCGGTACAGGTCGGCTTTGTTGACGCGAAGGAGAGAATTATCAACAAGGACGCAAGCGGCAAGAAGGAGTACATCCACAGGCATGCTGTCAACAAGGCGGTGTCAGGCCACTTCAAGAAGGCAGGCGTAAGCGCAAAGAAATATATCAGAGAGTTCAGGTTTGAGAACGCCGAGGAGTATACCATGGGCGCCGAGATCAAGGTGGATATCTTCGCGGAGGGCGACAGGATCGACGCTTCCGCAATATCCAAGGGAAAAGGCTTCCAGGGCGCGATCAAGAGACTGGGACAGCACAGAGGACCCATGAAGCACGGTTCCAAGTTCCACCGCCATCAGGGCTCCAACGGTGCATGCTCGTCTCCCAGCCGTGTATTCAAGGGCAAGGGAATGCCCGGCCACATGGGTTGTGAAAAAGTGACAGTGCAGAATCTTGAGATCGTAAGAGTGGATGCTGAGAAGAATCTGCTTTTGGTGAAGGGTTCCGTGCCTGGAGCTAAGAAAGCATTAGTAACCATCAAAGAGACCACGAAGGTCGAGGCATAACGGCGCGTCTTGCCAGATATGCGAAAGGAGGACCAATCAGAATGGCAAAGGTATCTGTTTATAATATGGAAGGCAAGGAAGTTGGCACAATCGAGCTGAGCGATGAAGTATTCGGTGTGGACGTAAACGAGCATCTGGTACACATGGCGGTTGTGCAGCAGCTTGCAAATAATCGTCAGGGTACTCAGAAGGCAAAGACCCGTGCTGAAGTATCCGGAGGCGGAAGAAAGCCCTGGAGGCAGAAGGGTACGGGACATGCCAGGCAGGGTTCCACCCGCTCTCCTCAGTGGAAGGGCGGCGGCGTGGTTTTCGCTCCCGTTCCCAGAGACTATTCCTTCAAAATGAATAGGAAAGAGAAGCAGGCGGCTATCAGGTCTGCCCTGACCAGCAAGGTTCAGGACAACAAGCTTATCGTGGTGGATGAGCTGAAGCTTGACGAGATCAAGACAAAGGGACTTGTGAAGGTTCTTGAAAACCTGAAGGCAGCCAAGGCACTGATTATCATGGAGGGCATTGATAAGAATGTGATCATGTCCGCAAGAAACCTTCCCGCGGTGGAGACCTCGTATGTGCAGGTTGAGACCGAGAATGAAATGAAAAAGGTCAACAGCACGATAAACGTGTATGATATCATGAAGAGCGGCACCGTGGTTATCACCAAGAGTGCAGTGGCAAATATTGAGGAGGTGTACGCATAATGGCAGATATTAAATATTATGATGTTATCCTCAAACCGGTTATCACTGAGAAGAGTATGTCGGGGATGGGAGAGAAGACCTATACCTTCCTCGTTCATCCGGAGGCTAACAAGACCCAGATCAAGGAAGCCGTGCAGAAAATGTTTGAGGGCGCAAAGGTAAAGCGCGTCAACACCATGAACTGCGTGGGCAAGAATAAGAGACGCGGAATGACGTTTGGAAAGACTGCAAAGACCAAGAAGGCAATCGTTACCCTGACTGAGGACAGCAAGGATATCGAAATTTTTGCAGGACTCTAAAATGACCGACGGGAAATTCCGGGACAGCATCATGTGCTGCTTGAGAATTTCCGGGTTTAGTCAGGGCGGCAGGTAAATTTATGTATGCGGCAGAAACGGCTGCCGCGCAAAAAATCAGAAAAAGGAGATAAGACAATGGGTATTAAGACATATAATCCCTATACACCCTCCAGAAGAAATATGACCAGCTCCGATAAGGCGGAGATCACCAAAGAGTCTCCCGAGAAGAGCCTTTGTGTTTCTCTTAAGAAGAACGCCGGTCGTAACAATCAGGGTAAGATCACTGTGAGACACCATGGCGGCGGCTCCAGAAGAAAGTACAGAATCATTGATTTCAAAAGAAATAAGGACGGCATTCCTGCAACCGTGAAGGGCATCGAGTACGATCCCAACAGAAGCGCGAATATTGCGCTTATCTGCTATGCGGACGGAGAGAAGGCATATATCCTTGCTCCTCAGGGTCTGACCGACGGCATGAAGGTCATGAACGGACCCACAGCGGAGGTAAGAGTCGGCAACTGCCTGCCTTTATCAGAGATTCCTGTAGGTACCCAGGTACACAACATTGAACTGTATCCCGGCAAGGGCGGTCAGATGGTCCGCTCCGCAGGCAACAGCGCACAGGTGATGGCGAAGGAAGGAAAGTATGCTACACTGCGTCTTCCCTCCGGCGAGATGAGAATGGTTCCCGTCGTATGCCGTGCAACCGTAGGCGTTGTGGGCAACGGAGATCACAATCTTATCAAGCTCGGCAAGGCAGGGCGTAAGCGCCATATGGGTATCCGTCCTACTGTGCGCGGTTCCGTTATGAACCCGAACGACCATCCTCACGGCGGCGGCGAAGGCAAGACTGGAATCGGGCGTCCCGGTCCTTCTACTCCCTGGGGTAAGCCTGCGCTTGGCCTTAAGACACGCAAGGCTAAGAAGGCTTCCAACAAGCTGATCGTAAGAAGACGCGACGGCAAAGCCATGAAGTAATGATGAAGAAAAACAGGAGGAAAGACAATGGCTAGATCACTGAAAAAAGGACCTTTCGCAGACGCAAGCCTGTTAAAGAAAGTTGATGCTTTAAATGCTTCAGGACAGAAGCAGGTCATTAAGACCTGGTCCCGCCGCTCTACAATTTTCCCCTCTTTCGTGGGACATACAATTGCGGTTCATGACGGCAGAAAGCACGTTCCTGTATATATAACCGAGGATATGGTAGGTCATAAGCTGGGTGAGTTCGTTGCAACCAGAACCTACAGAGGCCATGGAAAAGACGAGAAAAAGTCTAAGGTGAGATAACAAAGCTAAGTAAACGCGGGCGTCCGCAGCGCACAATTACCCGGGAGGGTATTGCATTTTCAGTCTGTCTGCAGTGCGGGAGAGCATACGGAATAAAACCTTTCCACTGTAGCAGATGCGTATATTAAGGAGGATATTATCTATGGCTAAAGGGCATAGAAGTCAGATCAAGAGAGAGAGAAACGCTCAGAAGGATACAAGGCCTTCGGCAAAGCTGTCATATGCGAGAGTGTCCGTACAGAAGGCATGCTTCGTATTAGACGCTATAAGGGGCAAGGACGTGCAGACTGCACTTGGTATTCTGGAATACAATCCCAGATATGCTTCCGGTCTTATCAAAAAGCTGGTTGAGTCGGCGATGGCAAACGCTGAGAACAACAACGGCATGAATAAGGAAAACCTTTATATTGCAGAGTGTTACGCAAACAAGGGACCTACAATGAAGCGCATTCAACCCAGGGCACAGGGCAGGGCTTACCGCATCGAAAAGAGAATGAGCCATATCACTGTTGTTTTGGATGAGAAGAAGTAGGGAAAGGAGCAGACAAATAAATGGGACAGAAAGTTAATCCTCATGGCTTAAGAGTCGGAATAATTAAAGATTGGGATTCCAAGTGGTATGCTGAGAGCGAGTTCGCAGATTATCTTGTTGAGGACTACGAGATCAGAAAGTTTCTGAAGAAGAAGTTATACAGCGCAGGTGTTGCGAAGATAGAGATCGAGAGAGCGTCTGACAGAGTGAGGGTGATCATCCACACAGCGAAGCCCGGCGTTATCATCGGTAAGGGCGGCGCAGAGATCGAGGTCACAAAGGCAGAGCTGGCAAAGATCACCGACAAGAAGATTCTGCTCGATATCAAGGAGATCAAGAGACCTGACAGGGACGCGCAGCTTGTTGCAGAGAATATTGCACAGCAGCTGGAGAACCGTGTGTCCTTCAGGCGTGCAATGAAGTCCTGCATGGGCAGGACAATGAAGGCGGGAGCGCTGGGAATCAAGACCTGCTGTTCAGGACGTCTCGGCGGGGCTGATATTGCCCGTTCCGAATTCTACAGCGAGGGTACCATTCCTCTCCAGACCCTGAGGGCGGATATCGATTACGGCTTCGCAGAGGCGGATACCACCTATGGCAAGGTTGGAGTAAAGGTTTGGATCTATAAAGGCGAAATACTTCCTACAAAGGGAAATCAGACGGAAGGGAGCGATAATAATCATGTTAATGCCTAAGAGAGTAAAGCATCGTAAACAGTTCCGCGGCACTATGAGAGGCAAGGCGACAAGAGGCAATGTCCTTACCTACGGTGAATTCGGCCTTGTAGCGCAGGAACCCTGTTGGATCAAATCGAATCAGATTGAGGCGGCCCGTATTGCGCTTACCCGTTGCACAAAGCGTTCCGGTCAGGTCTGGATCAAGATTTTCCCTGACAAGCCCGTTACCACAAAGCCGGCTGAGACCCGTATGGGTTCCGGTAAGGGAACTTTGGAGTATTGGGTAGCTGTTGTTAAACCCGGTCGTGTTATGTTTGAAATTGCCGGTGTCCCCGAGGATCAGGCAAGAGAGGCGCTGCGTCTTGCAATGCATAAGCTTCCCTGCAAGTGCAAAATCGTTTCTAAGGCAGATTTGGAAGGCGGTGTAGAATAATGAAAGCCAGTAAGTTTGTAGAAGAATTAAAAGTTAAGTCTGTTGAAGAGTTAAATAAAGAGCTTGTCGCTGCAAAGAAAGAACTTTTCAATTTGAGATTCCAGAACGCAACCAACCAGCTGGATAATACGTCGAGAATCAAGGAAGTCAGAAAGAATATTGCGCGTATTCAGACAGTTATTACCGAGAAGGCGAGGGCATAATCACGAGGTGCATCGCACTGGGTGTGAGGAAAGGAGAATCAACCGTGGAAAGAAATTTAAGAAAGACACGTACCGGTAAGGTAGTAAGCAACAAGATGGATAAAACCGTTGTCGTTGCAATTGAAGAACATGTGAAGCATCCTCTGTATAAAAAGGTTGTGAAGAATACCTACAAGCTGAAGGCACACGACGAAAACAATGAGTGCAATATCGGCGATACGGTTAAGGTTATGGAGACAAGACCTCTCTCCAAGGATAAGAGATGGAGACTTGTGGAAATCGTAGAACGGGCAAAGTAATTGGAGGAATTTTTTCGTCCAGATTCTGATATGGATGTGCGCTGAAGCGCACAGGGAGGTATAAACATGATTCAGCAGGAAACGAGATTGAAGGTTGCTGATAACACCGGTGCGAAAGAATTGCTTTGCATTCGCGTTATGGGCGGCTCTACAAGAAGATATGCACACATTGGTGATGTTATCGTCGCTTCTGTTAAAGATGCAACACCCGGAGGTGTTGTAAAGAAGGGCGATGTTGTTAAGGCAGTTGTTGTCCGCACTGTAAAGGGCGCGCGCCGTAAGGACGGTTCTTACATCAGGTTTGATGAGAATGCGGCAGTTATCATCAAAGACGACAAGACTCCAAGAGGAACCCGTATTTTTGGGCCGGTAGCGAGAGAGCTTCGTGACAAGCAGTTCATGAAGATCGTATCTCTGGCTCCCGAAGTGCTGTAAGGAGGTGCTATATGTCAAGCTTAAAGATTAAAAAGGGCGATACAGTAAAGGTAATTGCCGGCAAGGACCGCGATGCGGAGGGAAAGGTAATTGCTGTAGATATGAAGAAGGGAAAGGTGCTCGTTGAGGGAATAAACATGATTACCAAGCATGCGAAGCCTTCCCAGGCTAACCCCAACGGCGGTATTGTTCATAAGGAAGCTCCTATTGATATCTCAAACGTTATGCTTGTCTTTAAGGGCAAGGCAACCAGAGTGGGCTTTAAGATGGACGGCGAAAAGAAGGTCCGTTATGCAAAGTCAACTGGCGAAGTAATTGACTAATCAATAGGAAGGAGGAAACTAAACATGGTCAGATTAAAAGATTTGTACTATGAGACAATCGTAGAAGCAATGACAAAGAAGTTTGGATATAAAAATGTTATGCAGGTTCCCAAGCTTGAGAAGATTGTCATCAATATGGGTGTCGGAGAGGCGAAGGAGAACGCGAAGGTTCTTGAGAACGCTGTGTCTGATATGGAGATCATCACCGGACAGAAGGCGGTTCTCACCAAGGCGAAGAAATCCGTGGCTAACTTTAAGATCCGTGAAGGCATGGCGATCGGATGTAAGACCACTCTGCGCGGCGATAAGATGTATGAGTTCCTTGATCGTCTTGTAAACCTGGCGCTGCCCCGCGTGCGCGACTTCAGAGGTGTCAACCCCAACGCATTCGACGGCAGAGGAAACTATGCGCTCGGCATCAAGGAGCAGTTCATTTTCCCTGAGATCGAATACGACAAGATCGACAAGACCAGAGGTATGGATGTCATCATTGTAACAACAGCAAAAACCGACGAAGAGGCACGCGAGCTGCTCAGACTGTTCAATATGCCTTTCGCAAAACAATAAGGAGGTAAATTTCTCATGGCTAAGACAGCATTGAAGCTTAAACAGCAGCGCAAGCCCAAGTTTTCAACCCAGGCTTATACCCGCTGCAGGATTTGTGGTCGTCCCCACGCTTACTTAAGAAAATATGGCGTTTGCAGAGTTTGCTTCCGTGAGCTGGCATATAAGGGCGAAATTCCCGGTGTCAAGAAAGCAAGCTGGTAACGGCGAGCGGTTCACCGTTAAATATGATGAGAAGTATAAGGAGGAGGTCACAAAATGACAATGAGCGATCCTATTGCAGATATGCTTACAAGAATCCGTAACGCAAATTCTGCTAAGCATGATACAGTTGATATACCCGCTTCCAAGATGAAGATGTCTATCGCACAGATTCTTCAGGATGAGGGATATGTAAGCAGGTATGATATTATTGACGACGGCAGCTTCAAGACTATCCATATCACCTTGAAGTATGGCGCTGATAAGACAGAGAAGGTTATCTCCGGCATCAAGAGAATTTCCAAGCCGGGTCTGCGCGTATATGCGGGCAAGGATGAGCTGCCCAGAGTGCTTGGCGGTTTAGGTATCGCAATCATCTCTACCAACCAGGGCGTTATCACCGACAAAAAGGCGCGTGAGCTTCAGGTTGGAGGAGAGGTTCTGGCGTTTGTATGGTAACAGGGTTTCGCAGGTGGGACCTGACGAAAAGAATTTCCAAGGCTTTAGAGGACGTTGCCTAAGAATTTAAGTTTCGTCCTTGGGAGACTCCGCAGCGAAGAATTTTCCGGGAGATCCCGGCGAATGTATTCCGGCAGGATATCTCTCAAGGAAGGATTTGCAAAGTATGTATCAGGTTGTTTGTTTATATAAAATACAGGAGGTACGGGCATGTCACGTATAGGTAGAATGCCAATCGCGATCCCCGCAGGTGTGACTGTGGAGGTTGCAGAAAATAACAAGGTGACCGTTAAGGGTCCCAAGGGTACGCTGGAGAGAGTGTTACCCGCAGAGATGGAAATAAAAGTGGAAGGTGCGCAGGTGCAGGTCAACAGACCCAATGACATCAAGAAAATGAAGTCTCTCCACGGTCTGACCAGAACTCTTATCAACAACATGGTTGTAGGCGTTACCGACGGCTTTGAGAAGAAGCTGGAGGTAAACGGTGTCGGTTACAAGGCTGCAAAGAGCGGCAAGAAGCTGACTCTGAACCTGGGATATTCTCATCCTGTTGAGATGATTGACCCTGAAGGCATCGAAACGACCGTTGACGGCTTGAACATTACCGTTAAGGGTATCGACAAGGAAAAGGTTGGTCAATTTGCAGCTGAAATCAGAGATAAGAGAAGACCTGAGCCTTATAAGGGCAAGGGCATCAAGTATGCTGACGAGACGATCAGACGTAAAGTTGGTAAGACAGGTAAGAAATAACAGATAAGGAGAGTGTGAAGATGGTTAACAAGGCATCAAGAAAAGAAGTTCGTGCTAAAAAGCACATGAGAATTCGTAACCGCCTCAGCGGTACTGCCCAGAGACCTCGTCTGGCAGTATTCAGAAGCAATAATCACATGTATGCTCAAATTATCGACGATACTGTTGGGAATACATTGGCGTCTGCTTCCACGCTTGAGAAGGAAATCAAGAGCGAGCTGAAACAGACGAATGACGTTGATGCAGCGGCATATTTGGGCACTGTCATTGCCAAGAGGGCAATTGAAAAGGGCATTAAGCAGGTTGTTTTTGACAGAGGCGGCTTTATATATCATGGTAAAGTTGCAGCATTAGCTGACGCAGCCAGAGAAGCTGGCTTGGAATTCTAGGAAAGGTAGAGGAATACATCATGAAACAAACGATCATAGATGCAAGCCAGTTAGAATTAACTGATAAGGTGGTCACCATCAAGCGTGTTACCAAGACTGTCAAGGGCGGCCGCAATATGCGTTTTACGGCTCTGGTGGTAGTCGGCGACGGCAACGGTCACGTGGGAGCAGGCCTGGGCAAGGCAGTTGAAATTCCCGAGGCCATCCGCAAGGGCAAGGAAGACGCGATGAAGCATATCATCAATGTTGCGCTGGATGAGAACAACTCCATTACACATGACTTTGTAGGTAAGTATGGCTCTGCAAACGTTCTGCTTAAGAAGGCTCCCGACGGAACCGGTATCATTGCAGGAGGTCCTGCGCGTGTGGTTTGTGAGCTTGCGGGCATCAAGAACATCCGTACCAAGTCTCTGGGCTCCAATAACAAGCAGAATGTGGTGCTTGCAACGATCACAGGCTTGAGACAGCTTAAGAGCCCTGAGGAAGTGGCAAAGAGCCGTGGTAAATCTGTTGAGGAAGTGATGGCCTGAGAGGGCATCCTTCCAAAATGATGAACACATGTGTGCAGAAGCGTACATGGAGGTAAAAGATTGAATAAAAATGTGTATTCAATTGTTGATTCAAGGGCGCGCCGCAACGCGCAGATGGGTATAAAAATGGCAGATAAGAATTTAAAGATTACTTTGGTAAAGTCCACAATCGGCGCTGTACCGAAGAACAAAGCAACCGTTCAGGCCATGGGTCTTCGCAAGATTGGCAGTTTCGTCATACTTCCTGACAATGATGCCACAAGAGGACAGATCCGTCAGGTGGGCTATTTATTGAAGGTTGAAGAAGCATAATCAGAAAGGAGGTATAAAAATGGAATTATCCAATTTAAGACCCGCTGAAGGTTCTAAGCATAGCGATAATTTTAGGAAAGGCCGCGGTCATGGTTCAGGAAACGGCAAGACTGCAGGCAAGGGACACAAGGGTCAGAAGGCACGTTCCGGAGCACCCAGAGCCGGTTTTGAAGGCGGCCAGATGCCTTTGTACAGACGAATCCCCAAGAGAGGTTTCAAAAACAGGAACAGTAAGGAAATTGTTGTAATCAACGTCAGCGCTTTGGAGCGTTTTGAGGATGGAGCAACAGTAGATGTAAATGCACTTATCGAAGCAGGTATCATTAAAAACCCCAGAGACGGAGTTAAGGTGCTTGGAAACGGAGAACTTACCAAAAAGCTCAATGTGAAGGTAGACGCATTCAGTGCATCTGCAAAAGAAAAGATTGAGGCGCTTGGTGGAACAGCAGAGGTGATGTAAATGTTTACAACCCTGAAAAACGCATTCAAAATCAAGGATCTCAGAAATAAGATATTTTTTACCTTTGCCATGCTTGTTGTGATCCGTATCGGATCACAGCTGCCTGTGCCGGGAATAGACGGCGATTACTTTAAGAGTTGGTTTGCTTCCCAGTCTAACGGCGCGTTTGGCTTTTTTGATGCGATTACCGGTGGTTCCTTCCTGAATGGGTCGATTTTGGCATTGAATATCAGCCCTTATATTACGTCTTCCATCATAATGCAGCTGCTCACGATTGCGATTCCGAAGCTTGAGGAAATGCAGCGTGACGGCGAGGACGGAAGAAAGAAGATGACCGCGATTACGAGGTATGTAACCGTGGTCCTGGCGCTGATTCAGGCAACGGCTATGTCTGTCGGATTCGGCAGACAGGGGCTTTTGCGGGATTACAACGCACTGAATGTGATCTGTGCCATTGCTACGCTTACCGCGGGCAGCGCTTTCCTGATGTGGATTGGCGAGAGAATTACGGAGAAGGGTATCGGAAACGGTATCTCCATTGTGCTCGTCATCAATATTATTTCCAGGCTGCCTGAGGATCTGGCAAATCTGTTTGCACAGTTTGTTATTGGGAAGCCGCCTGCAACTGCAGTTCTCGCTGCGGTGATCATCTTTGCGGTGATTGTTGCAATGGTGGTCCTGGTAATCATCCTGAATGACGGAGTACGACGGATTCCGGTGCAGTATGCAAACAAGGTGCAGGGAAGAAAGATGGTAGGCGGACAGACTTCAAATATTCCTCTGAAGATCAATACCGCAGGCGTTATTCCGGTTATTTTTGCACAGTCTTTGCTTCAGATGCCGATTTTGATTTCTACCTTCGTGGGGTATAATGGCACCGGCGTGTGGAACGAGATACTGAAGTACCTGAATTCCCAATATTGGTGTAATCCGTCTCAGCTGAAGTATTCCATCGGATTATTGGCATATATTGTATTGATTATTTTCTTTGCATATTTCTATACATCCATTACCTTTAATCCTTTGATGGTTGCCGATAACATGAAAAAGCAGGGCGGTTTTATCCCCGGAATCAGACCTGGAAAGCCTACCAGTGATTACCTGAATAAGGTGCTCAATTATATTGTGCTCATTGGCGCTATAGGGCTGACGATTGTTGCGGTTCTTCCCTATATTTTCAGCGGTGTATTTAATGCCAGCGTGTCCTTTGGCGGTACAAGCCTTATCATTATCGTAAGCGTAGTCCTTGAGACTATGAAGCAGGTTGAATCCCAGATGCTCGTGCGCAACTACAAGGGCTTCTTGGAGCGCTGACCGCTCTGCCGGGGATTTTGGTGTCGCGGCACCGAAGGACTTGCAGACAACGGAACGTATAGGCGACAAAAATAAAGACAGGCATGAAAAGCCGGGCAGGAAAACGAAATTCCTGCCCGGCTTTATCATGCCTGTCTTATGTATTTAACGGCTTTAGGCTTCCTCTGCCCGGTATTCACAGAGCGCATTTTCCAGCGTCAGGGTATCCAGAAGCTCTCGTCCGCCCTGGGATCTTCGGTAGAGCTGAATGGAGCCGATACCGCAGGCGCCTGCCCAGAGAGGAAAGCGGGATAAAAGACCGTCAGGGTTTTCGTATTTCAAAAACATGAGCTGGGTCTTTGTGCAGCTTCCGGAAATTTTAACCACAGAGACCTTATTCTGTGCCAGAATATGCCAGATGATTCTTTTGTTTGTCTCCTTTACCTCCCACTTACACCGGTTAAACTCAAAATCCTCGCCCATGTAGGTCAGCTGCAGCATCAGCCTTCTGTGCATGGGGAAGCACAGGAAACGGGGATGACAGCCGTTGATGGCAAGCGCCGAATGGCGCAGCGTCCGTCCGGCCTTTTCGCTGGTGAGGCGGCAGCATGCAAGCTGGAGCCACGGGTTGTTGTAGGTGCGTCCCCAGTGCTTGTCCGCATAGCCATAGCTGTCTTCGGGGGTCACCAAATAGGCTTCACCGTCCAGGGTGACGCTTCCCTTAAAAAAGCTGCGGATGCCCTCCCCATGCCAGTAGCTGTCAAGAGCGTTCAGCATCTGCATGAAACGGCCTCCATAGACCCCCGTGTGGCAGGACACGGCTTTGCTTACCTCAAGATCCCACTCCATGCAGCCTGCGTCTGTCATAAAGGAGCGATGGTTTGCCTCCTGGAGGCTTACATCCACAAATCCGGATATTCTGTCCTCGCTGTAAAAGCAATCCTCTACCTGCATTACGAGGGGGAATTTGGCAGCCTTCAGGGAGGAGATGGGATAAAAGGCATGGAGCTGTTTTCCGGACTCGCCGTTTTCACCCGGAAATATGCCTGCCTTAATCATTATATAGGAGGGCTTCATGCCCCGTTTTTTGTAATAGGGATGTTGACCCAGGACGGGCAGTTCTCCTCCCAGGCGGGGATTAATAATGAAGAATTCCACAAAAAATGTACGACCGGTTCCTGTCTGTGCATGGATTCCCGAGAAGGAATGCCACCAACGCATATATCCTTTTTTTGTCAGGGGCCCCCGCAGCATGCAGGAATTTCTTTTTAAATCAGATTGATTCATCCGTATTCTCTCTGTATTTTCATTAGGGTTCAGAGCATTGCTCTACAAACCGTACCAATTTTAATTTACAATATTTCGTGGCATTGCAATTTATTATACCACTACATATGGGAAATCACAAGAATGCTGTAGATAATTTTTACAGCATTTTAACAAAAAAATTCTATGTTTTTTACAAAAAGGTTTTACCGCTTTCCTTCATCCCCGTAATTTGATATACTTAAGCTGACAGAAGGCGGTACGGCAAGAGGGATTTTGAGTGGGATAATATATGAAGCATCATATGACTTTCTTATAAAAAAAGCGAAAGGCGGGAAGCGGGCAGATGAAACAGGAGAATTACAGCAGGCCTTTGGATTTAAAAAACGTGGTTGTCACGGACGAATTCTGGGGCAGGGAGCAGGAGCTGGTGCGCAGGGAGGTGATTCCCTATCAGTGGGAGGCGCTGAACGACAGGGTTCCCGGAGCGGCGCCCAGTTTTTGTATGCGCAATTTTAAGGTGGCAGGAAAAATGATGCGAAAAAAGCGGGAACAGGGAGCGGGCTTTGCCGCGCCCGTGTACACCTTCCGGGGCTTTGAGGCGCTGCCGGAGGACCCGGAGCATCCTGACCCGGACAGGTTTTACGGCTTTGTTTTTCAGGACAGCGATTTTGCCAAGTGGATTGAGGCGGTGGGCTATTCCCTTGCCAGTCATCCCGACGAGGAGCTGGAAAGGACTGCGGACGAGGCTATCGACATTGTCTGTGCGGCACAGGCGGAAAACGGTTACCTGGATACATATTATATCATCAACGGTATGGACCGTATTTTCACCAATCTGCGCGACCACCACGAGCTGTATTGCTTCGGGCATCTGGCAGAGGGGGCGGTGTCTTATTATCAGGCCACCGGAAAGGATAAGCTGCTGAAGGCGGCAGAGCGGTATGCGGACTTTATTTGCAGCCGGTTCGGCTATGAGGAGGGAAAGTGCAAGGGCTATCCCGGGCACGAAATAGCGGAGATGGCGCTGGCACGGCTCTATGAGCTGACAGGGAAGGAAAGGTATCTGGAGCTGGGCCGTTTCTTTCTGGAAATGCGGGGTACAAAGCCTTATTACTTTGACATAGAGGACAGGGAGCGGGCAGAGCATGAGGGCAGGCCCTGGAAAGCTCCCGACGGGGAATCGGAGAAGGGCGCGGCGGAGGGCGCCGCAGAGGATGCCCCTGAAGTATCTCGCCAGAAGCTGCGCTTTCATTACCATCAGGCACATCTGCCTGTCAGGAAGCAGTCGGAGGCGGTGGGACATGCGGTGCGCGGGGTGTACCTTTACAGCGGCATGGCGGATGTGGCAAGGCTGACGGATGACGAGGAGCTGTTTGCGGCATGTGAAAGGCTCTGGAACAGCATTGTAAACGAAAAACTGTATATAACAGGAGGTATCGGCGGCACACATATAGGAGAAGCGTTTTCTTATCCCTATGATCTACCCAATGATACGGCGTACTCGGAGACCTGCGCCGCCATCGGTCTTGCCTTTTTTGCCAGAAGGATGCTGGAAATACAGGCGGACAGCCGTTACGGAGACGTGATGGAGCAGGCGCTTTACAATACGGTGCTGGCGGGAATGGCGCTGGACGGCAGGAGCTTTTTCTATGTGAATCCGCTGGAGGCGGTTCCGGAGGGCTGTCTGAAGGACGAGAGGAAGCGCCATGTAAAGACCGTGCGCCAGAAATGGTTTGGTTGTGCCTGCTGTCCTCCGAACATTGCCCGAATCGTCAGCTCCATCGGCGCTTATGTATATACGGCCGGGCAGGATACGCTGTACACCCACCTTTATGTGGGAAGCAGGGCAGGCTTTACCTTGAACGGCAGACCGGTGGATATGCAGCTTGAGAGCGGCTTTCCTTGGGAGGGGAAGGTCAGGGCGGTGCTTCATTTGGAGGAAACGGAAGGTGCGGACGGGACAAAGACGGTACAGGGGACGCTTGCCTTCCGGGTTCCCGGCTGGTGCAGAAGCATGACGGCGGAGGTAAGGGATGCCGCCGCAGGCGGACGGACAGTGGCGGACTGCCATATAGCGGTAAGAGAGGCGGGCAGCGGGGCAGGGCTTGTTTCCCTGGGGACGCCCATAGACGCCGCGGCGCTTTTGGGGCAGAAGTCCGATGAGAAAGTCCGGGAGATGCGGATTCGCCTGGAAAGGGGGTATTTGTACCTGTCCGGGGAATGGAGGGACGGCGACGAAATATATATCGACATTCCCATGGAGGTGCGCTGCGTCAGCGCCAACACAAGGGTCCGGGAGGATATAGGCAAGGCTGCCTTTTTGCGGGGGCCCATCTGCTATTGTATGGAGGAGGCGGACAACGGAAGCGGACTGCACCTGCTTCGGGCGGACATGAAGAAGGCGGCGCAGGGTAATATGCGTCAGGCCGCGGGCGCGTCTTCGGAAAGCATGCAGCAGTCCGCAGGACCGGCACAGGACATGGCGCGGCAGTCCGCGGGCGAAGGAGAGCCCGGGCAGCGAGGGGAACTGTCGGTATCTGCCGAAGGGCTGCCGGCATGCCGGCCCCAGACAGAACCGTGGCAGGAGCCCCTTCTTCCGGGAGTGGAAGTGGCGGTCAGCCGAGAGCTTGGACATGAGATGCGGGTGCTGAAGGTGCCCGGCTTCAGGCAGGAGCCCTCCATAGAGGAGGCGCCCCTTTACGGCGCGTACACCCCGCCTCGGGAGAAGGAGACGACGCTTACCTTTGTGCCCTATTATGCCTGGAATAACCGCGGCGAGGGCGAGATGAGCGTCTGGGTGAGAGGGTAGCGGGAGCCTGATAAATAATGGTGGAAAAAGCCCGTCAAATGCGATACAATAACAGCATCAGCAAAACAGCCTCTAAACGCAGGCTCTGGAGTGCAGAGGCAAAGCTATAATAAGGAGGATTCTGACATGAATAATTTACCACAGGTAAAAATCGGCATTGTTGCGGTGAGCCGCGACTGCTTCCCGGAAAGTCTGTCCGTCAACAGAAGAAAGGCGCTTATGGCGGCTTACACCGCAAAGTACGGCGAGGAAGCCGTCTACGAGTGTCCGGTCTGCATTGTGGAGAGCGAGATACATATGATGCAGGCGCTGGAGGACATTAAGAAGGCAGGCTGTAACGCTCTCTGCGTGTACCTTGGAAACTTTGGCCCCGAGATTTCCGAGACTCTGCTGGCGAAGCATTTTGACGGTCCCGCCATGTTCATCGCGGCGGCGGAGGAGAGCCAGAGCGACCTGATAGGCGGGCGCGGCGACGCATACTGCGGTATGCTGAACGCAAGCTACAATTTAAAGCTGCGGGGCGTCAGGGCATATATTCCCGAGTACCCGGTGGGAACCGCAGAGGAATGTGCGGACATGGTTCATGAATTTATTCCCATTGCAAGGGCAATCATAGGCTTAAGCGGTCTGAAGATTATTTCCTTCGGCCCCAGGCCCCTGAATTTCCTTGCCTGCAACGCGCCCATCAAGCAGCTCTATAATCTGGGTGTGGAGATAGAGGAAAATTCCGAGCTTGACCTGTTTGAGGCGTATAAGAAGCACGACGGGGACGAAAGGATTCCTGCCAAGGTAAAGGAGATGGAGGAGGAGCTGGGCGCGGGCAACATGAAGCCCGAGGTGCTGCCCAAGCTGGCGCAGTATGAGCTCACGCTGCTGGACTGGATCGAGGCGCATAAGGGTTACCGCAGGTATGTTGCCATTGCGGGAAAGTGCTGGCCTGCATTCCAGACGCAGTTCGGCTTTGTGCCCTGCTATGTAAACAGCCGCCTTACCGGAATGGGTATTCCGGTGTCCTGCGAGGTTGATATTTACGGATGCCTCTCCGAATTTATCGGCACCTGTGTCAGCGAGGATATTGTCACCCTGCTTGACATCAACAATACCGTTCCCGCGGATATGTACCAGGCGTCTGTGGAGGGCAGGTTCCCTTATACGCATAAGGATACCTTTATGGGTTTCCACTGCGGGAATACCAACACCAAGAAGCTTACCTCCTGCAGCATGAAATATCAGATGATTATGGCGCGTACCCTTCCGGAGGAGGTTACCCAGGGAACCCTGGAGGGGGACATTATCCCCGGAGACATCACCTTCTATCGCATTCAGTCCACCGCGGACAACAGGCTCCGCGCTTACATTGCGCAGGGCGAGGTGCTTCCTGTGGCAACGAAATCCTTTGGCGGCATCGGTGTTTTTGCCATTCCTGAGATGGGGCGTTTCTACCGCCACGTATTGATTGAAAAGAACTTCCCCCACCACGGTGCGGTTGCCTTCGGGCATTTCGGAAAGGTTTTGTACGAGGTATTCAAGTACATAGGCGTACCCCTGGAGGATCTGAACTACAACCAGCCTGCGGGAACATTGTATCCCACGGAAAATCCGTTTGCGTAAGTCTGAGGGAGACGGGCAGACGCGGGAGGCCTGTGCGGGCAGAGGAGATATGCGGCGCGAGATATGAATAAGAGATATGAGTTTGTTGACAATGTAAAAGGAATTGCTATTATCAGCGTTGTTTTAGGGCATTTATTTGCCATGGTGTCCAGCTCCGACCCGATGGTGGAGCTGGACCGCCCGGTCAGATTTTTCTCTGTCTATGAGCTGGCGGTCTTCTTTGTGGTCTCCGGATTTCTGATGGCGCAAAAGGAGCCGGAAGGGCTGGATTTTAAGCATTATACGGTAAAGAGATTTAAAAGGCTTTTGCCGGTTTATCTTGTTTTCAGCCTTTTGTATCTGTTCCAGGAGGTCTCCTTGACAAATACGCTTCATATTGTCACCGGATTCGGGATCAGCGTCCTATGGTTCCTGCCGACATTGCTGCTGGGCGAGGCGCTCTGGCTGCTGGTGCGCAGGCTTGGAAGGACTTGGCTGCAGGCGGCGGTTTCCGCTTCTTTGGCGGCAGCCGCATGTGTCTGCGGCTCTTTTATGCGGGCCGGGGAAAGGGAAGCGGGCGCTCTGTGGCTGCAGGCCGTGGGCTGTGTTTTTGTCCTGGCTCTGAGGGCCTGTGTGGGGCAGCTGTTTGTAGGTGTTGGCTATGCGCTTGACGGCTTTCTGAAAAAGGCCGGCGGGAGGCGGACTGCGCTTGTCACGGCGCTGTGCCTGGCAGCCGGCATAAGCTGCGGCTTGGCGGTTTCAACGGCGGATTGGCGCATCATGAATATAGAGGAACCCCTGCTGTGGCTCACGGGGGCGGCCGCCTTGAGCGCAGGGCTGGTTTTGATTTTTTACAGCCTGGAAAAGCGTCGCCTGCGCGTTCCGGCATTGGGGCAAATCGGCAGGGAGTCCCTGCTGATTATGTGCACGCATCTGCAATTCGGCATTATGCCCCTGTGCATCTCTCTTGGATATCAGGCCTCCGCGGCGAGTCCCCATGCAAAGAGCTATATCCTCTGGGGAACCATTCTGCTCAGTCTTGCGGCGGTGGAGACGGTACTTGTTCTTATCAAAAGACACGGATATAAATATTGAAATAATACAGAAAAATAAAAAGAGCTGTCGCAGGACGGCTTTTTTTATGTACACGGGCGTCCAGGGAAAAATTGTCGGCAGAAGCTGACGGAAGCCCGGCGCGGCGAGCAGGGGAGGGTAAATCTTCTCTGTTCGATTGCATATGTGGCACGCCGCGGCAGTCCGTATGCATATTTTAACAAAAAAATACTTGCGCTCTTGAATTTCTTGTGCTACAATGTAAAACGGTCTTTTCTGAAAGGAGGGTTTAACATGAAAGTTAGATCATCAGTAAAAAAGATTTGCGACAAGTGCAAAATCATTAAGAGAAAAGGACGCATCAGAGTAATTTGCGAGAATCCGAAGCATAAGCAGAGACAGGGATAATCACCGCCTGCAGTCAGTACGGCGTGTCACATTCGATATACGGTGTGGCAGTCGACGCAGGTTAAGTGAGTTCCTGTCCGGTTGATATGTGCGGCTGAACCAATGCCGGCGCCGTCCGTGAGAAGCATGGGCATGGCGGCATTGATTAACATAGAGCTGGGATAGGGCTTACCGGAGATTACTTCTTGGCACCACAGGATTCGTCGTGGACAGATTGGATGCAAGTCCGATTGGGTGAAAGCCCCAGTCAATTAGTAACGAAAAGCGTACACACTAACAGACCAATCAGTACGCAGAGTGTGATCCGAAAAGTCGGAAACACAGAAAATGGAGGAAATGTAAATGGCTCGTATCGCAGGTGTAGACTTACCTAGAGAAAAACGAATTGAAATCGGTTTGACCTATGTGTATGGAATCGGAAGAACCACCGCCAACAAGATTTTGAAAGAGGCAGGCGTCAATCCCGATACCAGAGTCAGGGACGTAACCGATGACGAAGTGAAGAAGCTTACCGAGGCTATTGAAAAGCTGAACGTCACTGTGGAGGGTGATTTGAGACGTGAGGTTGCCCTGAACATCAAGAGACTTCAGGAGATCGGATGCTATCGCGGTATCCGTCATCGTAAGGGTCTTCCCGTCCGTGGCCAGAATACCAAGAATAATGCGAGAACCCGCAAGGGACCCAAGCGTACCGTGGCTAATAAGAAGAAGTAAGTCATGACAAGTACGCTTTGCGTACCGTGGCTAATAAGAAGAAGTAAGTCATGACAAGTACGCTTTGCGTACCATGGCTGATAAGAAGTAAGTTATAGGCTGATTAAGCTGAAGTTAGCCATAGCAGGAAAAGCAGAAGTAACAGTTGAAAACGGTAACAAATCATGAGAAAGTAGGTTAGTTTAAAAAATGGCTAAACAGGTTGCAAAAAAGGTAACAAAGAAGCGCGTTAAGAAAAACGTTGAACGCGGACAGGCACATATCCAGTCTTCTTTTAACAATACCATTGTTACATTGACGGACAATGAGGGCAACGCTCTCAGCTGGGCAAGTGCTGGTGGTCTGGGATTTAGAGGTTCAAGGAAATCTACTCCATATGCTGCACAGATGGCGGCAGAGACAGCTACAAAGGCTGCCCTTGTGCACGGATTGAAGTCCGTAGACGTATTTGTAAAGGGTCCCGGTTCAGGGCGCGAGGCTGCTATCAGAGCACTCTCGGCATGCGGTCTGGAAGTGGTAAGCATCCGCGACGTGACTCCGGTTCCGCACAACGGATGCCGTCCTCCCAAGAGGCGCCGTGTCTAGTTTTCGGGAAGCCGGCATACAGTGCCCGGGAGGCATTACAGGTATTAAATTCTGTCAGGCAAAGTCCGGCGGGGGCTTTCCGGCAGGTAAAGAAAATGTTGGAAGAAGGTGCCGGGGCACATGCCGGGTATCACCGGATATGCGCCGCGGTATTGTAAACATCTATGGATATGTAAGTATCCTATAGTAAAGGAGAAAATAAAATGGCAGTAAATCGCGTACCCGTATTAAAGAGATGTCGTTCCCTGGGCTTGGAGCCTTCTTATCTGGGATATGACAAGAAATCAAACAGACAGAACCTCAGAGCAGGCAAGAAGGTCAGTGAGTATGGTCTGCAGCTTCGCGAGAAGCAGAAGGCAAAGTTCATTTACGGAGTTCTGGAAAAGCCTTTCAGGAATTATTATGAAAATGCGGACAGAATGAAGGGAATGACCGGTGAAAACCTGATGATCATGCTTGAGAGCCGTCTTGACAATGTGGTTTTCAGAATGGGCTTTGCAAGAACAAGGAGAGAGGCGCGTCAGAATGTCGGCCACAAGCACATCCTTGTAAACGGAAAGAAGGTAAGTATTCCTTCTTACCTGGTTAAAGCAGGCGACGTGATCGAGGTAAAGGAAAGCGCCAAGTCCATGCAGAGATACAAGGACATTGTAGAAGTAACCGGCGGCAGGCTGGTACCCGAATGGATGGATGTGGATATTGAAGGCTTAAAGGGAACCATCAAGAACCTTCCTTCCAGAGAGATGATTGATGTTCCCGTGAATGAAATGCTTATTGTCGAGTTGTACTCTAAGTAAAGCTGCCCTACTGGCCTCTGGGGTCATATATCTGCCCGTTATTGTGCAGATTATGGCGTCAGAGCGCTTGTGTCTTTATTTCCGCGAGAACCGGGTATTCCGTCGGCGTGTTGCGGGGTATCTGGTTAACTATCAAAAAGGAGGGTATTCGAGTGTTTGATTTTGAAAGACCTAACATTGAGGTCACAGAAATTTCAGAAGACAAGAAGTATGGAAAGTTTGTGGTTGAGCCTTTGGAAAGAGGCTACGGCATTACGCTTGGCAATTCCCTGAGAAGAATTATGCTTTCCTCCCTGCCTGGAGCAGCGGTGAGCCAGATCAAGATTGAAGGTGTGCTGCATGAGTTCAGCTCTATTCCCGGTGTCAAGGAAGATGTGACGGAGATCGTCATGAATATCAAAAGCCTCGCCATCAAAAACAACAGCGAGACAAATGAGGCAAAGACCGCATACATCGAGTATGAGGGAGAAGGCGTTGTACATGCTTCCGATATTCAGGTTGATCAGGATATTGAGATTCTGAATCCGGATTTGGTAATTGCGCATCTGAGCGGCAAGAATACCAAGCTTTACATGGAACTGACCATTACCAGAGGCCGCGGCTACGTCAGCGCTGACAGGAACAAACACGAGGATCTGCCTATAGGCGTGATAGCGGTGGATTCTATTTATACGCCTGTTGAGAGAGTCAATGTCACTGTGAATAATACACGTGTAGGTCAGATTACGGACTACGATAAGCTGACTCTGGATGTGTTTACAAACGGAACCCTGGTTCCCGACGAGGCGGTAAGCCTTGCCGCAAAGGTTTTGAGCGAGCATTTGAGCCTTTTTATTGATCTTTCGGAGAATGCAAAGACCGCAGAGGTCATGATCGAGAAGGAAGACAATGAGAAGGAAAAGGTTCTTGAGATGAGCATTGACGAGCTGGAGCTTTCCGTTCGTTCTTATAACTGCTTAAAGAGAGCCGGCATCAACACGGTGGAAGAGCTGTGCAACAAGACCTCTGAAGATATGATGAAGGTCCGCAACCTTGGACGTAAGTCTTTGGAGGAGGTTCTTGCAAAATTGAAGGAGCTGGGTCTTCAGTTAAATCCCAGCGAGGATAACTAGATATCGGGAGTTTCCCTGGGCGGTAAAACCAAAGCGTGCGTCCACGGTTAATCTTCGGATGGAAATATTATGCATTCGGTAAGTAAGCCCAAAGAGCGTGGCCGGATGTACCATGAATGGAGAAAGGAAAACTATTATGGCTAAATACAGAAAGCTTGGCAGGACATCTTCACAGAGAAAGGCGCTGCTGAGAAACCAGGTAACGGCATTGCTGTATCATGGAAAGATCGTTACAACAGAGATGAGGGCTAAGGAAGTCAGAAAGATCGCGGAGGGGCTTATCGCTCTTGCAGTTAAGGAAAAGGATAACTATGAGACCGTAACCGTTACCGCAAAGGTTCCTGTAAAGGATAAGGACGGCAAGCGTGTAAAGGAAGTTGTAGACGGCAAGAAGGTAACGAAGTTCGATTCCGTAGAGAAGGAGATCAAGAAGGATCTTCCCTCCCGCCTTCATGCAAGACACCAGATGCTGAAGGTTTTGTATCCTGTTATCGATGTTCCCAAGGAGGCGGCAGGCAGAAAGAGAAATACCAAGAAGGTGGATCTTGTCGCAAAGCTTTTTGATGAATATGGACCTAAGTATACGGACCGCAAGGGCGGTTACACCAGAATTGTAAAGATCGGACCGCGTAAGGGCGACGCAGCTATGGAAGTAGTTCTGGAGTTAGTATAAGGATGTCATAAACGGAATAAAAGATATAAAAAAACCGGTGCATTCGCATCGGTTTTTTCAATATATATTTCAGGGCATGGCTTTCTGAAAGTGCTGGTAGTCCTTGCCGTTGTTGCGATTGCCGCCCCATGTAAAGCCGTGCCGGACAAAGAGCTTGCAGCATAGATCGTCCTCGTCGATTTTATAGGGAAAGTCTGCTGTACGGTCCGCGTAATCGGCGGCGGAAGCAGGGGTGATTATCCGGCTGCCGTCCGCCTCGTAGGTGATGCGGGGGTTATACAGGGGATTGATGTCCAGGGCAAGCCCTGCTGCATGCTTGGAAAGGCCGCTGTCCTCCGTGTCCTGTGGGAAGTAAAAGCAAAAAGAGTTGTTGTCCTCCCTTGCGGCATCCGCGTCACCGTCATATTCGTCGATTAAGAGAACCTTACCCAGCTGATACTCGTTGCGGTACAGCTCATAAAAAATTTCCACCAGATCCCGGGCGATATACTCGTTGCAGATAAGCTCGCCCTCCTGAGGCGTTCCCGAAAAGTCGTAGTGCCAGATATGCACATAGCGAAGCTGCTCAAGTTCAGCCAAATCCGTACTTCCCTGTGCTTCCGGTGTACTGCCGTCCCGGTCGGCGGGAGCGTCCGGCGCTGCCGTGCTGTTCTGTTCCGGCTGAACGGCGGGTTCCTTGGTATCGGGCTGCCCTGCGGGATAGGAGATTCCCGTGATATAGCGGCGCAGATTGTCGGAGAGAGGCTCATAATAGAAGCCTTCGGTATAGGTAGTGCGTTCCTTAAGCTGAGAGCTGCCGTTCAGGGAGGCTCCGATCAGGGCGGATACCGGGGCAGGGGATGCCGTCGGGGAGGGAACGGGCGGTGCAGATGGGGCGTCGGGTTCCTCTCCGGGCAGCGGACCTTCCGAAGGGCGCGCGGATGCGTTCAGCGCCGCGTATTCCGACAGGCTCATGGAGTCGCCCCCCGCAAGCTTTGTGAGACTTCTGACAATGACCAGAATTGCAGCCAGCGCGGCAACCATTGTCATAATTTTCTTTTTATCCATAGAAACATTCCTTTATAAAGTTTACAATTCATTTTGGCGCCTTCTTTCGCATTGCTTCATGCCATATTAGAAACAAGCGATGTGTATGCTTTCGACAACGCGTTTATATAATAACCATTAAGCCAAGCTGTGACAATTTTAACACATTGCGGACAATTTGTAAATTGCGGGCAGAGTGTAAAAAGAGCGAGCGCTGCAGGCAGAGTGTAAAAAGGAGCGAGTGCTGTGGGCAGCGAGTGAAAAAGAGCAGGTGCTACAGGCAGCGTGTAAAAAAGAGCGAGCGCTGCAAACAGCGAGTGAAAAAGAGCAGGTGCTACGGGCAGAGTGTAAAAAGGAGCGAGTGTTGCGGGCAGCGAGTGAAAAAGAGCAGGTGCTGCAGGCAGCGTGTAAAAAGGAGCGAGCGCTGCAAACAGAGTATAAAAAAAGAGCAGGTGCTGCAGGCAGAGTATAAAAAAGGAGCAGGCGTAAAGTAAAAATATGGTCGGGAAAATGGTGCGCGAACCGCAACTTTGCACATTGTAATTTTTCCTGTAATTGATTATAATGGTAGAAGCGCAAAAAAGAGGTGTGATTACAGGTGAGTATCGTAAAGACAAAGGATCTGACATTTGAATATATCAGGCGTGACGAGGACGGCAATGTGGAGGGGATCACCACCGCGGTGGACAAGGTTGACCTGGACATTGCACAGGGAAGCTTTGTGGCCGTTTTAGGGCATAACGGCTCGGGTAAGTCCACGCTTGCAAAGCATATAAACGCAATTTTGAATCCCACGGAGGGAACGGTGTGGGTGGACGGCATGGATACCTCTGAGGAGGAAAAGATCTGGGATATCCGCCAGACGGCGGGAATGGTATTCCAGAACCCGGACAATCAGATCATCGGTCAGGTAGTGGAGGAGGACGTGGGCTTCGGGCCGGAGAATATGGGCATCCCCACTAAGGAGATATGGGAGCGTGTGGAGGAGAGCCTGAGGGCGGTAGGCATGTATGAATTCCGCAAATATTCCCCCAACAAGCTTTCCGGCGGACAGAAGCAGAGAGTTTCCATTGCCGGCGTGCTTGCCATGCATCCCAAGTGCATTGTGCTCGACGAGCCTACCGCCATGCTGGACCCCAGCGGACGCAGGGAGGTAGTGCGTGCGGTCCGCGCCCTGAATCAGGTGGAGGGGGTCACGATTATATTGATTACTCATTACATGGAGGAAATCATTTACGCGGATAAGGTGTTTGTTATGGACAGCGGGAAAATTGCCATGGAGGGAACGCCTAGGGAAATTTTCTCCCAGGTGGAGCGGCTAAAGGAGCTGCGCCTGGATGTGCCGCAGGTTACGCTGCTTGCCTATGAGCTGAAAAAGAAGGGACTGCGGCTGCCGGACGGTATTCTCACCGTAAAGGAATTTGCCGACGCAATAGAAAAGCTTTAGGCTTGCCGGGGGCAGGAGACAGGTCTGACTGCGGCAGCGCAGGCGTGAAGGGAGCGGCTGCGCAGAGGAAAGTATTTTGACAGGAGAAACGTTATGCCGATTATTTTGGATCATCTGACCTATATATACGGGGAGGATACGCCTCTGGCGGTAAAAGCCCTGGATGATATCTGCCTGCAGATTCCGGACGGGCAGTTCGTCGGGATTATCGGGCACACCGGCTCGGGCAAGTCCACTCTGATGCAGCATTTGAACGGGCTGGTGAAAGCCACATCAGGCCATATTTATTATAACGGCGAGGACATCTATGACAGGGACTATGATATGAAAAAGCTCAGAAGCAGCGTGGGGCTGGTTTTTCAGTACCCGGAGCACCAGCTGTTTGAGATTGACGTATTCTCCGACGTGTGTTTTGGGCCGAAAAACCTGGGACTGGACAAAAAGGAAGCGGAGCTGCGCGCCTTTGACGCCCTGCGGAAGGTGGGGCTGCCAAACGAGCTGTACTATCAGTCGCCCTTTGAGCTGTCCGGCGGGCAGAAACGGCGTGTGGCCATTGCGGGAGTGCTTGCCATGAAGCCCCAGGTATTGATTCTGGATGAGCCCACGGCGGGGCTTGACCCGAAGGGCAGGGATGAAATATTGAAGCAGATTAAGAAGCTTCAGGCCGAGACGGGGATGACCATTCTGCTGGTGTCCCACAGCATGGAGGATGTGGCGGAGTATGTGGACAGGATCATTGTGATGAACAAAGGGCGTGTCATGTACGACGATATACCCAGGGAGGTATTTTCCCATTATAAGGAGCTGGAGGAGGTGGGGCTTGCGGCGCCGCAGATGACCTATGTCCTTCAGGAGCTGAGAAAAAGAGGCTTCAGGGTGGACGTGGATGCCGCCACCGTCGGGGAAGCGGCAGAAACAATCTACAGGGCATTGAATTGAAATTGCCGCTTGCGCGGCGGAATGTGAGGAAATATGCTCAGGGACATAACGTTAGGGCAATATTATCAGACAGAGTCGATCATACATAAGCTGGACCCAAGGGTGAAGCTTGCGGGCACCCTGCTTTATATCATTTCTCTGTTTTTTTTCAGAAATTTTATCGGATATGCGGCGGCGGCTGTCTTTCTTGCCGTAGTCATCAGGCTTTCAAAAGTGCCCTTTAAATTTATGATACGGGGTATGAAGGCGATGGTCTTTCTTCTGCTGCTCACGGTGGTTTTTAACCTTTTTCTCACGCCGGGTACGCCCCTGGTGTCGTTTTGGAAGCTGCGAATCACCATGGAAGGGCTGCAGCTTGCCGTGACCATGGCGGTTCGACTCTCCATGCTGGTCATCGGTTCCTCCGTCATGACGCTGACGACCACGCCCAACAACCTGACGGACGGAATGGAAAAGGGCATGAGACCCCTGAAGCTGTTCAGGGTGCCCGTACATGAGGTGGCAATGATGATGTCCATTGCCCTGCGGTTTATCCCCATCCTGCTGGAGGAGACGGATAAGATCATGAAGGCGCAGATTGCCCGGGGCGCGGATTTTGAGAGCGGAAACCTTATCAGGCGCGCCAAGGCGCTGGTTCCCCTGCTGGTGCCGCTGTTTATCTCGGCGTTCCGCCGGGCCAATGACCTTGCCATGGCGATGGAGGCAAGGTGCTACAGGGGCGGCGAGGGCAGGACAAAGATGAAGCCTTTAGTGTATCAGAGAAGGGACAGGTGCGCCTATCTGTGTATTCTGTTTTACCTGATAGCAAGCATCTCTTTGGGGAGGCTGTGAACGGATGGGGAGAGTGCGCTTGACCGTTGCCTACGACGGTACCGGCTACCACGGCTGGCAGCTGCAGGACAATGGCATAACAATAGAATCGGAGCTCAACCGCTGTCTTTCGGAGCTTTTGGGAGAGCCTGTCCGGGTAATCGGAGCCAGCCGCACTGACGCGGGCGTCCATGCTCTGGGGAATATTGCGGTGTTTGACACAAAAAGCCGGATACCGCCGGAGAAGATTTCTTATGCGCTGAATCAGCGGCTGCCTGAGGATATTCGGATACAGAGGTCCGAGGAGGTTGCCCCGGACTGGCATCCAAGGCGCTGTGCAAGCCGCAAAACCTACGAATACCGCATTTATCGCGGGGAATTTCCCATGCCGGTGAAGCGCCTGTACTCGTATTTTCTGTATTGCAGGCTGGACCTGGAGCGGATGAGGGAGGCGGCGGGTTTTCTGGAGGGGGAGCATGATTTCAAGAGCTTCTGCCAGACGGGTTCGCAGGCGGAAAGTACGGTGAGGACCATCTATCGCCTGCAGGTGGAGGAGCAGGGCGCCGACCTGGTTATCAGGGTCTGCGGCAGCGGGTTTCTGTACAATATGGTCAGAATTATTGCGGGGACCCTGATAGAGGTGGGACAGGGAAGGCGGGAGCCGGGCTCCATGACCGCCGTCCTGGAGGCGGGAAACCGCAGCGCGGCGGGGGCTACCGCACCGGCGCACGGACTGACGCTGGTAAAATATGAATTTCTTTAGACGCCGCTCCGGCAGTGAAAGGAGTTTTTGCCCCGTGATTTATGGAGCTCCAGGATATGTAAAATATGCTGAGGGAATGGGCTTTCTAAATGCGCCATGGAACGTGCACTCCAAAAACATAATAAAACAGTATGGAAGGGAACGCTATGAACAAAAGTGAACAAGGTAAAACAGAAAAGAGAGGAAGGCTTGCAGGCGGCAGAAAAAATATTTTTGTGCCGTTATTGCTGGCGGCGCTGCTGATGCTGTCCGCAGGCTGCGGGAAGCAGGAGGGTGAGCCTTCCGCGGAGCCCACGGTTCAGCCCCAGGGTACGCAGGAGCCTGCCGGCCAGCCTACCATTCAGCCCCAGGAGCCCACGGCGCAGCCCCAGCCAACTCCACAGTCTACGGCTCGTCCCACGGCGCAGCCTACCGCCCAGCCCACACCGGAGCCGGAGCTCGGCGAGCTGACACAGGAGAGAATCGGTGCAGCCATGGAAAAGTCCCGGAAATATATCGACGACCTTACCGTCAATTCCAAGGTCAACGTTCCGGCGCAGGTGGTTGCCGATGACAGGCAGTTTTTTACATGGGACAACGAGAAGCGCAGACCCGGCGCCAAGCCTTATTTGTTTGAGTGGAGCTATTATAACGGCGTCGTTATGGAAGGGCTGCTGAGAATTTATGAGGCGGACCCTGAAAAGAACGGGGAATATCTGGCATATGTGAAGGAATATCTGGATGCCATGATCGAAACCGACAGCGAGGGGCAGAAGACTCTGAGCGGCAGCCGGGCGGGTTATGTGGACTACCACGGTGCGGACTGTTATAAGACGGCGGCGCTTATGCTTTATGCCTCTGACGGCAGCGACGATTATATGAAGATCTGCGGGGAGCTGTACCGGGACTTGACCGATGCCGCCCATGCCAATACCAACGGGCATATCATTTCTGCGGAATACACCGAGGAGGCGCTGGGGCATAACTATTGGCACAGCTGGTCCGGCGATAAGTCTCCCAAATATAAGGTCTGGCTGGACGGAATCTATATGCTGCAGCCCTTTATTGCAAACTACGCGGCAAGGACGGCAGATACAGCACAGCTTGCCCTGGTTCAGGAGCGTCTGGACTGGGTAGCGGAGAAGCTGCTTGCGCCGAACGGACTGTATTATCATGCGGCAAACAGCGCGGACGATGTGTGCAGGTTCCACTGGACCCGCGCCATAGGCTGGTATGGTATGGCCATGGTGGACGCCATGGAGGCGATGCCTGACGAATATATGGAGGAGCGGAAGACGGCCCTTAAGACCTTTGTGGACGGCATGCTCAAATATCAGGATAAAAGCGGGCTTTGGGCAAACCTGGCCGACCAAAAGGTCACGGCAACCAACCGTCTGGAGGTCAGCGGCACGTCCATGATGGTCTATACTATCTTAAAGGGCGTCCGCAACGGCTGGCTGGATGAATCCTACAGGGAAGCGGCAGTCAAGGCGTTTGTGGGCATGGCGGAGTTCAAGCTGGACGAGCAGGGTCTTCATGACATATATTTCAAGGCGAGTGCCAGCGGCACAAATAATTATGAGAAGATAAGCGACTATCTCACCGACGAGGGAAAGGGCAGCGGTCCCTTTATTCTTGCCTATTCGGAGATGCTCAGGATGGAGTGAGTAAAAAAATGCAAAGATTTAACATTTAATCTTGACAGGGCAATTTTGTTATAATATAATTTTTAATTGTGTGGCAGGGTTTTACACTGCCTTCGATTTGATTTTATCAGATTGGTTTTGTACCGTTATTTTTGTGTTTTCTATGCGTTGACGCCAAAGCCCCGGCGCGGCGCTTAAAGATAGAAAATATGTGGTTCTGAGGAGTTTTGAGAAGCAGCCCGGACATCTGCGGACCAGGACAGAGACAGGACGAACAGCCGGAGCTGCTGAAACTGATCCGGCAGAACAGTCAAAGAAAAAGTAATACGGAGGAAATATCATGAAGACATTTATGGCAAGTCCCGCTACGATCGATAGAAATTGGTATGTGGTTGACGCTGCAGATATGACGCTTGGACGCCTTGCATCTGAGGTGTCAAGTATTTTGAGAGGCAAGAATAAGCCTATATTTACCCCGCATATGGACACGGGCGATTATGTGATCGTTGTCAATGCAGAGAAGGTAAAGGTTACCGGCAAGAAAATGGATCAGAAGCTGTACCGTCATCATTCCGATTATGTAGGCGGCATGAAGGAGACGACTTTGAGAGAAAAGCTGGCTAAGAAGCCTGAGGAAGTAATCGAGCATGCCGTTAAGGGTATGCTTCCCAAGGGACCTTTAGGAAGACAGATGTACACCAAGCTTCATGTATACGCAGGACCCGAGCATAACCATGCGGCTCAGAAGCCTGAAGTGCTGACATTCTAAGGGATAGGAGGAAAATAATCATGGCAAAGACTGAAAGATATTATGGTACAGGCAGAAGAAAGAAAGCTGTCGCAAGAGTATATTTAATGCCCGGAAAAGGCAGCGTTACTATCAATAAGAGAGATATGGACGACTACTTCGGAATGGAGACTCTGAAGGTTATCGTACGCCAGCCGCTGGCAGCTACCGATAATGCGGAAAAGTTCGACGTTCTTGTAAATGTATACGGCGGCGGATTTACCGGTCAGGCAGGCGCAATCAGGCACGGTATTGCAAGAGCCCTGCTTCAGGTTGACGCTGATTACAGACCTGTTTTGAAGAAGGCAGGCTTCCTGACCAGAGACCCTCGTATGAAGGAGAGAAAGAAGTACGGCCTCAAGGCGGCTCGTCGCGCTCCGCAGTTCAGCAAGCGATAGGAAATCTTTTACGAACAGAAAAGATATGGAAAACCCACAGACATGTTTTGTCTGTGGGTTTTTTGTAGTATGATGAAAAAGTATAATGTGTTTGACAAAAAGTTATCATATATGATAACATGGTAACAAGCAAAGGAAGTGATTAAAATAATTGAATTAGATTTCTACATGAAAGAGAATGGCAAAATTCCAGTGCAAGATTTTCTATATTCACTTAATCCAAAACTAAGGGCTAAAGCTTTTAGCGATATTGAGCTATTAAAGCAGTTAGGCCCTGAATTGAGAGAGCCATATGTATAACCAATAAAAGGAAAAGATAATAAAGGGTTGTATGAATTACGGATAAAGTTTTCAAGCGATATTGCAAGAATATTTTATTTTACATATTATAACAATTAGTTTGTGCTGTTGCATGGGTTTATTAAAAAGACCATGAAGACACCGGAAAACGAAATAAAGAGAGCAAGAAAATATATGGAAGACTATAAAAGGAGGTCTGAATCATGAGTAAAGCAGGAATATCTTTTGAAGAAATGAAATCCGATATGCTTAAGGATGAAGAATTTGAAATAGAATATGAAAAATTAAAGCCCAGATATGAAGCGATTGAGCAGATTATAAGAGCAAGGAAAGAACAAAACATAACACAGGCGGAACTTGCAAAAAGAGTAGGTATACAGAAAAGTAATATTTCCAGATTGGAAAGCGGAAATTATAATCCCAGCTTGGATTTCCTTGCCAAAATAGCGGAATCGCTTGGGAAAAAAATATCTGTGACAATAAATTAGAATGCAGGGCAATGGTTGTGATAGATGGTATGCAACACAATAAAATCATATGGGTAAGTGACAAGTAACTAACAAACGCCTTGAAAATGCCGGAAAATAAGGGTTTGAAACTATCCAAGCGTTAATTTTATCCAAGAGTTAATTTCAGTTATCCGGGAGATAACCGCAGGCAGAATATGAGATTTTGTAAGGGGCTGTCGCAATAAGGATTGAGTATACAAGATATAGTATTGTTTTGGAATTAAATCCCACTGAATCTTGTATATGTTTTTCTTAGTGCGACAGCCCCTTTTATGCCTGTGTTTTCTGAATATGAAGTATGTGTCCTGCGAAGGTCCTATATCAAGACTGGCAGAATTTATACTCGAAGCAGGCTTATTTATGCTTGCTGTTTCTATCAATACAGGCGGCGCAGCAAGAAACGTTCCAAAAATTAACAGTAGACTGCCACCTTGCAACATATGCCAAAAAGGGGGTTCTCAAAAACGGTCAACGGGTTATAATTGGTATTAACCGCATTGGTCAGCGAGGAGCCTATAGTTATGAACGAAAAATTTTTCCGGCTGCCGGAGGAAAAGCAGCAAAGAATAATGAATGCAGGCTTCAGGGTGTTTTCGCAGAACACTTATAAAAAAAGCCCCATGAGTGAAATTGCCGACGAGGCGGGTATCAGCAAGTCTCTGCTTTTTCACTATTTCCGAAACAAAAAGGAGTTCTATCTGTTTCTGTGGGAAAAGGGGGCGGAAACTACGATGAAGTATCTTATGGAGTATAAGTGCTATGAATCTACCGACCTTTTTGAGATGATGGAGAGGGGAATGAGGGCAAAGTTTAAAATAATGGAGCTGTATCCCCACATGGCATCCTTTGCCGTAAAGGCTTTTTATGAGAAGGACGAGGGAATCAGCGGGGAGATCCAGAGGAGCTACCGCCGGCATTTTGACGTAAAGGCCGTTAATGCCCTGGCAGGGCTGGACCCGGAGGATTTCGTGCCGGGGCTGGATCTGGAGATGGTGTATCGTGAAATGTACTGGGCGTCGGAGGGCTATCTGTGGGAAATGCTTCAGCGGGGAGAGTTGGACGCGGCGCAGATGGAAAAGGACTTTGAGCGGCTGCTGGGGTTTTGGAAGGCGATCTATAAAAATAAGGAGAAGGATAAATGAAAGCGATAGCGACGCATGATTTGACAAAGTATTACGGGGCGGTCCGAAAGCAAAGTCATGGAGGCAGGCAAAATTACGGGAAGGAGCATGGGGCGGTCCGGGGTATCGAGGATGTCAGCCTTTCCGTGGAGGAGGGCGATTTTTTCGGCTTTATCGGTCCCAACGGCGCAGGCAAGAGCACCACGATCCGCATTCTCCTGGGGCTGATTTCCGCTACGGAGGGCCGGGCGGAGATTTTCGGGCAGGATATCCGGCAGGACAGAACGTCGCTTCTGGCGCAGATCGGTTACCTGCCGTCGGAGCCCTTCGTCTATCAGGGGATGCGGGTGAGAGATGTGCTGCGGCTTTCCGCCGAGCTGCGTAAGAAGGACTGCTCCGCGGAGGCGGAGGAGCTGTGCCGCCGTCTGGAGCTGGATACTTCCCGGAGGGCGGACGAGCTTTCTCTGGGGAACCGCAAAAAGGTGGGCATTGTCTGCGCCATGCAGCACAGGCCGAAGCTGTATATTATGGATGAGCCTACCAGCGGGCTTGATCCGCTGATGCAAAGGGAGTTTTACGCCCTGCTGCAGGAGCGGAACGAGGAGGGAGCGACGGTCTTTCTGTCCTCACACATTCTCTCGGAGGTTCAGCGGTATTGCAGACATGCCGCCGTCATCAGGGAGGGAAGACTGATGGCCTGCGACAGCGTGGAAAAGCTGGGGCATGCGGATGCAAAGAGAGTGACGCTCAGATGTAAGGGGGATGTGTCCCTTCGGGAGCAGGCGGAGCGCTTGAAAACATGCCTTGGGCGGACGGACGACGGAACGGATGCGCCGGGGATGATAAGGAATATGGATGCTGCTGGGGACGCCGTGAGCTTTTTCTACAGCGGGGAGCCGTCCCTCCTGCTGAAAGCCTTGTCGGAGCTTTCGCTTGCGGATATTACGATCGCAGAGCCTGACCTGGAGGAGATTTTTATGCATTACTATGAGGGAGGAAACGGCCAATGACGATATTTATGCATGAATTAAGGCGGGGGAGAACCGCCCTGCTGATCTGGGCGGGGGCAATTTCTTTTATTTTGGGCATCTGTGTGCTGATCTATCCGGAGATGTCTGTTCAGATGGGGGATGTGGGCGGAATGTTTGCGGAGATGGGAGGCTTTTCGGAGGCTTTCGGCATGGACAGGATAAATTTCGGGGAATTTATCGGCTTTTTCGGCGTGGAGTGCGGCAATGTTCTGGGGCTGGGCGGAGCGTTCTTTGCGGCGCTTCTGGGTATTTCCGCTCTGGCAAAGGAGGAGAAGGAGCACACGGCGGAGTTTCTGCTGACGCATCCTGTGTCAAGATATCGGATTATAGCGGGGAAGCTGTGCGCGGTAATTGTGCAGATTATTGTTTTAAACGCTGTGGCTGTCTGTGTTACGGCGCTGTCCGTGCTGGCAATCGGAGAGGAGGCGCCTGTAAAGACGCTTGCGCTGCTGCTTTTGGCTTATTTTTTACTGCAGATCGAGACGGCGGCCGTTACGTTCGGTATCTCGGCGTTTTTAAAACGGGGAGGTCCGGGAATTGGCATCGGTCTCGCCGCCGCCTTTTATTTTATGAATATTATTGCCAATTTAGTTCAGGAGACAAAATTCCTCAAATTTATTACGCCCTTCGGATATACGGAGGGTGCGGACATTATCACGGAAAGCGCCATCGACGGCAGGTATCTGGCGGCGGGAATGATTTTTGCCGCCCTTGGGATTGCCGCGGCGTTTTGGAGATACGGCGGGAAGGACATTGCCTGAGGCCCTTTTGAATCTTGCTTTTTTGCAGGGATGATGTTACACTGAAACAAAGACGGGCAGGGCACCCAAGATAAAAACATTGCGGTAATAGATGAGCAGGGAGCAGTATGCGTCAGCTTTGCGTACTGTTCCCGTTTTTTATGCACACGGGTGTATAAAGGAAAATGTCGGCAGGCGCTGTTTTTGCAGGGCGCTGTACCTGGAGGGGCCTGCGCGTATTCCGGGAAGGGTCAAGGCTTAGATGACAAAATCGGTTTAATGGTAAGGGTAAGGGGGCTATGTATGCAGTTTGAGGGTATTGTAGAGATGCTGAAAAGATATTTGCTGCAGGGAGGGCTTGCGGCGGTGGGGGCGCTGGTCCTGTTCTGTATCGGATATTTCCTGATTTATAAGAAACTGATGAAGGGAAAGCGGAGGCTGACAAAGGGGAAGGTTCTGTGGGCGGCGGTATTTGGGTGCTATCTTTTTGTGGTTCTCAGCGCCACACTGCTGGACCGGAGCAGCTATATGGGAGGCGGAAAGGTGATTCCGCTTTTTTATTCTTATCGGGAAGCGTGGAGGAGCTTCTCGGGAATACTGTGGAGAAATCTGGCTCTGAATATTCTTATGTTTGTGCCCTTCGGCTTCCTGCTGCCTTTGGGTATCAGGAGACTTGGGCGCTTTTGGAAAACCTGGCTTGCGGGCTTTCTGCTCACGGTTTTGATCGAGCTGGCACAGCTTACCCTGCGCAGGGGTGTGGTGGAGATGGACGATATTTTTAACAACCTTCTGGGGACCATGATCGGCTACGGATTTTATGCCATTGTGCGAGGGGGTGTTTCGCGCGTCAGGTCTGCCAAGACCTCTTTCCCTGGGGGGACGAAAAAGACGCCTGTGTGGCAGACGCTTCTTCTGCAGCTGCCGCTGATAAGCATTCTGGCTGCCTTTGGCATCCTGTTTCTTGCGTACAGGGGTCAGGAGCTGGGTAATCTGCAGGAGGAGTGCATTGTGGCGTATAATGCGGAGCTTTTGGATTTTTCTTCCGGCGAGACCTACAGCCAGGAAACGCGGCGGCTTCCCGTCTATCAGATTGGGATAAAGACAAAGAATGAGGCGGAGCAGCAGGCGGCGGACTTTTTTGCGGGGATCGGGCAGGAGCTTGACAGGGGCCCTACGGACGCCTATGAAAATATGGTGTTCTGCTACGGTCTGGGCAGGAATTACTGTATGGAGATAAAATATGCGGGCGGTACATATGTCTTCACCGATTTCGATTTACTGTTTTCGGAGAAGGAGTCCCAGGGCGGCGCCGAAGCGGTTAAGGCAGAGAACGCCCCGGAGTCCGAGGTCAGGGAGGCCTTAAAGGGCTATGGGATCAGCCTGCCGGAGGCGGCATCCTTTGAAGACAGAGGAGGGGGCGCTTATGCCTTTTCCCTGAAGCAGCATTTGGAGGAAGGCGTATTTTACGACGGAGTATTGAGCTGCGTTTACTATGAAGGCGGCAGAATGGCCAAAATTAATAACGGCGTCCTGGCATGTAAGCCCTATAAATATTTTGAGGTGATCTCCGAATCGGAGGCATATGCAAAGCTTTGCGCAGGGGAATTTGCCAACAGCATCTTTTCCTCCGGCATGATTTTAAAGGGAGAAATAGGAGAGGCGGGGATTTCCTATTGTATGGATTCAAAGGGCTTTTATCAGCCGGCGTATGAGTTTCAGGCGGTTATAAACGAAAAGGAATGCAGCTTTATTGTTCCGGCAGTCAGGGATAAGAACGGAGGACAGGAAATGGGAAGCGGAGCAGGTTGGGAAGACGAGAGGATCGAGGAAAACAGCACAACGGCAGACGGACAGGCAGAGGGTACGCCTGACGGGAAGGGGGCGCAGCCGGAGGAGTTCGTCACTGTCCCGGTGAAACGTGTAACCGTCCATGACCCTTCGGTGGTGTATGACAACGGGACCTATTATATTTTCGGTTCCCATATGGCATGGGCAAAAACAACAGACCTGATGAGCTGGGAGTACTTTAAGACCAATGTGAACACGGATTACGCGGAGCTTTTCGGAAGGGAGTGGGAGAGCTGGTGCAGCACGGCCTCCAACCCGGAGCTCAGGGGGAATCTGTGGGCGCCGGATGTGATCTACAATAAAAAGATGGGCAAATACTGTCTCTATATGAGTGTCAACGGAGACGACTGGAATTCGGTGATCGTCATGCTGACGGCGGACAACATAGAAGGCCCTTATGAATACGGCGGTCCCGTGGTGTATTCCGGCTTTGGAAGGGGTACGAAGCATCCGGCGGAAGCCACGGATGTGTACCGCGTGCTGGGGGAGGAAGCGGATCTGACGCGCTATCAGAGCACCAGCAATACAAAATTAAACTGTATTGACCCCTGCCTGACCTATGATGAGGAGGGGAATCTGTGGATGGCATACGGCTCATGGTTTGGGGGCATCTATCAGCTGAAGCTGGATGAGGAGACGGGCCTGAGGGATTACAATACCACATACGAGACAGTGGAGAACACATCCGACGCCTATTACGGGCACAAGCTCGCGGGAGGCTGGGGCGTGTCCGGGGAGGGTCCCTTTATCATACACACGGGAGGTTATTATTACCTGTTTGTGTCCTACGGCGGCCTGACGGCGGCAGGAGGCTACCAGATTAGAGTGTTCCGCTCGGAGTCTATTAACGGTCCTTATGTGGACGAGGCGGGTAATCCGGCGGTTTATGAAAAGCCCCAGAACAACCTTTATGTCAAGAGAGGCGTGCGGCTGATGGGGAGCTACGACTGGACGGGCAACAGGGAGGTACGTGTGGCGCAGGGACATAATTCGGCGTATGTGACGGAGGACGGGAGGATTTTCCTTGTATACCACAGCCGTTTCGCGGGCGGCAAAAACGGCATCCCCGAGGCCCATGAGGTCAGGGTGCAGCAGCTTTTTGCCAACAGCCAGGGCTGGCTTGTGGCGGCGCCTTATGAGTATGCGGGAGAGACAATAAGCTCCACGGGTTATACGGAGGAGGAGATGTGCGGCGAATATGAGTTTATCCTGCATGATCCAGTCAATTACTACCGCAAGTACGGGAATGAGTACAGAGGTATTGTGCAGGCGGTTCATATCACGCTGGGCAGGGACGGCGCCGTGTCGGGAGATTTGAGCGGCAGCTGGGATTACGAGAAAAATTCTCCCCATATGAGCATTACCATAGAGGGCGTTACCTACCGGGGCGTGTTCCTGAAGATGCCAAGCGAGCAGCTGTTTGACGACGGGAATGAGAGAAAGGTGGTCATGACCTTTACCGCCCTGGGGGATAACGTTGCCGTGTGGGGAAGCAGGTAACAAAGGGCTGCGTACATTAGTTGCGCAGCTCTTATTTTTTTGGTATAATATTCATATAGAATCCCGGACGAGATACTTTTGTAAGAAGCATTTTCAGATACCGTTACTGAATGGCAACTGTTCAGCTGTTTGGCACCACAAGGTCATAATGATGTATATATGCGGTTTTGTGAGCTTTGCGGGGTCGAAATGAGTTGAATGAAGGGTATAAAAATCATGGAAAATGGGGGAACGCTTATGAAGTACAAATTACTGCTCACTGGAAACAATAAGACCGTCATAAGTGAATTTTTTACACAGATGGACTTCAGCTTTGAATGTATGAGTACCTCCGAACGTTACGACGATATATTAAACCATATGAAATACTTTCAGCCGGATGCGTTTGTATATTGTCTTTTCAGGGAAAACCCGGACGAGATGAAGAAGCTCATCAATGTGGAAAATCTCATATTCAGGCAGAGACTTCCCATAATTGTGATAGGCGACCCGGAGGAGTGCGACATGTTTACCAAGGCGGCTCCCGCCATGGAAGTAACCATGCTGCAGAGACCGATGACTACGAGGAAGATAGAAAAAGCGGTGGTAAAGCTTCTGGATGCCCGCAGGGAACAGCAGGAGCAGGAAGAAAGAGAGTGGCAGGAACAGGAAAGGAAGGCGCTGGAGAGAGAGGCGCAGGAAAGGGAGGCGCAGGAAAAGGAGAGGCGCGAGCAGGAGCTTATGGAGGCGGCTGCGGCTGTCATTGCCGCAGGCACGGCGCAGGAGGAAAAGCGCAGGAAGCATATCCTGATTGTGGATGACGACAGCAGCGTCCTGAAGCTTATCAAGGGTTATTTGTCGGAGAAATATGATGTGGCCACGGCAATCAGCGGCAAGGTAGCGATGAAATTCCTGGAGACCAGAAGGACGGATCTGGTGCTTCTGGATTATGAAATGCCGGGGGAGAACGGTCCGGCGGTCCTTGGCAAGATACGTTCCGACGAGCATATAAAGAATCTGCCGGTGGTGTTTTTGACAGGCGTTACGGATAAGGAGAAGATTCAGGAGGTTCTGGCGATGAAGCCCCAGGGCTATCTTTTGAAGCCCATCGATGCGGAAAGGCTTTTTGCGTCTATTGACGGTATTCTGGCCGGGAAGGAGTAAGCTGCCATGACGATTATGGACGAGGAGATCAGACTGACGGATCTGATAGCCGTGGAAACCCTGCAGAAGATTCAGGATGCCTTTTCACAGATGACGGGAATGGCGTCGCTGACTACGGACAGCGAGGGCGTTCCCGTGACAAGGGGGTCCAATTTCTCGGATTTCTGTAAGAAATTTGTCAGGAACAGCGAGACCGGGAGAAAGCGCTGCGAGAACTGCGACAGAATGGGCGCGGAGGCGGCGAAGGAGGCCAGGTCCTCCTGCGTGTATTCCTGTCATGCGGGAATCCTTGATTTTGCCGCTCCCATTATGGTGGGAGGCCATGTGGTGGGGAGCGTTATCGGCGGTCAGGTCCTGACGGAGCCCATGCAGGATATAAACATCCGCAGAGTGGCGGAGGAGATCGGGGCGGAGCCGGAGGAGCTGGCGGAGGCGGCGCACAGGCTCAGGGTGGCGGACATGAACGCCATCGACAGCGCCACAAAGGCGCTCTATACCATTGCGGACGCATTTTCGGAGATCGCATCCGGAAAGTATCATAATTATCTGAATAACCTGGAGCTGAAGAAGGCGTCTCACATGAAGTCGGATTTTCTCGCCAATATGAGCCATGAGATCCGCACGCCCATGAACGCCGTCATCGGCATGTCCGAGATGGCGCTGCGGGAGGACCTTCCGCCGGCGGCGAGAGAGTACATCAACCAGATCAAAACCGCCGGAAAAACGCTGCTTACAATTATCAACGATATACTTGATTTCTCCAAGATAGAGTCCGGCATGATGGATATCAGCGAGGTTGAGTATGAGCCTATGTCTCTGATAAACGATATGGTGAATATCGTAATGACGCGTATCGGAAACAAAAAGCTGGAGCTGGTTGTGGATGTGGCGCCCAGCCTGCCCCGCGAGCTTCACGGCGACATAATCCGTCTCAAGCAGGTTTTGGTGAATCTTACAAACAATGCCGTCAAGTTTACAAAAGAGGGCCGTGTTCTTCTGGCGGTGGATTTCCGTCAGACGTCGGAGGATATGATCGAGCTGCGGGTGTCCGTTGCCGATACGGGAAGCGGAATTAAAAAGGAGGACATGGGCAAGCTGTTCAAATCCTTTCAGCAGGTGGACAGCAAGCGTAACCGCAATGTGGAGGGAACGGGCCTGGGGCTTGCGATCAGCAGGCAGCTTCTGTCGCTCATGGGCGGCAAAATCCATGTTGACAGCGTGTACGGGAAGGGCAGCACCTTTTCCTTTATGGTTCCCCAGAGGGTAGTGAACGCCGCGCCCTCAATTGAAAAGCTGACGGAGCCCACCACGGCGGCAGGCCTGGTAAAGAATGAATATGTGGCGCAGCAGATGGAAAACGATATGTTTAAGTTTGATGTGCATTACAGCCGTCTTGAGTCCGAAAGGGATCTTCACAAGGTGAAAGGCAGGGGTATCAGATATCTGTTTGTAGAGCAGCCGCTGTTTACCGACACGGTTAAGGAGTTTCTCGGGGATAATCCGGAGATAACCGGCGTGGTGCTGGTGAACTTTTATTCCACTCGCACCTATGACCTGCCCAATGTGAGGATTATCAAGAAGCCGCTGTATGCCTTGAGCCTGGCGGGCGTTTTCAAGGGAGAGGACATTTTTGAGGACGGAAGCCGGGCGGAGACCCGGGACTTTGACTTTATTGCGCCCGAGGCGGATATTCTGCTTGTGGATGACAATGCGGTGAACCTGACGGTGGCAAGAGGGCTTCTGGAGCCACTGAACATGAGGATCGACACCGCCAACAGCGGAATGGAAGCGGTCAATATGGTATCGGAAAAAAGGTACGACGTTATTTTCATGGATCATATGATGCCGGATGTGGACGGCGTGGAGACCACCAGGGTGATACGAAGGCTGCTGGGGGACAACGGGCAGGTTCCGATCATTGCCCTGACTGCCAACGCGGTGGACGGAGTGAGGGAAATGTTTATCAGCGAGGGCATGAACGATCTTGTGACAAAGCCCATTGAGATGAGGACCCTTGTGACAAAGCTGAAAAAATGGCTGCCGCCGGAAAAGATCTTGAAGCAGTCAGGCGTAAGAAAGAACGGGGAGAGGCATGAGGCGTCCGTCTCCATAGAGGGGCTGGACGTGCAGGCGGCAATGCAGCTTGTGGGAAACGAGAGCCTGTTCTGGGCGGTTTTAAAGGAGTATTATCGTGTCATTGACAGGAAATATGCCCTGATCCGGGAATATGAGCAGACGGAGCGCTGGAAGGAATACACCATAGAGGTGCATGCCTTAAAGAGCTCCTCCAGGCAGATCGGCGCCATGGAGCTTGCGGCAGCCGCGGAGCAGATGGAGGCGGCGGGCAATGCCAGGGATGGGCTTCTGATTCACCAGACAACTCCGAAAATGCTGGAACAATACATACGCTATAAGGAGATCCTTGCCCCTTACTTTCCGGAGCAGGAAAAGGAACAGACTGTGGGTGAGGCCGGAAGGGAACAAATAGAGGACTTTTTTGAGCAGCTGGGGGAGGCCATGGCCGCTTTGGATATGGATGCCATGGAGGAGGTTATCTTGAAGATGGGCAAATATTCCTATGCGGGAGAGCAGAAGGAGTGCTTTGACAGGCTTAGAAACGCCGTTGCGGATATCGATACGGAAAAGTGTGAGGAGATCATGACGGACTGGGTGGAGAAGCTGCCGCGCTGATCAGCGCGCGGCTTCTTTTTTTCGGGTACACAGCATTTTTATTAAGCGTACGGCATCGATGATGAAGGGTATCAGAAAAATCAACGTCATAACGCTCATAAATATATTTTCGCCGGCGGCGGAGGAAGGGGATATGCCTGTGAAAAGAGCGGCTCCGTATTGGAATATGAACCCGATTGCGAAGATCAGCACAAGGAACAGAAGAAAGCTCATCAGGACGCTCTGGGTAACATGCAGACAGGTCTGGTACAGGCTGCAAACGTCGTAGACAAAGGCAAAGAGCAAAAGCATCAGAATCACCCTTGAAAAGCCGGCGTAGTCGCCCACGGGCATGGCAAGCATGCCCCCCACGGCAAGCACAAGCTTTATTCCCATGGTGATCAGCAGCCGCTTCAGGCTGCCGGGAGTCAGATAGTTTACGGCGTTTTCAGGGTGTTTGAGAAAAATGTTATTCATGGTCCGGTCACGCTTTCTGGATTTGAGAATACTCGATAAACCTGTTTAATTTGTCTCTGTTCCACAACATAATATCATTTTTTTCCGCCAGGTCCCTTGCGTTTTGGGAAAAAAATTGATTCGTCAAAATTGCCACAGCCTGACACTCAAAAAAAGCTTTTCCGTCAAGGGCTTTTTGGACGGCGGTAACTCCGACGGCGGATGAACCGCATTTACATTGGATGCCATATTTTGTTCCGTTTTTAAATGCTATAAGATCAATGCCCTGGTTTGCCGGAGCTTTTGCGACTGATATTCCGGTGAATCCGTTCTTTTCCAGAATTGAGCAGCAGAACATTTTAAACTCGCAGGCATCCATAGTATCATATGGGGGTTGGGGTAAAACGGTACCGGGCTGAGACGCCGCCGTCAGGTAAGTGCGGTTGGAGTTATCCGATTTTTTCTTCCCGGTGCTGATAAGCTGGGCTATGCCGCCATAAAAAAAGCAACCGAATATTACAGCCACTGCAATTTGATGAGTGCTCATAGGAGTTTCTGACATCGGAAATGCGATGATACAGCACAGCAGCCATAAAACCACTACAATCTTTGTGGCACGGGTAATTTTTGTCTTAGGCTTTTTTCCCTCCACGGGCTCATGGCGTTTTATATAACTGTAGCTGATCAGCTGGGTTACGCCGCCCCAAAAAAGAAAGCCGATTATTACAGCCACTGCGCACGGGAAATAGCCGGCGGAAGATATTTTTTCCGGAACAGCGATCAGGCAAACCAGAAACCATATCAATAATGCGATTTTGGTTTGTATGGTAATTTTATCCCAGAACTTCCCGGTTTTTTTGGGGGAGTCGTTTTCCTGCTTGGGCAATTCCTCTTTGCTCTGGTCCGTCTGCCCGGGGAATTCTTCAAAATATACAGTATCGCAGTATTCACATACCCCTTTGCTGCCTATGTCAGCTCCGCAATTTTTACATATCATGTTTTTTTCCTCATAATGTCAGTGTTTTTATTGTTGAACAGCGCTAAGGAATCAGCGGAATCCTGACGGAACGGATTAAGAAAAAGGCTGTTGACGCTGTATAAGCGTCGTATGTAGATTATTCGGTTAATTTGTCAGGTGCTGATTTTTTATGTTTGATTCCTGGATCATTCAAGAATCCCTTAATTGATAATATAACTCATATTCATGGGAAAGTAAATGCTTAATGTATGGAAAAACGTAAGAAAATCCCCATAATTTGTTTCCTCTTTTCCTCTGGCACTTTTTGGTGTATAATAAACACAGGCTTATACCGGAACGGAAAAGAGGATATAATGAGAGACATTACGGATTATGAGAAGAAGTATGTAGATGGACCTTTTGAAAAGACGATGGCGGATATCAGAAGGCGGCGCGTGACCGGACAGATAGGGGATACGACGAATAAGTCTGTTTTGGAGGTCGGATGCGGCATGCATCCGTTATTTCTGGATTTGGACAATTATAAAAACATGGTCATAGTTGAGCCCGGCTCCGATTTCTGCAATAACGCGGAAAAAACGGACGCTTTTCGTGCCGCCGGTTCCAGGATCAAAATTCTGCAGGGATTTCTGGAGGATAAAATAGAGGATATTATCAGCTTGAATATTCAATTTGATATCATTGTTGTCAGCAGTCTTCTTCATGAGGTGGAAGACCCGCACAGGCTTTTGGCTTCGGTCCGGGCGGTATGCGCGGACAATACCGTCGTGCATGTCAATGTGCCGAATGCGAGATCGCTCCACAGGCTGATCGCTTATGAAGGAGGGATGATTTCTTCTCCTTACGAAAAAAGCGCTCTGCAGAAAAATCTGCAGCAGCACAGTACCTATGATATGGAGCGGCTTACGGAAGACGTGAGGAGGGCGGGCTTTGCAGTCATATCCCGGGGCTCTTATTTTATAAAGCCTTTTACCCACGGCCAGATGCAGAGGATGCTGGATGATAATATTATTTCAGAGCAGGTGCTTGAGGGGCTGGATAAAATAACCGAGTATTTACCGGAATACGGAGCGGAAATATATGTAAACTTAAAGAGGGACGATGTGTGAGAGACGGAAAAGTGAAAATATCGGTTGTGATTCCGGTGTATTTCAATGAGGAAAATCTGATTCCCCTATATGAGGATATGAGGGACAAGCTGTTTACCCGGACGCAGTACGAATGGGAGATCGTGATGATAAACGACGGCTCCGGGGACAACAGCTACGGGGTCATGCAGGAGCTTGCCGAAAAGGACAGCAGGCTGAAAATATACAGTCTGTCCAGAAACTTCGGCTCGGATGCCGCGGTGCTGTGCGGGCTGGCGAAATGCACCGGGGACTGCGCGGTAGTGAAGGCCGCGGATCTGCAGGAGCCTACGGAGCTTGTCCTGGATATGGCGGACAGCTGGAGGAAGGGCAACAATGTTGTCCTTGCGGTCAGAAAAGGAAGGGACGAGGGCAAAATACAGACGATGTTTTCAAACCTGTATTACTGGCTGGTAAGGAGGACCGCCTTTCCGCAGATGCCAAAGGGAGGCTTCGATGTTTATCTGCTGGATAAAAAGGTTGTTTCCGTCCTGCTGCAGCTGGACGAGAGCAACAGTGCCATGACGGGGCAGATATTGTGGAGCGGCTTTAGAACGGGTTATGTCTATTACACGCGTCTGCAGAGGGAAATCGGAAAGAGCCGGTGGACGCTGCGCAAAAAGGTACGCCTGGTGACGGACACGTTATTCAGCTTTTCCACGCTGCCTATTTCAGTAGTGTTTGGCATCGGGACGGTCTCCAGTGTGGGAGCGCTGATTTGGGCGGTTTACGTGTTTGTATGCAGGCTCCGGGGCGAGATAGACGTGGAAGGCTGGACGACGCTGTTTATGTTCAATCTTTTCAGCTTTGGTGTGATTATGCTTACCCTGGGCATTCTGGGAGAATATCTGTGGCGCACCTTTGATGCGTCCCGCAACCGCCCGCCTTATATTGAGGAGGACGATTATCAGCGGAAAGGGCAGGCGGAAAACAGCGCCGCTATGGACGGCGGAGGAGATCAAGAGGATGATACAAATTTACAATGACAGCTGCTTTGACGCCTGGGATAAATTTGTGCTTGAGGAGAGCTGCAACGGAACTTTCCAGCAGACCAGAAATTTTCTGTCCTATCACCCGGCAGGCAGATTTAAGGATCATTCCCTGATGTTTATTAAGGGGCAGACGATTATGGCGGTGATGCCGGCGCATATTGTGGAGGAAGGCGGCGGAAGAATGCTGTCCTCTCATGAGGGAAGCACCTTTGGCGGGATTGTTCTGGGGCATGATTTCAAGAAAATAGCGGATATGGAGTCTGTTCTTGAGGATTTGACGGCTTATGCGCGGGAGAGCGGGTTTACGGGAATGGACCTAAAAATGACAAGCGGGCTGTATGCCCGCGAGCCTGTGGAGGCCCTGGATTATTTCCTGCAGCAGTACGGATTTTATGATACGAAGGAGCTGGGCTTTTACATATGCTTAAAGGGAGCCTCCCCAACCGGTATAGCCGAGTCCTTCAGCGCGTCGAGAAGGCGGGACTTAAGAAAGGCATGGAAGAACGGCCTGGATTTCCGGGAGCTTGAGAGCGAGACGGAGATCGGTGCATTTTACGGAATGCTGGAAGCAAATATGCGGAAGTTTTCCAAGCGCCCTGTGCATACCCTTGAGGAGCTTTTGGATTTTAAGCGGGAAAGGCTCAGGGATATCGTTCTTTTTTACGGGGTGTTTCATGAGGGGCGGATGATTGCGGGAGGCATGGCGTTTGACTTTGGAGAGGTCCTCCATGTGCAGTATCTTGCCAGCGACCAGCAGAGGCTGGAGCTTTTTCCCAATGAATTCATGTATTATTCCATGATAAGCAGCGCGTTGGAAAAGCGTTATGGCAGTATTTCGTTCGGAACCTCCACATTGGAGCACGGCAGGGTCCTGAACAGGTCTCTGGCGCTTTTTAAGGCCGGCTTCGGAACGGAGATGTATGTGAACAGGACATATCACTGGAAGCCGGAACGGCAGCCGTGGTGAGTGGTGAAATATTCGGTGATCTTTTGATGGGAATAATTGACAAAGCTTAGTTACACGTAGTATGATATAAGAGAGTATAAGTTGATTTTTACGGAGTGGGGTGCAGAGTATGGAACAGAAGATCAAGCAGAGGAAAATATGGATCGCGGCAGCGGCGGGAGTGGCGCTGCTTGCGGTAATTATCGCGGGCTTAGCAGCCCTGAGAGGCGGGAAGGACCCTGTCTACCGTTCCATCAAAATTGTGGAGCTGGAGGGAGGCGTCAGTATAGACAGAGACGGCGTCGGCACTCTCGCCGCGGCGGAAAACATGAATCTGGTATCGGGAGACCGCGTGGCCACGGGGGAAGCGGCTTATGTGGTGCTCTGCCTGGATACGGATAAATACGTGATGCTTGGAGAATCCGGGGCCATGAGGGTGGTCGCGGAAGGCGACGGGCAGAGCGGAAAAACGTCTATCAGTCTTGAGGGCGGAAGCGTTTTAAGCGATATACGGAATCCCTTAAGCGAGGGCTCCTCTTATGAAATCGCAACTCCCAACGCAACCATGTCTGTGAGAGGAACCGTATTTGAGGTAAGGAAGGATAAAGAGGACGGCGGGAACATTTCCGTGCTTGTCTATGATGGAAGGGTTGCAGTTGCCCCCGGCGGGAGTACGGAGGAGCTTATGTATTATGCCGGTGAATATACGGTGTTTACTGACAGCTCTGTCCCCGAGATTCTTGTAGAGCGGGGGACTGTCTCCGCAGAGGTATTGGATGAACGGGTGCTGGAGCAGCTGCGGAATATTCACACCGAGGGAAGGACTCTGAACGTTGGCAATGTGGAGCTGGATGTGGCAGCGAATGTAACACCGCCGCACCTGCGGTTACGGCAACGCCTGCGCCGGAAGCAACGGCAGAGCCTACAATAGAGCCTACGGCAGTACCGGAGGCAACCGTGACGCCTGCTCCTGCGGCAACGGCGGCGCCTGCGCCAACCCGTATGCCTGCGGTTACAGCGACACCTGTGCCTGCAGCGCCTACCCAGATGCCTGCGGCGACAGCAGCGCCTACACCAACCACAGTGCCTGCGGTAACGGAGGCGCCTGTGCCAACCACAGTACCGGCAGTAACGGAGGCGCCTGCACCAACTACAGTGCCCGCGGCAACACCTGCTCCTGATATGGAGGAGGAAGACGAAGAAGACGAGCCGGAGGCAACGGCAGAGCCTACGCCTGTACCGACTGCAGTACCGACACCTGAACCCACAGCGGAGCCTACACCTGAGCCGACGGCAGCACCGACACCTGAACCCACAGCGGAGCCTACACCTGCGCCGACTGCAGTACCTACACCTGTACCCACAGCAGTACCGACACCTGCGCCGACGGCAGCACCTACGCCTGTACCGACCGCAGTACCTACGCCTGCGCCGACCGCAGAGCCTACGCCGGAACCGACAAAGTCGCCTGTTCCTCCACAGGAGGGATACTGCAGGGTAACCTATGAGATTCCTTATGTTCTAGTCAGCGGAAAAGAGCCTGAAAATGCCAGTGAGGCAGAGAGCATTATGCAGCCGCTGTTCTTTGCCTGCGGCGATGTGAAAAAGGGAGACCTTGCATGGAAGCAGGGGGACGTCAAGGTGGACTGCATACCCAATCGTGCAGAGGTGCAGAAGCTGGGGCTTAAGTTTGTTGGCTGGTTTAGGAAGGACGGATATGAGTGGAATTTTAGCCTGGATGCGGTAATGGAAAGCATGACCTTGTATCCGGCCTGGAAGGATAAGTACGGAAACCTTTATAAGGTAAGAGTATCTGAGGAGCTTGGCGTCTGCTACAGCATAAAGGAGGGAGCGACAGTTTCACCCAGTCCGGCGCCGTCGGAGGGACCGACAGGTTCCCCCAGCCCCGCGCCGTCAGACCGGCCGGCAGGTGAATCATGAAAATAAAGAGCTGGAAACAAAATATAAAATATCTGCTGCTGATTGCCGGCGCGGCGTTGGCAGCAGCATTATTGACTTATGCGTCTCCCTTCGCCAAGTTTGAATATTGGCTGGGAGACGGGCTTTTTATAAGGGAAAAGCCCGTGGACAACAGGATAAAGATAATCGGAATCGATGAAAAGTCTCTCCAGGAAATGGGGCCCTTTGCAGGCTGGTCAAGACAGCAGGCAGCGGATTTGCTCAATGCCTTTGACCCGGAGCATGCGCCGGCGGTAATTGCTTTCGATATCAATTACTTTGGCAGCCGTGATGAGGACGGAGATACGGCGCTTGCCGAGGCGGCGGCAAAGTATCCCTATGTGGTAATGGCTTCCTATCTGAATTATTCTGCAAAGCTTGAGATGCAGGAGGATGGAAGCATGAAGATGAACACCATGCACGTGGAGCAGGTGGAGCAGCCCTATGAGGCGCTTGCTGCTGTCAGCAGACAGGGCTTTACGAATGTGGTGCAGGACAGTGACAATTATGTGCGCCGCTCCGTGCTTTCCACGGATTGGGGCGGAGAGACAAGATATAATTTTGCATGTGAGATATACCGCTGTTATAAGGAATACGCCGGGGAGCAGGCAGAGCTTCCCAAGACGGACAAGCAGGGAATTTACGGCTTTGACTATACGGCGGAGCCGGGAATGTATGAAATCTATTCCTATGTGGACGTGGCAGAGGGCCGCATTGATCCGAGGGTTTTTAAGGACGGCATTGTATTTGTGGGGGCATATTCTTCCGGCATGATGGATCAGTATATGGTTCCGGTGGCGAGAAGCACGGTCATGAACGGAGTGGAGGTGCAGGCAAATCACCTGAATGCCCTGTTGGACGGCAGAACCTTTGTAAATTTGGCGGCATGGAGCTGCGCGCTTATAGCGGGAGCGATTGTGGGCGGCTATGCGCTGCTTGCCAGCCACAGGCGGTTTGCCGTAGGGCTTGTGGGAGGAATCGCGCTGGAAGCGGCAATTGCGGCGGTGGCTTACCTGCTCTATCATAAGGGCATTTATTGGAGATGCCTGGTGCCCGTTCTGTTTATTGCGATTACTTTATTTATCAGGATGATGACAGGCTACATAACGGAGCGGCTCCGCAAGCAGAAAATTCTCAGTGTTTTCCGCACCTATATGGCTCCTCAGGTCGTGGATGAGCTGGGAAAGAGCAAGAATTACCGGATTGAGCTGGGCGGAGAGAGCAGGGATATAGCGGTGCTTTTTGTGGATATCAGAGGCTTTACCTCCATGTCAGAGGGGCTTAGTCCCACGGTGATAGTGGAGATACTGAACCGTTATCTGGGGCAGGTCACGGAGGCGATCTTTCGGAATGAGGGGACCCTGGATAAGTTTATTGGAGATGCGGTCATGGCGGTGTACAATGCCCCGCTGGACGTGCCCGACTACTGTTTCAGGGCAGTGAAGACAGGAATTGATATCGTAAAGGCTGTGGATGATCTGAATGCCTCAATGAAAAAGGACTTTGGCATCGAGCTTGCCTGTGGGGTGGGAGTACACTGCGGCAGGGCGGTTGTGGGAAATATCGGATGTAATTACCGCATGGACTATACGGCAATAGGGGATGTGGTAAATGTGGCGGAGCGCCTGGAGAGCGTAGCCAAAAGGGGGCAGGTTCTTATCAGCAGCCGGCTCTATGAGCAGGTAAAAAGCAGATTTCGTGCGGATTATCTGGGAGAGCAGAGCTTAAAGGGCAGACAGGATACGATAGAGGTATATTCATTGGATATTGCGTCGGATATTGCATTGGAGGGTTTAAATGGAGCGGACACAGATAGACAAAATACTTGAAATAGGGATTCAGCTGACTGCGGAGCGCAACTATGACGAGCTTTTGGCCAAGATAGTGGATTGTGCCATGGATTTGACAGGGAGCGACGGCGGCACACTCTATCTCTATGAGAATGAGCAGCTGCACTTCTGCATTACGAAGAATATTTCCCTGGGGGTAAACCGTAAGGGGCAGGACAGGGAACAGTATCCGCCGGTTCCCATGACGGAAAAAAATATCTGCGCCTATGCGGCGCTTCACAGAAAGCTTCTGAATATAGAAGATGCCTACAGCTGTCAGGAGTTTGATTTCAGCGGGCCGAGGGAGTATGACAACCTGACGGGATACCGCATCAGGTCCATGCTGGTTTTCCCCCTGGTGAACCATGAGGATAAGCTGATCGGTGTGGTGCAGCTGATCAACGCCCAGGACGGAGAGGGGAAGGTGGTGGCCTTTGAAAAGGAATGCGAGAAGATTGTGGAATCTCTGGGCTCGCAGGCAGCGGTTGCCGTTTCCAACATGAAGTTTGTGCAGGAGATGGAGCAGCTTATGATCTCCATAACCCAGGTGTTTACGGACGCCATCGATACGCGTATCCCCTATAATTACTATCATTCCAGAAATGTGTATCTCTATGTGAGACTGCTGGTTGACTACATTAATCAGCGGTATGCGGAAGGAAAGGTATCCTTCCATTATTCGGCGGAGGAAAGGGATGAGCTTCTGATAGCGGCGCTGATGCACGACATCGGCAAGCTGGTGATACCTAATGAGATCATAGACAAAACCACCCGTCTGGGGGAGAGGTTTCCCCTTGTTATGGAGCATTTTCAGCATTTGACGGCGCTGTACCATATCGATTATCTGGAGGGCAGGATCAGCAGGACCAAGTGGATCGAGGAAAGAAATAATCTGGTGGACGCCCAGCAGAGAATCGAGGAAATCAACAGAAAAACCGGCCTGACAGACGAGGATGTACAGTATGTGAAGGCCCTGGCGGCAAGGAAGTATACCGGGGTGAACGGAAACAAAATTTCCTTCCTTTCTCTTTATGAGGAGGAATGCCTGACGGTGCGCAAGGGCAACCTGACCAAGGAGGAGAGAGACATTATCAGCTCTCATGTGGAATATACGGAGAAATATCTGAGCAAAATGAATTTCGGAGCGAGATATCCGCATATTATCCAATGGGCGGGCGCACATCATGAGCTTTTGGACGGCAGCGGTTATCCCAGAGGCTTAAAGGGGGAGCAGATTCCCTTTGAGGCGCGTATACTTGCCGTGGTGGATGTGTTTGAGGCGCTGACCAGCTCCGACAGACCCTATAAGAAGTCCATGGAGGAGGCGAAGGCTCTTTCGGTTCTGGACGATATGGCAAGCAGCGGGAAGGTGGATAAGGAAATTCTGCAGCTGTTTAAAGAGGCTTTGAATCAGCGCGGGAACGATGTTCGCCTGTTCATGTTTTCAAAGGAGCGGGCAGAGGAAAAAGCGTAAAGGAAGCATGCTTTCAAATGATGGAACGGATGCGTGCCGATGCGGGCAAGGGGTATATGTATGATAGAGATAATTCCCGGCGCAGGGGAGCTGGACAGATATGCGGAGCTGGCAGAAAAGAATTCCCTGGGCTTTGAATATAATGATTTTTTTATACCGGATTTACTGGATGACGAGGATGCGTTAAAGAAAAGGATCGCTCTGTACAGAGGCTTGAAAAGACCGGAGGGGGCAGATACCCTGCACGGAGCCTTTTTTGACATTGTTCCCTTCAGCTGGGACAGCGGTATCCGCAGACACAGCCTGTACCGTATGCAGCAGTCGGTGGAAATCGCCTGTGAGCTGGGCTGCAGAGGGGTGGTGTTTCATACGGGGCTGGTTCCCGGGCTGGTGAGTGATGAAAGGTACCGCGCAAACTGGCTGGATGTGATGGAGAAGACCATGCGCAGGCTTCTCGCCGGGAGCGATGTGGAGATTTATTGCGAGAACACGTTTGATGAAAAGTCGCCGTTTGAATTGAGAGACCTTGCGCTTGCGCTGCAGGACGAGGAGAGGTTTGGCGTCTGCCTGAATGTGGCGCATATGATGCTTTCCAAAGAAAAGCCGGAGCGATGGTTTCAGGAGCTTGCCCCTTATATCCGTCATTTCCACCTCAACGATAATCACCTGGGGCGCGACGAGCATTTGGCGCTTGGGGACGGCAGTATATCCTGGGAGCTTATTTTCAGACTGATAGGCGAGCACGGACTTTGGAAATCCAGCATGCTTCTGGAGATGAGCGGCATGGATAAAATTCAGAAAAGCCTGGCTTTTATAGAAAGGTATATTCGGGAAGAATAGCTTGCCGGATAAAGAGCTTATATTGCGGATTTTGCATGCACACAGACGTCTGTATACAGCTTTGCGGCATACGGACGTCTGTGGGGCGGTTGAAGTAAGTGCGGAAGGGCAGGGTTATCGAGATGGATATTCAGCGGATTTTGGCACAGGTGGATGATTTTTTTGAAAATAATAAGGGTGAGGATGCGGAAAAGCTCATGCAGCAGTCCATTGTGCAGGCTGTCCAGGAGGAGGATGACGGCAGCCTGCTGCAACTGCTGAATGAGCTTTTGAGCTATTACCGGGAGACGAGCCAGCGGGAGAATGCCTTTAGTATTGCCGCACAGGCGATTGCACAGGCGAAGCGCATGGGGCTGGAGGGCACGATTCCCTATGCCACTACGCTTCTCAATGTGGCCAATGCCTATCGTGCCTGCGGCAGGCTGGAGGCTTCGCTTGATTATTATGCACAGGTGCAGGAAATATACGGCAGGCAGCTTTCGCCTGACAGCATGCTTGTGGCAGGGCTGAAAAACAATATCAGCCTTTTATATCAGGAGATGGGCGATTTTTCCAGGGCGAAGGAGAATCTGCTCCAGGCGCTAAAAATTGTGGAGCAGAAGGATGAGCCCTACGAAACGGCAGTCACATATGCCAACCTTGCCGGTACCTGCGTGCAGCTTGGAGAGATGGAGGACGCTTTCCGGTATGCTGCGAGAGCGGTGGAGACGTTTCGTTTAAGAGACGTATCAGACAGCCATTACGGAGCCGCGCTCGCTGCGCTGGGAGCGTGCCATTATCATAAAAGGGAATTTGACGAGGCGCTGCGCTGCTACAAGGAAGCCATGGAAAGCGTAGAGTGCAGCCTTGGTAAAAATGAGTATTACAACAGACTGCAGGAGTATGTGGCAGACTGTGAGCTGAAGATGCGGGATCAGAGGGAAGCAGGGACGGACGGCGCGGGCAGCAGGAGAGCGGAATCAGACAGCATGGAGCAGAGGAATGCGGGGACGGGTCTGCAGCTTTCAAAAAGCTATTATGAGGCTTACGGCCGACCGATGATAGAAGAAAAATTCCCGGAGTATGCGGGAAAAATCGCGGTAGGGCTGGTCGGCAGAGGCTCCGACTGCTTCGGCTGGGATGACCCTGTCTCCAGGGACCATGACTGGGGCCCGGGGTTCTGCATGTGGGTCAGCGACGAAACCTATGGGGAAATCGGAAATGCTCTGCAGGCAGCATATGAAGCGCTGCCATCCAATTTTCAGGGCTATTGCCGCGCCCCCAGGGTCAACGGAAAAAACAGGCGGGGAGTCATAAAAATTTCGGATTTTTACCGCAGCCTGGTGGGGACGGACACATATGAGAGCATCGACTGGCGCGGCGTCAGTGACGCTTCTCTTGCAGCGGCTGTCAACGGGCAGGTTTTCAGGGATGACGAGGGCGTATTTTCCGCGTTTAGGAGCAGACTGCAGAAGGGCTATCCGGAGGAGATTCTGTATTTGAAGCTGGCGGACAGCGCGGCAAAATTTGCCCAGGCGGCACAGTATAACTTCCCGCGGATGCAGAAGCGGGGGGACTGCCTTACGGCGCAAATGATGCTCTGGGAAGGCGTCAGGGAGGCAATGAAGCTGCAGCACTATATTCAGGGGAAATATCCCCCGCATGACAAGTGGCTGCGCTATAGCCTGTGCCTGTGGGAGGCAGGCAGGGAGGTGGAAGGTCTCCTGTGCAGCATAACCGGGCAGCCGGGACAAAGCCTTGAAGCCGTAAAGGGCGGGGAAAGCGCAGCGAATACGGAAAACGTATGCGGCGGGGAAGACGCACAAAATTTAAAAGAAGATTTAATAAAGGATTTAATAGAAAAGCTGGGAGTATGCTTTGCAAGGCAGCTTTACGGAGCGGGCTTTATCAGCGATACGGACAGCTATCTGGACGCGCACAGCGAGGAATTGGCGTATAAGGCGTCACTGGCGGCAAGGACTGACCAGGAGCTGGTGGAGGAGATCGCAAGGCTCGAATTTGAGGCATTTGATAAGGTCCGCAATGAGGGCGGCAGGGCAAGCTGCCAGAACGATTGGCGTACCTTCTCTATTATGCGCAAAAGTCAGTATCTGACCTGGAACCGTCTTATGCTCATGCAGTATTTGTATGATTTTCACCGGGAGTATCACAGGGGACACAACCTGATCGAGGAAAAATATGGGCGTATGATGGAAAGCACGGCGCCCGAAAAATATGAGGAAATTAAAAATAATTTTCCGCCGCTGCCGGAGGATAAGAAGCGGATTATCGAACAGATCTGCAGTATGCAGGTTTCATGGATGGAAGAATTTGCCGGGCAATACCCCGCGCTTGCGGATAACGCCAGAAGCATTCATACCCGGGAGGATAATCCCTTTAACACCTCATATGAGACTTATCTGCGCGGAGAGCTGGGAACCTATTCTGACAAGATGCTGGAGCTGTACGGCAGATATGTTGTGGAATATGCCCGTCTTGGGAAAAATCCGGCGAGAGATATCATGGAAAACAGTGTAAAAATGTACGGATATAAGGATATTGATGAGGCGGAGGAAAAAACAGGCAGGGCTTTTGGCTGATGCCTGACAGAAAAGCCTGAAGGGATGGAACAGGCGAAATTGCACATACTAACCAGGCACCCGGACGAATTACAAGGGTGAGAAGCTTATTCCCGAAAGATTTGTGATTTGGAAAGGAGTATGTGTAATGGATATGAGCAAAGCACCGTACAACGATGCCACTCTCTCGGATCTGCCCATGGGCTTTGGCATGGCGCTTGCCATGAATGAACCGGCAATGCGCGGCTATGCAGGGCTGACGGAGGCACAGAAGGAGGAGGTCATCATGCGCTGCAAGGATGTCAAGACAAAACGGCAGATGCAGCAGATCGTGGATTCCCTTGCGCCCCACGTGGATGTGCAGGAGGTCTACGAGGAGGAAAGGGAGCATTTCCTGTAGACAAATAAAGACGGCGGCTGGTTTGTACAGCCGGACATCAGAGCCCGAAATAAGGGAATGGGCTGTCAATACCATCCGCCGTCTATTGTTATTATCTGGCCGGTCATGTACGCAGGGGCCTGTGCGGTCTGTAAAATAAGCTGTGCCACCTCGTGGGGAGTGCCCAGCCTGTCTGCTGGAATGTCTGCCCTGAGCGCTTCCAGGTCTTCGGACGAAAGGCAGGCGTTCATCTCTGTATCGATGACGCCGCAGCATATGGCGTTGACGGCGATACCGCTGGGCGCCAGCTCTTTTGCAAGGGCTTTTGTGAATGCGTTCATGCCGCCCTTTGAAGCGGAGTAGGCAACCTCCATGGAAGCGCCGTGAATGCCCCATACGGAGGAGACATTGATGATTCTGCCGCTGTGCTTCTGCAGCATAAGCGGGACGGCGGCACGGCAGGTGTAAAAGCAGGAGTCGAGATTTACAGCCATGATCCGGCGCCACTCCCGGGAGGTCATTTGGCTCAACAGACCCATGTGGGCAATGCCTGCATTGTTGACCAGTACATCAAGCCTATGGATTTGGGAGAAAAGCGCCTGCACGTCCTCCTCATTTCCCATGTCTGCCTGCAGGGCAAGGCAGGAAATATTGTATTTTGCCGAAAGCTCCTCCGCCCAGGCGCGCAGGGCGTCCATGGAACGTTCGCAGGTAAGCACAAGCGAGTAGCCGGCCCTTGCAAAGCATTCTGCCGCAGCTCTGCCGATGCCCCTGGAGGCGCCGGTTATAAGGGCAGTTTGGCCAGAAGAAATATTCATGTTTTTCTGTTCCCTTCATATAATAATTGCTAAGGTTCAGTATAACATAATTTTGCGCTGTTTTGCCACTGAAAATTCTATAGTAAAATTTAAATAAATGTCCGCCTCAGCGGACAGGGGGTATAAAAATGTACGATTTGATTATTATCGGTTCGGGTCCCGCAGGGCTGTCGGCGGCGGTGTACGGAAAAAGGGCAGGCTTGGATTTGCTGGTGCTGGAAAGAGCGCCCATGAGCGGCGGTCAGGTTTTAAATACTTACGAGGTTGACAATTATCTGGGAATGCCCGGTATGAACGGCTTTGATATGGGAATGCAGTTCAGGGAGCATGCGGACAGGCTTGGTGTCGAGTTCAGGGAGGCGCAGGTTTCCGCCATCCAGGATAAGGGCAGCCACAAGCTCCTTCTCACGGATGCGGGAGAGCTGGAGGCAAAGACGGTGATTTTGGCGGCAGGGGCGGTACATGCCCGCCTTGAAGCGCCCGGAGAGGATAGGCTGGGAGGCAGGGGCGTATCTTACTGCGCGACCTGCGACGGAGCCTTTTTCAGAGGAAAGACGGTGGCGGTGGTGGGCGGCGGCGACGTGGCGCTGGAGGATGCCATTTATCTGGCGAGAACCTGTGAAAAGGTATACCTGATCCACAGAAGGGATGAGCTGCGGGGCGCCATGGTGCTGCAGCGGGAGCTGAAGGGTCTTTCCAACGTGGAGGTTCTGTACAGTCATGTGGTGGAGGAAATTCAGGGAGAGGAAGCTGTGGAGCGAATCCGCGTCAAGGACGTAAGGACGGATGAGCAGAAGGAGCTCTCGGTGGCAGGAATTTTTATCGCTGTGGGAATCCGTCCGGGCACGGAGCTGGTGCAGGGGCTCGTGGATTGTGACGAGGGAGGCTATGTGCTCGCCGGAGAGGACTGCGCCACCAGCGTCCCGGGGCTGTTTGCGGCGGGGGATGTGCGCAGGAAGCCCATTCGCCAGATCGTGACCGCCGTAGCGGACGGGGCGAATGCCGCGGTATCTGCGGGAAATTATTGCAGAGGAAATAATTAAAAATATAAAATCATAAAAAAGGAGCTGCTGCAAGGCTCAGAGAAAGTACAAAATATGGTTTGTTAATTTGTGTATATAAGCCATATATTGTATAAAATCTCTGTTTTGCAACAGCCCCTTTTTTGTGGGGTTAATTCAAAGTCAAGCCCAGCATTCTTAAAATGCGGTAACCGTCCAGGAGGCCGGCCATATATGCATTGGAGGTATGTTCAAAGCTGCTTTCGTCCTTTCGGGCAAGGATGGCGTCTACGATGTCACGCTGGGATTCTGTGAAATCTGCGTTCCGGTAGAGCTCGCAGCTCTGTCGATATTCAAGCAGAGAGGCCTGGTAGTCGGCGTCTCCTGTGAGCAGAGTGTTCAAGGTGTTGCTTTTCAGGTTGTCCATGCATAATTTTAAGGTTTCTTTTATACTCTGGGCGGTGTTTGTTTCTGAGATAACGGATAAGAAATCTTGTGTAGTTTGGTTTTGATTTTGCATTTGTTGTAGTCCTTTCTGTCTTAAGCATGTTGAAAAAACGGTTATCGGGTGACGTTGGTTCATGCAAACAGGCGCGTTCCGAAGAAGTTACGGATTACATGAAAAAAGAGGGACAGCGGCATATTGCCAGGTAGCTATCCCTCATTTCCTTATGCTTTTCATAAAGGTTTTAACAATCTCTTTTTCTTCCAGCTTCAGACTGTCCCATAACAGCAGGAGTTCCTTCTGTTCGTCGGACAGGTCCGGGATACTGTCGCCCTGTGTGAAAAATTGTGCGATGGTGATCCCGAAGGCGGCGCAGATTCTTTCTATTGTGACCAAAGTCGGAATATTTTTCTTTTTCACGATATCAGATAGTGCAGATTGTGAGATCCCCGTCCGGTTAGATAGCTGATATCTGGTGATTCCGCTTTTTGAGCAGAGATCTTCAATCCTCATTGGAACATAATCTTCTATACACAAGCATTACCCACCTCTTTTCCGAAGTATCATAATGCTATTGTATGTGTGTTTGCAGAAAATGATTAGAACCAAATTGCCTTAGTAAATACTTTTTAAAAGAGAAGTAAAGGGGTAAAAAAATAGCTGCTTTTTTATGCTGCATACCGACTGCCGTATTATCTTTTGTCAGTCTGTTTCCATGTAATTATTTTAGCACAGAAGTATGGAAATAGGTATGGCAATCGTTCAACAAATATCCCGTTGTATTTACAAAAAATGACAGATTGCGACAACATTTGTATCCGGGCGCCGCAGAGCGTCCTTAGACGGCAGTTTCCGGCCGGGCAGATGCCGGTGAAATTTTGTGTTATTTTCCTGATATGCGCCATGGTAAAATTTTAACAAATATGTAAAGGGGGAAGGATACGCAAAATTTCCGAAAATCCATTATTTTCAACTATTACAGTAAATTTCATATATTGACAATTATAGAGGGAAGTGATATATTAATTAAGGTGCGTAATAATTTTGTAACAAATTTAATAAATGCTGTTATATATAAAGAGCTGTTTTACATAAAAGCTTTCTGTTGAAAGAAGGAGACAAAATGAATCGAAATACATTGAGAGTGACGGCATGTATGTGCGCCGCAGTCATTACCTTTGCCGGAGGCGTCATGACGGCTGAAGCCTCCATTCTTCCCAGCGGCGGCATTGGCTCGACGCTGACTCCCGGAGGCAAGCTGCCAAACATGGCGGAGGGCACGACAACGCAGGTTGAGAATATCATTGAGCCGACCTGTAAGGATAATGGAAATTTAGAGCTGGCGGTATCGGTGCATGTGCCTACGGAGGAGGATCTGTACCGCAAGCTGGTGATTGCACAGGTGACAAATTATGTGAATGTCAGAAGCTTACCCAGCACGGATGGAGAGGTCGTCGGCAAGCTTTATAACAATTCCGTGGGAACCTTTATATCTGAGGAGGACGGATGGTATCAGATCTCGTCGGGCAGTGTGACAGGGTATGTAAAGGCAGAGTTTTGTGTCACAGGCGACGAGGCCGTTGAGATTGCCAAGGCAGTCGGAAAGCGAATTGCGACCGTTACGACCCAGACGCTGTTCGTGCGCAGGGAGCCTACCACGGAGTCAGACGTCATAGGCATGCTTCCTCTTGGAGAGGAGCTTATTGTGCTGGACGACACCGAAGGGTGGGCAAAGGTAGATGTGGAGGAAGGTCTTGGATGGGTATCCAAGGATTATATTTCCATTCATGGCGAGTTTGTGCAGGCAGAGTCTCGCGAGGAGGAGGCTGCCCGTCTTGCCAAGGAGGCGGAGGAGCGCAGGAAGGCAAACGAAGCCGCTGCAGCGGCAG
>CAJTPH010000008.1:0-27301 GCA_910578215.1 uncultured Acetatifactor sp. | reverse complement strand
CCGCCGCAAAAGCCGCAGAGGCAAAGAAGGCCGCACAGGCAGCCCAGAATGCCCAAAATTATACTGTGGGCGAGGGCAGCGAAATGGGTGTCGCAGTCGCGGAATACGCGCTGCAGTTTGTAGGTAATCCCTATGTTTACGGCGGAACCAGCCTGACAAAGGGAGCGGACTGCTCCGGGTTTGTCATGAGCGTATATGCGAATTTCGGCGTGAAACTGCCCCACTCCTCTGCGTCAGACCGAACCCAGGGCTATGCGGTGGATGGGCTTGAGAATGCCCAGCCCGGAGACCTGATCTGTTATTCGGGTCATGTGGCGCTTTACATCGGGGACGGTCAGATCGTGCACGCGTCGAATAAAAAGGTGGGAATTATCGTATCAAAGGCGGATTACAGGACGATTCTGGCTATCAGAAGAATCTTCTAAGGAAAAACGTTTTTAGCTTTGCAATATTAAAAGGTTTACCGGGGCATCTTCCGCAGGGAGGCTGCCCCGGTTTTATGCCTGTTTAGTCCCGTGCTGCGCATCACTTGCGTGCCCGCTGTTCTGCAGTTAAATGGGCTTTATCACATATGGAATCAGAAGCTGGCACAATGCTTTTTGTGTGTCGGCATGATACTGCAGTAAAATGGGCTTTATCACATATGGAATCAAAAGCTGGCACAATGCTTTTTGTGTGTCGGCATGATACTGCAGTTAAATGGGCTTTAGTGCATATGGAATCAGAAGCTGGCACAATGCTTTTTGTATGTCGGCATGATACTGCAGTTAAATGGGCTTTAGCGCATATAAAATCAAAAGCTGGCAAGCGCTTTTTGTGTCAGCATAATAGAATTAAATATAGCCGCATGTGACAGTTTTTTGAAGATGTTTTTTCTGGAAGCCCAATAATTTTTACAATTTGTCAAAATATTGTTTTGGGAAAAAATACCGGCGTATTTTGAGGGCTTGTATAAAATGCACAAAAAAATAAGCGAGGATTAAATAACACTCAAAATGTAATGTTAAAACAAAAAAGTTATCCACATTAAAAAGCCTGTAAAATTCACAAAAGTGACTTATGCACCGACTTATACACAGTATCCACCTTTTTAAAGATTTTTAGTGGAGAAAAAATCGGGGAAAAAGCAAACGCCTGTTTTGTGAAGTTATAATAAAAAGGACAAGAAAATTAAAAATTTTATAAAATCCTGTTGACAGAAATAATGTCAAAAACAAGTAAAAAATTTGTGAAATTGTTGCATAAGCCCATGCAACTATGGTATAATGCTTATACAATAAACCAGCGAAGGGGATGATTCTATGAAGTTTGTTATCGTAGGAAGAAATATTGAGGTTACGCCCGGATTGAGGTCGGCTGTTGAGGAGAAGATCGGCAAGCTGAAGAAATATTTTAATGCCGATACGGAGGTACATGTCACATTAAGCGTTGAGAAGGAGCGGCAGAAAATTGAGGTTACCATTCCCGTAAAGGGTAATATCATCCGGTCTGAGCAGGTCAGCAACGATATGTATGTCTCCATTGATTTGGTAGAGGAAATTATTGAGAGGCAATTGAAAAAGTATAAGACCAAGATTGTGGACAAGCAGCAGGCAGCAAGCTCCTTCAGCAAAATGTATGTGGAGAATGACTACATGGATGAGGAGGAAGTCAAAATTGTCCGCACCAAGAAGTTTGACATCAAGCCCATGTATCCGGAGGATGCCTGCATTCAGATGGAGCTTCTTGGACATAATTTCTTTGTATTTATCAATGCCGAGACGGACCAGGTGAACGTGGTCTATAAGAGGAAGGGCGAGACCTACGGCTTGATTGAGCCGGAGGTTTAGGGAAGGGCGCCCGGTAAGAATCACTGAAACGAACAGAGCTTGAAAGCAGGAGACAAGTTACGGCAATATTTATATTTTAAATAAACGGACCGGCAGACATGGAAAGCGTGGATGCCGGTCCGTTTTTCTGTATACACCGCTCCTGCCCGGCAGTGTGTCCGGAGAGCATAAAAATATCTGCCGCCACATATATTTCAAGGAGTAAACAGACCTTGGGGCGAAGATGGATAAGGGGCAGCAAATTGGATTTTTGGGCTGGATAAAGCGCGGCATTTTGGCAGAGTGCCTGTTGGCAGTGGGGCTGGCGGCAGTGCTTATTGTGCAGAAGGGGGGCAGCGCGGCAAGGGAGAGCGCAAGCAGCAATGTTCTCACCATAGAAAACGATTACATAAAGTGGGTGGATTTCACGGTGTCCTATGAGGCGCTTTGCAAAGCCTATGACTGGGATGTGAAAACCCACGGAAAAGAGCACGAGATCTGCTGGGTTGAACTTCTGGCCTACACGGCGGCGCGAACGGGCGGCACCTTCGACAAAAATGCTCTGAAGATAATGGATAAGGCGGCGAAGTCCTTATCCGAGGGAGACAAGACAATAGAAGATCTCACCTGCGACATGAAGTACTACGCTTATTACAGGGAGGCATATGACGCCGCCATAGGAGGGCTGGTGGGGGAATACCAGGCGGAAGGAAAAACGGTGTATGGCTTAAAAGGCTATTTTCCCCTGGCGCAGGGCTTTGACTATACCCATTATGACGATTTTGGTGTGTCGCGCAGCTACGGTTACAAGAGGCAGCATTTGGGACACGATATGATGGGGCTGGTGGGCACGCCCATTATAGCCGTGGAGTCCGGCTATGTGGAGGCTTTGGGCTGGAACCAATATGGGGGCTGGCGCATCGGTATCCGCAGCTTTGACGGGAAGCGTTATTATTACTATGCCCACCTGCGCCAGAACTACCCCTATGCGGAGGGACTGGAGGAGGGCAGCGTGGTCACGGCAGGGGATGTGATCGGCTATATGGGCCACACCGGCTACAGCACGAAAGAAAATGTGAACAATATTGAGGTCACGCACCTGCACTGGGGGTTACAGTTGATCTTTGATGAGTCTCAGAAGGAAGGAAATAATGAGATCTGGATCGATATTTACCCCCTGACCAGGTTCCTGGCGAAGCATACCCAGCCTGCGGCGAAGGTGGAGGGGACGAAGGAGTGGAAAAGGACCACGGATATTGTGGACCCGGCGGTGGAGGAGTATGAGGCGGGGAGGGAGGAGAGAGTACAATAGAACAAGAGAGTTTTATGGAGAGGTGAAATAATAAAAGTAAGCGGAAGTCTGGAGGAAAAGAGTACTTAGATTTTAAAGTGATAATGTGTATGTTCTATGGGCGCTTTCCTCCGTATTTCCTGTGAGCATTCAAGTAGTTAATAAGGCGGGAAGTAACCTTGGTGTACAAGAAGATAAAATTATTCTGCTTCAAAATCTGGTCGAGAGAATTGATTATCAAAAATTCTGTTATTAGAGATTTGTCATATTTTGTGTTGAAATAGCAAATGACTGTGTATATAATAAGATTAAGGATCAATACTGAAATGTGGGAGAGACAGAATGTTGATTTAGATCTGAATATATAGTAAGGCATTAAAAGCAGAGATGGTTATCAGTATAGAAAAAGGCTTAGAAACAATATGAAATATGCAATTGACAGATATGTGATAGGGTCAGAGAAAGAAGTTAATGCAGATTTATTTTATGATAAGTGTTTTCCACGAAAACGTGGCAGATTTCTTTGCCCTGAATGCGGCGAGCCTGTATTTTGGTGCTCCAGAGGAGGATCGCAGCCGGACAAGTTTTCTCACTATAACAAGACAGAATTGAGTCCGGAATGTGAAAAACGAGTAGACGGAAATTTGAAACTGAATCTGTATGAGCGGGTTGGATTGCCAGTCTATCTGACAGTCAGGGCAGGCAATCGGTTTTGCCTGAATATAGGATTTCCGGCGCTGGGCGAACAATTGCTTATCAAAGCAGCCCAACAAGGGGTTAAAGTTTGCGTGGCAGGGGCAGGAGTTCAAAAGACAATTTCTGTGGATACGAGTCACTTTTTGGAGGATAATGTTACTTTGGTTCCTGTCAATTTTCTCCCCAAAGCGGGACAAAATTTTGCCGTGACAATATTTCACCAGGAAAAGGCGTTGGAAATCCGAAAAAGCTGGTCTGATTATGCGGCTGGCTTTAGTTATGGAGGCGCAATTTTTACATATGGTGAGACGGAGGGCAAAAAAATCAGAAGGGGAGATGCTGTTTCACCAGATCGGCAATATTATGTAATTGCCAGATATTTCAGGCCTCCTCAGGAGATTCAGTGGAAAGTGCTTGGAAGCATATCTTTGAGTAAAGAGGTCTATCAGGTTTATTTGATTACCATTTGTGTTTCTACAGAAAAAATAAATAGGTATAGATATGTGGAAAATTATTTACAAAAAGAATTTGGTGTCCGACTGTTGCAGACATTGCCGGAATTGATTCCTCTATGGCCGCCGATGACAGAACAGGGAGTAAGAATCCCCGTCTCAGGCTGTGCTAAAATGTTCTGTGCGGTATCCAGTGGAAATGATGCACCCAATGTGTATAAATATGACGGAACAGAAGTTTTCGCCATGACTGTAGAGAAAGAAAAATGCGGCTCATATACGGTGGCTTTTTCTGTGGACTCGCGGGAAATGATATTGTCGGTAGACAGAAAATACGCTGGAAGAGAGATTTCGTTTCAAGCCAGAAAGATTGCCCGCTCTGGGTTTAAGTATGTATATTACATAGAAACGGCAAATGGGGATTTGATAGAGTGGGAAGATCTGACGCGGCAAATTCTTTCAGCTCCTTTTTTCTTTAATGCCAATGCAAGAATGGATCTATATATCGGCTGCCGCGATAAGATTTTTCGGCACATGGCGGTGCGGGAGCAGCGTGTGGCTGTTCCAGAGCAATACAATTCAAGGGAAATTTTTTTTGAGGCGGAAGGTGGAGTTTTCTTTCATGTTGAGGCAAAAAATGAAGAAAAAAAGAAGTATATGCAGACACTGCTGACAGTGGACAAGATTAAGGAGTGCCATGGCGGAGAGTGGGTTCCGGTTCCCTATTGGGTAGAAAATGTGTTGCTGGAATGCGGAAGAATGGGACAGGAAGGGATAGTAGAGGAAGTCAGGAAACGAATTGGCAGGGGAAGAATATCCATCGGTCTTTTGCGTGTATTATACGATTTCCATTGTAAGAAAGGATTTTACAGATGAGGCAGGCAGAGAATAAGAAAGGTACATTATATGGGAATACCAAGATGGGGGATTATGATACCGGGAAGATGCAAAACGCAGGTAGCTTACGGCAGTCCTCAGCAAAGAAGAACGAAATTACCGCTGCAGACCTTTCGGCTCAGGAGATAGAATATATTTGCGGACAGATTACGCCAAAGACAATACGGACATATTTTCAACAATATCCTCAGGAATTTGCCAAAATCCGTCCGGGTATCAGAGCTACATCTTTGCCGGACGATATGACGATACAGCTTGTTACCAAAAATATTTCCAAAAGATTCGTCTCGTCCTTAATTAATAAGTACCTCAGTGTCTGGAGAGAGGAAATTAAAGAATATCAGTATGTGCTGGAAATGGAAGGGGAATCTCCTCAAAAGGCGTTGCTGAAGACGATAGTGCAGAGTGTGTTTGGCGAAAATGTGCCGCTGTTTTTCAGAGTGACTGGGAGATCCTGTTCAGAGGAATATGTGGCGCTAACGGAAGAGGCAATTTTGCTTTTAAAGGAAAAACAGAAACAGGAAGAGAATTCTATTGAGGTTTCGGAAGAGGAAAAGGGAAAAAGTAAAACGGATCTTGAAATTGAAAATTTGCAGCGTAAAATCACTCAGTTATCTAGCCAGACAGTCCAACTCAGACAGGAATTTGAGATTGAGAAAAACGCTTATTTGGAAACACAAAACGTATTGTCTGAAAGATGCAGTGAGCTGGAAAGCAAGTTGACAACCATAAAAGGACAATTTAAGCAGTCAGAGGATAAAGCGGCAGGGTATCAAGCGGAATTAGAGAAAATCCGTAGACTGTCAAAGTATTCAGATGAAGACATAGGAGAGGAACAGAGCGAAGATTATCAGTTTATTTCGATTGCTCAGGTATTCACGGATTATAATGGGAAAAGGTGCAGGAGACTTGCGGATGTAGAAAACCGAAAAGTACGTCGTTTTATCAGAAATGAGGAAGAACCACCTTATTTTAGTAATCGTGACAAGCTACCATTATTTGACGGGCCTGATACGGATGGTTTTATAGGGGTCTGGAATTGGAGCGCTATTGAGAATTATAAAGATTCAAGCAAAGACTATATCCGGATGCAGTACAACAGCAGTATAAAATACATAGAAGTTGTGGAGTTGGCGGAGTGCCATAGTTGTAAAGATGTTTCGGAATATTTGGCAGGCAATACCTTTTCCGGCATTGCAGGAAGTAAAATTCTTTTTGGATATCGCGCTTCAGAGAAGGAAATGAGCTGTTTGCTCTGTGGGACAAGGGAGCTTGAGGTTATTGACGGAAGCGTTCGGCTTAAGAAAGAGGTATGTGTATTGCCTCAATACCAAATTGACATTGGCGATGTGCTGGATATTGCGGGGCAAAGAATTTATAGACATCTCAGTATGGGTAATCCACAGAATATTTTTCAGATAAAGAGTCCTATGGAGGTTGTAAAAAATATTGTTATAAAACGGGCTACCAGTGCCAGATTGCGGCAAAGAGGCCTCAGTGTAAAGGAGACACAGCACTGTCAGACTTTTATAAGAGAATTGCCGGAAGAAACGGTATATCAGGAAATTATGGACGCATATGGATGCACGGAGGCAGAGGCTCAAGAATATCTGTCTGCCTTTATTGAACAGGCGGATTCCTATCTGACGGAGAGCGATCTGGATATGGAAACGCTGGGAGCGGCGGTGGAGAGAAACGAGGGGCTTGTAAAAAAGTGCAAAGGCTTGCTCCTGGAAGACTGGGAGAGGGAAAACGCCGGGCAGCTTTGTATGGCGCGGACAGAATTGGAGAAATTGCAAAATGCCGTCAGTAAAGAAAGAGATATTTACGCATCTTGTAAAGAGCAGCACGGCAGAGTGCAGGAGGAATTGGAAAGGTTTCAGGAAGAACTTGCAAGACAGGAGAAACTGGCGCAGGATGTAGAAGAGAAAATAGCGGCCCGCATTTCTGCGGCTAGGAAGGATGCGGCGGATTTTATCTCAGAAATGGCTTTTGCCGTACCGGATCATTTCGGGGGAAAGGGGACGCAGGCAGAAGGGGGCTTTGACAGGATATCGGTTACCTATAGGAAAAGGGAATATCTGTGGGGGAATGACATCACGGATATGAATTCTTTTGTGGAAGAACTGGCAGATAATTTATACAACATGGGTTATGAGGAGGGTATTGCCGCTCAGATGTCGCAGATGCTTAGCTTTGCGATATGCAGTAAAATCCCTGTTGTGTGCGGTGATCATGCAGAGAAGATAGGGGATTGCGTATCGGCCATGTTCGGGGAAGAGGGAGTCTGTGAGCTTACCTTACCGATTGGGGAGTCCTGTTGTAAATCCATGTGCGATTTTATCAGTCAGGAGTTACTCTCCGCAGACCGGGTATTTGTGATTAACGGCATTTTTGACGGATTCAGTTTGAATGCTTTTCGGGAAATCAGGCAGCGCTGGGAGGAATGGGGGCGCAGGGCAATTCTTATTTTTTCCTTAAGCGGCGTGAATGCGGAAATGGTTCCAGACTATGTGTGGAATCGGGTTCTGTTTATGGACGGCGATATCGGTATTGCGGATTTTGAAAGGAGTACATTGCAGGCGTTCCACTCGTCCGTGGAGTTTACCTGTACATATGACGAGGAAGATTTTCGCAAAAAGCGCAGGCTGCTTAAAAAGTTTTATGGAATTATTGACAATACAGCGATTTTGAACTATGCAAAATATCTGGCCGTCACAGGTGGAACGATAGAGCCGGATGAGCTGTTGCTGTTGCAGATTTTGTTGTGTGCCAAAGCTGCCGGTAAAGGGGAGAAGTTTTTGGAAATTCTTTCATCCATGGAATTTGACATGGAATCGGACCGATATCTTGCAAAATATCTGTGAGGGGGCAGGGGATGGAAAGTGAAATTCTACAGGCAATGGCTGCCGATTTGGGAATGGACAGATATATGGCTGAATCCGCGACACAGTATTGCAACAGAGTTTTGTATTCGGCATTGGCCTGCTGGATAAAGGCGGTCGCATTGGATCAGCCCCTCGCCCCTGTGGAGGAGGATGCGCAGGGCGTGAGCAGAAGGCATATTTTGTGTAAGTGCACTGCTGTTTTGAATGAGATGCTGAAAAGGTTTCCGGAATCTGCGCCGTGGTTTGAAACGGCGCCGGATACGGATACACCGGTTTCGATACTTCTTGGCAGATTAATCCGGCATGGCGATTTGTTACAGGTTGGCTTTGGGACAAACCTGGTTCTTGCGGAAAGTAACAGGACTGTGCTGTCGGCCGGAGCGGAGTGCATAAAGGGGGAGCCGCTCTTGCGGGGGGCGTGGTATTCGGGTATAGCGATGATTCAGAGGACGGAAGAGGATATTGTGCCGGGTTCCAAAGCGGTTGAAGATGCCACAGCATGGTTTAGGGAGTATATCCGATGCGCATGGTGGAAAACGGCGGGTACGGAGGAGGATATACAGTATTTTAACGCGCATAGAAAATCAGGTAACAATTATTCCTGCTGGCAGTCGGAACGGTCTGCTGCAGTGGAGGGGATATGGCTGGCGCGCCGCAGTATTTTTCAGAGCGGATATGAATATTTTCTTCTTCGGCAGGGGGATTATTTGATGAAACACCGGATCGCCCCGTTCCTGCAGAAAATGGGGGAACACAGACGGTTTATGACGGCCATGAGGCGTATGGTGAACAATCCAGTATTGGTGCGGGTATGTCGGCATCGGGATCATGTTTCCGTGAAATTGAAGATCCGCCTGCCCCAGAAGGAAAATTCTCTGTTGGAGACTTATGCGTGGCCCCGTGGGTCTTTGACAGACCGGTTAGAGTGGGATATGGACAATTGTGCATGGGGGTTTGTGGAACCGCAATTATGCGCGCTGGGGCTGGCACTGAAAGAGGAGGGGGAGAGCCATGGATAAATATGGGGTGAAAAGCACATATGACGCGATTACAAACAGGCTGTTGGATTATATCAACACGGAATATCTTGGCAAAAACGATGCCCTGCGCAGGGCCTGTGAGAAGGAATTGCAGAGCGTGGGAACAGTGTTCCAGGAACCATACATAGAGGCGAATCCGGCATATTTGGAGGTGGAAGACGGACTTCGTCAGGCTCATCTTGCAGAGGATGTCAAAAATATTCTTCTTAAAATGGCGGAGAGGAAATTAGGGGTGTTTAGGAATCCATATAAGCATCAGTTGGAGGCTTTGGAGGTATTTTATCAGGAACAGGATCTTTTTGTGGCCACCGGCACAGGCTCCGGAAAGACGGAATGTTTTATGTGGCCGATGGTGAGTAAGCTGGTACTGGAACAGATGAATTCCCCCGAAACATGGGAGATTCGCGGGGTGCGGGCCATTATGCTGTATCCGATGAACGCGTTGGTATCAGATCAGCTTGGGAGACTTCGCCGGATGATTGGCAATGAGGAAAACGGCTTTCATAGTCTGTTGGATGAGATGGCTCCGGGAAGGAGAGTTCCGCAGTTTGGGATGTATACCGGACGTACACCGTATTCCGGCAGGGCGGAGGAGGCGCAGAATCGGGAATTGGCGGATACGATAGAGAAAGATATTCTCGGACAGTCAGAGGAGGTGAAAGAAAAACTTCGGAAGCTTGGGAAATATCCCTCTAAAAAGGATTTGGCGGCTTTTGTTCAGCGTCTGCGCAGGCAGGAGAATGACCTGACAGATCCCATGGACGCGGAACTGATAACCCGACATGAGATGCATCAGTATTGTCCAGATATATTGATAACGAACTATTCCATGCTGGAATATATGCTGATGCGGCCCATTGAAAAAGAAATCTGGAAGAAAACCAGGAACTGGCTCGACAGCGATCCGGGCCATAAGCTGTTGTTTGTGATTGACGAGGCTCATATGTATCATGGTTCGTCCGGCGGAGAGGTTGCGCTGTTGGTGCGCAGATTGTTGCATAAGCTGGGAATCAGTCGCAGCCAGGTGCAGTTTATCTTCACCAGTGCCAGCGTTCCCCCAGGGGAGGAGAAGGAGGAAATTCGTCAATTTGCCTGTGATTTGAGCGCCCAGCGGGTTAATGATAATAGGTTCATACTGATTAAGGGAACAGAAGAAGAAATCCGGGAGAAGGGCGTAGAATTTGATCCGAAGGTTTTGGCGGATTATGATACGGATGCGTTGCAGCAGGAGTGGTGTCAGCGGTATCCGGCAATTTTGGATTTTGCCGAGCGGGTGGGTTTTCCCATATCATTTAATTCGGAAGATGAAAAAACGGTGGAAATATGGCTGTATGATTGTTTGCGTAGATGCGCCCCCATGCTGCGTATTATGAAACACACCAGGGGGCATGCGGTCAGCTTTCAGGAGTTGGTGAAACGGGCTTTTCCCCAGGGACAACTGGCCGCGGCGGAGAAAGCCACCAGCGTATTGTTGTCCATAGCCCCGCTTGCACGGAACGCAGAGGGAAAAGTATTGTATCCGGCCAGGCTGCATATGCTGTTTCGGGGATTGCAGGGAATTTATGTCTGTTCCAATCCGGCCTGTACACAGAAAAGTCATGAGAGTTCGGAGTTGGGATTGGGGCGGATTTATCTGAGAAAGCCTGGTACGCGTTGTAAATGCGGCGGTATGATCTATGAGCTGCTGAATGAGAGATCCTGCGGCGCACTGTTTTTACGTGGTTTTATGGATTTTTCGGAAGAGCAGAATCCTTTTGTCTGGAATGAGCCGGGGATTCAGTTTACGGATAACCTAAAAGAAGTGCTTTTCTATCCAATTCCTCAGGACGGGAGTTTTAGACCTACAAAGAATATGCATATGGCGTATCTGAATGCGCTGACAGGGCATTTGGACATATATTCAGGGGAAGAGGATGTGGAGGAGTGCTGTATCCGTGTGGCATATTCGGAGATGAAAGTCAAGGGAAGACCAGAATTGTTGACGTTCGGAATCTGTCCCAAATGTGACAAGATGCGTTTTGAGGCGACGGATTTTGTGATTAAGGGGAATGAACCCTTTTTCAATTTGGTGTCGGAGCAGTTTTATATACAGCCTCCAGTCCCTGAATACAGGGGAAAAGCCAATGAGGGGCGAAAGGTTTTGCTGTTCTCGGATAGTCGGCAGCGTGCTGCTGTTCTGGCGAAAGACTTAACCCGTGCGGCGGACGAGTGGGCAATGAAAAAAGCGTTGACAGTTGCCGCCGCTGAACTGCAGGAGTGGGCGAAGCGGAATGGAAAAGAACCTGCGCTGAATATTTTATATGCCGTTTTTCTGAAGGTAGCCTATCAGAACAGACTGCGGTTTTTCTATGGTAATAATGAAGAGGAATTGCTGGTAGATTTAAAGAAGATGGAGGAATTGTATGAAAAGAAGGGAGAGAAGATAAAATATTCCAGCGTCATAAATAATCGTTTCGATCATATACCAGATCAATATTATGAGCATTTGCTGCGGCAGTTGTGCAGCAATTTTCGTTCATTGACGGATGCTGGTTTATGTTGGGTTGAACCGTGTAAATCGGATGAGGATGATGAAACCTTTGAGGACATAAAAGAAGACCTGGAAGAGGCCGGGGTTGAGATGTCGCCGGAAGAGTTTAGGGTGTTGTTTGCCGCCTGGGCTATGGAAATTATGACTTCACAGTATGCCGTCGGTTCAAAAATTGACGATGATGTGAGAAAAAATATTACCATGTATCCTCGGCTGGGAATTGAGGATGCCGATAAATTGCCGCCGAGAATTAAGAAGATGTTGGAGGCACATGGATTCTCCAAGGCACAGATTAGTATAATTACAAGGGCATTGGGGAGATATCTGGCACCAGGCGTTCATACCTCTTCCAAATACCTCAATTTGAATATGATTACACTGCGTTTTGGTGAGAATCATGAATGGTATAAGTGCCCTCGATGCAGCGGTGTGTTTCCTTTTATTTTATGGGGAAGATGCGCACACTGTGGGAAAGGGATTCCTAGAAAAATGGGAAGGGAGGATTTTAAAGGGATTAATTTCTGGAGGACTCCTGTTCTGGAAACGGTACACGGTGATCCGCAGGCACAGATGACACGTATTAATACAGAGGAGCACACGGCCCAGCTTTCCTATAAGGATCAACGGCATAAAACCTGGTCGACGACGGAAGATTTTGAGATGAGATTTCAAAATGTCCATGTGGACAATGATCGTCCTGTAGACATATTGAGCTGCACTACGACTATGGAGGTCGGTATTGATATTGGGTCATTGACGGCGGTGGGACTGAGAAATATTCCGCCCAGGCGGGAAAACTATCAGCAGCGCGCAGGACGTGCGGGCAGGCGGAGCGCCGCAATTTCCACAATTGTTACATATACGGACAACAGGCCTCATGACAGTTATTATTTCCATAATCCTGAAAAGATTATTTCCGGTATTCCCCGAACGCCGTGGATAGATGTCGACAATAAAAAGCTGGCGTACCGGCATTTGAATATCATCTGTACCACAGAGTTTTTTGACCGAATGGGGACAGGTGCTGACGAAGAGAGTATATTCGGTTTCTTTCAAGAGGACTATGATAAGTTCAGAGATTTTATCAGCGGGAAAACAGAGCGGGATTTCGATCTGGAAACGCTGATTCCGGAGGGGGTAGCTTTCGATATGGAAGAATATAAGAAAGATATCTTGGGGCAGATGGAGAAACTGAAAAAGAGTGTGGAGGAGTTCCCGGAGGAATATCGGGAGGAGGACGGACAGGAGAAGAGTGTGCTGTATGCTTTCCTGGAGAGGGGAATTTTCCCGACCTATTCTTTCCCCAAAGATGTTGTGGGCTTTTATGTGGAAAAGAAGAGCGGGAAAAAGATCGATCAGAAACCGGAGCGCGCTTTGGACATCGCGATCAGTGAATATGCGCCCGGACGTTTGGTGGTGATCAATAAGGTCACATACAAATCCGGCGGGATTTATAGTTTTCATTCCAAATTTCGCCCAGAGGAGCAGGGACATCCGGCCCGGCCTTATTTTGAGAGCAAGAGCAGGGAGTATTTTAAGGATTTGTATTACTGTAATGATGCCGCCTGTAATTGGATGGGACTGGAGAGGCAGAGTAAATGTCCGTTTTGCGGAAAGGAGACAATTCGGTATCGGAAGATGTTAAAGCCTTGGGGATTTGCGCCGGTCAATGGAATGAAGACCAGGGAGGCGGAGGCTGAGGCGGAAATGACTTATGCGGAAGAGCCTTGTTATTCAATTACGCCAAAGGAAAATGAGATGAAGACGGCGGCTGGCTTTGCTAATCTGCGATATTCCAAAAGGGCTGATGATCCGTTGATTATTTTAAACAGGGGGCCGAAGACCGCCGGGTTTATGGTATGTAAGGATTGTGGAGCGGCAGTTCCGGGGGACGATGAGGCGTCACTTAGGAAGATAAGCAAGCCTTATCGCGGTCAATATGCTGATAATGATTGCCGGCATCCGGCGGGCAGTGTCGTGAATACTTATCTGGGCAATCAATTCAGAACGGATATGGTAGTGTATGAGATTACGCTTGATGCGAGACAGGTCGATGTCAGTCCCTACGGTTTTTGGATACGGAGGGCTGGTCAGACTTTGGCGGAGGCTATGACTCTGGCCGGAGGCCGGCTGCTGGATATCGAATTTAATGAGATCAAAAGCGGATATCGGCTGCGATATTCGGAGGATGGTTTGAAAGCGTATGTGGATGTATTTCTGTTTGACAGTCTTTCAAGCGGGGCGGGTTATTGTTCAGCATTGGCGGAAAGAACTGGGGAGCTGATGGGAGAGACAAGGAAGGTTCTGGAAAGCTGTCCAGCAGGGTGCGACAGTGCCTGCCATGAATGTCTGATGCATTACTGGAATCAACGAGCACATGGACTGTTGGATCGGTTAGCAGCGCTGGAGCTGATGAAGTGGAGTCAAAGTTCTGAATTGCCATCTGAATTGTCTTATGATCGGCAGGAAGAATTGCTGGAGCCGCTAAACGCAATGGGAGCGGAGTATAAGATTGTCGGTAACGGAAGACAGCATTATGTCAAGATGCAGGGGCGGACAAGCAGGGTGGTGGTTTATCCGGCTATGTGGAGTGAAAGCAGCAATTTATTGCCGGAGGGGGGAATTGCCCTTGCGGATAAATTGTTGAAATATGCGTTGCCGAAAGCAGATGAGATGATCCGAGCGAAAATAAAGTGAATAAAAGATTTGGAATGCTTTGTTTGGTTATTGGTTTGATGAAATATATGGGAGTATGGAAATGGTTTGATGTTGGAGGAATAAATATGTCTGACTTTTCAAAACAGATGCAAATGGTGTTGTACCATTCAGATGATGGCGATGTATCAGTCAATGTCTATATAAAAGATGAAGATTTATGGATTACCCAAAAGGCCATGGCTGAGCTTTTTGGTATTGATAAGTCTGGAATCAGCAGGCACTTGAAAAACATATTTGCTACGGGCGAATTGAATGAAACAGTGGTTGTTGCAATTTTTGCAACAACCACTCAGCATGGCGCAATGGAAGGAAAAACGCAAATAGCTGAAACAAGATTTTATAATCTTGACGCAATAATATCTGTTGGCTACAGAGTAAACTCAAAAAAAGCCACACAATTTCGGATATGGGCAACCCGAGTCTTGAAAGAGTATATAAAAAAGGGCTTTGTGCTTGATGATGAGAGATTAAAGCAAGGGGAAACTGCTTTTGGAAAAGATTATTTCAAGGAACTTCTTGAAAGAGTACGCTCTATCCGTGCAAGTGAGCGCAGAATATGGCAGCAGATCACGGATGTATTTGCAGAGTGTAGTATAGATTATACAAGAGATTCCGAGGTCGCTTACCATTTTTTTGCTACTATACAGAATAAGTTTCATTATGCGATAACGAATCATACTGCAGCAGAGATTGTGTATAAATCTGCGGATCATCAAAAGGAACATATGGGGCTGACGACGTGGAAGAATGCGCCAGATGGGAGAATTCTGAAATCCGATGTATCAATTGCAAAAAATTATCTTGAAGAGAAGCAGATTCGGCAATTAGAACGGGCAGTCACAGGATATTTTGATTATATCGAAGATTTGATTGAACGGGAAAATGTATTTACTATGGCGGAGTTTGAAAAAAGTGTTAATGCATTTCTTGAGTTCAGACAATATAAGATTCTAAGAGACAATGGGAGCATATCACATCGCAAAGCTTCCGCGAAGGCTTATGGAGAGTATGAGATTTATAATAAAAAACAGCCTATTGAATCTGATTTTGATAAAGCCATAAAAGAAATGATTGAAAAAGGTGGTAACTAATTTGTACTTTGAAGAAAGCCATACCGGGTTTGTGCCATTTGGAATTGTTAGTTGGGAGTAATTGATAGAATTATTCAGGAGGCTTAGAAGAAATTGTTACAAGGTTATTAAAAAAGTTTAGTCTGTGCTTGACACAATCCTATATGGGCCACACCGGCTACAGCACCAAGCAGAACGTGAACAATATCGAAGTCACCCACCTGCACTGGGGGCTGCAGCTGATCTTTGACGAGTCCCAGAAGGAAGGAAACAACGAGATTTGGATCGATATTTACCCCTGACCAGGTTCCTGGCGAAGCATACTCAGCCTGCGGCGAAGGTAGAGGGGACGAAGGAGTGGAAAAGGACCACGGATATTGTGGACCCGGCGGTGGAGGAGTATGAGGCAGGAAGGAATACAGAGCAACCGGGAATGGCAGGAATACCGGATGTGTAGGAACAGGATAATCATGTTAGGATACATGCTATGATTTGGGTGTGATGGCGGTGGTTAGCGTGGAGTTTTTCATAAAGGAAATTATTTGTGCGGCTTCTCAGTGTAGAGAAGCCGTTTTTTAAAAAGTCAAAATAACATAAATAAAGTAATATTAAATAAAAAATGTAAGCAAGCAGTCAATTGGAATGGCAGATATCCACATTATATGAATGCTTACTGGCAAGCCGGGATAATAAGTCTGTCATGGCAGGAGCGCAAAAGCTGCTGAAACCACTTTCGACGGAGAAAATTATCAAAGCTACCTATGTGCTGGACTTCCTTGACCTTAAAAATTATCCTGATCTGCGTGAAGCTGATTTGGAGCAGTGATTTAGTTTTTTATCATTGTATACTGAAATTTCATGTGCTGACCGATTTATCGGCATAGTTTTCTGCTCACGGAAAAATGAAATTATTGTAAAATATACGGTTATGAGTGAATTCAGAAAGGCATGATGAAAACAGAAAAAAATACTTTATATATGCGAAAAGCATATACTTTTACGTCCATTATTTTTTTAAGCTTTTTATATATACAAATACAGTCTATCATTTTCTTCGGACATAAACTAAGATATAGGTACGGGAGGTGCCATATATGTTCATTTTAGAAAAAAACAACGAAGAAATCGGCTTATATCTTAAGAAACTTATTCTGGAAAAATACCATAAAGTTCGAAAATTTTGCATAGCTTACATTAAGCTCAGTGGTTCGGATTGGGAAGATGGTTCCTTAATTGCAAAATTACAGAATCGGATATCTCAAATTATAAGAGGAAATAAAGCAATTCAAGTTTATGACTTACCATTTTTTTGCGAGTTACTCGATGTATCCTGCGAAGAAATTTTAAGTGCCGGAAGACATTTTGTCCCAATCAGTGGGCATGTCACAAATTATGAAATTGCATTTTCTAAAGACAAGGCTATGTGGGATAAATATATTAACCATAAAGATAAACTTATACTTAACCCAGACGAATATAACAAAACGGTAATTGACTATGCGCTTGAGTTTAAAAATTATGATTTTTTGAAATATTTAATGGATAACGGCTATATTTGGTTTGTGGATGACAGTAAATATGATTGTCATGACAGGGTTTTTGGTTTTGCAGCAGGGACAAGTATTAAAAGACGCGAGATAGGTTACCACGATACGCTTGACGTAATGCTGAGATATCACAGTGAGGAGCGCGGACTCAGACAGAAAATGATTGCGTTAGCTATGGAAAATCGTGATTTTGGAGTGTTGGACTGCCTTCATGCGCGTGAGGTACCTGCGTTGTATGAGGCATGCAGTTATATGAACCCTAATACAAAATGTAAAAACTATTACAATGAAAACGTCATAAAAGAAATAGCGAAATCAAATGATGATAGAGTATTCAGATATTTTTCGGAGGATTTTCCGATAAAGGATCAATTTGAACGTGAGCATTGGTTTATTTATCCGTATTTGGGAAAGCTGCTTGAACTATTAATTGCAGGTGAAAATAAATACACGGAAGCTGTCTTGATGGGTACCATAGATCACAATAAACGAATTTACGGCAAATTACGAAAGATGGTTAATGAAGCATTTGAGTTATCAAACAATTTTTATAATCAAAATGGTCAATATTTGGTTTCGGTTGAAACAGTTGAAAAAGATGTAATGAATTTTTACCGATTTGATGATGAAGATGGTTTCCTGTCATACATTTTCTGCAAAGCGAAAAAAGATTACCTAAAACTTACTGCAAATGTTATTCATGTTGAAGCTGAGTCAAATGATTCTTTGATTCAAACACTTATTAAAGAGTTGAACAGTTCATATGAAGAAGTAAAAAATATACGGCCAGATGCTACAATGTTGAATGAGCATTTTGCTGAAATGTGAGAAGCTGTTCTAATGCACGCAGATTGACGAGTCCCAGGAGGGACAGGACAACATCATAAGCAGATATTGAAGACAAATATATTGTCGAATTTTGTCGATGCGTTTGTATGGAAAAGGCATGCTTTGTGCTGTAACATAAATATATCATACCAATTTATTCCTTGGGACAATGAGCCAAGCGGATGCGTCAGCATCCATTTGGCCAATGCCGAGAGGGTCAAAGACCATAGCGTCCTCTGGACGCATTGAGCTTTGCTGCGTTGCGAGCTTGATACCCCGCAGCTTGCTGCGGGGTCTTTGATTGTAACAGTCTGGCAGTGTGGACAGGAAGCTGAGAGCTTTCCTGCGGCGGAGGATAAAGCGTATCTGGAGGAACTATGGATAGTGTCGAGAGCCTGAATTTGGATGAGATATTGCAGCATACGGCGTCGCTGCTTGTTGCAGGGAGGGTTAATTTTTATTCTTTAAAATATCTCTTAAAGAAAAAAGATGAAAATTTTGCAATTTGCCTGCCGGATAATATGAACAATGCGTTTATAAGGGACATTTGTAAACATTTGGAAGACATGTGCCACAGAAGGTGCGTACCGTTCAACCCTGTCTCTTACGAGGCGGAAACGTATGAATACTTATCCATAGACCAGATTCGGAATCATTGGGACATTATTTTAGAATTGGTAAAAGCTGCAAAAGACTTTAAGGATAAAGAAAATAAGAAAAAGGTGTCGGAGGCAAATTTAAGTGTCTGTGAATTGCGGTATCAAAACAATTGCTATTATTTATGCTCAAAGCAGCAGACGCTGACAGGGATGTTAAAGGGGAAAAAGGTGCTGATGTCCGGAAACGACAAGCTGGAGGCGGTGGACCCGGGGAAGCTTTTCCTGTTAAATAACTGTGTTGATTTTATTATCTGTGCCCCTGGTTCCGCAAAGGAAGGCTGGGTGTTTATTTTCCACCGTGAGAATTTTATTTCCATATTCAAGTATCATGAGTATTTAAAACGGACCGTAATGGAAAAGCTTTCGGAAGTAGATCAATGGGAATTTTTGCAGTCAGCGGAGCTGATAAAGAATAAATCGAACCAGAAGAATATATACTTAAATTTAACAAAGGTATTTTCGGACCGGGACTATCTTCGGCAGATGAAGCAGGTACGTCCGCAGGAGCTGAAAAGGCGTCTGCTCGATAAGAGCGGAGGCGCTTTTACGGAGAGTGATTTTGATGGGGAAAAGATTGCGGTTACGACAAAGAATTTGGATAAGGTCATGAAAATGCTGGCAAAGGGATTCAGATATAATTTCTTTATGGACAGGGCGGAAGAAGTATGAAGAAAATAACGGTGGACGGGGTGGGTTATTACCTGAGCTGCATGCTGCTTTTTCATGTCGTCTACGCATTGAGGCTTGCGGGTGACGGTTTTTTGGCTCAGGACTCTGTAAAACCCGGGGAATGGTCCTTTTGGATGGTCATTGTCACATTGGCCATAGTGTGCGGATTGGCTGTTACGGGGTTGGTTTTCACTGTTCTGATTCTGAAAAGGGACGATTCCGTTAAGGCTTCGTCATCAGGTAAATCCGTGACCATCACGGAGCTTGAGGATTTAACGGGTGAGAATTATTTTACAAATTATTCCCTGCTGGTCTTAACCGGGCTGTCCCTGCCGACAGCAGGACATCTGTACAGCTTAGGCATTTATCTGCTCCTGCTTGTCACCTTGGGGCTTGTATATATAAAGAAGGCGCTTATTTACATGAACCCCGTGCTGACACTGATGAATTACAGCATTTATAGCTGCAAGGATAAGGAGAGCGGGGATTTTTATGTATTTGTTGTCCAGGGCGATATTTTAAAGGAATCGGAAACAATAAGGTTTCAAAATATGGCAGGAAGGATTGTCCGTCTAAAAAAGGTTGTGCGCGATTAAACCTGGTGAAAACCGATTTGAGCTGCGTACGGCCTTTTTCCGTATAAGAGGACAGGCATGAAAGCCGCCCGGAAATGGAAACGCTCCTGCCCCGTGGGCAGATGCAAATAAAACCATGTAAATAAAACGGGCGGAATTGTACCGCATGTTTGGTGGCGTTCCCGGGCCGGCAGTGCTATAATATAGGCATAACAGGATAAGGAGGTAGCGTCATGAGCTTGGGAAATCATTTATTTCATGCCAGAAAGAAAAAGGGGCTGTCCCAGGAGGAGGTTGCAGAAAAGCTGGGCATCAGCCGGCAGACCGTTTCAAAATGGGAGACGGATGAAACCCTGCCGGATATCTGCCAGTCAAAGAGGCTTGCGATGCTGTATGGGGTGTCGTTGGACGAGCTGGTTGAATTTGATATTGACGTCAAGGAGATACAGGAGGCAATTGATAAAACCAGCCGGGAATTGTCGGATAAGATAGACTGGACAAAGGCGTGGAGCAAAAAATACCCCATTTTGGCCAGGTATCAGGAGGAGGTAGACGCCTCCAGCTATGAGGAGGAGCTGGAAAAGCTGTTACAAGAGCTGGAAAAGAAATACGGATACGGTGAGCTGGATTCGTTCCTTGTATTAAAAGACATCCTGGCATCCGTCTGGAAAAACAGGCAGAAAAAAAGCGCTTCGGCGGCGGACTGATTTTCCAATCATATCCGTTATTCTGTAAGGAGATCATATGAACCGTACATATCAGCCATCCGGCAAAATTTCGATTTTATTTGTGCCGGCAGCCGCGGCGATGCTTGTCATCACGGCGGCTGCCGCATTGCTGTGCACATTCGGCATTCAGGCGTCCCCTGCCACGCTGCTGGATATGACAATTTATCTTACAATAACAAAATGCATTTCCGGCCTGGGCTCTTTTTTGTGTGTCAGGGGAGGCAGGGTGCGTAAGCCGGCGTTTGCCAAAGCTGCGGGCATTGTCTTTGCCGCGTGGTATTGGCTGCTTCTGATTGGACTATATACGCCCATTAAAGCCGTTCTGACGGCGGAGAAATCCATCTGGGTATGGGAGTGGGACGGGGCGTGGAAGGAAGCCCTGGAACGGCTTGCAAGGGACTTTTCCGGCGGCGCGGGAGGCGGTACGGGAATAAAAGGCGTGTCCTGGATAAATCCTGCCGCATGGAAGCCGTTTCTGGAAATGCTTGTGGAGCCGGTGCTTTCGCTTAAGGCCACAGGGACGGCGATCACCGGAAAAAGCGGGAATACGCTGTTTACCTTGCCGGGCATTGTGTGCGTTGTCCTGCTTGTCATAGTGTTCCTTGCGGCGGTCTGGCAGTTCGGCTTTGGGTTTTGGAGGCAGGGGAGAGCTCCGTTTTGCGAGTCTTCCGGAAAGTGGGCGAAAGAAACGGTGATCGAGCTGCGGTGCCAGAACGAGGAGGCGTTTCTTTCCCGGCTGCTTTTGGGAGATACCACGGTGCTGGCGGAGCTGGAGCCCCTTGGAGGCGGGGAAGCAGACTGCTATTATAAGGTCTCTGTGTTTGCGGCAGACTGGAGCCAGCCTCTTTATGCTTCTGTTTCCAAGATGACAATGGTAAAAAAAGGACGGGCGCAGCAATCCGGGAGCCGTTCCGAGGATAAACCGAAAAGACGCAGAAAGCCGGTTTTTGAGGAGGAACAGCTGGCGGAATATCTGGCTGTCGACAGAGGAACCGGATGCTCGCTGTTGTCACGCTATACGCTTTAAATCTGCCTTGCAGACTTGATTCTTTCGTTACCATATCAGGTGAAATCAAATGCGCGCTGCGCTCGCGCTTGATTTCCTGCTGATATGGTACGGTGTTGACACAAAAGAGCATTGTGTCAACTTTTGATTCCATGTGCGCTGAAGCGCACAAAATTATGGTATAATGCACTATAAGCTTTTGCGCTGCCGTGTCAACGAAAGGACGGAGTATCAAGGCTTATATCATGAGTCGAGGGCACGCCGAAGCGTGCGGATAGGAGAGGATATGACAGATTATTCACAATTTAATGCCAGTGTAACGTCCGGCATTCATGCGGATGTGGCACGGATACGTAAACAGGACGAGCTCATCGGAAGGGTGCTGAAGCAGCGGGGCAGATCAATTTGGGGGATTATTATCAGCCTGGCGCTGGCCGTGGGCGTCAGCATCCTTCTGAAAAGCTTTATTCCGGCAATTATATTCGGGCTTGTCGCGGCGTTTTTTGTGTGGAGGCTCTGGGGGACGGGCGTGTCGGACGAATATATGAAGGAGGTCTATGAGGAGGGACTGCTGGTGCCGGGAATGGTGGTCAATACACAGCCGCTGACCGTGATGGCGATTGCAAATATTGTCGCCTATGAAGGTGTACCGGTTATAAACGCCTGCTACAACCTGGTTGTTAAGGATTTGGACGGAGCGAAAAAGGAGCTGTACGAGAAGATTCCGTGCTCGTGTTTTTTCTGTTACGAGGACGGCTCCTATCACTCAAATTTTGCCCCTCATCCGCTTTACTGGGGAACGGACAGCCAACAGGAGATCGAAGCGGCTTTACGGCAGGCTGAGGAGGATAATAAGCAAAATTCCCAGGATGAGTGGGAGGTGCTGAAACGGATTGCGAAGCAGTATCCTGCGCTTGAGAATGGGGAGATGATTCTGCTGGATGAGAATTATGCCCCGTTTGGCAGAAAAAAGTATTATGAGAGCAGGTATAAGCCTCTGAACCTGGATACGGCGCAGGAGGGCTACCGGAATATATTGCAGGACAGGCGGGAGAATGCGGCGAAGGACAGTGAAAACGCTGAAGGGAATACCGGCATGGGACATGCCGGAGAGGTCCCGCTTCTCACCCGGGACATTCCCGGGAAGGATGTGTATAACAGAATGATTGCCCTGGCGTGCCGCTTTCATGTGTATAAATACATCAGCGGACACTGCCAACTGGGGCATTTTGTGAATCCCGAGCATCCGGGACTGTTTACCTACATAGGGGATACAGAGGATTTTTTGAAGGAGTTCCATGACAGCGGCATTGTGCTGTCCCAGGGGGAGTACCCTCTGATATACGAAAAATGCCTGATTACCACAAGGGGCTGCTATTTTGAGGATAAAAAGCTCCAGCCGTGGGACAAGGTGAATTTTTCCATTCGCCTGACTGTTTTGAACGGGCTGGAGCTTTTTATGAACGATACGAAAATCGCGGAGTTTACGGGGCAGTTTGAGGATGCCGGCTATGTGAAGACTCTGCCTGACCAGGAGCAGGAGATGGAGCTTCACAGAGAGGCGGTGCGGTTAATTGAATTTCTGCGGGAGCTTATTCGTTTATTTAATACGGAACTGCCCTATTAAACCGCTCAAGGCATTTGCCTGCCCTGATAATTTTTTTGATATATCGGCATTTTCTGCCGCTGCCATGGAGTTTGCCTGTACCACTCTGGATATTTCCTTGATTCCGCTGTCTATGGAGGCGACCATTTCGGACTGCCGTACGCTGGCAAGAGCAATTTCGTCCATCAGTATTTTGATCGACTGAATACAGTCGCTTATAATCTGCATTGCCGATATTGCCAGGTCTGAAGATGCCGTTCCCGTCTCCACATCCTTAATGGAACGGCCGATCAGCTCGCCGGTATTTTGTGCCGCCTCGGTAGACTTGGCTGCAAGGCTTCGCACTTCTTCGGCTACTACCGAAAAGCCCTTTCCGGCGGAACCGGCCCGGGCGGCTTCGACGGAGGCATTTAATGCCAGAATATTTGTCTGGAAGGCAATATCTTCAATTGTCTTTATAATGCCTTTGATTTGAGTTGCGGAATGGTCGATATTTTTCGTGGCGACAGTCAGCTGCGCCATTTTTGTATCAGCCTCCGCAGCATAGCCGGTGGCTTTGTCCACCAGGTCGCTGGCATCTCCGCACCGCACCGCGCTGCCTTTTATCTGTCCGGTAAGGTCGGACATGTGGGCAACGAGCCCGTCGATGGAGGTGGATTGTTCCAGGCTTCCCTGTGAAAGCGTCTGCATTCCTGCAGACACCTGGTATGCGTCCGCATCAACCTGTGTGGCAACGCTGGAGATCTCGTTCATTACACGCAAAAGGTTTGTTTGGATGATTTTGAGGCTTTTGGACAATACGTTAAAATCTCCGATGTAGTAGGCCTCGTTCGCCGTCACATCCACCGCGATATTACCGTCGGCCATTTCTCCAAGGATGCGCCCGATATCGTCAATGGTTTTTCGCAGGCAGTTACATACATTGTGAGTGGTTTGTGCAATCAGACCGATTTCATCTGTACGGTTATAAAAACGCTCCAGCTTCCGGTCGGCGGAGAGATCCAGCCTGCCCAAATACTTCAGTGCATTTTCCACGGCCATAAGCTCCCTGCCCTGTCGGTGCAGAACGAGGAGGGTGAGCAGAATGATGGCGACGGCCACTGACGCACACAGCAGTCCAACGGTAAAACGCACCGTCGATACCGTGCCGTAAACTTCATCAGCATGGTCACGTACCATAAATACCCATTCGCGGTCTTTCAGGTATTTGTATACGATCAGCTGATCCACGCCTTTATCATCCTGATAGGAATATGTACTGGATGCTGTATCGCCGTCTGATTTGATCCGACGGATGATCTCCTGATACCCGATATCCTTTGTTTCTGTATTCAGAAGCTCCTCGTTCTCATGGTACAGATATATGCCGTTTTCCACATTCAAAAATACATACTCGGCATTAGGCAGCCCCTTTATGTCCAGATCCAGCAGTACATCCATAAGCTGGCTGGCGTATACGCCTGCGCCCACATATCCGATGCACTCCTGACCGTCAAAGATCGGACAGTACATGGAAAGGATCATACTCCCGGTTCCGGGGGATTTCATGATGCCGAGATTGGTCAGCTCCGGCTGGGTCAAAATGGTCTTTTGGAATGAGTCCAGAGATTCTCCTGTCCGGGTGGTTATGCCTACGGCGGACGGGGAGGTGTGGGTCAGAACGTGAGTATCGGGTGTGGCTATATACAGTCCTTCAAAAATACCCTTTACAGCGCCGAAATCCTCGGTGTATTTCTGAACCTTTTTCACTAATTCAGGGTTATATGGATCCTTCAGCAGATCATGGACCTCTTGTGCAAGGGAGAATGCAGTGACGTATTCCTCAGAGGATGAAACATAGTCGTTGATAATGGACGCCCTGGACTCTACGGCGTCGGTCATTTGGTTGGTAATATCATTTTTGACAATGGAAGCAATGTTGTTGGACACAATAAACCAAAGCAGCACCATGCCAACCAGAGTTATTGCGGTTGTAATGATGCCGATGCGTGTTGCCAGTTTTCGATTCATTATAAATTTCATGGTAGTTCACTCCGTAGTAATAATGTTGTTTATTTTGGGTCAAATGGAAGCATAAAAATTATAAAACACTGTACAAATTTTTTCAATAGTCAACCAAGCTAAAATTGAAAATTTAGCTATGCCGATTGAGGGCAGAAGCAAAGAAATACTACCTGCGGTTAATCTGGTTCAGACAGATCTGCAGGCTCTCCCAGCCGAAAGGCCCGGCTCCTTTCCAGCCTGTCCTTCAATATGCCCTCCGAGCCTTCCGTTCCGGGAAGATAGTACCGCCTGTCCTTGAGATTTTCAGGAAGGCAGGTCATATGGGCTATCTTTTCCTGAGTGTCGTGGGCATAGACGTATCCCGTTCCGTAGTTCAGGTCCGCCATAAGCTGTGTGGGAGCATTGCGGATGACCAGGGGAACAGGCTCGGAGAGCTGGGTCAGGGCATCGGCCTTTGCGGCTTCGTAGGCCCGGTATACGGCATTGGAGCGGGGTGCCAGCGACAGATACACAACTGTCTGCGCCAGGTTCAGGTTACATTCGGGCATGCCGTTGAAGTGACATGCCTGATAGGCGGCAACGGCAAGGGGCAGCGCCTGGCTGTCGGCTAAGCCTACGTCCTCGCTGGCAAAGCGGATGAGCCTTCGGGCAATGAAAAGGGGGTCTTCCCCTGCCTCCAGCATTCTTGCCAGCCAGTAGACCGCTGCGTCAGGGTCGGAGTTGCGCATGGATTTATGCAGGGCGGAGATAAGGTTGTAGTGCTCCTCGCCTTTTTTGTCATATAGCAGAGCCTTTTTGCCCAGGCACTGTTCCAGTGTATCCTCCTTTACGGTGATGGAGCCGTCGGAGGCAATTTCCCCGTTCAGCACCGCCATCTCCAGCGTGTTCAGGGCAGTGCGCGCGTCCCCGTTGGAAAAGCCTGCGATGGCGGAAAGCAGCTTGGGAGCCATGCGGATTTCGGTGCTGCCAAAGCCCCGCCTGTCGGACAGGGCATGAGACAAAAGCCTTGTCAGGTCATCCTCGGCCAGCTCTCTTAGAACGAACACCTTGCACCGTGACAGAAGAGCGGCATTGATTTCAAAGGAGGGATTTTCTGTGGTAGCGCCGATCAGGGTGATGCTTCCCTTCTCCACATAGGGCAGAAAGGCATCCTGCTGTGCCTTATTAAAGCGATGGATCTCATCCACAAACACCAGGGTGCGGACGCCGTAGGCGCGGTTGTCCTCGGCCTGCTTCATAATCTCCTTTATTTCCTTGATGCCGCTGGTGACGGCGCTGAAATTGACGAAGGCGGATTTTGTGCGGTTTGCAATAATTCTGGCCAGAGTGGTCTTGCCCACGCCGGGCGGTCCCCAGAAGATCATGGAGGGAATCTGGTCCTGCTCCAGCATCCGGCGCAGGAGCATGCCCTCTCCGAGCAGGTGCTCCTGACCGATATAGTCGCTTAGATCCTGAGGGCGCAGCCTGTCCGCAAGAGGTGATTTTAGTGATGTAATGTTTTCGCTTTCCGGTGTGTTATCAAATAGAGATAACTGGTTCATTTTGTGCCTCCCGAGCTTCGGTATATGCTCTTATTTTTTCATCTCCATATAAGGCAAAACCTCAAAGCCGCTTTTGCGGTACACATGGACCGCATGCTTGTTTTCGGCTTCGACTTCAAGGCGTAAGATGGAATCGGCATATTTTTCATTAATAAAAGACAGAAACTGTGTTCCGATGCCTGTTCCCCGATATTCCGGGTCCAAATACAGGTCTTCTATCCAGATACATTGCCTGCCGAATTCTGTGGAAAAGCTTTTGGCGACCATGGCGTAGCCCGCCGTTCTTCCGCCGGCATCGCTGTCCACAAACACATATCCCTCCAAATAAGGGCTTTCAATCAGGCATTGTTCCACATCGCGTCGGAAAATTTCCTCGGAGCCGTTTGTGGAAACGGCGGGTGAGGCATAAAATATACGCATCATACCGATGACTGCGTCGGCATATTCTCTTGTCAGGCAGTTGATTGTAATCATAGCGCTCCTTCCCTGATGGTATTTCGCATTTGGATTTCTCATAAAAAAGTCTGTTTTAACAGCTTAAATATATCATATTTATCCAATGAATTCAACCTGCCGCCGGCGAAAGGGGCAGGTGAGGATTTAGGAGGTTGGGATTAAGCTTTCTGTAGAAAATTGCTGCCTGATATGGTAAAATACACTCAAGAATCCAGCCGCTGCGCGTCAGCCGCGCTACGCGCTTAAAATCTGCCAAGCAGATTTGATTCTTTCGTTACCATATCAGGTGAAA
>CAJTPH010000007.1:33448-112355 GCA_910578215.1 uncultured Acetatifactor sp. | reverse complement strand
CCTGATATGGTAACGAAAGAATCAAATCTGCTTGGCAGATTTTAAGCGCGCAGCGCGGCAGACGCGCAGCGGCTGGATTCTTGAGTGAAAGGGCTCCCCTGCAGGTACACTGGGGAGCCCCTTTATCATGCAAATCCTTATGTTATTTTATATCCTTCGCACTTGAACCGCTCCGGGCTTACATGTCCTTAATGACCGTTCCGTCATAAATTCCCTGGGTCTCCGCCTGAATTGCTTCAAAAGCCTCCTTGGGAGTAGACTCAAGAGACAAAATCTTGTTACATGCGCCGCCGATGCCGATCTTGCAGTAAGCTCTGGAATAATCGGATCTCATATCCTCATACATGAGCTTGAGCATTTCCACGGAGCCCTCATCCTGCAGGGTAAGCTCTGTCTCGGTCTCATAGACATTCTCAGGGCTCTTGCTGGTACGGTTTGCAATTGCCACCAGGACAGCCGCAACCTCCTCGGGGTTCTTTGTGCCGTTTACGATCATCTGCAGATCCACGGAATAGGTAACGCCGTGGCACTTATCCCCTGCCTTTACAGCCTCAGGTCCCAGAGGGCAGGGAAGCAGTCCAAAGGTATATTTGGTCTCTATGGGTGTGGAGGAATTGCCTGTAAGCTTCTGCAGGTCGCCATAGAAGTCAAAATAGAACACGCAGGCGCCGTCCTCAAAGAATTTCTCCGCCTTTGCGGAATTCTTTGACTTCTCAATACCGATGCTTCCTGCCGCTGCTTTGCCGTCATTGAGCGCCATATATCCGTCCTGACGCAGCTTATATATCCAGTTAGCCGCCTGCAGGGCAGAGTCCTCCAGCGCGGTAAACTGCATCTTGCCGTCTGCATCACGTCTTCCGGTAGCAGCGCCGTTGGCTGACATTACCATAGGGAAAAGCAGATTCTCTTTCCCGTAGCTGCAGGGAACTACCGTGCCGCCGGACTCTGTCTTGATCTTTTCGCACATCTGCTCGAAGGTCTCCCATGTCCAGGTGCCGTCCTTAACCATTCCGTAAATATCGCCGAGCTTATATTCTTCCGCAAGGTCGATATTAAAGAGAAGCGCGTTACGCAGGTCGTTGGAGCTGTTCTGTGTAACAAAGTTTACGCCGTACTGTACGCCGTTGTAAATACCGTAATCAGACTGGGGCTTCCAGGGATTGGTATCCACCTTGATAATATCCTTGATGCGGGGATCATTCAGATCCATAGCCAGATTCTGTGACAGGATCTTATCGATATAGGTATCGGATACGCCCTGGTCAATGATATCATAATACACCTCTCCGGCCAGCATGTCATCGTTGAGCTTGTTTACGACATCCTTACTCTTTATCTTGGTTGCTTCAATCGTACAGTTGTAATCCTTCTCAATCTGATCGAGGATATCGATGACTGCACGGTCCTTGTCTGCGGTAATCTCCTTGCCATTCTCGTCATACTTACGCTCATATTTCCAGTCCACAGAGCATGCGATCCTGATGACGCGTCCGTTCAGATCCATGGGCGTCTCAACAAATCCATTGTACTGCTCCGCCAGGAGCTCTCCCTCGGACTTGGCTACCTCGGTAGGTGCAGGCGTTGCCTCAGTGTCGGGGGGGGCAGTATTGCCCTGCGATGGAGCAGGCGTTGCGTTATTTCCGGTCGCAGGTTCATTGCCGCATGCCGCTATGGAGAATACCATTGCAGACGCCAGCAAAACAGATAAAACTTTTCTTTTCATTTTTTTCTCCTTTCAAAAAGCTTAAAAGTTGTTTGTTGCAACTCTATATAAAACACAGGCTTTTACAGACACGGCCTTTCTTAACAAGGTTTTAACCCCGGGGCGGATCTCCTCCCCAGACCCGGCCCAAAACGCCCTGTCACCCTGCATTTTACCTTATATAATTTTACCATAATCCACAGAGCAAAGCAAGTGCCGGCCAGGCTTCAGCCCGTGATACCGGACCTCTCCACACCCTGAATAAAGAACCTCTGCCCGATCAGGTACACCAGCATAATAGGCAGGACACAGAGAACCGCCGCGGTATTGTTGTACTGCAGCACCATGACCTCCTCCTCGCCGCCGTCCACGGCGCTGATCATGTTTGCCAGAAGGCTGGTTCCCCTCTGGAAACGCTGGGTAAAGTTGGTATCCGTCCACTGCCATGCAAAGGAGATCAGGAATACCGTCACCATCATGGATATGGAGTTGGGCAGCATAACCCTGAAGAATGTCTTAAAGGCGCTGCACCCGTCGATAAGCGCTGCTTCCTCCAGCTCCTTGGGCATATTTCTGAAGGTCTGGCGGAACATGAAGATATACAGCCCGTTGCGGATACCCAGCCCCGTCATAGCCATGATAATAAAGGGCCAGCCCGTGTTTATGAGATTGAGTCCTCCGTAGAAGAACCGGAATTTCAGGAACAGGGGAATTATCAGCGTCTGGGGCGGAACCAGAAGCTCCATCATCACCAGCGCAAATAACACCTTGCTTCCCCGGAACTTAAACCTGCCGAAGCCGTATCCCGCAAGTCCGCAGACAAGCACCTGCAGCCCCGCGATAAGCGCCGAGTACAGGAAGGTAATGGGAAAGGATTTCTGCCATTCAAGCTGAGTCAGCACGTTTTTAATATTTGTCAGGGTAAAGTACTTGGGAATGTACTGCACCGCAGGGTCCAGATAATCCTCAAAGCTCTTGAAGGAATCTATCATTTTCAGCAAAAACGGATAGATAATGGTATAGCAGCAGCCAATGAGGATGATGGCGCGCACGATTTTCCAGCCAATGCTCATCATTCCGTGGAGAGAAAACCACTTCCTCGCCCATCTCTTAAAATTAAATTCTTTTTTGATTTTCGTCTTTGTCTTAGTCAAGATATGTCACCCTCTTTGATATAATTCCGGTTGCCAGTCCCAGCACAACAATTACCACAACAAAGTATATCCACGCCAGCGCCGAAGCGTATCCGTATTTGGAACCGCTGAAGCCCTGGGCCTCTATGTAGTCCATAATGCCGTAGACCGGATTGGTAAAGGTCGATATCACGGTATAGACCACGCATACCAGCAGGGAAGGGGTCAGCATGGGAAAGGTAATCTTCCAGAACTCCTCCCATTTGGTAGCGCCCTCCATCTTTGCCGCCTCGAATACCGAAGGGCTGATGGACTGCAGCGCACTTAGGAATATCAGTATCTGTACGCCCGAAGCGTTGAGTATCCCGTACATATTGGTCAGCACGGAGCCGATCATATTGGTCATGCTGGGCGGCAGACCCATGAGCTGAAGAAGCCCCGCCACATTAAACAAAGTTGATAAGCCGATCTGGTCAAAGGTGCCCGTTGCAGAAGCCTCCTCCAGGGAGCCGTTCATTGCGTTGAACATCTCGTTGGCATTCTCCATCTCAGCCACAATACCCACGGAAAGCACAACCGGCAGGAAGAAGATCACACGGCAGATACCTCTGCCCTTAAACTTCTGGTTCAGCACATTGGACATGAAGAAGCTGAACAGGATAATGACCACCGAGTCAAAGAACATACCGCGGATTCCGCTTAGGAACACCGGAATGAAGTTCGCGTCCGTGAAAAAGGCATCCTTGAAATTCTGTATTCCCACGGGCTCCATCTTGACGCCGCCAAAATCGATGGTTACATTGTGAAAGGCATATATCAGGGAATTGACCAGCGCCGGAAGGAAGATAAATACCATTCCTAAAACCACGGGCAGAATAAACACATAGCCCGCCATGTTTTTCTTTTCGGAGAGCAGCATGCCCTTTTTCTTATCTGCCCCTTTTATTTTTTGTCCTTTTGCCATAGCCGCATCACCTACCTTCCCACAACCAGCCACGAAAGCGGCTCCACGGTTCCTTCGGGAACCCTGCTGCTCTCATTGCCATAGTTGACATAAATCTTTGTACCGTCCTCATAGGTGACGCAGTTTACGTCCTCTGTGAGATGCTCATGCCCCACAATCCTTGCATTCTGCAGATGCCCGATTTTGGCATTGAGATTCTTGTAATCCTCCAAAATCCTCTCTATCTGCGTTGTGTAGTTGACAGAGAAAAGATCTTCATAATTTGTGTCGATCAGGTTCAGCTGATTATCATAAATGAGCAGATAATTCAGTCCAGCCCCGCTCTCTATCGCCTCAAGCAGCGCTTTGTCCGCGTTTGCAGACTGGTTGATGCTGCTGCAGGTAAAGGGAATATAGCCCTTTAACACCATACCCACAAAGGGAACGCTGTAGCTTTCCACTCTCTGATGGCTGGAGCTTGTAGGCACATTCACCAGGGAATTTGCATAGGGCAGCACATAGTCGTTACCCACATCCAGCTTCAGCTCATAACCTGCCTCCGTAATTTGGGACAGCATCTGTCTGGTAAGGTATTGCGCCGTCTGCCTGGTCACGCCCTCCTTGGCGCTGTAGTTCCCGTTCAGGTAAGCACCCACCGATTCAAGGTACAGCTTCTGTGAGCCCACCTTGGCAAAGTCCTTCAGGAAGCCTGTCGTCATGGTCTCCCACCTGTGAGGATTCACCAGCCATGCCACGGAGGAAAAATTGCTCACCCGGTTGGTATCGTCGGAGGTAATTCCCACAAGCACGGAGCTTTTGGTCAGGTACTTGGACACGTCCTCCGTACCCCACACGCCGTTGCCCTTCTCGTATATCTCCAGCGGATTCATGCCCGCATAGAGGGTATCACCCTGGGACGTGAGGCTGGAGTCCAGCTTTTGATAGCCCTTTAAGCCTCCAAGCCCTTTTTCTATCTTCACCTTCTTAAGCGCCTTCTGCTCCATGCCGCCGTTTACAAGACCGCTGTAAATCACGTCCACATCGCTGATACCGTTCTCGTGAAGAATATCCATGATCTCCTGGGCCTGTTCAAAGGTGGTCACCGCGTAATCCACATCGATGGGAATTCCGATCTCATTCACCGTCTTCTTCATGGAGCCAAGCAGCTCCACATCCAGTCCCCAGCTTGTATCCTGCGCTTCCTGTCTCTCAAGGGCGCCTGTCTGCACCAGATACTGCTGATAGTACGCCGCCATGCCGGAATAGCTCGCCTCATCCCCGTTCAGGAAATGGTATCTGACGGTATAATCCACATCTGCGGTATTTTTATAATAGTCAAGCAGCACTCCCTGAATGCCGAAGTTATCCACCACATGATAGATAAAATAGGGATAAGCCAGGTTGTAGGTTATGGAGGCGCTGTTCACCTGCGCCGACATGCCGCCTACCGCAGCCCCGTTCTCCACAATGCCAAAAACCGCATGGTCTCCCGACCTGATACCGAATACCGGGAATGTATTCTTGATGGCGATGCTGGTGCCCTCCAGGAGGGCAACCGCCTGATCCTGCCCGTAAAACGGCACATCCATCTTATTCATGGCATTGGAGATTATATTGTTTTCTATGATGGAACCGCTGCCGTCCGGCACAAACAGATATCCCTCATCCGTAGGCTTTGCGGCTCCGAAGCATTTCAAAAGCTCTACCTTGGTAATAAAGTAATCCTCTGTCTCCTCAATGGAGCTCACGTCCACGGACACGAGCAGGTCTCCCCCGGACAGCCTGTAGCGCACCGGAATGCGGAAAAACGCCGGCTTTGAGCCTGCCGCAATCTCGCCCAGCTTCTCCTTCTCAGCCGTCTTGACGGATTCGTCGATCCCAAGAATCGTGTATACCTGCAGCATGTTGTTGGTGACTCTGGCGGTAAGATTGTCGTTTACCACATAGATGGTCTCCAGCTCCTCGATGCTGGGATAAAGCTTCTTGTAGGTCTCCTTATCCGCATCCGTCATCTCCGCGTAAGTGTATTTGTAGTAATTATTCACAAAGTCTCTTTGGTTAAAGGTCGAGATTTCGCCGGTCTTCAGCAGTTCATCCAGCCGTGCCACATAGCCTTCAAAGGTGTCCTTTGTGAAAACCTCCACGATAGGGGATTCATCCATGCTTGTTCCGATGCCGTAGCTTACGGTCAGCGTGTCGCCCTCCACGTTCCATGTAACCTGGTTCTTATCCGGGGAATACGCGTCCGGATAGGATGCCATTGACATCTTAGTCTGACGGGGCGTGTAATACTCCACCGCTACCTGGCTGAGCATGACTCTCTTTGCTTCCTCGCCCAGGCTTTTTAGCGCGGCTTCATCCAGGTCATAAAATGCCCGGTTGGACAGGTTAAGCCTGCCTGTGGTCTTTTCATACACCGCTATGTCATAGTACTTGCCGATATACAGCTCCAGATAGTCATTCTGCAGGGCAAGCTCAAAATTTGCCAGAGTCGCCTCTACCTCGCCGCTCTTTTTTACTTCTTTTGAAGAAGCCGGATATACAATGGCTTCCTCCCGGAGCTCGTAATCTGCACGAACCTCATTGTTCACCACATCTACGATACCGCAGCCCGTCAGCCCCAGACTCAGCACCAGGGAGAGCATTGCCGCATTCTTTTTCCATTTCATTTTCTTCTGCCCTCCATTTAATAAGTCATCCGCCTGATGGCCTCGTCCACCACTGTGGATATGAAGCCCAGCACCTCCTGGAACATGGCGAAGACCATTACAATCAGAAGCGCAATGACCACCATTCCCAATATGGTAAAGGCAAGCACAACCAGCGTCCTCGTCAGGGTAAAGTGATGCGTCGTCAGCATCCCCGTCACCAGCAGAAACGCCACCCACACAATGGACAGCCCTCCCAGCATGGTATAAAAGGTCGCCTCCCTCTGGATAAAGATATTACTCACCACCACCATAATCAGCTGGAGGATGATATAAGGTGTCAGGGAATAGGATGTAAACATCATAATATCCTTAAAGGTACCTTTGCCGTCGCTTAAGCAGGTCAGGCACCAGTTGGCAAGACACCACGCAAAAAACAGAAACAGCGAGGAAACCACCGTCCTCATGAAGTTATAGTTGATGCTGACTCCTCCAAAGAGATAACCCGTCTTCAGATTGCTGATAATCTGTACCAGGATCGTCGCCGCAAGCAGGATGAAGGCAGTCCTCAGGCTTCCTTCCTTCTCATACTTGATATCCCAGAAGCCCTTAAACGGATGAACCGTCAGATACATAGCATACTTTAATTCCTTAAGCGTCTGCTTCATTCTTCACCATCCCCTCCGTATGTAACCAACTCGCCCTTGACATAACGCCTCACTCTGATAAAAATTCCCTTTCCGATAAAAAGCGCAATCAGTATCAGGATTCCTCCCACGATGTAAGGGAAGCTTACGGACATGTTATCCTTTCGGATCTTTTCCTTGGCGTTGGAGTAAGAGGTCCTGTCTTCCGCAAACTCGTAATAATCCATTGCTTCCTTATAATTTCCGTTGTTATACTCGGCGTTCCCCAGTCCCACATAAGGGTAAGAGAAGTTGGAATTCAGCTCCGTCACCTGTTTCCAGCACGCGTTTGCCTGTTCGTAATTACCGTCCTGATAATACCCCTCCGCATCGATCAGAAGCTGTCCGTACAGGGTCGGCTCAAAAATCATCATGCAGGAAAGCCCGCTGTCCAGAACAAAGATGTTGTTGCCTATATAATCGATGGCGATGGGCGTCTGGGTCTCGCCCTTGGCCGTCCCGTTGCCGCCGAAGGTGTAGAGCATAATGCCGTTGTTGTTATAGGTAAATATTCTTCCCAGGGAGCTGTCCAGCATGGAATAAATATCGTTGGGCCCCAGTCCCACGTCTACAATCCTGGAGGGATTGGACGACCACTGCAGATCTCCCACAGGAGGATAATCTCCGTTTCTCGCCAGAACGTCCGAGCCCTTCATGTTCAGCTTCTTGATGGGAGTAATCTTACCGCTGGTATCCTGGCTGGAAACAACATTGACCATGTCGGCTGCCGCCAGCGCCGATATGGTGCCCCATATAAAGTTGTTTTCATCTATCTTGATATTGTTGTACTCAGTGGGCACATAGGTAGTCATGGCAGCCCTCTGGGCATCCGTGTAGAATTTTCTCAAAAACTTTGTAAAGGGATCGACGGATACCGACGGCGCCCCCGTGTAGCCTGTGAAATATCCCTCGCTGCTGAACTGCATAAGTCCGGAGTTGATATTTCTAGCCACTACGTTAATACGTCCCGCGCTGTCCGCCACCACTCTCGTGGGCAGAAAGCTCTCGAGCTTGGTTCCCACCAGGTTTTCCGGCTTCAGCACCTCCAGGGACACATTCCCCTTCCAGTCGGACACCAGCACCCGTGAATTCTCCGTATCCGCAATGTAAAGCGTACCGTTTGCGGAAATGAAGATTCCCTCCGGCTTCTTCAGCGTAGACACGCTTCCGTCAGGCATCTTAAATTCCTTAAGGCTGTCAATATATTTCATCTGATGGTCAAACCGGTAAATAATCCCCAGCGAGGTATCCAGCAGATAAACATGTTCGTCCGTCACGCACATGTCCGCCAGTCTGCCTATTGCGGCTCCGTCAATGGTGCGCAGATCCACCATCCTGGAATACTCATACGCATCCGGCGACGCCAGCTGAAATCCCCATTTACTGTAAATATAGGTTGAGCTGGAGGACTCCTCGGTATAATAGGCTTCTGCCCCCAGGCCGCTTCCTAAAAGAAGCGCTGCCGCCAGGCATATCGCCAAGCCTCTTTTTCTTCGTTTCATATCCTCACTCCTTTATACCGGATGTAGACATCGTCTCAATGACCTTTGACTGCGAAATGATAAACACTATAAGCGGAGGAAGCATCATCAATATCTGAATTGCGGCTCCCACGCCCTGACGGGCGATACCGCTGGTGGAGATCTGGCTCAGCGCATAGGACAGAGTCTTCTTTTCCTCGGAATAGATATAAGGGGTAGCTCCCGTCATCCACAGGCGCTGTGTCTCCAGAATCAGCAGGGTTGCGGTTGCCGGCTTTACAAGCGGCATGACGATCATCCTGAATTTTCTCCACTCGGAAGCCCCGTCCAGATCGGCGCTCTCCAGCAGGGATATGGGCACCATCTGATCCATAAACTGTTTCATCAGGTACAGACCCAGCGTTGTGGAGAATGCCGGAAGAATAACCGCCGCATAGCTGTCGATCAGATGCAGGCTGTTTATAATCAGGTAATTGGGGATCGCCAGCACCGCGCCGCTGAACATCAGGGAGGTACGGATGATCACGAAGATCGTCTTCGATCCCGGAAACTTATACTTGGACAGCGGATAGGCCGCCATGCTCGCCAGCGTAATATGCCCAAAGGTTCCCACCACAGTGATAAACAGCGTATTGAATATGTAGCGGATCATGGGAACCCAGGTATCCGACATCAGCGAAAACAGATCCCGGTAGTGCTTCATCGTAGGGTTCACCGGCAGAATGTTGGGCGGAAACTTCCACAGCTCACTGTTGGGTTTCAGGGACATGGACACCGCATAAATCAGTGGCAGCATCATCAGCAGGGTAAACGTGGTCAGAAAAACCACCATTGCTATATCGCCGCCGCGGGAACGCGACAGCCTCCCGAGTTTTTTATGTTTTTTAATTTTTTCTGCACTCAACTTATTCACCTACCTTGTTAATGCACTTCTGGATGAACTGGTTCAGGAAAATCATAAGCAGGAACAGCATTGTGGCAATCGCAGAGGAATAACCCATCTCATACCGCGCCGTTCCGTAATCCTCAAGATGCTGCATGATGGTGTGGGCACTGTAATTGACCGAAGGGTTGCCTGCCAGGCCGCTGATTATGCTGCCTATGTTAAACGCGCCGGTAATGCTCATGACCGCGCCGAACAGAAGCTGAGGCTTCATCAAAGGCAGCGTTACATACCAGAGCTCCTGCCATCGGTTCTTGATACCGTCCATGGCGGCCGCCTCATAATACTCCCTTCCGATACCCTGAAGACCGCCGATGAAGGACAGGAAGGATGTGCCGAGGCTGCCCCACAGCACTACCAGAATGATAATGGGCACCACCCAGTTCTCATTTTCAAGATATTTTATCCTCTGGTCAATAATCCCCCATTCCAGCAGCCAGGCGTTCAGGAAGCCCTGGGCGTCGCTGTTGAAGAAGATCTTGAAGATCGGGGTCATGCCTCCCGCCAGGGACGGCGCGTACAAAAGCACCGTCAGAACGACTCTTGCCGCGTGGGGAAGCTCGTTGATAAACCATGCCATGACAAGGGAAATAATATATCCCCCCGGGCCGGTAATCAGGGCAAACATAATCGTATTGCCCAGAGCCTTGACAAACAGGTCATCCTGCATAAACATTCTGTAATAATTGTTAAAGCCCACAAAATTCGGCTTTTCCAGCATGTTGAAATCCGTAAAGCTGAAAAAAATGGATATCAGCACCGGACACACCGTAAAGATAAAGAAAAGAATACAGTATGGCGCAATAAACAAGTATTTGCTTCTGTTTTTTTTCATTTCCAGCCAGGTGTTGCGCGTGTCTCTCCTGAATCTGTCCTTTAACGCCAGATTATCGTAAACCACCTTGCCTGACGGCCTGCCGCCCTTTGTCTTAGCTGCCATATTATTACTCCTCCAATTCCAAGCCAAACTCGGTACGCTTAATCCGGATTTCCTCGTTAATGTCCGCCGCATTATTCATCAGGGCCGTCCGCGGGTTCACATTCTTATTGATGACATCCAGCTTGGCAAAATTTAAATAACGTGCGGTGTAATATCCGCCTGCCACCTGCGGCATGCCCCTGAGGTTTCCGATCTGTTCCTCTATGGTCTTTCTGTCGTTACCCGTCCAGGCAAACTTCAGAAGCGCATCCGTGTTTGCCGTATTGTAACGGGCCGCCGCACCCATGACCGCCTCCAGCTGCTCGCCAAACTCATACTGTGTATCGGACTCCGTCCACCATTTCACAAATTTCCACGCCGCCTCCGGATTCTTGCAGTCGTTCAGCATCAGGCAGCCCTGGACGATAATGGGCGACACATTGTTGATAGAGCCGTCCGGCTGCTCCATGCCGGGCAGGGTGGTCATCGCCCACTTGCCCTTGATCTCGGGAGCAGAGATGGACAGCGTATTAAACGTGGTATATTCCGCAATACCGATAGGCATCTCGCCGGTACGGAAGCGGGTAGCAAAATCGTAATCCGTAGCCAGGCCGTAAAGCATATAAAAGTCCGTCCAGTATTCAAAGGCATCCAGCGCCGTCTTGCTGTCCAGCAGCGTGTGGGTAAACTTCGGCGAATAGAAGTCCCCGTTCATCTGATACAAAAACATGGAAAAGCTCTGCATACCCGCCGAGGTATCGTTGCTGACCGCACTGGGCAGGGCAAAGTCCATATTTTCCGCCTGCAGCGTGGCAAGAATCTCCGTAATACCCTTCCAGGTCTTTAAGCTGGACACGTCGATTCCCAGCTCTGCCATAATATCCGTCCTGTAAAACAGCATCGGGAAGGACATGGTCTCCGGCATTGCATAGACGCCGCCCTCATATTTAAAGGGATCGGTGGCACTGTCAGGGAAACGTTTGATTACATCCTCAAAATCCTCAAACTGTGTCAGGTCATAAGCCGCGCCACGGAGGGCAAAGTCCACAGGCTCCGTCTGTGCAACCTGCAGCGCCAGATCCGGTCCTCTCCCTGCAAAAACCGCGGTTTTCAGGGTAGATGCGGGAACCAGCTGCAGATTTACGTTAATGCCGTACTCCTTTGTAAACCCGTCCACGATCATCTGGTTTAACGCCATAGCCTGATCACGTCCTCCGGTCAGACCCGAGCCGATCCAGACGGTAATGCTCTCCCCTTCGCCCTCAGCGTTGGACAGTACCGTGTAATCGCCGGTGAAGGAGGTAACAAAGCCCATCACCTGTGCGGCAATCTTATTGAAGAAATTATCGTTGGTGGATTTCGCCTTCACCCCGGCTTCCGCCACATACAGGTAATCCAGCATAAGAGGCTGCTCCCTCAGGGTACTGATCCACTGTCCGAAGTTGCCTACCAGATCTCTGTAACGGCTGTAAAAGCTTGCGATCTGATTGGGCTGGGTATACATTTTATGTACCACCGAAATCAGCATTTCCAGCTGGGATGTGGCAGAGCTTCTCTCTCCCGTTGACGCTATCATTGCATCACAGATGCTCTGCAGCCGTCTTTCATCCTCCTCCAGCTCCTTCAGGGTATCGGGCAGATACAGCGCAATCTGATAATCTCTGTCCACGTCAGGGGTGGTGCTCAGGATGGCAAGCAGCTCAAGGTTCACCGACGACAGACTCTCCAGAATGGAATCCGCCTCCGTCAAAATGGGAACCGCATCTCCCAGGGTATTCTTCAGCGTCACGGTATGAACGCCCTTCTCAAGATAAAAGAGCCACGGCTCGCTTTCTCCGCTCTCTCCCAGAGAGAAGGTCTGCCATTCATCGCCAAAGTAAAAATGTACGTTCTCCGCTTCCAGGAAGGGAAGCTTTCCGTCTATGTACAGGGAACGGTTGAAGTAAAGACCCTGCAGGAAGTTCTGCATCGCCCTTACACCGATATTGTAATAGCCGCTCTCCGGAACCTCAAACTCCCATGTGATCCATTGATTGGAATACTGCCATGATGTGCCTCCTATGGCGTTCAGCAGCTTCTGGGTATAGCTGTAGGGGCTGTTCTTGGTTGAGGTGGTGTCCGCCTTTGCGTACAGGGTGGGGTCGCTTTTCTCCAGAGTGTTCTCGGCCTCAATAATCCTGATGCCGTTCTCCAGTACGCCGCTCACTTCCCTGGCGCCCTGCGCCCTGGTGGCGGCAAGGGTATCCGCATATGACGCCGGAGCCACATTTTCGCTCATCAGCGTAAGGGAGGCGATCGCCATAGGCTCCTTGACAGATTCCAGAGTCAGCGTATGCTCCCCCTCTGTCAGATAGATATAAAGCGCCGGCGTATAATATCCCATGGAATCGGTCACGTAAGCCGTGCGCCAGCTGTTCCTTTCCACCTGATTGGGGCGGTTCAGCAGTCCGCTGGGATTCGGTGTTTCGTCCACATAGACCCTTGTGAACTCCACGCCCTCGGCCTCGTCGTAGGGCAGCCCGCCGTCAATATACAGGTTTCTCTCGATCTCGCTGCCGTAGCCCTCCACCGTATAATAGTCCAGCGCGATAGCATACAGCCCCGCCTTCGGCGCCGTTACCTTCCATGTAACGGAGTCGTCGTCGGTGGTCAGAAGCGCGCTGCGCCCCTCATACGTTTCCATTGCGGTCTTTCGGGAAGCGCCCGCCGCCTGATCCTTCAGCAGGTCAACCTCAATAACGGAGCCGTTGAAATCGGCATCCCCATATTGGCTGATATAGCTCACATACCGGCTGTCATCGTAGCTTTTTTCCGCCTGAAAGACAATATTGCCGGCTCTCACGCCCTGATCCCCTCCTGTAAAAAGGGAAACCGCCAGCAGAACAACAACGGCACATACCACCACAACCGCCGCCTTCTGCCATTTTTTCATGCTTTTCCATTTTTCAGATAAACCAAATTTTCCCATTGAGCACTTTCTCCTGAATCTTCCCACTTCTAGGTATATGTTTTATGCAAAATGATATGATTACTGCTAATCTACACTTTAAATTTTATCATTTCAACCAACTTCCGCAATGGTGTAGATTGCTAATGGTATTGCAAATATTGCTTATATGTATCTCTGCATGCCTTCCGCCTCCACGACCCAGTCCTCCGGGAAGCCGGGCGCCTTCCGCCCACAGCCCTCGTAGCCCTCCGCCATCATGGGGATTGCCAGAAGCAGCGAGCCGTTTCCAGGCAGATAAAGGGGCAGATCCTTTCTGATAATCTGGTTGTTGTTGCCGCTTTTCACATACTGATTCTTGGGTGTGTCCTTCAGGAGGATATCCACCGCCTGTCCCGGCTCTCCAAGCCGGACCGCCGTCATCGCCATCACCGCGAAGTCCCAGCCCCAGAGAGAGGGATAGCTCCAGCATTCAAGAACTTTCTGCAGGGTATTCTTCATCGTTTCCCCGCTCAACCGCTCATCCGCAAGCACGCCGTAGGACATCAGCATGGAAGGATGGTCATGATTCTGCACCGTGAAGGTAGTATGACATTTCTCGTGGGCCAGATAGCAGCCGTCCTCCTCTGTCAGGACCGCCATCCTCTCACCTACCTCCTCCCACCTCGGGTCGCACTCCATGCCAAGCTCCCTGGCCCAGCGCACCGCGGTCCCCAGGGTGTACCTCCAATAAGAAACCTCAAACGCGGGATTCAGAGTCTCCTCCGGCCTATGGCATTCCTGCACGGGTATCACCGGGGCAACCAGCTCATAACAGCCCTTCTCCTGATTATACACAGCAATATCAGCCATGAAGTCAGCCGTCTCCTTTACAAGGGGCCAATACCTCCTGCGGAAGCCGTCGTCATGGTTCTCACGGAAGCACAGCTCCAGCATAAAGATAATATGGGGCTGCTGCCAGAGAAGCATGGGAGCTACCTTGGACGGGCTGTCTATGCCGTCCAGCGCCACCATCTTAGGCCATCTGCAGCCCCTGTAACCGTTTCGCGCCGCATTTTCCCGTGCCTCCTCCATATGTGCAAGATACCAGGGCAGACTTCTCTCCAAAAGCTCCGTGTGCCCCCAGAGCGGAGCCCAGGCGCAATGCCAGAAATACATTTCCAGATGCATCTTGCCGTACCAGCTGTTGCAGGTAAGCCCAGTCTCCTGGGGAGGAGCGGAGCCGCAGGAATTCACCGCAAGCAGATACATGGACAGGATGATTCTCCTCTCCAGCTCCTCCGCCCTGGGGTCGGGGCTGTCATGAAGCTTAAGGATCGCGCCCTTTTCCCAAAATCCCTTCCAATAGCTGCGGCTGTTCTCAAATACCTGAACGGCATTGGTCCGGGGTACATCCGGCCGCGCAGCGCCGCCTGCCTCCGCGTCCATGTCTCCCTTCATAAAGCTCACGGCAAGCTCCAGCACCTCGCCCTCCGACTTCAGGACAATCCTGTGGGCCTTGTGGGGCTCCGAATCCGTATCCGGCATCAGTACCTTCACTCCCTGGCCAAAAACAAGCCTTACATAATAGACATCCCTGTCCAGCGTGCGCTTCAGCAGCACGGAATGCTCTTCCTGCTCCACTGTCTCCGTACTGTGCAGCGAGGGGCTGTCAAAATCCGCCGCGCTTTTTACCGGAGAGCCGTAGGGAAATGCCAGCACCACGGACAGCGTTCCCTCTCCCAGCATAGAGGACCTTACGCGGATACCAACGGTGTCATGAGCGCCGTCCTCCCCGTTGTCGCACGCCGTCTCCACCTGACAGCCTTTCCCGTCCAGAAGAAAGCTGCTCTTTAATATTCCGCTGTATAAATCAAGCTCCTGGCGAATTCCCGTCAGTCTGTCCGCCCGGATCTCCTTATCCTCATATTCAAAGCCGATCCTCGCCAGATCCAGCCTGTGGGGATTTTTGCGCAGCCACTCATAGACCTCCTCGTTGCCCGGCTTGGGATTCTTGGGATAGACGACCTTCCTCCCGTTATAATCGAATTCCGTCATCACCAGGTCCTTCAGGGTGTAATCGTAGCGCTCCCCGCTCACCGGCTTCGTGTGCCATCCCCACTGGGACATGGTGCACAGAGGGCAGGTGTCAAGATATTCCTCATAAAGGGTCTGCAGCCCGGTCACATCCGCCGTAAAAGCAAGCTCCCCGTTTCCCACCGTAAGCGGCGAGTCCACATCCACCGCCTCCAAAACCGGGTTGTGCCGGGACACCAATGCGTATCTGTCAATTGCCATTATGTATTCCTCCTATTCCAGTACCGTCTTTATTACCCCACCTAACACCCGGGACCCCTGACCCCATGCCAATACCGCCCGGTCTAAAACGCACCGCACAGGGCGCCTGTGGCGCAGGCGCCCTGCAAGGCATGAAGCGGTGTGGAGATGAGACCAGGGCGCGACAGCGCCCAGGCGATGCGAACCCAATGGTGAGCATTGCCGACGCATTAGGGCTCATCGGAACGCCCATCGCGCTGTCTGGCAGGACGCCTGCGCCACAGGCGCCCGTCACTTGCCCATATCTCATCATCCCCCCATGCAGTCCCAATCAAACATTCCCTATCTCCACAGTCTCCCCTGCCCTCAGCTTAAGCCTGACAGAACTTCCGTCCATGCACAGGCTCCGGTCCGCAGAACCGTCCTCCGCCTGCTTCACCCGGATGCCCTCCGCCCAGGGCGGCAGAATTACGGCAATTTCCGTATCTCTTACCGCGCACAGCACGGCATGCAGCTTCTTCTCCTGCAGGCTCCAGCTCATGCTGACCGTGCCTGCCATAAAACAGAAATCTCTGAGCGAGCCCTCTCCCAGACGCTTCGGCAGCGCCGGAAGAAGCTTGACACAGTCTCTGTCCACAAAGAGCAGGCATTCCTGCAGCGCCTGCACAATACCCATCGCCGCGTCGAGCTGCACGGGCGCGGACGGCCCCCTCCCAAGGGTCAGCCCCATGCCGCGCCAGTCATTGTGCAGCGTAAAGAAATTCTTCAGCAGACACGCCTTATCCATGGTGTCCAGGCAGTCCATCACCCTGTCCGGTCTCTGAAGCCTGGCATAAATACATGCCATATGGGAAAGGGACCAGCCGGTCTGCGCTCCGAGAATTCTCTTGTCCACAGCCTTTTCAAACGCCTTTACCTGCGCCTCGTCATCCCTGCCCCGCACAATCTCCGTGCCGGGGAAAAGGGGATAGATGTGAGACAGGTGCCTGTGATTATAGCGCTCCTCAAGCCCGTCCTTCTGCCACTCCCTGACGTCTCCGTCCTCCGTGACCCCATAGGCAGGCAGACTGGCGATAATATCTTTCCAAAGCCCGCGCTTCTCCTGATACAGCCCCAAATCCCGGGATACCTCCAGCAGGCTGGAGAAAAGCTCCTTCATGATGGCAATATCCATGGTGGCATTCTCCACGGAGGGGCATGGATGCGCCATGTCGGGATTTTCCGGGGGAATCAGGTTCCCCGGCGTGTTTTCAGGGGACACGGACGGATAAATCCGTACCGTCCCCCGCTCATCCCGGACAATGTAATTTTCATAAAACAGCCCGGCCTCCCACATAAAGGGCAGGATTTCCTTCTCCAAAAGCTCCCTGTCCCCCGTGTACTGATAATACCTGTAAAACATCTGGGACAGCCAGCCCGCGCAGCCTATCCAGTTAAGAATCACCGGCACGATCTGCGTGGGGTAGCAATGCTCTGGCGTAGTTCCCGCAGGCAGATAAATACCCGGCATTCCGAACAGCTTCCGGGCGCACTCCCTGAAGGCCGGCATTCTCTGCACATAATAGTGAATCAGAGTCCGCATGGTATAGCCCAGGTTGCCCGGCAGGGTATGCCAGTAAATCATCTCCACATTCTCGTTTGCCATGTTGTGGGGCCAGTTCATCTTATAGCGCCCGTGCCACAGCCCATACAGAGGAAACGGGTTTCCGTCCTCCCTTGTGCCGCTTATCATCAAATACCTTCCAAACTTCCACTGCTTTTCCAAAAGCTCCGGGGAGGCTTCGTTCTCAAAGGCTTCCGCAAGCAGCTCCTCATTGGAGGTGTCTTTTTTATCGGAAAAAGACACCTCGGCGCTGCGGTAAAGGGGCGCATGCAGACGCACATGCTCCTGAAGCCTTTGCTCATAATCAAAGAGCTCCTCAGCCGAAAGCCCCTCAGCCCACGCCTCCTTCAGCATAGGCTTAAGCTCCCCCGGGGAAAATACCACGGGCTTAACCGCCGCAATAACCTGCGTGGCTCCCTCCACCCGGAGGCTGTCCTTCCACTCCGACACCCTGCCGTCGGTTTTAAGACCGCCCAGCAGCCCGTACCATGTTCCGTCCTCATGCACCGCCTGAAAACAGAAGGAGCTGCCCTCCGCAAAGCTTTCGGGCTCCCGGCCCTCCCACTTCTTTTTGGCGTCGTCCTCCCAGGTTTCATGGCGTCCCACGCCTGCAAGCAGCGTGAAGGGCTTTCCGTCCGTGCTTATTCTCACAAACACCATGTCCCGCTTTCTGGACACAAAAACGCCCCTTAAATAGGTCTGCTCTCCCTCCTGCCATGTTACCTCTATCTCACCGGTATCCATATGTATCAAGCGGCGGTAATGCTTAAAAATATCTCTCCCGTCCATCTCCAGAATCAGATCGCCCACGGGAATGGGATTTCCCAGCCGGGGCGCGTAGCCCTTTTCCTTCAACGCATTGGCTCCGAACCAGTTGCCCTCCCGGTATTCTCCCCTGTCGATGGCCTCTCTGGTAAGCGCCAGGGTCTCATGCACGTCCGGCAGCTCCTGCCTTTTCCCCCGTTCCCAAAGCCTCGCGTGATTGACCGCAATCCTCTCCTGACTGATGCCGCCGTAGACCAGGGCGCCGATCAAACCGTTTCCCGCAGGCGCCGCCTCCCTGTACATGTCCCTGTGCCATGCCGCCGGCGAACGCATAATAAGAGTGTCGCCCTCCGTTTCATGCAGTGCCATATTTTTCAAATCCACGCTCTGTACCTCCCATGACAGTCTTTTCGTTTCACTCTTTGTCCGCCTCATTTTTTCTCTCGCTCACACTGACCAGATATTCCTTGGGCGACATTCCGGTTATTTTCTTAAAGGTCCGGTAGAAATTGGAGTAATCCTCATACCCCAGCTCACGCCACACCTCGTTGATAGGCTGCCCGTTCTGAAACTTTGTCTTTGCGCTGAGGATTCTTTTATATCGTATATAATCAAATACGGTAAAGCCCGTAACCTTCTTAAATTCATGACAGAGATAATACTTGCTCAGATAAAATCTTTTCGTCAGGTCGTCCAGAGTGATTTTTTCCTCCAGATTCTCGGAAATATACCTGACGATATCGTCTATTTTCTCACTGTGTGTCAGATTGCCTTCCTCCTCCGTCTCCAGCTGCCTGCTTTCGTCATAGGCGCGGTTCACCTCCAGAAGCATCTTTAGGAGAAGACTGGTGAGCAGAATCCCGCTCTCCGGCAGATTGGCGGCATAACACTCCTGCATCTGCTGAAAATATTTATCCAGCTCATACCTTTTGACGTTCTCATGATCTATCCTGTAGCCGTCCTCCAGCCGCTTCTCCCGCTCAAAAAGTCGCAGAAGATTATATTTTTTTGTGCAGAACTGCTGGAAGTACTCCGGTTTAAAATAAATACAGATCCTTTCGTACGCCTGCTCGCCGTTGACCATGACGCAATGAATGTCCTGATTGCTGATTAACAGCATGTCATAGGGCTCCAAATGATAGAGCCTGCCCTCGATGCTGAAGGTCACGTCCCCCTGCAGCATCATATACAGCTCATGCCTGTCGTTCATATGGACCAAATGCTTCTCATCTCTTTCCTGCGGCGGCGCATACTGTCTTCTGACCACAATGTTTTTTTGTTTTCCCATAATTTTCTGTCACCGTTATTTCTTACTATATGATGGGTAGCTCTGTAATAACATTTTACTATTAAAAAGCCCCCTTAGGAATTGTTATGTTTGCTTGACAGATTGCATATATTGCTTTCTGCCTTTTTTATTTCTCAATCTTTTTTCACAAAAAGTATTTCAACATCGTAGTTTGTCTCATCACTTTTTCCGATTCTAAGGATTATATTCCCCTACCTCCCCATAATAATCCATACATAAAGCAGCAATTTTGACAATTCAATTATGCTTTCGCCTGTGCCACAATACTAATATAAAACAAATAAAGGAGGATCATGCCATGAACCCAGTCACCTTAACAGTTTCCGGCAACCAGTGCACCATGTCAAACGGCATCCTGTCGCTGTCCTGGAAGGAGGACGGCACGCTCGGCTCCCTGGTCAGGAACGGAGTGGAATTGGTCTGCAATACCCCTGAGCGCTCCGACACCGACCATAAGACCGCCTTTTATGTGGATTACCATGCCGAAGGCGCCTTCCGCAAGTATCATTCTCCCCGGCTGGAAGTGATAGAGTCCAGCGAAAAGACCGCACATATCGCCTACAAGGACGCCACAGGCTACCTTGCCATCGAATACCATATCATTCTGATACAGGGGGAGAGCGGATATTATTCCTATGTCATCGGCGCGAATAATACCGACGTGGAATTCCAGCTGGCGGAATTCCGCATCGTATACCGCAGCGGCAGCCGGATTTTCGACCACGCCTTCAACAACGAGCGCCACGGCGCACAGCCCACAAAAAAATATATGGAGCAATTCGAGAAGCTTCAGGACGAAACCTACCGGCTGCCAAACGAAGGAAAAAGCCCCGAGGGAGAGAGCTACTCCAACGGGGACGTTTATTCCAAATATGACTATGCAGGTTATTTTTCCAAAAATCCTGTATGGGGGCAGTACGGGCACGGGTACGGCTTCTTCCTCATCCCCGTCTCCACGGAATATTATCCGGGCGGCCCCATGAAGCAGGAGCTTCTGGTGCATTATGACGGAATCCTGCTGAACTATTTTACAGGCTCCCATTTCGGCACCGGCAATCTCCATGTGCCCGTGGGCTGGAAAAAATTCTACGGACCCTTTTACCAATATTTTAACCAGGGGGAGGACCCGGAAGAACTGTACCGGGACGCATTGCAGAAGGCGGCGCAGGAGCAGGAAAAATGGCCCTATCAGTGGGTGGACGACCCGCTCTACCCGAAGGTCCGCAGCAATGTGGAGGGCAGGCTCCTCTTTGAGGACGGCAGCCCCTGCGCGGACGCAACCGTCATCCTGGGCCAGGGCGGTCTGGCTGTAGAGCGTCAGTCCGCCGGCTATATATATCACACAAAGACCGCACCGGACGGCAGCTTTACCTTAAAAAACGTCCGCTTCGGCGATTACTCCCTGTATGCCTATCAGACGGGAGGCAGCAACACCGAACAGCTGGAGACAGACAATATAAACATATCCCTGCCCCGGCAGACGCTTTCCCCCATCGTCTGGAAGCTTCCCTCGGAAAAGGTACTCTGGCAGCTTGGCAGCGCCACAAGAACCTGCGAGGGCTACCGCCTGGCGGGAGAACAGCGCAACTATAAATGGATGGAAATGCCGCCGGAAACATTACACTTCACCATAGGAAGGGACAGAGAGGATCAGGACTGGTACTATGCCCAGACAAAGCCGGGCACATGGTATCTGCACTTTAACCTGGAGCAGACTCCCGCATCCGGATGCAGACTGATCATAGCGGTCGCAGGGGCATGCAAGGGCTTTATGGGCAACAAGGAGAACCCTCTCCTGCAGGTACTGCTAAACGGGGAGACCGTCAGCGAAACCGTCCTTGTCAACGACTCCTCCGTATACCGCAGCGCCACCTTAAGCGGGCGCTACCGCCGGATCGTCGTGCCCGTTGACCCGAAGCTTCTGAAGACGGGCGAAAACACCCTGGAGCTGCGAAACGGAAACGGCATGATCATGTACGACACCATCCTGTTGACAGAAAGCGGCTGTTTCGCCTAACGGCCTTTTGCCCCGTCAGAACCGCTTCAGAGAATACGTGCGGAAGGACGCGGGCAGGACGCACCGAAGCCCCGCAAAGGCCGGCTTTTTATAAAAAGGAGCGTTGAGATAGAGCCTGGAAACCATATTGTCATGCAGGCGGGCCAGAGTCTCAAGCTCCTCCCCGGAGGGGGCGCGGTTGCCGAAGGAGCTCTGCTCCAATATATCGCAAAGCGCCTCATACTCCTCCCTGCTCAGGCTGGAAAGCACCTTATGCAGCCTTTCCCAAAACGCCTCCCCCGTCAGGGCAAGCTTTCTCGGACAGCCCATCACGCAGAGGGCGCTGCGCATATTGCGGTAGAACAGGAATACCTTCTCCTGTCCTCCCACCCTTTCAAGCCTTTTGTTCCATAATAGACGCCGGACACGGCCAAGCAGAACGAAAAAGACCGCTGCGGCAGGCACGGCAATCAGGAGAACTCTGAAAATTATCCCCTTAAGCCCGCCCGTTTGCCGGATCTGCGTTTCATTCTCCTCCATTTCCTCCGATTCTTCCTCGTCCTCATAAGGAAGCAAGGGCAGCCCCACACTCTCCTCAGGCTCCTCCTCTTCCTCCTCGTCGTCATCGATAACGATGCTTCCCCCCACCGTGGGCTCTATGCTGCCCGTGAGAATCCCCAGCCGCCTGAGCATTTCCGCCCGGTTATCCCCCGCAAAAGCCGCCGCTCCCGGCGTAGTTTCCACAGGCACCCAGCCCACGCCGTCCACATAGACCTCCGCCCACGCATGCGCCTGGGCTCCCGTCAGGCCGGCGGTATAGACGTTCTCCGGAGTCCTTGAAAAGCCTGCCGCCGAAACGGAATAGCCGGTGGCATATCTTGCGGGTATGCCGCAGTATCGGAACATCAGCACTGCAGCCGACGCAAAATGGGCGCAGTATCCCTCGTGGCTGTCAAAAAGAAAATACTCCACGAAATCCTTTCCCACCGGGGTTGCCGCTACATCCAGCCGATAAGTCCCCTTCTCCTCCAAAAGCTCTATGATTGCCGCCGCACAGCCGTACACATCGCCCACGGGCAGCCCCGCCTCCTTCAGCGTCAGGGTCAGCTGCGGCAGTCTTTCCTCCGGGTAATCCAGAAAGCTGTCATAGGCGTACTGCCGGTACTGTTCCTCGATATGCTCCCACTGCTCCGTAAGCTCCTCCACGCCGAACATTTCCCGATACCGGAAGCTGTAGCTGCCGTCTATTCTGTCCACGGCTCCTCCGCTGTGAACCGTATAAGCCTCCGTCACGAACGCACCATAGGGAAGCAGACTGTATTTCCCCTTCCCAAGCAGCTCCTCGATTGTGACCGTGCTTGTCCGGCCGTTGTCCCCGGCAGCGGCAAAGCTCATGTTTATAAGCTCCCTGCCGCCCTCGTACAGCGAGAAACCATTGTCCCGGTAATACCGCTCCAAAGTACCCTCATCCTCCGGCTCCCATCTGCGGCGGCTGTAGCCCGCCCCTACAAAGCCCCTTAAATACAGCGTTCTCCTGGGAGCTGCGTCAAGCGTCACCCGGTAGACGTCAGTCATAATACCCGAAACGCGGCCTTGTCTGCCGAAGGCTCCCGTCACATCCACCCCTGCGCCAAAGCCGCTGCCGTTGAAAAGCTTCTGCAGCCCGGGCAGCCATTTATAGTTCACCGTCAGATAGAACTCATGCCGCAGCTCGGCGCCTCGCTCATATTGCTCATTTATCACCGGCAGCGCCAGACGCTCTATAAAAAGGATTCCCAAAAAACACAAAACCACGATTCCTGCCGACGCCTGCACCCAGGCGGCCCGGCTGTCCCTGAACTCTCTCGCCGACGCCGCCAGGATAATGCCTGTCACACAAAGCGTCACAAACGGAATGCCCGGGAACACGTCCGTAACGCACGCCGCCGCAAACCAGAGCACATTTTCAATCAGGAAGACCTGCCATTTTCCACGGGCATAGATAAACCCGGTCAGCATAAAAACGGGAAACAGAACCGCCAGAAAACCCAGGGTCCTGACCTGCGCCGTATCCCCACCGCCTTCCGCAATTCTCTGCAGAAGCTCCTCGCCGTACTGCAGCGCCCCTTCTCCTCCGTAATACTCACCAAACAGCTCCAGCCCGTTTCGGAAGCTCCAAATAAAGCCCCTTACAATGGTTTCCCCATACAGAAAAAGCGCCGCCCCATAAGCGCAGATAAGCGCCATGGTCCGCCACACCGCCCAAAGCCTCCTGGATTTGCCGTTTTTCCCATGCTTTGTATAGTCATCTTTACGGCAGCCCGCCGACCACAGGGCGGACACCACGCAGAAGGCAAGCAGCCCGCCCCAGAGCAGGGTCTGGTCAAACTCGCTGCGCCAGTCCACCAGAAGCGTCTCCAGAAACGCCCCTGCCATGCCCACACCGCTTATGCAAAAAAGCAGGATATCAAAAATCAGCCCGGCATGCCTGCTTATTCCGTGTTCCTCTGCCCCGGGGCTTATAGTCCCCAAATTTACAGTCCCGCCACTTTTATCCCCATGCCTCATAAAAACAACGCTCCCCCCAAATACAATCTGCCTTCCCCGTCCAGACGGTAGCCCTGCTCCAAAGCAAAAACAGGCGCGTCAAAATAAGCAGCCGCATCGTCTCTGCGTCCCAGGACGGCACACATGCACTCAGCCGTTTCCCTGCCGCCGCGGACCGTATACCTGCGGAAGCTCTCTCCCTCGCTCCAGACAACCTCCGTCATGTTCTGCCCTGGCTTTGACAGATATGCCAGGATCGACGCCGCCTTTTCCAGATAAGCGTCCCATTCCGCCGCCTGCTCCCGCAGCCTATGCCCAAAGTCCAGATACAGGCTGACAGAGCTGAAGGGCTCGTAATCCCTGACCTGCAGCTCGCCCTCCTTTGCGGACAGCTTCCAGTAGACGCGGTGAATACTGTCTCCCTGGCGGTAGCTTCTTATATAAATGTCATCCTCCTGCGCGTCGGCAAAGGTCTGGGCGACCCTCTCAAGCTCACGTCCGTAGCCGGCGTCCACCCTGGGCAGCACATAGACGGCAAAGCTGCCGTTTCCCCGCACCGGCAGGGAAAACAACCCAAGGGCGTCAAAGATCCTGACCCGCGCCTTCTCCAGCCTCGCCGTTCCGCAGTGCGCCGTCTGTACGGAGACCCGCACCGTCCCGGCAGCCCTTGCGCCGACGCCAAGCAGGCATTGCCTGAGCTTTATATCCTTTTCGCCGGGCGTCTGCAGCCTTCCGCTCAGCATCACCCGTCCCACCGGCAGAATCCCCCGGTTTTCAAGGGTAAAGACCAGCGCCGTCCCCTCGCCCCTGTACACCCATTCCGACTCCGCCTCCAGCGTATACCTGCCGCAGAGAGCCTGCAAAAGCAGCAAAAGCAGGCTGCCTGAAGGAAAAACCAAAAGACAGCCTGCCACAAAGCGCAGCCCCCAGAAATCATACAGCAGCACCAGATAAAATACCCCCGCAAGCATCAACAGATAATACAATCTTCTCTTTAACATCAGCGTACCTTTTCCCCCGCCGCGGGCTCCCTGACCCTGTCCAATACCTCCTTCAGTACTCCCGCTGCATCCCTGCCGTCGACTCTCGCCTTCTGGCTCAGGCGTATGCGGTGGACGCCCACATCAAAAAACGCCGATTTCACATCCCTGGGCGACACAAAATCCCTTCCTCTCAGAAAGGCATACGCCCTTGCCATCCTGCCCACGGCAAGCGCCCCTCTGGGGCTTATTCCAAGCTCCAGCAGGCCGTGCGCCCTGGTCTGCGACGCAAGCTCCACGATATAACGGTAAACGTTGTCGTGAACGAAAATATTTTCCGCCACCCCCTGCATTTCAAGCAGCTCCCCGCCGTTTATGACCGCCTTGACCCTATCCAGGGGTTCCTCGTTATGGCGGCTCTTGAGCATGACGATCTCATCCTCCACCGCCGGATAGCCCATGCTGATACAGATCAGAAAGCGGTCCATCTGCGCCTCCGGCAGCCTCTGGGTCCCAAAAAAGCCTATTGGGTTCTGGGTGGCGATAACGATAAAGGGCTTGGGCACCTCCCTGGTGACGCCGTCCACCGTCACGTTGCCCTCCTCCATCACCTCCAGAAGCGCGGACTGGGTCTTGGGCGAGGTTCTGTTGATCTCGTCCGCCAGAAGCAGATTGCACATTGCCGCCCCGGGATGGTAGGCAAAGCTCTCCGTCTCCTTGTGATACATGGAAAATCCGGTGATATCGGAGGGCATTACGTCAGGCGTAAACTGCACTCTGTTAGCCTGTATGCCCATCGCCCTGGAAAAAGACAGCGCCATCTCTGTCTTTCCCACTCCGGGCACATCCTCCAGAAGGACATGCCCCTTTGCCAGAACCGCACCCATCACCTTTTCAACACATTCGTCCTTGCCGATAATGACTTTTTTTACCTCATCCATTACCAGATGAGCTTTCCTTCTCAGTTCCTCCAACGCCTGCCCCTCTCTGTGACCGATTCCCTCGGGTTATCCGGTTACGCCAGCTCCGCCTCGAGATGCAGCACGCTGCAGGGCGGCAGCTTGAACGCCACCTTGTTGTCCGCCGTAATTTCGGCGTCAAAATCCCTGGTGTGCACCTGGTCGGGCGCGTCAAAGGTATTGTGCGCCCTCATATCTCCGGTGAGGATGGTTCCCCTGACATTTTTTATACTGCAGTCCGCAAATATGCCCTCGATGTCGGCGGTGTCCTCCAGAGAGAGATTGGTGAGAGTGATATGGAGCTTTCCGTCCTTTGCCCGGGATACGGATTCCGTAAGGTCCGGAACCTTGAAGCCTTCCTCCAGCCCTGTCTCCCTGGTCTCCACGGAGGACTCCACCAGCTCCCCGTCCTGGTGAAATTTATACAAATTAAAGGTATGCCATGTAGGGGTCTTCAGCATCCTCTCCCCTTCGGTCAGAATCACTGCCTGAAGCACGTTCACCATCTGGGCAATGTTTGCCATCTTCACACGGTCGCAGTTTTTGTTAAAGAGATTCAGGTTTATACCTGCCACCAGGGCATCGCGCATGGTGCTCTGCTGGTACAGGAAGCCCGGGTTGGTGCCCGGTTCCACGTCATACCAGGTCCCCCACTCGTCGATTATCATGCCGATCCTTTTCCCGGGATCATAGCTGTCCATAATGGCGCCGTGTCTCTTTATCAGCTCCTCCATCTTCAGAGTCTGCTTCATGGTGCGGTACCAATCCTTCTCGTCATACTCAAGCGAGGAGCCCTTTTTGCCCCAATTCCCTGTGGGAAGGGTGTAATAGTGCAGGGACAGTCCGTTCATAAAGCCGTTTCCGTGGTCAAAGGTAGTCTCCAGCACCTTTGACGTCCAGTGATAATCCTCTGCGTTGGCGCCGCAGGCAATCTTGCTGACGGGCCTTCCGTAATTGCGCACATAGGTCTGGTATCTGCGGTACAGATCTCCATAATATTCCGGTCTCATATTGCCGCCGCAGCCCCAGTTCTCGTTGCCCACGCCGAAATAATCCACCGTCCAGGGCTCCTTGCGTCCGTTCTGCGCCCTCAGGTCCGCCATGGGAGATACGCCGTTAAAGGTCAGGTACTCCACCCACTCGCTCATCTCCTGTACGGTGCCGCTGCCCACATTGCCGTTTATATAGGTCTTGCAGCCCAGCTGACTGCACAGCTCCATAAATTCATGGGTGCCGAAGCTGTTGTCCTCCACCACGCCGCCCCAATGGGTATTGATCATCTTCTTGCGCTTCTCCTTAGGGCCGATTCCGTCCCTCCAATGGTACTCGTCCGCAAAGCACCCTCCCGGCCAGCGCAGCACCGGAACCCGAATCTCCTTCAGCGCCTCCACCACATCCGTGCGCATGCCGTTCACGTTGGGGATGTCTGAATTTTCCCCCACAAAGATCCCCTCATAAATACACCTGCCCAGATGCTCCGAAAAATGCCCCTGAAGCTCAGGGTTGATGTGCCCTTTTTTCACATTTGGATTTACATACAGTTTTGCCATAAGCTTATACCGTTCCTTCCCGCCGCACAGATTATATGCGGTTCATATTTTTACAGTCTGCCGTTTTATGTAATCTGCGTCTGTTCTTAAATAATAAGCTGTTTTACAAAGCACGTCAAGGGTTTTTAACACCCTGTGCCCTGGCGCCGAAACCCCTGCCAGGGCACAATACCCCATTGCAGGGATTGTTGACAGTGGAAAGGGACATATGCTATAATAACCATATTCTGGCAGGGGGCGTCGGACGGGCGTTTTCTGTACTCAAAGGGAGGTGATATGGATTGGCTGGACAGATTTACAATATGATCCAAAAGATAGTTACAGAAAAATCCAAAGGGAACCAGGTTATTGCAAACAGTGTCAAAACAAAGATCATTTTAAAGGGAATTGCAATCAATAAGTACACACCTACGTCTCCGGACGATCTTGCCGTGATGCAGAAATTAAGAGAGATTGGTTTGGAATTTGGCTTGTACGTTTAGCATGTAAAAAATTGAAGTAAAGGTGGGATAACATTGGCTATTAAAACTATTTCTATTAAAGGAACGGACAGCAGGGATGTGGCAGGGCAGGCAAAGGAAGCGCTGAAGGGCTTTGAGGCAAAGCTTCTTTTGTTTTTTGCATCCAGCTTCTATGACGATACAAACCCTGCGGCAGAGCTGGCGGCTGCTTTCCCCGGCAGCAGTATCATAGGTTCTACCTCTCACAGCGAATACTGCAATTCCGATTATACGGATCATTCGGTCAGCATTATGGCCATGGATAAGGACAGCGTTGAGGACAGCTGCATTCAGGTTGTGGAAGGCATCGACAAGGCTGTGGAGCTTCAGAACGTGGCAAAAAGCATGGAAGCCCATTTTGGCGGCAGCGACGAGATCTTCAATCATTTTGACAAATATGTAGGAATCGTGCTGTTTGAATCCGGCGCGAAGGCGGAAGAAATCTTTATGGACCGGCTGGGTACCGCTACGGATATCCTTTTTGTGGGCGGCTCCTCCTCCGCGGCAGAAAATAATATTTCCAGAGTGTACGCCAACGGCAAAAGCTACGCCAACGCGGCGGTTCTGGCGGTATTAAAGACAGTTAAGGGCTATGACGTGCTTAAGACGCAAAGCGCCTGCGTCATGTCGGAGAGAAAGCTTGCCGTAACAAAGTCCGACCTGCACAGCCGTATCCTGTTCGAGTTTGACGGCAGACCCTGCGGAGAGGTATATGCGGAGGTTCTTGGCGTTCCCGCAGCAGAGATTCAGAATTACTTTGTTTCCAATCCTCTGGGAATCGTGGCGGACGGCGAAATATTCGTGCGTACCTTTAACCAGATACAGGACGGCGGTATTACCCTTCACTGCGGCATTCCGGAGGGCTCTGAAATCAATGTGCTGAAAATTGGGGATATCGTATCGGATACGAAGCAGGCGTTGGACGATAAGATTACATACCAGCCTGCGGGGGTTATCAATTTCAACTGCCTGTACCGCACTCTGGAGATGCTGAACAAGGAACTGACGGCAGACTACTGCGCGCTCTGGGGCAGATATCCCAGCATCGGCTTTTCTACCGGCGGGGAAGCGTACCTTGGACATATCAATGAGACGTCTACCGTACTGATTATCAAGTAAAACCTGGTTTATAATGTATATAACAGGGGCTGTTGCAAAAACAGCCCCCTTTTACTGCGCTCCTGTCACCCTAAAGCCCTGTCCGCCTGGCATTCTTATGGGCGCTTACGCCGCTATCTTGCAATCCAGTCCAGAATCTGTTCAATATTTTTCTTGCCAAAGGATACCTTTTCGTCATTCAGCACCATGCACGGTACGCTCATCACATTATATTTGTCCTTAAGCTCCCCGAAGTGGTTGATATCATAGACCTCCGCATTGACATGCTCATTCAGGGAGGCTATTTTCTGCGCGGACGTTACCAGCTCCGGGCACATGGTACAGGACAGGGAAACCATGATCTTCAGGTCCAGAGCATCGTCGATATCGCTGATTCTGGCAAGCTGCGCGTCATCCAGGGCCTGTCCCTTTCCGGCGGCATTGTAAAGCCCCATGACAAAGGAAGCAAACTCATGCCCTCCCGGCACCCCGTGAAAGCCAAGACCCGCAGGCGTTCTGTCCGCCCTCAGGACTCTTACATAGGGCCGTCCGTATTCCACGTTTCTGTCCCCTTCCACCACCGTGAGCTTGTCCGTAAGCTCTCCAAGGCTTTCCATATACTGCTTTAATTCCATGGAAACCGGACGTTCGTCCAGATACAGCTCCAGGATCAGCGGATTTTCCATCCTCTCAAATACCGTATGGAGCTGCTCCAGTATCTCCTTCGTGAAAAGGCCGTTTCCGGTCCCTGAAGCTTCCGCCTCCGTACCGGGCGGCCTTCCTGCTCCCCCGTTGGAAGCTCCCTGGCCAGCCTGGGTCCGGGGCGCTTTGCTGACCGCCCTCTGAGGCACAATTCCCGTCTCCTTATGCATGGCTCCGGCGTACCGCTCCAGCTCTGTGGCGGCTACGGCGCCGTCTCCCACAGCCGTCACTACCTGCCGGAGATTCTTTACACACACGTCTCCCGCCGCATAGACGCCGTCCAGGCTGGTTTTCTGGCTGATATCCGTAATCACATAGCCCTGCTCGCTCAGCTTGACCAGCCCTCTCACCAGCTTTGTGGCAGGCTCGTAACCCGCAAACACGAAAACCCCGAAGGTCCTGCCCTCCTCCGCCTTGTATTCCGTTGTTTCTCCGGTTTTATTGTTTATATATACCAGCCGCCTGAGAACGCTGTCGCCGGAAACCTCCTTTACCTCGGTATTGTAGAGCACCGTGATCTTTGGATGCTTTTTCGTCTCCTCCGCCACCGCCTTGGCACAGGTAAAATCGTCCTCCCGCACCAGAACGGTCACATGGCTGGCATACTTTGTCAAAAAGACCGACTCCTCCGCCGCCGCAAAGCCGCCGCCCACGACAAACACCTCCATGCCCGTGAAAAACTCGCCGTCGCAGGTGGCGCAATAGGCAACGCCGTGTCCGCGGTATGCCTCCTCCCCCGGAAATCCGATCATTCTGGGGTGGGCGCCCGTGGCAATCAGAACACCGAAGCACCGCAGCTCACCCTTGGAGGTCTTTATCGTCTTAATCCTGCCGCTCAGCTCCAGACTCTCCGCCTCTGCCAGCAGAAATTCCGCGCCAAAGCCCTCCGCCTGCCTGCGCATTTCTCCGGTCAGGCTTTCTCCGCTGGTCTTCAAGATCCCCGGATAATTTACCACCTCGCTGGTAATGGTAATCTGTCCGCCAAAATGCTCCTTCTCCACCACAAGGACCCGGTACTGCGCCCTGGCAAGGTAAATGGCGGCGGTGAGCCCCGCCGGGCCTCCGCCCACAATAATCACATCATACAAATTTTTATTATCTTCCATAAAAACACCCCTAAAGCACTGTTCCCTGAAACCCAGACAACTCCAAGCTTTTAATTACACACGTTACATTGCATGCGTTATTATAATTACAGCATACCGACAAGGTCAAGGCTGGGCTTTAAGGTTTCCGCTCCCGGCTTCCACTTTGCAGGGCAGACCTCGTCCCCGTGCTCCGCCACAAACTGCAGCGCCTGCAGCTTGCGGAAAAGCTCCTCGGCATTTCTGCCCACGTTGCCTGCGTTCACCTCATATGCCACGATTTTTCCCTCCGGGTTCACCACGAAGGTTCCGCGCTCGGCAACGCCGTCCGTCTCAATATATACCTCAAAATCCCTTGCAAGGGCGTGCGTGGGGTCCGCAAGCATGGGATACTGAATCTTCTTGATCCTCTCGGAGGCATCGTGCCATGCCTTGTGCACAAAATGGGTGTCACAGGAGACGCCGTAGACCTCGCATCCCGCCTTCTTGAAATCCTCATACTTGTTCGCAAGATCCTCCAGCTCCGTGGGGCAGACAAAGGTAAAATCCGCCGGATAAAAGAAAAACACATTCCACTTGCCCATAATCTGCGCCTTCGACACCTTTTCAAAAGCTCCCTTATGGTAAGAATACACTTCAAAATCGCTTACTTCCTTGTTGATCAATGACATGGCTGACTCCTCCTGAAATAATATTTTTTGATATTATTCTTAAGATGCCCGCCCGCCTTCAAAATATGCATTAAATATAATCGGAGATATATGGCGGTTCATGCAGGAGCACGTCATCCAGAAGGCCTGCCGCGCCTTCCTTTCCCTGAATGCGCTCCATACGCCAAAGCTGCGCCGCGGTCTTGTATCCCAGCAGCAGGGTGGTGAGAGTGGATATATTCATGGATACATGAAGGTCCGCCTCCCTGTCCGTCAAAAAACACTGTCCGCCCTGGAACAATACGCGGAAGGTTCCGTTATTCCATTCCAGAAGCGGGTCTTCAATATCAAAGGCAATACACATATCCGCCGACGGCTGACAGGAATATTTTTCAAAAAACTGCCCCACATCCACAATCCTTCCCATAATATAGGGGCGGATGGTCTCCCTGATGTCCCCGTCATCCATGTCAAAGGCAACCGGCTCGTTATAATAGGTGTTGCCGCGGACCTCGTCGATCATGGAATCATGGGCGTGAATATATTCCCACAGCCCCTTCTGCGCCTCACGGTTCAGGTAAATCATCTCCTTAATGTGCATAATATCCTCCTTGAGCAGATACACCATGTACCCCAGAGGCTCGTCCGCCGCGCTGTAATATATCGCCACCACCGTGTCATCCTCGTCCCAGCGCCAGTATTCCTCCCACGCAAGGGCGTTGCGGTAGAGACAGCCGTGGGTCTGGGAAGCAAAACGCATATGCAGCTTCTTGAAATCACTGTTGGACCAGTCCACCCGCCGCACATGCCCCGGCGCCTTTACCTTTGAGGGAATCTGGCAGTCCCTGATCCTGTAGGATATCTTATTTGAAATAATCTCCCACCCGCGCCTGCGGTACAGGGGAATAGAGTACGGATTCAGCAGCGCAAGACTCTGATGCCTTTCCCGCATATGCTGCAGACTCCGCTTCATCAGCATCTTCATAATTCCTTTGCCCGAATATTCCGGATAGGTGGAAACGCTTGTAACAAATCCGATACTGCATTTTTTATTATATATGTTCATTTCCAGAGGATACACCGCAAACTGGGAAACCAGCTCCTCCCCGTCATAGCACCCCCATATGTCCGCCCTCTCCAGCACCGGAAACTTTGACTGCTTGATCTCGTCGTCCCGCCATCCGGCCATGGCCAGATCCTGCTCCGTCACCTGAAACGCATAGCGCAGCAGGGCATTATACTGATCCAGATCCCCGGTGGTAAGCTTCCTTATCGTATAGCCTTCCCCTTCCTTACTCTCCGCTGTGCCCATCAGATATTCCTCCCTTCTCCAAACCTTTCCGCCTCATTCTTAAGACAGGCGGTAAAACATCCAAGCTCACCGACAAAATCGTCGGACAGCCTGGGTAACGCCTTTTCCATTGCCCGTTGTTCCAGATCATACACCCGGTTGAGAATATCCCGCGCAAAAATTCTGCCCGCTTCCGTGAGGCAAACCTGCTTTTCCTTCCCGTTTCCCCGCCAGCCGGCATTCAGCGTCACATACCCCTTTTCCACAAACTCCCTTATGACGGTATTCAGCGTGGTTTTGGGTATAAACCACTCCTCGCATATTTCCTTCTGGGAATGGGCAGCCCCGTCATCCAGCGCATACAAAAGGGTCAGAATGCTCTCCTTTACCCCCGTCTTTTTTGCGATGCTGTCATAGATGCCGTCGATCACGTTGACGCAAATCATAATGCGCCGTATTTTTTCCCTGTAACGTTCCATAAAAATCCCTTCCCCCAGCCACTATTATCTCCGATTGCCTGCCCGGCTATCAATGCAAATCCATACATGTCAGTATAGTACGAATTCGTACTATAGTCAAGGAAATTTCTTCCGGCAGATTTGCCTTAGACAATCAAAGATCCCGCAGGAATAAAAAGGCATAAAAAAACAGAGGAATCCCCCGAACCAAGGTTCCGGTAATCCTCCGCTTTCAAGGTCCCGGCGACGCACAATGTCATCCAGCCTGACAAAGGCGCCTGCCGCCTGCTATTTATCTCTCCAGATAATACGCCCCTTGCTCAGGTCATAGGGCGACAGCTCCAGAGTCACCCTGTCTCCGGGCAGAATACGGATGAAGTTCTGGCGAAGCTTCCCGCTGATATGCGCAAGCACACGGTGCCCGTTCTCCAGCTCTACCTGAAACATTGTATTGGGCAGCTTCTCCACCACTGTTCCCTCAATTTCGATCACATCGCTTTTAGACATACTTTTCCTCCACGTTTACTTTTTATTGCCATATTGCTTCAGCGCATACTTTATTTCTTCCGCATACACCTTTTCGCCGCTTTGAAGCTTCCTTAACAAGCCGCCGTCCACCCTGCGGTTTACGGGCTGCACATGCTTCAGACGCTTTTTCTTAGGTTTTTCGGGGGTTTTCAGCCGGCCGTCGCACAAATACACAAAGTCCCCCTCCTGCCTCACCACCACATAGAGCGCATCCTTGTCATGCCCCGCCTTTGATATTGCCAACTGTCCAATCATATCCTACGCCCTGCCAAAATTTTATTTCTGCCGCAAACCTGTCCCTGTGCTCTTTCCGGCTTATAATCAGACCCGTTGTCTGCCAATGCCGCACAGCCGGCACACTAGTACAGGGTCAGTATTTCCGGCTCGCCCTCCGTAATGAGAATGGTGTTTTCGTAATGTGCGGACAGAGAGCCGTCCTCTGTCACCACCGTCCAATCGTCATTCTCCCACTCCACGTCAGCCCTGCCCATGTTAATCATGGGCTCGATGGCCAGCGTCATACCTGCGCGCAGCCTGGGACCTCTGCGCGCCTGGGCAAAATTGGGTATCTGCGGGTCCTCGTGAAGCCTGGTGCCCACGCCGTGCCCCACCAGATCCCGCACAATGCCGTAGCCGAAGGGCTTTATATACGCCGCTATGGCATTTGAAATATCAAACAGATGATTGCCCGCCCTTGCCATCTTTATACCTTCAAAAAAGCTCTGCCTTGTGGCGTCGATCAGCCTCCTGGCCTCCAGGCTGATCTGACCTACGGCATGGGTCCTGGCCGCGTCGGAATGATAGCCCTTGTAAATCATCCCCGCATCCAGGCTGACGATATCGCCCTCCTGCAGAATGCGGTGCTTGTTTGGAATGCCGTGTACCACCTCGTCGTTTACCGACACACAGATACTCGCCGGATAACCGTTATAATGCAGGAAATTAGGGATGCCGCCCAGCTTGCGTATCAGCTGATCCCCCATGATATCGATATCCTTGGTGGATATGCCGGGACGCACAAATTCCTCCAGCTCCTTATGCACAATTGCCAGCAGCCTGCAGGACTCCCTGATCAGCTCGATCTCCTGCTCCGTTTTAATGATTATGCTCATGTCCTCACCCCAATATCCCTGTGATCGCCGCAAAGACATCCTTCATATCCTGAGTGCCGTCCACGGTCTTCAAAATTCCCTTGCGGGTGTAGAATTCTATCAGGGGCTGGGTCTGGTCGTGATATACCTGCAGACGCTTCAGAACAGTCTCCGCCTTGTCGTCGTCCCGAAGCACAAGCCCGCTGCCGCATGAGTCGCAGAGCCCCTCATTTTTGGGTGGAATATGCTCCAGGTGGTATGTTGCGCCGCATTTCAGGCAGGCGCGCCTTCCCGACATCCTGTTTACAATATTCTCGTCGGGTACATCCACATCCACTGCAAAGTCAATCCTTTCGTCCCTCTCGGACAGCGCCCTGTCCAGCTCCTCCGCCTGGGGAATCGTCCGCGGAAAGCCGTCCAGCACATAGCCGTCCTTACAGTCCGGCTGCCCAACCCTGTCAAGAAGCATGCTGACCGTCAGCCCGTCGGGGACAAGCTCACCCTTATCCATAAAGCTCTTAGCCTTCATGCCAAGCTCCGTACCGTTTTTGATATTTGCGCGGAAAATGTCTCCTGTGGAAATATGCGGTATGCCGTACTTATCCGCGATCAGCTTCGCCTGCGTCCCTTTTCCGGCCCCGGGCGCGCCTAACATTATAATCTTCATTCAAATTTACCTCGTTTCCGCGCGGCTCCGACACATAATACAAAGGCAGCGAGCTGCGCGCATTCACATACTCCACTGCCATTGTAACCATTTTCTTAAAAGTTTGCAATATCTATCCGAAGAAAAATTGTTTATCTTTTAATTTATTTTAGTTTTTGTCTTTTTTTCCGCCCTTATCCTTTCCGCGAAGCATCAGGAACACAAACACCGCCGCGGCTGCCAGAACGATGCCTGCCGCTGCCCAGACCCAAGCGAGACTGCCTGGCCGAGCTTCCGCATCCCCGGATGCGGGAACGCTCTCCCCGCTGTTTCCTTCGTCTGCCTCCTTGTCAGGCCCAGGCGATGGGGCGGAGCCGGATGAAGGGTCAGCCGTCCCTTCCCCGTCGAAGTTGATCTGATCGGAGGTAACGGCGTTGATCTCCTTGACGGAAAGCAGCCTGTAGGTTATCTTGAGGGCCTCGGCTACCGTCAGCTCCTCCCCGCTGTCAGGGACATAGGCGCTCTCCTCCGGGCCGCTGCCGCCGTCTGCCCCAGGCTGTCCGGACTGTGCCAGCGCGGCTTCCTGCGCCTTCTCCCTCTCTCCTGCCTGCGCGGCCAGGTCCACGGAGAGCACTGCCTCCTCATTTTTATAATCGCTCTTGTAATTATCCGCAAAAGCGCCCGCGCCGATCTTTACCGTATATTCCTGCACACCGTCCGCACTGAAAGCCTTGCCGTCTGCCCCCTTGAAATCGCCGTACTTAAATTCCGCAACCTTCCGGGAGCCCCAGATATTTCCGTCCTCCGCCTTTGCCGTGTACTCTTTTTTGCCTGCGGTAATGGTGACAACGGCGGAGCCGTCCGCAAGCGCTGCCTCCTTGTCAAACAGAATATGAAAGCCGTCTGCCGTGGCTTCCTCATCCGCCTGTACCGCCTGTATTACCATGGCGGGAGCCGCAACCTTTCTCGCATTGCGGACTCCGCCGTCATTATGCCAGCTCTTGTAGCCTTCCGCATCCTGAACGGTAATATAGCCCACATTATCGCCGCCCACCGTCTGCTCGTAAACCGCCCCCATTCCAAGGGCAATCCAGTTCACCGGCACATAAAGCATTCCGTTATGACTTCTGACCTCCTCGCCCGGATTGGTCCAGCTTGAGAATTCATAGACCCGGTCCCCCGCCTTCAGGGTATGCACACCCTCGGTTACATCCAGGTTCAAAAGCCCGCTTGCCGCCTTGAAGGGGTATTCCACGGTCACAACGTTCTCCGTCACCGCAAGCATCCTGTAGCCCAGATATTCCGCCACGGGCGCAAAGGGCACCAGAATCTGATTCTCGCCGTATATGCCCTCAAGCTCTACGGTCTCACCCTTATAATTTTCCAGCCGGAGCACATAGGAACGCTCCTTTCTGCCGGACTCCTGGGCAAGCTGTGCCGCTCCCGAATAATTTTCGTCCGGGAAGCCGGGCGCCGCCAGCTCATTTAAATACTCCTCTATCCACGTATATCCCGAGGGCGCGGTCTTGTTCCTGTCCTCCGGGTCGTTGGGGTCTAACCCATGCGCCGTCTCCCATGCGTCAGGCATTCCGTCCTGGTCCGAGTCCGGGCGGTACCACTCCGAAGCCGGATCGTTGACGTCTATCTGAGGACGGCTGTTCAGATAAGCCTGGTCGAACCTTACGCCGTTTTCGTCATGGCTCTCGGCATTGTTCAGCAGTATCCTGCCTGTCTGATTCCTTACGCCCTCCAGGATCTGCGTGTCCACCGCATCGTGCTGCAGAACGGTCCTGCCGTCCTGCCCGTGATAGAGGGACGCCCCGGCAAACTCCATCACCTTTGCGTAGGCCTCCTCCGCGCTGTCCACATGGTTCAGGGACGGCATATTCATGCGGTTCTTGATCAGAACCAGCGGAATCGTGTAATCATTGGGAAAGGTAAAGCGTTCGGGATAGTTGCTTCCGGATTCGGAGCCCGGCGCTATCATATCCACGCCCGTGTTCACGCCGTCCAGCACTCCGTTCTTGTTGGAGTCCAGAAGATTTCCCCCCAGATAAAGGAAATACTTCCCGTTGCTCCTGACAACGGTACGGTCCGGATTTTTTGTGTCCAGCCCCGCGATAAAATAGTTGTTGACCACATTTCCCCAGCCCTGGCCGCCGGAATTTCCCCCTGCCACGAAGGGATAATCTCCCCAGTTATATACCACATTGTTGGTAAAATCCATAATACCCTTCGCCTTGGGATTTCTGTCGTTCTGATTGCCCCAAAGGCAGTGGTGTATGGTTTCCGAGTTCCACTCCTGCAGTCCGCCCATGGAATGGGTCCTGACGCCGTCGCTTATGATAGACCACTGTATCGTCAGGTTATTGCTCTGCCTCGCGGAGCAGTCCTCGTCGCTTCCGTAGGTGAAGGAGCAGTGATCGATCATGATATACCTGCTGCCCTGGACATAGAAGGAATCGTCCTTGGCCTCCGCCTGCCCGTGCCTGAAATGGACATAACGGATAATCACATTTTCGGAGGCATTCAGGTAAAAATTCTCCCCTGTCAGGGTAATGCCCTCCCCGGGCGCCGTCTGCCCGGCTATAGTCACGTTTTTAATGCTTTTCTTATATGCCACCGTCTTATCCAGCCAGATGGAGCCTGACACGTCAAAGACGATGATTCTCGGCTCATCCGTCTTACCGCCGTTGTGCAGCGCCGCGGCAAGCGAGCCCTCTCCCGACGTGTTTAAATTGGTGACATGTATTACCTTTCCGCCCCTTCCGCCGGTCACAAATTCCGCATAGCCCTCCGCTCCTGGAAACGCAGGGAGGTCTGACAGCGGAGGAAGATTTTCCACAAGCTGGTCGGAGGAATCCGGCTGCGCCGGCAGGCCCGCTTCATACTTCATCTCCGCATTCGTCGTCATCGCCGTGCCCGACAGCATTGCGGCACACAATGCCGCCGCCATAATTTTTTTATATTTCATTATAAATACGCCCCTTTCGTAAGCACTGGTTTCTCTGCAATTAAAAAGCGTAAAATTACTGCGCCTGACTCCGAACATCCACAGAAATGCGGTCCTCATAGTCGGAAGGCAGCGTTGTCTGGTCCACCATTACAATCCTGTGGATCATATAAAGAAGGTTTGCCTTGCTCATCCCCTTGCCGATTCCGTAATTTTCTTTTCCCTCACGGCTGTCCCGGGTCTCCACGCTCAGCTGAAATGCCGCCTTTACATGCTTGCTGTACCAGGCGTCGTCCCTGACGTCCCCGCGGCTGATCCTGACATCCGTATAGGTAGTGTCGATGCCGAACAGATTAACCAATATCACCGCCATTTCCTCGGTGGTAACAGCCCTGTCCAGGCTTGCCATGACGGAATCCACATCCTTCAGGTCCTTCTGCCCGTCAAACAAGCCCCTCTCATACATGGCCTTGACGGCGTTTTTCATGGATTCCTCCGTGGCCAGGCTGTCGTCCGCCGCCTTGCCGCTTTCCTTAGGGACGGCAACCCTGACGGGCCTGCTGAGCACAAGCTCGTCCCCGTCCTCATTCACGGCATGCAAAGTCACCTTCAGCTCTATCTCCACGGACGCCTCTGCCGAGGGTATTACCGTCAGAATATTTTCCGCCACACCTGCGTTTGCCTGCCCGGAAGCCACCTCCCACTCAAGGGTGTCTCCCTTCTCGTCCTGAGCGGGAAGCAGAATCTGCCGCTTGTTCACATGCACCGTATTTTTCCCGTCCAGTGTCACCAGGCGGTTGCCCACATAGCCTACAAGGTACTCCTCGATACCGTCCAGCCGCGTATTCTCCAGAACGGTGACGGTATATGACACCGTCCTTCCGTCCGCGCTGACGGTGACAGGAACGTTCTCTCCCGGCACGGTATTGTCAAAGGAGACCGTATACTTTGTCACCTCCGTTTCCACCCGGTCGGTGGTCCCGTTTGGAAATTGATAGATATAAACGCCGCTCAGGACCAATCCGTCCGTATTGGCGCTGTCGCCCACATAATACACCGTCTTGGAGGCAGGCCTGACAATCTTTAATTCCGCCAGCTCCTTTTTGACGCTGGCGTCTATGGCCTCAAAAAACATGTCGTCATAATAGTTGGCGGCGCTGCCCGCGTTCTGCAGCTCCACCGCTGCCACATCAAACCTCGACGCCCTGGTGGAGGCGGAGCCGTTTGCGCTGTGCACCGTGCCGCTGCCGTTTATGTATGCATTCTGGTCAAACTCCGCAAATTTCGTCCAGCTGCCTCCCGCATAGTCCTCCGTAGTCCACACCGCCGCGTCAAACGCCAGCTGTCCCGTCTCGTTAGACCTGTCAAGATCGATGTCTATCGTAACCCTTGCCCAGGTATTTGTGGGCAGCCCTCCAAAGCGCTCCGCAAAATCCCCGCTGGTGGCCTTATCCAGATAGAGGTTCAGGTTGGAGCTTCCGTACTGTGCGATCTCCACCATGGGATGACCCTCGCTGTTTAAGATGCGCAGAAAAAGGGATGCCCCGCTGGTAGCCTTGGTCAGAAACTTAGTCTCGAAGTGCACGGTTCCCGATGTGATGGGATCTGTCAGGGTCTTCACGGCAGTACCCTTATCAACCTTGAGCTTGCTGCCAGCATTGCCTGCCACATCGCCGCCCGCCACGGTTATATTATTCCCGTTAAAGCCCACAGGACCCACGCTTCCCTCGTCCGTATAGCCGAAGGTCACATAAGAGCTGTCGGGCTTTGGCACCACCCGTACCTGATAAGAAGCGGTAAACTCCTGACCGCCCTCCTTTACCCTGACGGTAACCGGCACGGCTTCCTTTATCTCCGAAAAATCATACTCCAGCTCATATTTTGTAATCCTGGATTCCTGTGTCTCCGGGGCCCTGTTGTCGGAATAGGTCACGGTATAGATTCCGGTAAGCTCCATCCCCGCGGTGTTCACCGACGAGCCCTGGGCGAACTCCGTCACATCCGGCTGCCTGGTGATCTTAATTTCCTGCAGCGTCTTCTCAGAAGTGACAATACCGCTGATTCCGTTTCCGTCGTCAAAGCGTATATCGTCCACATAAGAGGTTCCCTGAGATTCAAACTGCACCGCTCCCACGTCAAAGGTCTTCAGATCCGCGGTGGCGCAGCCGCTTGCCACACCCTGGCTCACATAAGCCTCCTTCTGGGTATAGACGCCCGCCTCCTTCCATTCCCCTTCCGTGTAATCTTCCTTGTATGACACCGTCATCACAAACTGCAGGACGCCCTCCTTCCCGGATTGATCCAGGTCGATCTCCGTGACCACCTTTATCCAGCTGTTTTTCACCTTCAGGTCATCCTTGGACGCCAGCTTGATGGTATTTTCCGTCCCGGTGATGGCGTCCCCCTTGTACATGTTCAGGTTTCCGCTGGTCTGCTGGGAATAGTTGATAAGGGTGTTGCCCTTGCCGTCCAGTATCTTGATGCCGAATATGGCGCTGTTCTGATAGCCCACCGTCTCAAGAGTCACCTTGCCGGAGGTAATGGGCTCCTTCAGGGTCTTTGTGACCGTTCCCTTGTTGATCCGTATCAGCCTGGTTCCATTGGTATCCTTGCCGTCCGCAACTCCAAACACATCGTCGCCGCTGGCCGTAAGCCCCAGCCCGTTCAGATCGTCCTCGTCTATGTAATAAAAGGACTGCGAATCCTCCGCCGCCAGGCGCAGCGGGGCATCCCCCACGGTACTGCCCGGGTCCTGCGTTCCCGCGGAGGCATGCGCTGCCGGCACAGGCGCGCATGCCGTCAGCCCCGCCAGCAGGACTGCCAGTATTCTGTTCATTTTCCCACGTTTTTTCTTCATTGCCGCTCTCTCCCTTACCCTTGCATTATCAGCTGCTTTTTGTTTTAATCCTCCGAATCTAATATATCATTCCCACGCACCTCTCATCAACCGGGCTTGGAAAAGTCAGCAATATTTGCATTTTCATATTACAGTTCCTGCCTTCCGTTTTTTTGCCAGATCGGCAATGGTCACATTGTCTATAACCCGGTTTACCGCCGCATACAGCTCTCTCCAGACCTCCAGGGTCTCGCAGGCATCACACCTTCCGCAGACAGAGGCTCCCTGGTCCAGACATGCCACCGGCGCCATGGAGCCCTCCGTCAGCCGCAGAATCATGCCCACCGTGCAGTCCTCCGCCCTTTTCGCCAAACGGTAGCCGCCCCGGGCTCCCCGGACGCCGGTGACATAGCCCGCCTTGTTCAGCATCCCTATGATCTGCTCCAGATACTTTTCCGATATCTCCTGCCTGGCGGCAATATCCTTAACCTTGATACACTCTCCTGTATCGTTCAGCGCAAGGTCCAGCATGACCCGCACCGCATACCTGCCCTTTGTAGAAATTTTCATAAGCTTTCTCCCAACGCCTGTACCATATTCCCCGCTTCCCGCCGTGCCGCCGCTTCCGCCCGGATGCCCCTGCTTTCCACCGGCGTCTTACACCGTACTCCCCGGTTTCCTTCCGTGCCGCCCTGGGCAGCTCACCCCTCCGCAAACATCTGCGTGGAGAGATATCTGTCGCCGGAGTCGGGAAGCAGCGCAACAATGGTCTTTCCCGCATTTTCGGGCGCAAGCGCAAGCTTTGACGCCGCATGGAGCGCGGCTCCCGAAGTGATTCCCACCAAAATGCCTTCCCTCCTTGCAATCAGGCGTCCCGTTGAATATGCCTCCTCCGTTGTCACCGTCACAATCCGGTCATAAATCTGCGCATTGAGGACAGACGGGACAAAGCCCGCCCCGATTCCCTGAAGCTCATGGGAACCGGGCTGCCCGCCGGAGAGCACGGGCGAATCCGCCGGCTCCACGGCAACCACCTGAATCCGGGGATTTCTGGATTTCAAATAAGTGCCAACCCCGGTGATGGTGCCTCCCGTGCCAACTCCCGCCACAAAGATATCTATCTGCCCCTCCGTATCCTCCCATATTTCAGGACCGGTAGCCGCGGCATGGGCCGCCGGGTTCGCCGGATTGTCAAACTGCCCCAGAATAACCGCGCCGGGAATCTCCCTTTGCAGCTCATCCGCCTTCTCGATCGCTCCCTTCATCCCCTTTGCGCCCTCCGTCAAAACAAGCTCCGCCCCGTAAGCCCCAAGAAGGGTCCTCCTCTCCATGCTCATGGTGTCCGGCAGGGTCAAAATCGTACGGTAGCCCTTTGCGGCAGCCACGCAGGCAAGACCTATCCCCGTATTGCCGGAGGTAGGCTCTATAATCGCTGCGCCGGGCTTTAAGACACCCTTGCGCTCCGCATCCTCGATCATCGCCAGGGCAACCCTGTCCTTGACGCTTCCCGCCGGATTTAAATATTCCAGCTTCGCCAAAAGCGTCACATTTACAATCCCCCGCTCCTTTGCATAATTGTCAACCCTGATCAGGGGCGTGTGCCCGATCAGCTGCGCCGCGTTTGCATATATCTTTCCCATAATCTCCTCTTTTCCGCGCACTGGGGAAATCTCCTTGATTCCCCCGGCATTTAATTTCCTACTATTCAAATAGGAATATTATGGATAAATGGTAGCGCCTGCTCCCGGTTTTGTCAAGAAAAATTCCTGCAAAACCGTTATCTGGCGGGCTGTATGGTAACGTCCCAAATATTGACAAATATCCTGTCCGTAATTTATACTGAAAAACGCGGTAATACCGCCTGTCCACTGACAATTCTGAATTTTTGAAAGGATATCAGACATGAGCTTAAAAGAATCCTACAAGGTCCCTTATATATATGATCTCCTGCAGGGCGCCGGCAAAAGGCGGAGCCTGCCTTCTGCGCCGCTTACGGTGGAGGTCCCCGGCTCCAAGAGCATCACGAACCGTGCTCTGCTGCTTGCAACCCTGGCGGACGGCGTCTCCACCCTGCGGGGCGCGCTTTTCTCCGACGATTCCAGACACTTTTTAAAATGTATTCAGGATCTGGGCTTTGAGACCACCGCAGACGAAGCGGCAAAGCTTATTACCGTAAAAGGGCTGGGCGGCAGGGTGCCGCTTCATGAGGCGGACCAATATGTGGGCAGCGCAGGCACTGCGGCGCGCTTCCTCACCGCCTATCTGGGGCTTTCCCGGGGCGTTTACCGCATGGACGCCTCCGAGCAGATGCGCAGACGCCCCATGGCTCCCCTTCTGGATTCCTTAAAAGAGCTGGGCTGTGAGATCCTGTATGACAAAGACGGCGCCGAGGGCCACTTCCCCTTCACACTGAAAGGACACGGCTTCCAAAAGGACCGCATTTCCGTCAATATAGACAGCAGCAGCCAATTCCTGAGCGCCCTGATGATCGTGTCCTGTCTGTCTCAGGAGCCCTTTACCGTCTACATCGAAGGCACTCATGGCATGGCATATATCGAGATGACACAGAAAATGATGGAGCAGTTCGGCGTCTCCCTCACCCCCCTGTATTACTGCGCCGGAAACGCTGCAGGCCACGGCTGCACGGGATGCGTCAACAGCACACGTCCCATGGGCTACCGCACAATGGACAGGCAGCGGTATACTCCCATGGACTACCGGATCGAGCCGGATGTATCCGCCGCATGCTATTTCTACGCGATGAGCCCGCTGTTAGGCATTCCCGTCAGGGTGAACGACGTACATTTCCACTCCCTTCAGGGGGACGTGCAGTTTATACGCATTCTGGAGCAAATGGGCTGCACCGCCGCCGATACGCCGGAGGGAATCCTGGTGGAGCCTCCCGCGGACGGGCATTTCCACGGCGTCACCGCGGATATGTCCGCCTGCTCGGACCAGGCGATCACCCTTGCTGCCATCGCTCCCTTCGCGGATTCCGACACCACCATAAACGGCATCGGACACATCCGCTTTCAGGAGAGCGACCGTCTGTCCGCAATCTCCGCGGAGCTTGGCAAAATGGGCATTGCCTGCGAAATGACGGAAAACAGCCTCACCATTCATCCCGGCAGCCCCAGCCCCTCCACGGTGGAGACCTACGACGACCACCGGATGGCAATGGGCTTTGCCCTGACAGGGCTGCGGGCGGAGGGCATCGTCATCTCCGACCCCGGCTGCTGCCGCAAAACCTTTGAAAACTATTTCCCGGTGCTGGATTCCGTAGTCAAAGCCTTAAAGAACTTACCCGCATAAGAAATTTACTCCCCGGGGACTTACGCCCCCTTTACCACCGCAGCGCCGTAACCGCCCAGCTCAAGGCTGCCGCCCACGGCATTGCCCGTGACCAGGTCCACGCCCTTCACGTCCTCTACAGTAACAGGCTCCGGGGTGCAGTTTAAGTAAAATTCATAGACCCCCTCCTCCCCCGTGCGGACATGATACTCCACGCCCTCCGGCAGCCGCTTCACGGCAATACCCGCATCCGTCAGCAGCCTCTCAAAAAGCGGGCGCATAGCGGAGGCCTCCGTTCTCGCCGCCATATAATAGGCCGCGCCCCGTATGCCTTCTTTTTCGGTGCGCTTACAGGTAAGCGCCGCGCCTCCCGCATAAAAATCATCCGTGTAGACGCCCAGAACCTCCGCGTCCGCAACCTTCAAAATCTCCGCATAATCCCGGACCTCCCACCTGCTGCCGTCCTTTAACGCGACACCGTTCCTGTCCGAGGGATAAAAGCTGTCAATTTCCTCGCTGACTATTCCGAACAGTTCCTTGAGCCCCTCCCCCGGGAAGCCGCCCTGGAAGCAGAGCTGATTTTCATCCACATAACCCGTAAAATAGGTGGCAAGCAGCTGCCCGCCCCTCTCCACAAAGGACTTTAAATTAGCCGCCGCACGGGGACTCAGCATATACAGCATGGGCGCCACAACCACGCCGTAGCGGTCCAGATTCTCGTCAGAGCCCACCACGTCCATGTCGATACCCAGCTTCAAGAACTCCTTCCAGATATCCACACAGACCTTCTCATAATTCTTGGTCTCCTGGGCAAGGGCCTTCACATCCCAGATCGCCCATCGGTTATCCCAGTCAAACAGAATAGCCGCTCTGCTTTGAACCGTAGTGCCCGCGGCAGGCGCAAGCCTTTTCAAAAGCTCTCCCACCTCCGCCACCTCCCGGAATACCCTGGTGTCGTCCGCTCCGCTGTGATCCACTACCGCCCCGTGGAACTGCTCATAGGAGCCCCGCCCCTTCCTCCACTGAAAATACTGCACGGAATCGGAGCCTGACGCAACCGCCTGCAGGCAGGCGAGCCTGTGGATTCCCGGACGCTTCAGCTTATTGACCCTGTGCCAGTTCACCAGCCCCGGGGCGCTCTCCATCATCATAAAGGGGACGTCTCTTTTCAGCGACCGCATCATGGCATGATGAAAGGCGGTCTCCGCAAAGGTCTCCGGCAGAGTCTCCTTATCGTTGTGAAACGTGGGATAATTGTCCCAGGAAACCACGTCTATGTGCGGCGCCATCCGGCGGTAATCCAGTCCGCCGAACATCTGCATGAAATTTGCCGTCACGGGAACCTCCGGCGTCACGCTGCGCAGGGTATCGATCTCAAACCGCATAAAGTCGTCCGTGCTCCAGGTCGTAAAACGCCTCCACTCCAGATTCAGCCCCATGACGCTGGTTTCCCCGTTGGCAAAGGGCGGCTCTATCTGCTCGAAGCTGTTGTAATGATGACTCCAGAACGAGGTCCACCATGCCTTATTCAGCTTTTCTATATCATGGTCAAATTTCTCCCCAAGGTACTCCCTGAACTTCTTTATACAGTGCGGACAATAGCACTCTCCCCCGAACTCATTGGAAATATGATACATGATAACGCCCGGATGAGAGCCGAAGCGCTCCGCCAGCCTCCTGTCGATGACCGCCACCTTGGCACGGTACTCGGGGGAGGTCATACAATGGTTGTGGCGCACCCCGTGATGATTGCGCACCCCCCGGTTATCCACTCTCATAGCCTCCGGGTATTTCTCATCCAGCCAGGCGGGACGCGCCCCGGAAGGTGTGGACAGCACCGTGTAAATGCCGTTTTTATACAGATTATCTATGATCTGCTCCATCCACTCAAAACAAAATTCCCCCTCCGCAGGCTCATATGCCGCCCAAGAGAAAACCCCCAGCGTCACACTGTTTATTCCCGCCTTTTTCATCAGGCGGACATCCTCCTCCAGAATATCCGGCCTGTCCAGCCACTGATCCGGGTTGTAATCCCCGCCATGTACAAATCCGCCCAGCTTTGGAAATAAAATCCTCTTCTCCATATCCGTGTCCTCCTATCTTAATTCCGTCTCTCCGCTTCCGCCCCTGCGCTTAAAAGACTTCTCCGCCGGCACAAATTCCCATTGTACTCCATAATCAAAGACCCCGCAGCAGGCTGACGGGGTATCAAGCTTGCAAAGCAGCAAAGCGCAATGCATCCAGAGGGCGCTATGAAATTTGACCCTCGCGGCATTCGCCAAATGGTTGCCGCCTGATAAGTCCAAAAGCAGGAGAAGGAAAACCATGTAACATATTATATCATAATATGAACGGACTGTGTGAACTAAATGAACGGAAACGCTTGGCTTGTCATCTGAAATATGCTATACTGTAAGCCTGCGGAGAAACCCGCAGACTGCGAGAAAGGCATGGTTATCAATATGAGTAAGAAAAAGGCAGTTGTTTCACTGGGACACAGCGCTCTGGGCTATACCACCGAAGCACAGCGGGACGCCGTGCAGGTAACGGCAAAGGCGCTTGCGGATTTGATCGAGGAGGATTATCAGCTTGTTATAACCCACAGCAACGGTCCCCAGGTCAGCATGATTCACAAGGCGATGACCGAGCTTCGCCGGATCTATATCGATTACACCCCCGCCCCCATGTGCGTCTGCTCCGCCATGAGCCAGGGCTATGTGGGCTACGACATTCAGAATACGCTGCGCTCGGAGCTTCTAAGCAGGGGCATTTCCAAACCCGTCAGCACCATTCTGACCCAGGTGACCGTAGACCCCTACGACGAGGCATTCTATGAGCCCACCAAGGTCATCGGTCGCTATATGTCCAGGGAGGACGCCGAAACGGAGATAAAAAAGGGCAACTATGTCAGAGAGGACCAGGGCAGGGGCTTCCGGCGTGTGGTTGCCGCCCCGAAGCCTATTGACATCGTGGAAATAGACGCCATACGCGCTCTTGCGGACGCGGACCAGGTTGTCATCGCCTGCGGAGGCGGCGGCATCCCCGTCATCGAACAGCAGCATATACTAAAGGGCGCTTCCGCCGTCATAGAAAAGGACGCGGTGGCTGCAAGGCTTGCCGCCGACCTGGCCTGCGACGAGCTGATCATCCTGACCGACGTAGAATATGTCTACCGAGATTTCGGCACGGAAGGGCAGACGCCCATTGCCTCCATGACCGTCCGGGAGGCAAAAACGGCAATGGCGCAGGAGCAATTTTCAGAGGGCGCCATGCTGCCCAAGATCGAGGCCGCAATAAGCTTTCTGGAAAAGATTCCCGCCGGCAGAGTCCTGATTACCTGTCAGAACAGAGTAAAGGATGCCGTAAAGGGCAAGACCGGCACCGTTATCACCGCATAACCACGCCGAGTAAAGGGGCGGACAGCACAGGGCTTTGCCCTGTCTGTCTGCCCGCCCCTTCTTTCATCCGCTTTCACTCCTGCCTGTACCTTGCAAAGCACTCCTTTACCACATCATAGGCTTCTTTAGGTCTGCGGTACTCATCCACAATTCCCTTGTTATTATGGCAGCGGGCGCGGGAAGCGAACCATCCTCCCTCCTCCGTCACACGGCAGTCCGCAAACTGCCAGATAAACACGCCGGTGATATTTTCATCCTGCATATATACCTCCAGGCTTTTCCTTATCAGGTCCGCCTGATACTCCTCGCTCCACTTGCACCTTGAGCGGTCCCGATAGCCGTAAACGGCAGCCGCGCCCAGCTCACTGACAATAATGGGCTTTCCCTCTCCGCCGGACCGGCGTATCCACTCTATTTCCTGTTTATTTCTCTCGTCCACGGAGCAGTCCTGATACCAGCCGGAATACATATTGAAGGACACGACATCCGACAGATCAAGGCATATATCCGTAAAGTGGCGGCAGGTGGCGGAGGTTGTGGGCCTGGTGGCATCCAGCTTCCTGATCTGCTCGTATTGCCTGCGGTACATCTCCCTTGCCTCCGGCTCCTCGGAAGCGCACTCATTTAAGATGCCCCAGATAACGATAGACGGATGATTGTAATGGTTTTGAATCATCTCCCTGATGCAGTCCTCGCACTGCTTTTCAAAATTGGGATTCTGCATTTTCTCAAGGTCAAAGCCTCTGGCATGATTTTCCTCCCACACCATAATGCCCCGCTCGTCACAGAGATCCAAAAAGCGCTCGTCATTGGGATAATGGCAGGTGCGCAAGGCATTCACATTCATATCCTGCATCAGATCCATGTCCTGAACCATGTGCTGCAGGGAGACGGCACAGCCATCCACCGCATAGTCCTCGTGACGGTTAAAGCCTTTGAGATATACGGGCTGCCCGTTCAGCAGCAGCCTTGTGCCCCTGATCTCCACCACGCGGAAGCCTACACGGTCGATGAGATCATCCACAGGCTCCCCCTCCCAAAGCAATGTGGCCTGCAGCAAATAAAGCTTCGGCGCCTGATGAGACCAGGCAAGCACACCCGGGAAAACGCCCTCCAGGACCACGACGGCCTCTCCCTCCGCGGGAATCTCCGCCTCCGCACAGCAAAAAGGCTGATCGGCCTCCGCAGGCGTATCATGTTCTTCCGGTTCCCCCGACGCACCTCCCTGCCAGGACTTAAGGCTGCCCTCCAACGCCACAAAGACGGCGCGGTCCGACAGATTACAGACAACCGCCTCAACCCTCCCGCTCCACACATCCCCCACGCGGGACGGCGTAAAATGCATCTCTTTGATATACACGTCCGAAAGGCTTTCCATCGCCGCCGGTCTGGTAATACCTCCATAGGTATAGTAATCGTTGGGAATATGCAGCGCGGAATGCTCCCCAAAGGTATTGTCCACATAGACCTCAAGCCGGTGGCTGCCCTTTTCCACATGCCTGATCACCGTGGAAAAAGGAGTGAACGCATTGTAATGGCGGGCAATCTGCCGGCCGTCCCAGAAGACATCCGCCGTATGACTGACCCCCTTGAATTCCAGCCGCAGGTTTCCCGCCTTTTCCACATAAACCTCCCGGCTGTAGCATCCCTTTCCCCTGTGGGACAGAAAATCCGGGTGCTGCTCCCAGCATCCCGGCACGGGCAGCCTGTAGCGCTTTTCAACGCCCTCCATGGAAAAATCCCACATACCGTCCAATTCTTTTACATTCCTGATACGGTGCCTGTCAAATAACCTGACCATCGTTTCTTCCTCCCATATGATATTTTACAGCGTTCCTGCCTCCGCCGGCCTGTCCTCCGCCCCTGCCCCTTTGCTGCCTGCGATATTTACCACAGCGGAAGCCATGAACCTTACAGCTATACAATAGCATGAAACTCACTGCCTGCACAATGACATCCACAGTTCTTTTTCGCCGCCATCCCCGGCAGTCTCAAAACCGCCTCATGACAGCCGACTTATGACAGCTGTCTCAAAAGCCTGAAAATATCCTCCCTCCCTGCCAGCCCGTGGGAAAACGCGGTGGCCCCGCCTGCAGCCGTGCCAAGCCTCAGCGCAAACCCATAATCGCAGCCTGCCGCTGCGTCCCAAGCCTGGCCGTCGGCAGCCGGCACACCCAGACAGCCTGCCACAAAGCCCGCCACCATAGAGTCACCCGCGCCAACGGAGTTCCTGACTGTTCCGCTGCAGGCCCCGCAGACATGGACCCCGTTTCCTTCGTCAACCAGCACGGCGCCATCACCTGCCCTGGACACAAGCACATTCACGGCTCCCATTCCCTTAAGCCTGCGCGCATATTCCACTATTTCTTCCGTGGTGTCGGGCTTTACCCCAAAGAGCTCGCCAAGCTCAAAATCGTTAGGCTTTACAAGAAAGGGCCTGTATTTCAACGTGTTCAGCAAAAGCTCTCCGGCAGCGTCCACCACCGCTCTCACCCTCCGCCCTTCCAGCTTCTCAAGAATTTTCTCATAAATATCTGGCGGAAGGGAGGGCGGAATGCTGCCGGAGAGAACGATGGTGTCGCCATCCCCGATTTCGTCCAGCATGGCAAAAAGCTCCTCCAGCTTTTCCGCCGGTATGTCCGGTCCCTGCCCGTTCAGATCCGTCTCTGCGGAGGCTTTGATTTTCACATTGATTCTGGAAAAGCCCTGCTCCAGGCGGACAAAGCCTGTGTCAATGCCGCTGCCCTTAAGCCAAAGCTCGATCGCCTGACCGGTAAAGCCAGCCACAAAGCCAAGCGCCCTGGACCTGAGCCCCAGCTCCTTAAGCACAACGGACACATTGATACCCTTTCCTCCGAAAAAGATTTCTTCGCCCTTTGAGCGGTTTACCTCTCCCACCCTCACTGCCTCCATATGGATGCAATAGTCCACCGCCGGGTTAAACGTCACCGTATAAATCATAGCTTACTCCATTCAATCTGATTAAAAAAGGTGTGACTATCCAAAGTCCCCGGAATAATTCCACGGTCCCGGACAGTCACACCTATTATTACATTATATCATAAGGATTGCAATACCGCCTTTACGCCTTCAGCACAGCAAAGGTCGTAGGCAGCATACCGCCGTCCTCCGCGGGCAGCAGAAACCCTTCCGCGTACAGCCTGCGCATGGGAGCCGAAATCGCATTCCCCAGTATGGTAAAATACGGCATCTGCGCCGCCTGCTTCTTTAAATGTGCAGGCACATGGTTTTTCAGAAGTCTTGCGTTTTCTTCAAACATTTCCCGGCATATTGCGACAATCTCCGACACAGGCTCCTCCAGGACAGCCCAGAGACGTCCGATCTGCTCCTCCGTGAAAACCGGCGCATTGACCGTTAAGTCTCCGTTCTTCTGTACCACATAGCCCCGGCTTACCATCTCCGCCGCCATCACCCTGTCATTTTCACTGAAATGCTCCGTTTTACCGGCTGCAATATCAAAGAAGACGTTGGTATGCAGCTTACTGTTAAAGAAATAATGATGCACAAATTTTCCGTTTACAGGAAAATCCATAAACTTTATATATCCCGCCTCATGATTAACCATCGCGTTGCCAAAAGACCATCCGACGCTTCTTTTCTCACCGGCTTCACGGCTGCCCGCCGTCTCCGCGCTTTCCTTCTCCGCTCCCCAGTGGAAGCCCCTGCTGCCAAACACATCCACGGGATAATCCAGCTCCACAGTCTCCTGAAATTTTCTGATCACCGCCTGCCACAGAAGCATACAAGCCGCCTGCCAACGAAATGTGTTCCCGTCCATATCCGCTCCGGCAAAGCCCAGAGAACGGATTTCCGCTTCCTTCCCAAGCACCGCCTGCTTTACCGCCCGGGCAATATTCTCCTTTAAATGCGCGGTTTTCTGCCCTGCCTCCCTCTTGAAATCTCTTGTAAAGATTACGAGATTGCAGTAATATTTACTGCCGTCCATGCGCAGCAGATCATACTCGCAGAGTTTTTTGATCTCGTTCTCTATATAAGGCAGCCCGACGCCTATCTCAAGGCTGATCTGCTCCGCGTTTAACCTGTCATTATAGCATGCAAACAGAATATTCTGTACCAGCCGGCTGTCGCATATATTGCCGTATTTATTCCAGTCACCCCAGAAAAAGCTGTCAAACTCCCTTGGATTATAGCTCTGTTCACCGTAGCTTCTCTCCATATTCATACCATCCTTTACTATTTTTCTCGATTTAAACAACAGATACTTCACCATTGACTCGCTGACGGAAAGAATGTCCGCGATCCTGGAACAGGGCTTATCCTCCAGATAATAGAGTATCGTGGCAGTCCGGTACTTCTCCGCCAAAAGCGCAAGCTCCCTGCGAAGCAGCATAATATCCGAATCCTCTCCCAAAACAGACTCAAAGGCGGCTTCTGCGCCCGTATCCTGCCCAAAATCATCCCCGTGGAAACCCTCAGCAGAACTTACCTCAAGGTTTTGCCGCTTTCTCCGGCACCACTGCCTGTAAACATTGCCTGCCACCGACCACATGAAACCGTAAAACGCCCTGTCATCCCGGATATTTGCCGCGGACCTGTAGATTTCAACCACAATGTCCTGAGCCAGATCCTCAGCGTCATACTGGCTTGATGTCCTTGACCTGCAATAAGAAAAAATGACCTTTGACACCTCTTTTATCTTTTCATCCAACTGCCGTCTTTCCAAAAAGCTTCCTCCTGCTTCCGCACCTGTAAGTTTAACATAAACCTTATAGCTTAAATATTCATTTTGTAATTTGAGTTTGCGCATCCCCTTTACATCTTATTAGTGACATAAATAAATAAACGGTTAAATATTTGCCGAAAATTTTTGCCGCAATTTTCTTGCGGCAAAAATTTTACGGATATATGGCTTTTCTCAATCTGACAAAATTCTGATTGCACGTTCTGTGTCTTCCTCGTCGAGCCCGTCTCTCAGCCTTGCTGTCAGAACACAGTGATTTTTTAAAGCCTCCTCGTCCATGGGCATATCGTCCAGCACCACAAAGCCTGTCGCCTCCCAATGCTCCTTCCACGATGTGGACAAGACAATTTCCGCCCCCGTGGTTTCGATAATTCTGCGCAGCAACGCCATCCTTGTGGGATCAAGCAGCACACCGGGCTCCCGGTGCAGACGGCAATAGGATGCCGAGTTCAGCACGCCGTCAAAATCAAGAAAAATGATTTTCATTTCTTGCTCTCCATTATTGCCGTATGCAGCTCCGAAAGCAGCTCATTGTACTGCAAGGTCCTTCCCTGATACCTGGCTGTGCCTACATGAAGCAACAAAGGAATTTCCTGCCCCTCAAAAGAGAAACTCCTCCCATTCATGACGCTGATTTTTTCCGCCACACCCTCCGCATAGCCCCGCTCCGCGCTCGCCGTAAGCATGGCAAACTCATCCCCGCCGATACGGAATATGACGTCCTCTGCGCCCGCGGCTTCCTCCATGCGCCGGAGTGTCTCCAGAATGGCAAGATCCCCCGCCTTGTGAGAAATGCCGTTAATATGTACCAACTGCGCAATATCGCAGCACACAAAATAACAATCCTTTCTGCTCCGGAACAGATCATACATTTCGCTGATATCTACCTGTTTGCGGCTACTCATAAAATTTTCTCCTTCCTCCAGGGCCACATTCAGCCTTGGAAACAACTCCAAATATCGGCGTCTTTCCCGAAATTCGGAAGGGTTACAGTTCCATATCTGTTTGAATGCACGAGTAAACGCCTCATGACTGCTGTAGCCGTATTCCAGCGCCACATCCATTATGCCGGACTTCGGATTCTCCCAGAGCTTCCTTGCGGCAAGGGTCATGCGCCTGCGGATCAGATATTCCCGGACAGACAGGTGATTTACATATCGAAAAAGCTTTTCCAGAGTGGACTTGGAACAAAAGCAGGCCATGGCAACGTCTTCCGTGTTCAGCTCCTCCTGAAGATGCTTTTCGATATACTCCAGCGCCGCTGCCAGGAGCTTCAGGTTTTCCGTTTTATTCATTTTTATTCCTCCTGTATGCTTTGGCGCATATACTAATTAAAGACCCCGCGGCTGACCGCAGGGCCTTTCTTGCGTTTTGCAACACGAACTGTTTTTGAACACAATGCTCTTTCTGCCCGCCGGACTCATGCACACAACGATATCATAAATAAATAATATCAGACAAAACCGTTATATGCTTGATTTTTTGAGTAAAGCTTGCAGTCATCTTTAGAAAATTCATGTATATTCTACAGATTCAGTCATAATCCACACTCATAAGGCAAAGCCCCTGGGCGGGCGCCGTGGGACCTGCCTTCTGCCTGTGGGGATTATTCAGCACCTCCTTCACCTGCTCTGCCGTCATTCTTCCGCAGCCTGCCTCCAAAAGAGTTCCCACCATAATGCGCACCATATTCTGCAGAAAGCCGTTGCCGTGGAAGGTGAACCGGATATATCCGTCCTCCCTATCAATATCAATTCCGTCCACACAGCGGACCGTGGATTTCTTCATCTTGGGATTTACACAAAAATTCCGGAAGTCATGGGTTCCCTTCAAAACCTCCGCCGCTTGGCGCATTAACTCCAGATCGGGCTTTTCTTCCAGAAAGGTACAGTACCTCCTGTCAAAGACAGGCTTTACATCCCCGTCGTAACAGGTATAACGGTAGGTCTTGCCAAGGGCGTTATAGCGGGCATGGAACCTTGGCGACGCCTCTCTAACCTCCGTCACGGCAATGTCCTCCGGCAGATACCGGTTTAAATAATCCCTGATATTCTCCGGGGTGAGTTCTGTCATCACCGCTGTCACAAGCTCTTGCTTATGACCGGCTCCGGGCTCCGCCTTTTGTTCAATCTCCTGCCCTGTCCCAGGCCGCAGTCCCAGTACGGCGTTGGCCGTCATACCTCTGGCATGAACCCCGGCGTCGGTACGTCCCGCGCCGATGACCTCCACCTCCCTGCCGCACATAAGGCTTAAAACGCTCTCCAGCTTGCCCTGAATCGTGGCCTTGCCCGGCTGTCTCTGCCATCCGGCGTAACGGGTGCCGTCGTACTGAATGATCATTTTATAATTTCTCACGCCTCACACCTCTTTAAAAGCTCCTCCCAGCGTCTGTCCACCTCCTGCCGGAAGTCCTCGATAAGATGCTCGTTTCCCGAGGCAAACAAATGCTTAAAGCGTCCCTGCTTTCTCAAAAAGTCCTCCAGGGGAAGCTTTTTCTTGGGCTTGTAATTCAGTATCCACCTGCCCTCCACCACCTCAAACAAAGGCCAATAGCAGGTCTCCACGCCCAGTCTGCAGATCTCAATAATATCGTCAGTCTCATAGCGCCATCCTCTGGGACAGGGAGCCATAATATTCAGAAACGCCGGACCGGGCGTGTAGATCGCTCTCTCGGACTTCACATACAGGTCCTTCATGTTGCCGATAAAGGTAGTCTGCGCCACATAGGGAATATTATGGGCGGCGATGACTGCCGCCAGGTCCTTGCGCGCCTGAGGCTTTCCGTCGGATACCCTGCCGCTGGGAGTAGTGGTGGTATCCGCATACAGGGGCGTGGCGGAGGAGCGCTGAATGCCCGTGTTCATATAGGCTCCGTTGTCATAGCAGACGTACACCAGGTCATGCCCCCTCTCCATCGCCCCGGACAGAGACTGCAGGCCGATATCATAGGTGCCGCCGTCGCCGCCGAAGGTGATGAATTTGTATTCCGAGGAGAGCCTTCCCTTTTTCTTCAGGGCACGATAAGCCGTCTCCACCCCCGACAGGGTAGCCCCGGCATTCTCAAAGGCGCTGTGTATGTAGCTGTCCTCATAAGCCGTATAGGGATACATATAGGTAGATACCTCCAGGCAGCCCGTGGCGTTTCCCACAACCGCCCTGTCGCCTGGATGAAGCGCCTTCAGCACGTTCCTGACCGCAATGGAGCCGCCGCAGCCCGCGCACATTCTGTGCCCCGGAGCCAGACGCTCCTGCCTTTCCTGTATTTCTCTGAAATTAAATGCCTGTTGTTCCATAGGTTTTCTCCATTCTTCCTGCAATCCGAAAATTCCGAGGTTTTTACGGCAATACCGCGCAGCTTCCAAGGAACCTGGTTCTCATTCCTTGAGAGCTTATATGCTTTTTGACATTATTCGCGCAGTCCCAGATAAACGTACTCAGGGAAGCTTATCTCCCCGGCGGCAAGCTTCTGCAGCTTATCAAATACGTCCTCCATATCCTCAACCCTGACGTCCCGCCCGGACAGACCGTACATAATGTTGACCGTCTCCGCCGCAGCCTTCTCCCTGTACAGCGCGGCGCCTACCTCCGCGCCCAGCGGACCGCCGCAGCCGCTGTAGCTCTCCGCCCTGTCCATAATGCCGATTGCCCTGCAGTGTTTTAATGCCCTGACGATCTCCTCGCCGGGGAAGGGGCGGAACACCCTTATTTTCAAAAGCCCTGCCTTAATTCCCTTCTCCCGCAGCAAATCGATGGCATCCTTTGCCGTTCCGCACACGGAGCCGATTGCCACCACCGCGTATTCGGCGTCCTCCAGCCTATACTCCTCAAAAAAGCCGTAACGCTGCCCTGTGACAGCCTCAAATTCCTCCGCCACATCCAGGATGACCTGCTTCGCGCGCTTCATTGCCTCCGCCTGCGCCTTCTTTGCCTCCATGCAATAGCTTGAAACCGCGTAGGGACCTACCGCCATGGCTTCATCCTCCTTCAGAAGATAATGCTCCGGCTGATACTCGCCAACAAACTTCCTGATGGGCTCGTCATCCCACAGGGTAATGTTTTCTACGGCATGACTGGTGATAAACCCGTCCTGACAGATCATAACCGGCAGATGCACATCCCTGTGCTCCGCAATGCGGTGTGCCTGCAGGAAATTGTCATATGCCTCCTGATTGTTCTCTGCATAGATCTGAATCCAGCCGGAATCCCTTGCCCCCATGCTATCGGAATGCTCCGCATTGATATTTAAAGGGCCTGTCAGACCTCTGTTTACCACCGCCATCACGATGGGCAGGCGGCTGGACGCCGCCACATACAGCACCTCCCACATCAGCGCAAGACCGCAGGAGGACGTGGCCGTGATCGCCCTTACCCCCGCGGCGGAGGCGCCCATGGTGGCGCTCATGGAGCTGTGCTCACTCTCCACCGGGATAAACTCTGTATCTATCTCCCCGTTTGCGATCATGGAAGCCACAAACTGAGGAATCTCCGTAGATGGAGTGATTGGAAACGCCGGCATGACATCGGGATTTACCTGCCTGATGGCATACGCCACCGCCTCATTGCCGGACATACGTGTTCTCTGCGACATAAAATTCTCCTATTCAAGACTGTTTTTGTGATTCCGATTTATATATTTTGGTTTTTTCGTTTCGGTTTTTTATAATCCCTTTATTAATTCCTTTTTACTATTTGCCCTCCTGCATGGAAATCGCGCCGAAGGGGCAGGCCTTCGCGCAGATGCCGCAGCCCTTGCAGTGGTCGTAATCGAATTCCTGCCTTTTATTATTCTCTACAGGGATACAGCTGTCAGGGCAGTAAGGCACACACAGCAGGCACTGCCTGCACTTTTTCTCGTCCAGCACGGGGGTCTGTGTCCTCCACTCCCCGGTATGAAACTGCCTGGACGTGGCAGGCTCATAGATCTGCAAGCCCTCCGTCATATCCTGCCATTTTGATTTTTCGTTGATGTCTTCCGCTTTTACTGACATTGTACTACCTCCTCCAGAGCAAGCCTAAGCGCCTTCAGATTACCCTCCAGAACCTCCGGCTTTCTTGCAAATTTATGCTGCAGAGAGCTTTCCATCTCTCTCAAAAACACATCTATATCCATCACCTCGGAAATTTTTACCATCGCCGCAAGCATGGGCGTGTTGGGAAAATACTGCCCCAGGGTCTCCATGCTTACCTTATGGGCGTCTATTATGTATACCCTTCCCGGATACCCCTTTAAGAGAGGAAGTATTTCTTCTTTGGGCTTTCTGGTATTGACCAGAATCCCGCCGTCCGGCTTTAACCCCTCCGTCACATCCACGGAGTACAGCAGCGTATCATCCACCACTGCCACAAAATCCGGATCATAAATATTGGAGTGTACCCGGATTTCATTGTCGCTGATACGGTCGTAAGCGGTAATAGGCGCTCCCATTCTCTCCGGACCATACTCCGGAAATCCCTGTACATGCTTCCCCGCCTGAAATGCCACGTCGGCAAGCAGCAGTGCCGCCGTCTTGGCTCCCTGCCCCCCTCTCCCGTGCCACCTGATTTCTGTCAAATGTCTCATCCTGCTTCATCCTTTCCTAGTTTTCTGAGCCTTACGGAGTCCCTTCCTCAATCCCTGCTTAAACTCGATGGAGTCTGACCCATCCCGGACAAAAAATATCCTGATTGAATCATCTCCTGATTGAACGCATTGTCAGCGGAATAAATGCGCATCCGGAGGCACAACTTAAAAAAGCTTCCGCCGTAAACGGCAGAAGCTCATTCCTTCACTCGCAATCCCATTTACGACATACCAGCATATGCGTCCCCTTTGACGGGAGGAAACCGTCGGCATCTATTCGCTCGCGCTTTCGTGCCGCTGCTCGGGAGGGATCTTCCCATCGCTTTACTCGGACCGCCTCTCAGCTTTCAGCGGCTCTCTGTGACCTTTCACGCCATAGTACTGTCTCCGTCAATGCATTTATCCCGGAAACCCAAAAGCCTGGATTCCGACTTACACTTTATTATAGTGGCGCGTTGAAACAATGTCAATACAAAATTACAGGCAGTCCTGAAAAGTACGTAATTTCGACTTTTCAAAATACTTCTCTGCTTGAAGCTCGCTTATTCCAAACCTTTTTATCAGCTTTGCAATGATTACTTCTTTCTTGATGCCATTTTCAACATTGTCAAGAATCAGAACCTCTATTCCTTTCTCTATTCCTTTCTCTATTCCTTCTTCAATTCCCTCCGCTCTGCCTCTCGCATATTCCTCTATACGTATGGCCTGTCTGGCCGCCTCCTCATCATATTCATAGATGCTCATGCGCTTTACCTCCGCTTTGTTTGCCAGAAGAAAATTCTTTAGGATTCCCTCGTCAATGCACTCGTCCACCGCCCGATCAACTGCCTTTTCCATAGGCATGGCGGCAGCATACCCTCTGACTCTGTCCACATATTGCATATACTCGTCCAGTGTCCGGCAATGCTTCTTCAGCTCTGTATTATATCCCTTGTTAATATTCAAGATTAAAGCCCTAAGCTCCAGCTGCGGCTCGCTATCCTGCAATCGAAAGGCGTCAGAAAGCCTCATAACCCTTCTCTCAGGATACGGGCTCTTTCCGTTATAAAACACGACAAAGTGCGGTGCAGGAAGCAGTACCTGCCGGCTGCCGTATATATTTTCTCCCGCGGTGAGCCTGCCATATTCTTCAGTCACATATTGCAGAAAACGAAACGGCATATTGAGATTCACGGTAGATTGGTGTTCATACAGGTACAGATGAAAATCCACCAGAAACGCCAGATCATTTTTGACTCCCATATAAATAGCGTTTTCCAATGTCACAATCTCCAGCAGCTCCGGATCTTCGCAGTTTCTTCCGCTGACCGCATTATACAGTTCCAGGAGATGCTCCCTGTCGCAAAACAGCATTCTGAAAATCGTATCCTTGTACTGCTTTCTTGCCTGTTTTTTTCCTTGTGCCCCTTCCTGTTTCCCCTTTTTCTTTTTCATCGCTCCTCCTTCTCATGGAATCCGAAGGAAAAACGGCTGCCGCAAACATGCCGCGCCGACATATGCCGGCAGACATCAAAAATCAAAGCCCTCGCAGCAAGCTGCGGGGTATTTGACCCTCGCGGCATTCGCCAAATGGATGCTGACGCATCGGCTTGGCTCATTGTTTGCAGGGATAAATTTCATCTTCCTCCTGCCAAAGGCTTTCCCGGAATCCATGCCTAATTAATAATGTGGAATAAAAGCACAGATTTCATTGAAGCCATACAGGAGAACTCCCGGTTGCGAACAGCTTAGGCTGCCAGAGATCCAAAGAATATATGCTTTGTATTTATTCTATCACAATACAAATATATATGCAATATTTTTATTCAGCAATTTGCACTCCAAAATTTTGCTCAGCTCCCCGTCTGGTCTGCCGTCAATATCTTAAGAAACCTGCTGCCGTACCTTTCGTATTTCAGCTCCCCCACACCGGACACCATAAGCATTTTTTCTTTTGTATCCGGCATTTTTTCGCACATGTCAATAAGCGTTTTATCCGAGAAAACCACATAAGGAGGCACGCCCTCCTCCCTGGCGATCTCCAGACGCAGCGCCCGCAGGGTCTCAAAGCATTCCCTCTGGCGCTTGTCCAGGCTGTCCGCAGGCCGTCCCTTGGGGGCTTTTTTATGGCTGTAGGTAGCCACCAGATCCGTCTGGACGCCGGGAATAAAGACAGGCTCCGCAGGCACCCTCTCCGGTTCTGCCTTACACACGCAGCAGGAGCAGTTGCCGCAATCCTCAGTCCTCCATTCCCCGAAATAGCGGAGAATGTAGGTGCGCAGGCATTTCCCCGTGGTGCTGTAAAAGGTCATTTTCTTCAATCTTTCCTCATCCCGCCTGCGAATCTCCTCCAGCTCCTGTTCTGTGAAATCCTCCGTGTTCTGCTCCTTGTTTTGAATCAGATAGCGGTTGATCATCACATCCTGGGGGGAATACAGCAGAATGCACTCCGCCTCCTCCCCGTCGCGTCCCGCGCGCCCTGCCTCCTGATAATAATTCTCCATGCTCTGAGGCATATTGTAGTGCAGCACATAGCGGACATTGGACTTGTCAATTCCCATTCCGAAGGCGTTTGTAGCCACAACGATGGATTTTTTGTCGTATATAAAATCATCCTGGTTCCGCCTTCTCTCATCGGCAGAAAGCCCTGCGTGGTATTTTGTCACCGGCATGTCATTCTCCCACAAAAGCCCGTAAACCTTTTCCACATTTTTTCGCGTGGCGCAGTAAATAATGCCGCTTTCCCCGCTGTGAGCCTTTACATAACGCAGCAGGTACGCATCCTTTTCCTTTACCTTTTCAACGCCGAAAAAAAGGTTCTTCCTGTCATAGCCCGTGATTAAAAGCTGCGGTCTCTGAAGCTCCAGCGTGTTCAGAATATCATCCTTTACCGTCTCGGTTGCAGTCGCCGTAAAAGCGCCAAGCACCGGCCTGTCCGAAAACCCCTTCACAAACTGTACAATTTTCAGATAGCTGGGGCGGAAATCCTGCCCCCATTGGGAAATACAGTGCGCCTCGTCCACCGCCACCATGCTGATATCCACATTGCTGGCAAAATGCTGAAAGCCATAGGTTTCCAGGCGCTCCGGGGCCACATAGATGATTTTGTACTGCCCCCGCTCCGCAAGCAGCAGCGCCTTGCTTATCTGATTTTCCGTCAGTGAGCTGTTTATGTATGCGGCATGTACGCCCGCCTGGTTCAGTGTCTGAACCTGATCCTTCATCAGAGAGATAAGCGGAGATATGACCAGGGTAATTCCGGGCAGCATCAGCGCCGGCACCTGATAGCAGATCGATTTTCCCGCCCCGGTGGGCATGATGCCCAGCACGTCCCTGCCGCTCAAAATGCTGTCAATTAAGAGCTCCTGTCCTTCACGAAAGGAATCGTAGCCGAAATATCTTTTTAAAACCGTAAATTTGTCCATGTTAAAGCCTTTTCCGCGTCCTTTCTATACTTTAAAAAGTAATTATATCGAAATCAGGAATTTAAATCAAGTGTGAATTATTGTATACTAATATATATTTTTATTCTGTTATTTAAACTTATACGGAGGATTGATTATGAGCAACATCGAATTTGACAATCTTGGCGCACAGGTAAAGGAACTCCGCATTCAGATGAAGCTGACTCAGGCAGAGGTGGCAGAAGCGTTGAATGTGACTCCCGGTTACATCAGCAACGTTGAAAACAACAGAACCGCCATGTCCCTTCGCGTACTGATCTATTATGCTAAACTGATGAACATTTCCCTGGACTCCCTGATTGGAAGAATTGAGCCGGAATACCGCAAAAACGCTTTGGATAACGAGCTTCTGGAGCTTGCCTCCAAGCTTGATGACAACCAGAAAAAGAAGCTGATCAAGACCATTAAGCTCTGGATGTGATTCCCGATTTTATCACCGGAAGCAGCAACGGGGAAGCGGATACTGTTATGGTTTCGCATCCCCCTTTTTACAGCAGACACGGATTATATTTCATTCTTCTTATAAATCTAACCGGCAGACGCCAGACAGGAAACGGAAGGTTTTTCATGAATTGCGATTCAACACATCCGCTGAAATATTACCTTGCCCCCATGGAGGGGCTCACCACATATGTCTTTCGCAGGGCATATCACAAATATTTTGGCGGTATCGACAAATATTTCACCCCTTTTATTGCAAACAGAAGTTTAAGCAGCCGGGAGCGAAACGAGCTTCTCCCGGAGCACAACGTCGGCATGAGGCTTGTACCGCAGATCCTCACCAACCGCGCCGACGAATTTCTGGAAATTGCCGGGCAGGCTGCCGACTACGGTTATGACACCGTGAACCTCAACCTTGGCTGTCCCTCCGGCACGGTAACCGCCAAAAAACGCGGTGCAGGTTTCCTTGAATTTCCGGAGGAATTAAAGATATTTTTAGATACCGTCTATGAAAGATGCCCAATAAAAGTCTCTATAAAAACAAGGATCGGCGTCAGGGATATCGGCGAATGGGAGCAGCTTTTAAAGCTTTACGCGGGCTATCCCATGGAAGAACTGATTGTTCACCCACGCCTGCAGAAGGAGTTCTATACGGGACGCCCTCACAGGGACGCGTTCCGCCGCGCCAAGGAGCAGCTGTCTGTGCCTCTCTGCTATAACGGAGATATCGTATCGCCAGAAAGCCTTGCCTCGTTATTAAAGGAGCTGCCCTCCGTAGATACCGTCATGATCGGCAGGGGCGTTTTGCAGTATCCTTATCTTCCCGGGCAGCTGAAGTCCGGCGCCGTAAGCGGCAGCGCCGAGAATTCCCTCTCCACTCTCCGCGCCTTTCACGGCGAGCTTCTGGAGGGCTATCGGGAGATCATGTCCGGAGACCTTCCCACCCTGCACAAAATGAAGGATTTCTGGACCTTTTTCAGCTGCGGCTTTGAGTCCCCAGAAAGGTACCTGAAAAAAATACGCAAAGCTGTCAAAATAGCCGATTATCAGGCGGCTGTCAACGAACTGTTTCAAGCATGCGGGTACCGCCCGTTTACATTGGCCGGCCGTGTCTGATACTGCCGGCTTCTTTATGCGGCACCACCCCATGCTGACGGCTTACCTTTTCTGACGGTATATGATGCCGCAGCTATTACATTCCGAGACGAAGAATGAGCCGTTATCCTCCCTCACAAGCAAAAGCCTGCCGCAGCTGGAACAGCTCCTGATCCTGACGTCCGTACCGCCTTCCGTCTCCGGTTCCGGCACAGGCTCCTCCGCGCCGAACAGGCTCAGCTGCCCGTCATCTTCATAGTTTTCAAACAACCCTATATCCATTCCACATTCCTCACGAATCCATTGGCTGCATATTTCACTTATCCCGGGAAACAGCCTCACCTTATATCAGGCATATCGATGGTCAGCTCCACAGGGCAGTGGTCAGAGCCCATAATATCCGTGTGGATCGCCGCTCCTGAAAGCCTGTCCTTCAGGCCCTCCGACGCCAGGAAATAATCGATGCGCCACCCTGTATTCTTCGCCCGCGCCTGAAACCGATAGGACCACCAGCTGTAGACATTTTCCACATCGGGATAAAAATAGCGGTAGGTATCCACAAACCCGCTGTTCAAAAGCTCTGTCATCCTGCCCCTCTCCGCGTCCGTAAAGCCGGGGTTATTGTGGTTTGTCTTTGGATTTTTCAAGTCGATCTCCTTATGTGCCACATTCATGTCTCCGCAGACAATAACGCCCTTCCCGGCGGCAAGCTTATTTAAATAATCCCGGAAGGCATCCTCCCACTGCATACGATAGTCCAGCCTTTTCAGCTCATCCTGGGAATTGGGTGTGTAAACCGTCACCACATAAAAGCTGTCATACTCCAGGGTAATGACCCTGCCCTCATGATCATGCTCCTCAATACCCATTCCGTATGTGACAGCCGCAGGTTCATGTTTTGTAAAGATCGCCGTGCCGGAATAGCCCTTTTTTTCCGCGTAATTCCAATATTGAAAATATCCGGGCAGCTCCATCTGAATCTGCCCCTCCTGAAGCTTCGTCTCCTGCAGACAGAAAATGTCCGCATCCAGCTTCCGGAATTCCTCCATAAAATTTTTTCCCATAACCGCCCGCAGACCGTTCACATTCCATGAAATAAGTTTCATTTTCCCGCTATCCGCCTTTCGCCTTTTTTATATCGGTTCCAATCCGCTATGTAACCTCCCCGCAGACTGCCTTTTTGATTATACGCTAAAAACAGGTCATTCTACAAGGAAAAAATACGACGCCGCCACAGCTTTGTCTGTCACTCCAATTCCGTAGCTGCGCCGTACCCTCATGCCTACAGATAATCTCTGAGATCCTTCACCAGAGTGTCCTCAGCCTGCGCCACATCCTTTGCAAGCTGTTTGACCCTGCCCTCCGCCGCCGGATATTGGTTCAAATATTTATACAGGCTTTTAACGCCCATATTACAGCCATCCGTAACCAGGTCCGCAGCCATCCTGTCGGCATTTGCCCCGTCTGCCATTCCAAGCTTGACGTCCGACTTCATCTTTGACATGACCTTTGCCATCATCGCAGGCTCCTTGCCATCCTCGTGAAACTCGTTCAGATATTTATGGGTGGTATTGCCCAGCTTTGTATGGGTCTCCTTGCTCTTTGCCAAAAGCTCCCTCAAACCTTCGCTCTTTACATGCTCTATCACATCGTCCAGGGAGGAAACGCCCATTTTTATTCCTGCGTTGCACTCCCGGAGCAGCTTAATTGTATCGTCTTCCATAATGCGCCTCCTGTTGGAATTGTATTTATGGCCGATATTATGTACCCGGTAAGGGGAAATATACACAGAATAAGCTTCCATTCCCTGTCAGCTGCTTTTCGGCTTAAATCAGGCTGCCGGAGGTTTCATGAATCACTGTGCTCAATACAAGGCTTTCTGTTGCCTCATCCTTAATTTTATTTCTTTCGCCTTTTCTTCAATATCAATTTATAAAGCAAACCTGCAATTCCACCACATATGGAAAGCAGAAAACCCTCCTTTACCAGTATGTTGCCAATCTCCCAGTTAATGGTATATTGTATTTGTAGCTCTAACGGCGGGTCTTGATAAGGGATACCTGCCTTAATTACGCAATAATATATACCTGTGGAAAAAATAATAATTCCAGCTAATAAAACCCCACTGGCTGTCATGCGAATAAATGATCCGCCTTTTGATTCCTTAGTAGTATCCATAATTGCCGTATCCTTTCATTTTATAACTGTTCAGCTCCACAATAAACGTGAAGTCATCAATCCCCACTGCCTCATTGCCGCCCTTATATTTCGGTATTAAAATTCCGGCTAATCCTAACACTAAGTTTATCACAGATGAGCTTTCCCTTAAAGTCTCCTTTATATTATATTTTCCCACAGGACATTGCGAGCCCAGGAAAACGAAGCTTCGCATCGCGGAAAAAAATGAGGGCACAAGATGTACGGTGGACATCTGCGCTGTGCTGGCTGAAGCGGAACTGAGACAACAAATTCACATAAAACATTATAACACAAAACATATGGAAAATGGTGAACTGCTTGACAAATACTTTCTATCGTGTTATACTTCCGGCTAATTCAAAACAAAAGGCTTTGACGAGGAATAGTAAGTATTAGGGATTTCACAGAGAGAAGATGGTTGGTGCGAATCTTCAAAGAACTAATATTGAAGCAGCCTCTGAGCTGTGAACCGAACAGATATATCTTAGTAGGCTTCAACGGAGTTCCCCCGTTAACGCAGGAAGCAATATCGGAGAAATCCCGTATTGACAGAGTGCAGAGAAATCTGAAATTAGGTGGTAACACGGACATGAAAGTTCGCCCTAAGTTGATATATATCAGCTTAGGGCTTTTGTTTTGGAAAAATTTCAAAAAGGAGAATGAAACATGACAGCAAATGAATTAAGAACAATGTATGTAAACTTTTTTAAAGAAAGGGGGCATAAGGAAATCCCGTCCGCATCACTTCTCCCAGAGAATGACCCGACCGTTTTGTTTACCACTGCAGGAATGCATCCATTGGTGCCCTATTTGTTGGGTGAGAAACATCCCGGTGGAAGAAGGCTTACAGACGTTCAGAAGTGTGTAAGAACAGAAGATATAGATGAAGTAGGAGACGATACACATTGCACCTTTTTTGAAATGTTGGGGAATTGGTCCTTAGGAGACTATTTTAAACAAGAATCCATTTCTATGAGTTTTGATTTCCTGACCAATTATCTTCATATTCCGCCGGAAAGACTGGCGGTGACGGTATTTGAAGGCGATGAACTGGCGCCGGCTGATGTGGAGGCAGAAAAAATTTGGAAAGGCTTTGGACTTAAAAATGACCAGATTTTTCGATATGGAAGAGAAAGTAACTGGTGGGGACCAGCCGGACAGACAGGTCCTTGCGGACCGGACACTGAAATCTTCTACGATATGGACAAACCTAAATGTGGTCCGAATTGTGGACCGTCATGTAAATGTGGAAAATATGTTGAGATTTGGAATAATGTTTTCATGCAGTTCAATAAGGAGGTTGATGGTACTTATACAGAGCTAAAGCAGAAAAATGTGGATACGGGAATGGGCTTGGAGCGCGTTTTGACAATTTTTAATGGGAAAACGAATGTGTATGATACAGAGTTATTTATTCCAATTATGCAGACGCTTGAAGAAATTCTTGAAAAGGAAGGAAAAGCCATCCCTGAGCGAGATAAAAGAATTATTTGTGAACATACAAGAGCAATTACTTTTATTCTTGGCGACCCTATGAAGATCAATCCGTCCAATACAGAGCAGGGATATATTTTGAGAAGGCTGATTCGTAGAATTATCCGCTTGTTCAAGAAGGCTGACATAAATGAAAATTATTTGTGTGAACTATCGGGAGTGATTATTGAACAATACCGGCTGGTTTACCCGGAGCTTGGAAAAAACAGGGAGTTCATTCTGGAGCAACTGCAAAAGGAGTATCATTTATTTTCCAAGACCCTGGACGAGGGGCTTAAAAAGGCAAACAGATATCTTGACTGTATAGAACAAGGCGGAATTCTTAGTGGTGAACTGGCATTCAAATTGTATGATACCTTCGGTTTTCCCATTGAATTCACATCAGAATTGGCTTCGGAAAGAGGATATCAAGTGGATATGGATGGATTCCAGAAGCAATTTAAGGAGCACCAGAACAAATCCAGACAGGGAGCAGAAGGCAAGTTTGCGGGCGGTCTGGCAGACAAAAACGAGCAGACCGCCCGACTTCACACGGCAACACATTTGTTGCACGGAGCATTAAGAAGGGTTCTTGGTGAGGAAGTGTTCCAGAGAGGTAGTAATATTACTTCCGAACGATTAAGGTTTGATTTTTCTTTTGGACGGAAAGTCACAAAGGAGGAATTGGAAAAAGTCGAAGCTATCGTAAATGAAGCTATCGGGAAAAAGCTCGATGTCATTCTGGACGAGATGACTCATAAGAGAGCTTATAAAGAAGGAGCCATCGGTGTTTTTTCGGGAAAATATGGTGAAATAGTAAAAGTGTATACAATCCCCGGATACTCTAAAGAAATTTGCGGCGGTCCTCATGCTAAAAATACCGGAGAACTTGTTTCTTTTAAAATTATAAAGGAAGAAGCATCCTCTGCCGGTGTCAGACGAATCAAGGCTGTTATTAATGAGCATTAGGTTTGCATTATCCAAAACAATTCACAGCATCGTTGTATAGAGGGTTGAGTCTGCTCTCCTGCTTTTTAATTGAGAATACCTCCCTGCCCGTATCGTGAAAGTCTCATAGTGCCATATCCGTAACAAAAAGAGAAATATGCTGTTTTCTAAAAATGTTAAAATGCGTTGCTTGTGGCAACGGGCAGTTTCGCCTACAATAGTGGTGAAAATCGAAAGGAGGCTATCCCTAATGCTCAAAGAAAATATTAAAGCAATCAGAAAATCAAAGGGACTTTCACAACAAGAGCTTGCTGTCAAGCTGAACATCGTGCGACAGACAGTTTCTAAATGGGAGCAAGGACTGTCTGTTCCCGATTCTGATCTGTTAATCTCCTTATCAGAAGTGCTTGAAACGCCTGTAAGCACGCTGTTAGGAGAAACAGTTATCGAAACGGAGGTTGATACTTTAAAAGCCATTTCCGAAAAATTGGAGGTAATAAACTTGCAGCTGGCACAAAGGAAAACCACGAGAAGAAAAATTATTCATTGGTCGCTTATTTCGTTATGTGCAATCATAGTAATAGCTTTTGCAATCTTATTGGCATTGGAGAGTTCTTACTTGGGGTGGAATTATAGCGACCCCGAAACCGCCGTTCTTGGAGTGGCATTCCACTCATTTGAATGGCTGTTTGTCAGAGTAGCACCGATTATCCTTATTGGTGCAATTATTGGTATTTTTTTAACATGGAAAAAAGATTAAAACCAGCCTGCTTTTGGGGCAAAGTGAGGACTTTAAAGATTTACCGCTGAGATAATATGATGAAATCGGTCCACTAAATGACTTGGATTAAAATGTTTTCCATTATTTATCAATTTTATTTCCAAGCAAAATAAATTATGGTACAATGTTGACACAAGAGGACCTTGTGGCAACTTCTGATTCCATGTGCGCTAAAGCGCACGAATTATGGTACAATACACTCAAGAATCCAGCCGCTGCGCGCTTAAAATCTGCCAAGCAGATTTGATTCTTTCGTTACCATATCAGGTGAAATCAAATGCTCGCTGCGCTTGCGCTTGATTTCCTGCTGATATGGTACAATGTTGACACAGAAGGGCTTTGTGGCAACTTCTGATTCCATGTGCGCTAAAGCGCACGAAATTGTGGTACAATGTTGACACAAGAGGGCCTTGTGGCAACTTCTGATTCCATGTGCGCCAGAGGCAGAAGCCGGAAATCGCAGGAGCGTCTGTCCCGCCGGTATACATGGAAATACGGGAATCACACTTTAGGGGGGTACTTATTATGGAAAAACAGATTTTTACCAACGACGTCATTCTGTCCTGGCTGCAGTACTATGCCGGAAACACCTAGATTGACCTGGAGCATGTTAAAATTATCGATATTACCGGAAAAAACAAAAACGTCATCCCCACAGTGGAAGCGCACAAAACCACTCTGGTATTCACGAACGCAGGAATCGACGATATATTTTACCGCCTGTGGAACGCAGGGCTGGGCGAATGTGAGGTCTGGTACAACAACGGCTCCGACCCTGCGGGCGAAATTCTGCACAATCAGGTAAAGGATATGATCGACCGGGGCATCGACGCCTCCGCAGGCATGCTGATCATCAATCCCCGCGCGCGCAATACCGCAAAAATAGGTCTGAGCAACGAAATGTTCCAGCAGGGCTCCATACGCTATGTGGGCAGCGAAATCCGCGCTGTCATTATGGGCAAAATGATGGTGGCGCCTCAGGACGATATCTGCGTTATCGGAGGAGAGAGCATTGCCATCGAAGCCGCGCTTATAGCCGCCGAGGGTTCCGTTATCGCCGTAGAGTACAATAAAGCAGACCGCACCACCCTGGAGGACAACGTGGCGCACTTTGACCTTCACAATGTAAGGATCATAGACCATGTGGACGAGGAGAGCATGAAGGACTGCCCCATACCCTCTCTGGTATTTTTAGTGGCATCCGCAAGCACTGACCAGGAATTAAAATATCTGACTTCGGTCAATCCTAAAATCAGCGTTGTGATCTACACCCTGGATTTCAAGGCGGCTGCCGGGCTGCCGGATACCCTTGCCTCGCTGGGGCTTACGGATGTGGACACCATCCAGATTTCCGTATCCAAGCTTGGCAGCAGAAACACCTTTAAGCAGGAGCCGGCAACATGGATTATCACGGCGCGTGCCAGGGAATGACGTAACACTTCGCGGCGGCATGGCAGGTCCGTCTGCCCGCACAGAATTTAAAACCGAAAGAAAGGCAGAATAAATATGATAACTGCGGAGGTAGGCACGATCGACGAGCTGCTTCAATTTGTGAACGGCTTATACCAGAAGCACGGGCTTCGTCTCTGGTACCGCGGGGAGGAAAACGCAAATTTGACGCTGGTTCCCTCCATACAGAGGAGCAAAAAAAGGATTGATTCGGAAAGGTACATTACAAACGACTTCTACATCCGCGCCAGGCAGATTTTGAACAATCCGCCAGCCAAGCACAATTACGCGGGCTGGGTCTCCCTGATGCAGCACTACGGGATGCCCACACGGATGCTGGACTGGAGCCAGTCTCCTCTGGTCGCCGTGTTTTTTGCCGCAGAGACATATAAGGAGGGGCCCGAAACGGACGCCGGCGTATGGGTCCTGGCGCCCGGTCTTCTCAACGAGTCGGAGGGCTTCGGCAACTGTATCTATCCCATAGACGCCGACACCACACAGGAAATGCTGCTCCCAGCCTTCAAGCATTCCCACCATAATCCCGATGTTCGTGACAAAATCCTTGCATGCAGCTCCACGGAAAGGGACCTGAGGATGTATGCCCAGCAGTCCAATTTTACCGTTCACAACTCACTGCGGAGGCTGGAAGACATCTGTGACGAAAATATGCTTTACAAAATTATTATTCCCGCCGGCAGGAAACAGTATTTTATAGACAGTCTCCGTGTGTTCGGAATTACGGAGGGCTCTATCTACCCTGACCTGGACCACATTTCAAGCGACCTAATAGACTCATACGGCATTTGAGCGCGGACAGGCCTTCAAGCTTTTGGCAGATCTGCGTGCCCGAGCATGAGCGAGAGCAGACGTTCGATATATATACTTAATTTTGAAATTCAATCTGCGTGCCGGCGCACGCCCGGAGGTATAAATGAAAATAATTTTACAGAACCTGACAAAAAGGTTTCCCAGCCGCAGCAAAAAATCCCGCGAGGATGTGATCGCGGTCAATAACTTTAATTTTGAAATTCCGGACGGAAAGCTGGTCGGGCTGCTTGGTCCTTCCGGCTGCGGCAAAAGCACCACCCTGAATCTGATATGCGGGCTGCAGAAGCCCACGGACGGCCGGATTTTTTTCGGGGACGACGATGTGACGGAGCTCCCCCCGGAAAACAGGGGCGTTGGGCTTGTATTCCAAAACTATGCCCTCTACCCCCATCTGACGGTTCAGAAAAATATCCTGTTTCCCTTGGAAAACCTAAAGGGCAGAGACAAGCTGACAAAAGAAGAAATGCAGAAGCGTGCTCTTGAGGCGGCAAGGCTTGTCCAGATCGAGGAGCTGATGGAGCGCAAGCCCAGCGAGCTTTCCGGCGGACAGCAGCAGCGTGTGGCGATTGCGAGAGCTCTGGTCAAAATGCCCCGCGTACTGCTCTTGGACGAGCCTCTCTCCAATCTGGACGCCAGACTGCGCCTGCAGACAAGGGAGGAAATCAAGCGCATCCAAAAAGAAACCGGAATCACCACCATCTTCGTCACCCACGACCAGGACGAGGCAATGAGCATCTCCGATTTGATCGTTGTCATGAAGGATGGCGTTGTACAGCAGATCGGCAGACCCCAGGAGGTCTATGACAACCCGGTAAATCTGTTTGTTGCAAAATTTCTGGGCACTCCCCCTATCAACGTGTTCCGCGGAACGATCCGGGGAGATCAGCTTTATATCGGTGAGAACCCCTGCCTGGGCATCCGACGCCTGCCTTCACCGGAGACTACAGGGCGGGAGGCTTCCGAACTGGCAGCTTCCCTGCGCGAGACTTCCGAACCGGACACCTCCGGCCATGCGTTTTCCGGGCGGGAGGTTTTTGTGGGTATCCGCCCGGAGGGCTTTATCCTGCAGGAGGACGGTCCCCTGGCCTGCACGCTTGACCGTCTTGAGGTAATGGGCAGGGACATCAGCGTGGTCTCAGCCCACAAGTGCTCCGAGAATGCCTCCATACGCTCCATTGTCACCGCCGAGAGCCACGTGGATTTAAGCAGCCCCGTTGTCCGCTTCGGTCTGAAGCCTTCAAAGGTGTTCATTTTTGACAAAGAGACCGGGGAACGGATTCAGTGCCGTTTAGTTCAGGACAAATGACCGACGCCAAAATCCTTCCGGCTTTCCCAGGGTCTGCAGGCAGCTTCCAAGCAGGCCGATATAATTTAAGGAGACCATAAACCTATGGAAAAAAACAATTTAAAGGGCTGGCTTTACCTTCTGCCGGCGTTCCTTTTCTTAGGCGCTTTCATGATTTACCCACTGATCGACGTATTTGTCTACTCCTTCGAGGAGGGGTATAACTCCGCGTCCCAGACCTTTTTCGGGGTCGGGACCTACAACTATTCGTATGTTTTGCACGACCCCTACTTCCTGCAGGCAGTGAAAAACACGTTTATACTGGTCGTCATTACGGTGCCTGTTTCCACCGGGCTCGCCCTGCTTATTTCCGTGGGCTTAAGCTCCATCAAGCCCCTGCGGGAGCTGTTTCAGACCGTTTACTTCCTGCCCTATGTGACAAATACCCTTGCGGTAGGTCTTGTCTTTATGATTTTATTTAAAAAAACCCCCTACTCCGAAGGGCTGGTCAACCTGCTAATCAACTGCTTCGGCGGAGGCTCCGTGGATTTTATCGACGGACCCTACTGGGCAAAAATGTTTGTGCTCTGCTTTTACACGGTTTGGGTTGTCATGCCCTTTAAGATACTCATTCTAACCAGCGCCCTGGCCTCCGTCAATCAGGTTTACTACAACGCGGCAAGGGTGGACGGCACATCCCGCTTCCGGATATTCAGAAGGATCACACTCCCTATGATCTCTCCCATGATCTTTTATCTGGTTATCACCGGCTTCATCGGCGCGTTCAAGGCCTACAGCGACGCCGTGGCTCTTTTCGGCACCAACCTGAACGCCGCGGAAATGAATACCATTGTGGGCTATGTCTACGATATGCTGTACGGCGACAGCGGCGGCTATCCCTCCTACGCGTCAGCAGCGGCTGTCCTCCTGTTTGCCATCGTACTCACCATCACCTGCATCAACCTGCTTGTGAGCAAAAAGCATGTGCATTATTAGGTCCTGATAAGACTCAAGCCAGTCAAAGACCCCGCAGGATGCCGACGCCATCCCCACGGCTGCTTAAGCATCAGCCAGAACCAATGCGTCATTACGGAGGTTTATTATGAACAGACAAATTGACACAGATAAACAAATCGGCACAGACAAACAGCTCCTCAAAAATGAGCCGGCCGGCCTGAATAACAAACCGGATTACAAAAAAATACAAAAATCCGCCAGGACCAGAAAAACTCTGGGACGCATTGCCGTTTACGCGCTGCTTTCCTTCTGGGCCCTGCTGGTACTGTTTCCCTTTTACTGGATGCTTCTGACCTCCGTGAAAACCTACGGCTCTTACAACGCGGAATACATCCCGTCGTTTTTCACGCTCTCTCCCACCCTGCAGAACTATGTTGACGCCTTCACCACGGTTAAATTAGGGAAGTATCTGTTCAATACCCTGGTGTTCACCCTTGTCACAACGGCGATAATGCTGGTTGTAATCACCCTTGCGGCCTTCGCCTTTGCGCGGCTGAATTTCAGGGGAAAGAATCTTGCCTTTACCCTGTTCCTCTCCCTGATGATGATTCCCAACGAGCTGGTGGTCATCACCAACTTTACAAGCATAACGAACCTGGGGCTCCGCAATACCTTTACGGGACTCATACTGCCCTCCGTCACATCGGTTTTTTATATTTATCTGCTCCGGGAAAATTTTGCGCAGATACCGGATGAGCTGTACTACGCCGCCAAGGTGGACGGCACCTCGGATTTAAGATATCTGCGCAGGGTGATGATACCCATATGCAAGCCCACGCTGATCACCATAATTATCCTGAAGGTAATCGAGTGCTGGAACTCCTATGTCTGGCCCAGACTTATTACCGACGACCCGGACTATTACCTGGTTTCAAACGGCATTCAGGAAATCCGCGAAAACGGCTTCGGACGTGAAAACATCCCGGCTATGATGGCGGCGGTGGTGGTGGTCTCGCTGCCCCTGATCGTGCTGTTTTTGATATTCCGCAGGAAAGTCATGGCGGGAGTAGCGAGAGGAGGTACAAAAGGATGAGCCATAGAATGCGAAAAATATTTATGTCCCTGCTGCCGGTTGCTGCGGCGCTGTCCGTGCTGACAGGCTGCCACGGTTCACAGGGGCTGGAGGCCTTTGTCATCCCCGAAGAATTTGACACCTCAAAAAACTATGAGATTACCTTCTGGGCAAAAAACGATACCAATAAAACCCAGACCGACATTTACAAAAAGGCGATCGCGGATTTTCAGCAGCTCTACCCCAATATCAGCGTAACCTTAAGCCTGTACACGGATTACGGCAGAATATACAACGACGTCATTACCAATATTGCCACAAACACCACGCCCAATGTCTGCATCACCTATCCCGACCATATCGCGACCTATCTGACGGGCATTAACACCGTGGTTCCCCTGGACGGCCTGTTTGACGACAAAAAATACGGGCTGGGCGGCAGCGAAGTCAGATTTGCCTCCACCGGCAGAGACGAAATTATTCCGAAGTTTCTGGAGGAATGCTCCTTTGGCGGCAGCCACTATGCGTTTCCCTTTATGCGCTCCACGGAGAGCTGCTATATCAACAAAACATATGTGGAAGCCCTGGGCTTCCGCCTTCCCGAGACTCTTACATGGGACTTTGTCTGGGAGGTCTCCGACGCGGCAGCCGCAAAGGACAGCCAGGGAAATTATCTGGTAAACGGGCAAAAGGTCATGATACCCTTCATCTATAAGTCCACGGACAATATGATGATTCAGATGCTGCGGCAGAAAAACGCAGGCTACTCCACCGCGGAGGGTGAAATCCTGATTTTTAACGATACCACAAAGGAGCTGCTGTCTACGGTGGCGGAGCATGTAAAAAAGGGCGCCTTTTCTACCTTTAAGATATCCAGCTACCCCGCCAACTTTCTGAACGCGGGGCAATGTATCTTTGCCATCGATTCCACCGCCGGCGCAACCTGGATGGGCACCCATGCGCCCCTGTCCGATATCAGCGCCGATTCTCTGGTGGAATTTGAGACCGTGGTTATGACCATTCCGCAGTTTGATACGCAAAATCCTCAGATGATATCCCAGGGGCCCTCCGTCTGCGTCTTCAACAAGGACGACCCCCAGGAGGTGCTTGCGTCGTGGCTGTTTGCCCAGTACCTGCTGACCAACCAGGTCCAGATCGCCTACGCGGAGACGGAGGGCTATGTTCCCGTGACCTCCAAAGCACAGTCCAGCGCCGAATATCAGGATTACCTGTCCCGGTGCGGAGAGGACAACACGGTTCACTATGACATAAAGATCAAAGCCTCCAGACTGCTGCTTGACAATATCGACAATACCTTTGTCACCCCCGTGTTCAACGGCTCCACCTCCCTTCGCGACGCCGCGGGGCAGATGATCGAAAACGTGACAAAATCCGTCAACAGAAAGGAAACCATAGATGACGCATACCTGGAAAAGCTCTACGGAGATGTGACATCACAGTACCGTTTAAACAGAAGCTCCTCCGCCTCCACAGGCAAAGCCGAGCTTGGGAAGCTGCCCCGAACCGCAGTCATTCTGCTCGTCTCCCTGGCAGCCGCCTGGCTGCTGATTGTGCTGTATGTTTTGTACGGCATTGTAAAAAAAGGGAAAATTAGGCACAATACCCATTGATTTATTGTGAATTTACGGTATAATAGCATTGTTTACAGGAATTTTGCCCCGCGTTTTGAGCGGCAGTCTTCCTATAGGCAAATAACCCAGAAAAGAGGAGTACTCATGAAAAAAACTTTATTATTAACTCTTGTACTTTCACTTGTATTAGCCTTTTCCGGCTGCGGAAACGCAGACGATCCGGCTGTCAAGTCCGAAGGTGTTATGACCTACGCGGAGTATGCGGCTGCGGCAATAGACGAATCGGTCGTTATCGAAGCCTATGTCCAGGGCAAGCAGTCATGGTGGGAGGATAAGGCCACCATTTATGCTCAGGATAAGGACGGCGCTTACTTCCTGTATGAACTTCCCTGCTCCAAGACTGACTATGACAAGCTTGTCACCGGAACCAAGATCAAGGTTACAGGCAAGAAGGCGGTATGGTCCGGAGAAGTGGAAATCATCGATGCAAGCTATGAAGTCCTGAAGGGCAGCTACATTGCCAAGCCCGAGGATATGACCGCACTGCTGGGCTCCGACGAGCTGGTCAATCATCAGAATAAGCTGGTATCCTTCAAGGGCATGACCGTTGAAGCCATCGGCAAGGATGACCAGGGCAACGACGCGGCGTTCTTCTACAGAGACAACAACTCCGGTCAGGAGGGCGACGACCTGTACTTTAACGTATCCCTCAACGGCGCAACCTATACCTTCACCGTAGAGTCCTACCTCTGCGACAAGGATACGGATGTCTACAAGGCTGTTCAGAACCTCAAGATCGGCGACAAGATCGACATGGAGGGCTTCCTGTACTGGTATAACGGTCCCAATCCTCACATCACTTCCGTGACGGCATCCAAGTAAAAACGTACATAGCATCAAAATATTTGACTTTCACAGACTGACAGGCCGTGGCTATACCATAAACGCCACTGCTTGTCAGTCTTTTTATATCCCTGTCTTTTGTATTCCTGTCTTTTGTATTCCTGTCTTTTGTATTTCTGCCTTTATGCGCTTCCGCATCCCCAAAATGAATGCGCCAATTTATACAAACTTTAGCCGGAAGAACCTATGTGCCAGACAATAACAGCGTTTGACTACATTATTTTATTTGACAAATTATATAATATAAAGTAAACTTTAAATTACAAAAAAATATCTTCCGCAATAGTCAATAACCCCTCAGCAGGCTGACGGAATATCAATCATGCAATGCAGCAAAGTACAATGCGTCCAGAAGACGCTATGGTCTTTGACCCTCGCGGCATTCGTCAGCTGTCCAAGCAAGCCCTGGTTGGCTTGAAGTACGGTCGCTTGGCTCATTGCCCGCAGTAATCAAAGCCCCCTCAGCAGGCTGACGGGGTATCAACCATGCAACACAGCAAAGTACAATGCGTCCAGAGGACACTATGGTCTTTGACCCTCGCGGCATTCGCCAAATGGATGCTGGCGCATCCGCTTGGCTCATTGCCCGCAGGAATAAAAGGTGTCCGCTGCTTGGAGATTTTAAGGAGTATACTTATGAAAAACAGAAACACCATTCAAATTATAGGTATTGGCGTCTGCACCCTTGTCCTGGGAATCATATGCTTAGCGGTTCCGATAGCAAATAAGTACGGAGAGGAAAATGCAGTCCATAACCACCAATTTACGGATATGGAAAAAGAGAATCTGGAGCATGATTGGGTGGAGAAGCAAGTGGCCTCGGCTCTCGAACGCTTTGACAAAATTGGGGCTTGCGAAGCAGACATAAACTGGTCGGAGGGTGAGATTGCCGGAGCTACAGTTAAGGTTACCGTGTCCCCGGATGGCATCGGACATGGCACCCTGGAGACAGAAATAACGGAGTGCGTTTCAAGGATGCTGAACATTTCAACGGAAAGCATTGTAATATCCTTTGTTTAACAAAAAACTACGCTAAAAAACAGCGGGTTCCGGAGTATTCCGGAACCCGTTTTTCAGTATGTCTGACAGGCAGATATCTGCCCTCAACCGGAAGCATCGGTCCTGCGGCAAAGCTGCTCCTTCAGATACTCATATCTCAGGCGCTTTTCCTCCTTGCCAAAATGGCTCTCCATCTCCCGGTCCTGCAGCTCGTTTCCCTCATAGCAGAGCTTCTCAGCCCCCTGGCCAAACTGCTCGCTGGTCAGGTCAAAAACATAACCTTCCACAACGTTATAGCAATGTACGCCGCCGTTATCCGTAGGCATGGCATACACCTCGCCCCCGAAAATATCCTGTGCCAGAAACGCGGTTATGGAACACTGCCCCAGGGTTTTATTTTCCTCCGTCCACTCGGAGCGCATCCGCGGCGCGCAGGTATCGGCGCACCAGACGGAACACAGAGCGTCATAGAGAGCAATGGGCGTGTCAATACCCTTATAAATATGATTTACCGCTTTTACATTACCGGCGGTCTGCCAGCCATAAAAATGATAATACATAAGCATCCACCTAAAAATCGCCAAACGAAGCTATATTTACATATCTGTACACTCTGTGCATATCCACATAAAGCTCATCATTCTGGAAGTTAAACTTCTCAAACATAAGCGAAGGATTATAAATAAACCAGGTTCCGTCCAACTTGATAATTTTGATACCCTCGATCTTCTCGGTCTTCTCCTCGTCGCCGTCATACTCCCCATAGAAGCGCAGCGTCACGGTGTATCCGTCCTCCACCTCCGCCTTGAGCATTGCCTTAAGCGCCTTTTTAGTTTCCTTTACAAGCTGCTTTGCATCGCTTATGGAAATATCCAGGTCGTCTGCCATATCCTCGTAATCCCCCTTGTCCATTTCATCAAATTCTTCAAGGAGATCCTCATATTCATCGCTGTCAAAAAGGGTTCTCTGAACGTCGCGCAAAGCGCTGCCCTTCATCTTCTCGGCTTTGACAAAATCACAGCTGGAGATCCTAAAACCGTCGTTGGCGTCATAGAAGTCTGCAAGAAACTCCTTGGCCAGCTCAAACTCGTCCCGGTAATCATCATTTTTCTTCAAAATCTTATATGCGTCCTGATTATAAGCCACCTCATAGGGGTTAATGATCAGCTCCTGATATGCAAATACATCCGAGCTCTGCTTGTTGATCAGCTTTACCAGCTCCTTAACCGGCGTCTTATAGCTGCTGGAGCCTGCAACAACAAAAATAATCACCCCCAGGACTACCA
>CAJTPH010000007.1:0-33428 GCA_910578215.1 uncultured Acetatifactor sp. | reverse complement strand
CCGATTATCGCCAGATTATTTTTTTTCTCAGGCGCTGCCGCTCCCTCCGCGGCCTGGGCTGCCTTCGCCTTTTGAACCTTCTGGCAGTCACATTTTTGACCGGGTCCAAGTTCCTTTCCGCATCTTTCACAAAAAGCCATAACTATCTCTCCTCCCGTTCCGGTTCCCGCTTGTGGGACCTTTTTCTGCCTGTTCACTTCTGCGCTCCTTGGTGAAAACCCTCATACTACAAGCCACACCTGAAAATTTCTTCCGGGACGCCTCCGTTCCAAGGCCGATTATTTGATTATATTGCCTAGTTCAGTATACTGCCTGCGGCAAAATACGTCAATAATTATCTGAATTTGTCTTCTTTTGTTATTAATTGTTCTTCATACAATTATTGGTTCTTTCATGTATTTATTTGTTTTTAATGCATTTATTGGCTCTTTATGTATTATTCGTCCTTATTACATTTATTTGTTCTTTAATGCATTTATTAGCTCTTATTACATTTACTTATTCTTAAAGTATTTAATCGTTGTTAATGCATTTATTGGTTCTTTATGTATTTATTCGTCCTTAATGCATTTATTGGTTCTTTCATGCATTTATCAATTTTTAAATGCAATTAATCGTTCTTTATGCATTTATTAGTTCTCTATGTATTTATTCGCTCTTGATGCATTTGGCTCTTTATGCATTTACTCGTTTTTGGCAATTATCCTGTTTATGCAATTATTTCCTGCCGCTGCCTGCTCTGCATAAAGATATTTATATAATTTTCACCAGCTCCCTGTCCTCATCGTTTACCAGCACCCTGACCCTGTCCCCGGGAAATATTTTCGCCCGGCCGTACGCCGCAACGGACCTGGCCACATACTCTCTCCCTTCCCAGCTGTAACGGATATAGGGTCTGTACATTCTGCTGTCGCGCCCTCTAAGCTGCCTGTTATAGGGGCTGCCGTTGGAAGCCTCACACTCGGTCTTTACCTCCACGCACACCCCTTCCGTCTGCCCCACCGCCCTGTAGCGTATCCACTTCATGTATATGAATGCCAAAACTGCGGCTATGACCAATAATACTAAAAATACCTCCAGCAAATCTATTCCTCCTTACGTGCCGTCTCGCCCGTACCTGCCTTTTCCCTCTTTTTCGTCCTGATAACGGTTATGGCAGCACTCAGCGCCAAAAGAATAAGCAATCCCAGCGAGGCTATGGCAAACGCTTTTTCAAGCCGCAGATACCGTACCGCCGTGGATGCGGACTTCTCCGCCAGCTCCAGAAACGCCATAGAATTGACACGCCTATAGCAGACGGCAAACCCATAGATACATGCCGCTGACACTGCTGCCAAAGCGCCGTCCCACAGGAGCCATTTCCACCGCCGGAAAACCTTTTCGCGCCGCTCCTTTGTCTTCGGTTCCTTTGCCTTCTTCCTCATAAATATAGCTGAAAAAATAATAATCAGAAGGCTCGCCGCCAGCGCGCCCAGCAGCGGAAAAAGCCCCGGCGCTCCGTCCCTGGCGCCGTCGGCTCCAAGACCACTTGACGCCCTGTAAAGGGTTAAATTCATCAGGGCGGAATTTCCGTTTACATCCAGAGCTTCGATAGTAATAACATTTTCACCGGGGGCAAGCTCCACACTTACGCAAAATTCCCCGTTCTCTCCCAGCTTTACCTCGCCGCCATTAACAAGCAGCCTGCTTCCGCCGGTTATTTTCCCCGGAATATCGATGCTGCCGCCGGAAAAGGTCTTCCCGTCCAACCCTTCAAACAACTTGATTTCGGGCGGATAGGGATCGAAATAAATATCCTTGTCGATTACGAAGCAAATCAAGGGTTCGCTCTCAATGCTTGCATGGATATGGTTTTCCCCCTGCACAAGGTCAAATGACAGCTCACCCTTATCCTGTAATAAAAAGCTTCCCTCCGTTCCGTTTACGCTGAGCTCCAGCAGGCGCTCCGACAGCACAAGGTATTCCAGGGCAGCCTGACCTGCATTGGTGACCTCCCCTGTTGTAAGGCGGATATATTCCCTGTTCAGGTCCACCGTTTTGGTCAACGGGCTGGACCAGACCCCGTTGTCCTTATAGGAGAGCGCAACCGTTAATTCCTTTGTTCCCTCCGGAAAAACAACGCTGGCAGCCTTCACGCTTTTATCCAGCTCGCCGGAATACACCTGCTGCCCGTCCCCATAGACCGACAGCCTGTAGGAATCGTGCCCCCATTTCGCATATGCCTTCCAGTCCACGGCGCAGGTGAGATTGCCCGTGTCAATATCCAGCGCAAAATTTTCTATGCTGTTCGGTTCGTTTGAATTGGCGTAATCAAAGGGCATCGTATCCACGGAATCGAATATTTCAGCCGCTTCCGTCCGATAATATACCTCCAGCCTCAGGACATAGCTTCCGCTGGAAAGCGACGTGAGCCGGACGGTTATCTGCTTTTCCTCCCCCGACCGTGCCGTCCCCGACGAAAGCATAAGGTTCGCTCCCGTGTCCAAGGTATCTACCGCATAAAGCGTGTAATTATATCTTAATACCTCCGACTCGCATTCCGCCTCAAACCTTACGCTGACCTGCTCCTCCCCGAGAACGGTTTTTTCTTCCTGACCGCCGCTAACGGCGCCGGGCTCCCCGCCGCCCGAAAGAATTTTTTCTCCGTCGGCATTGTCCACCTCCAAATACTGTATCCACAGCCCGAAATCATCCTCAATAATAGAATAATCGATTCCGCTGTTGGATTTCAGGTCATATTCCACCAGCCATGTGCCCGCTTCGGCATCGGATATCCTGTAGGTGCTCCACAGCCCTCCGCCCGTAAATTCCACATCCGGGTCGGAGACCCTTTTCTCCTGGCCTGACGGCGATATAAACACAATATCCACCGGCTCACTGTCAAACGTAAACATGACCGCCAGGTCCCCCTGCCGCTCCAGGGTTATAAGCTCCGCCTGCTTTGTCTCCGCAGACGCGGAGACGGCATTGAGCATCAGACATGCAAAAAGCAGAAGATACCCCCCGGCCACCGTCCATATTTTCCTATACAACATACCTCTGTTCCTCCATGACCTAGCTCAAGGTTCCATTGCTTTTACCGCACTTGCCATTTTCATCTATGTAATAAAACTTTCCCTTTACCTTGCCGTTGCCCGACCGCGTTCTGTAGGTAAACACAAACTGCTGCCTGCCCGCATGGGTGGTGTAAAGCCCCAGCGCAAACTCTCCCGTGACCTTATTCTCGCTTCTGATGATCCACCATCCGATATCATACGCCGCCGTCCCGGTCATATCGATTCCCACAAACCTGGTATGCGCATCGATCTCTCCCGAACCTGACAGCTCCAGGCTCACCCGTCCGTCTGCGGTATCCCACATAATGCCCACCTTTAACGCCGCGCTCAGTCCGGTGACGTCTGCCGAATCCAATTGCAGCAGGCTGTTGGTGTACGCAAAGCTCCCAAGCTTCACCCCCGCCTCCGCCAGCTTGATCTCGCTCAGAAACATAAGCGTTGCGTCGGCCTCCAGCCGGAAGGGCGAAATCCTGATGGACGCCGTGGTTTCAGGCATTTCAAGAAGGCTCATGTCCCCCAAAATTTTTCCCATGGCCGGGATATATTCCTTGACCTTCAGGCTGCTGAAGGATGCGGAGCCGGTAAACATCAGGCTTAAGAAATTGCCCTTTTCTATGGCAGTGTTGATGTCCGAGACCATAAAGGAAAAGTCGTTGACCTCTATGGGAAATGCCGTGGGAAGCTTCACCGCCTTCGCCAGCTCCAGCTCCAGCTTCACGGAATCCGGTATCAAACGCCCCTTCCAGGAAACCTCCGCGCCCAGGCCCGACTGCTTTGCCAGGAAGGCAAGATTTACCATGGCGCCCAGCGTATATTCGTTTTGCAGGGTATCGATCTTCACCGCAAAGGAACCGTTAAAGTATACGGGCGAATTCAAAAGGTTTATCTGATGACTGTAGTTGTCGTTTGACGGATCATCGTAGGAGGCGTCAATGACGATGCCCACATTTTTGTCCGTTATCTGCGCGCTGCCTTCAAATTTAAACTTAAACAGATCATCCGCCGCCGACCCCAGGATCTTATCCTGATACGGCAGTATCGTTGTGCCGGTGGAATAATACACGCCTATGCTGTTGGGATACAGCCTTATCGTGGGGCTGTCGAACCGCACCAGCTGATGAATCGACAAAATCCCCGGCGAAATATCCTGTACCATATATTTTGAATAATCATACAGATTCTGCGGATCATTATAGAGCTTAAACTGGCGCAGCGCCGGTATGTCCAGACTGATTCCCTTTGACGCCAGGAAGCTGCCGATTCCCTCTGCGGTGGAGACATCAAACTCCACATAGGACCCGCTGTAATCAGACACGCTGACATAGCTGCCCTCCTCTATATCCCCGGCTATGGACACATCCCCCTTAAAGCGCAGCCAGCCGTTCAGGGTGACGGCTCCCCGGAGGGTGAGGCTGCCGTCGCCGTTTTCTATTTGTTCCGCCGAGGTGAAAACATAAGGACCGAACGCCGTCTTCTTTTCCTTACCCGGCACGATGACGGAAAATCCGTTCTGAATTACCTTCTTTTTAGAACCGATGGCCACCTCCACATGATAGGTTCCCACCGCAATACCTGCCGGAACGGTAAGCCTATAGGTCTCCGAATCCACAAATTCGGCTTTGAGCGTGTAATCGATATTGCCGTTGAGCTTAACCGATATGGCGTCGTCCTTTTTAAACCCTGTTCCCTTCAGCCTTACCTCCACGTCCTGGAGCCCCTTGTACAGATACCTGGGCGACAAGCCTGCTATGGACAGGCCCTGCGTCACCTCCAGGCCGTCTGCCCCAGGGTCTTCCGCTCCCACGGAATAGGCTTTGACGTCCCTTGTCTTTTCCGCAGGGAGCGTTACCTCCAAGGTCCTCCCCGACATTGTCATGGTATCCGTCGCCTCGTATGCCAGCTCGTATTGACTATTGACCTGCTGATGAAGCATATTATAAAAGGAGGTCAGGCTGGCGCTGTCCGACACATATACGAATTCCCCGTTTCCGCTGTCTGCGATCTGATTCAGATAAGCCGTATCCACACCCTCGCTCAGACCCACGGTATAAACCGTCACACCCTTAGACAGGGCCAGGGAACCGATCTGCTCACGGATAGTCTTACCGTCCTTGCGGTTGCCGTCCTGCCCGTCCGTCATGACGATAAGCACATTGTTGGCATCCCTGTCCGAAGGAAAGCTTCCAAGGCAGTTTACTACCGCGGAAAAAATATCCGTTCCGCCCACCGCGTACATGGATTCCGCAAAGGCAGTCAGGCTTTCGTCAGACGACCCGAACTCAGCCGTGCCAACAATGGCATTACTAAAGGTTACTACCGACAGCCTCTCCTGCGCATTCTTATCATTTATAAACGTAATTACGGCATCCCTTAAATGCTGGATACTTCCCTGCATGCTGCCGGACACGTCGCACAGCAGAATGATATTGGAGCCGGAATAGTCGATCTTTTTTAACGAGAAATCCGTTATCTGCACGCCGCAGTCATAAATACTGATTCCCTTTGCAAGCTCCCTTTCCCCGCTCAGGTTATCGCTGGAAATCTGAACCCTGGAAACGACGGAAGGGAAAGAGGTTATATCGATCCTCCCAATGGTTATCGCGGTCATGGCGCGGCTGACAAAATCCACAGCCGTTTGGGCAAAGCCCGCATCCGCCAAGGTCTCCGCCACCTCCACCAACGCGTGTCCGGCAAAAGCCTGCTGCTCCGTGGACAGAGCCTCCCCCACGTCCACCGTCAGGGAATGCTCCAGCATGACCCTCACATAATCGGAGACATTTTTGATGTTTTCCAGCTCCCCGTCCCCGTCATTCTCCATGACCCTTATAATCCGGGACATGGCGGACGCATAGCTGTCATCCCCGCAATCCTGGGAGCTGTATATGGCTTCCCTCAGATAGCCGTCCGCTGCGGTCTGATTGCCGAAATAATTTTCTATTTTGGCAAGCTGCAGCCATACCTTGGTCCTGTCTGTGCCCGCATCCTGTACAAGGGCTGCCAGGCGCTCCTTGAGCGTCGCCAGCACCGGGTCTCCCAGCTGGCCGGAAATAGCTGAAATTCTGGCCTTTAAGCCCTTCCTCTCAACCCTGGACAAATCATCCCGCACTCTGTCGTATATCCTGTCCATTTGATCCCTGACCGCTTCCGCATCCCTGTCGGCAATGAGCTGATAATTCCTGTCAAAATCCGATTTTTTTACCATACCGGCCATATAAAGCTCGGCGGCAACCATCAGCTCATGATAGGAGGAGCCCGCATTTATTTTCTCCGTAATGAAGTCATAATCGCCCGCCATGATATAAGCCTTTATTCTTGCCCTTTTTACACAGTCAAGCGCCAAAAACTCCGGGTTGTCCCTTTCCACGGCGGCAAAAGCGCGCCTGTATTTTACGGCGGCCTCCCGGTCCTGGGCCTGATCAGGATTCTCCTGCGAATTAAATGCCCCGGAGACGCCGCCGACTGCCCGGGCACAATCCTCTGCCGCCTCGCTGATCCTATAAGAAGCCTTTATGGCTTCTTCGACCTCCCGCCTTATGTCCCCGGTATCCGTCTGCAGGGCAGCCATACCGTCGCCATACGCTGCGTCGGTATATCCATAGGCTTCCAAATCCGCCCCTATGCTCTGCAGATACTGTATCATTACCAGCTCGGACATGTCACGGCCCGCCCCTGCCGCCGCAAACCCGACCTCAGGCGCATCGCTTTCCAGCAGTCCGCCTCCCGACTCCGAAACCAGATAACGATACAATCCGTCTGCGCTTTCATAATCGCCTCTCAAAAGCTTCAGACGCGCCGTCAAAAGGCGGCAGTCGTCGTCATACCCGTAGCCTGCGCTGTACTGCTCCAGCACCTCCGACGCCTCGTCCAGGGCTCCCTCCAGCGCCAGCGCGTTGGCAAACGCCATCATATCCTCCCGGGAGAGACGTCTGGCAAAGGCTCCGTCCATAACGGCTTCCCTTACTCCGGCAAATATCAAACCGCCGCACACGGACAAAAGCCCAATGGAAAACATTATTTTCCTGAGCTGGAACGCCTTTCTTTTAAACAAGAAAAAAGCGGCGGCAGCCAATCCGGGGAGCAGCCCGATTCCTATCTGTAAGTATATATTCATAATGATATTCTTTATCCTCCGTTTCCGGTTCCTTCCGAAAGCAGCCTGTCGTATTCCTCCCAGGAAATATACCTGCCGCCCATGCTTTCCAGATGCTCGGTGTGGAACTGGCAGTCTATAAACAGAAATTCATGCTGCTGCAAAAACCGCGCAAAGACGATCAGCGCCGTCTTCGACCCATTCTTCTTTTCCGAAAACATGCTCTCACCGAAAAAGCACTTTCCGACGGTTACGCCGTAAAAGCCTCCCGCAAGCTCGCCGTCCTCAAATACCTCCACGCTGACCGCATAGCCCGCTTTATGTAGATTCAGGTACGCCTCCTCCATCTCGTCAGATATCCATGTGCCCTCCGCAAATTCTCTTTTCACCCTGCACCGGTGCATGGTATCCGCAAAGTCCCTGTTCAGCCGTACCCGGAACTGGTGCTTCCTCATGTATTTTTTCATGGAATGGGACACATGTATCTCCCCGGGAAAAATCACAAAACGCTCCTTCGGGCACCACCACAATATTTCCTCGCCGGGATCGTACCACGGAAAAATTCCGTGGGTATAGGCGAGCAATAGACGCTCCACACTCAGGTCTCCTCCCACGGCGAGAAGCCCGTCCGGCTCCGCCAACGTCGGACCCGGAAAAGATATTTCATTTTCAGATAAACGAAAAACCGGCATATTTCTACCCCCATGCTGTCTGTCTCTACTAATCTGCCTTTTTGCCAGTCAAAATATAAAGTGTCAATAATTCTCATGCAAACACAAGCCGAAGCTCTCCGTCTTGAGCCGTCAGGCCGCACCGGCCGCCCTCCTTCAGCCTTCCGAACAGGATCTCGTCCACAAGAAGCGGCTTGACCCTGCTGCCGATGACCCGCTCGATCTCCCTGGCGCCGTATTCAGCGCTGATTCCCTTTTCTTTTATAAGCCTCCTTGCATTGTCGTCCACAGCAAGCTCCACATTTTTTGCGGAGAGCATTGCCTGCAGCTCCCTCAGCTTCTTCTCCACGATCTGTTCCGCCATTTTTTCATCCATGCTGCGGAATACCACGATCCGGTTCAGACGGTTGCGGAATTCCGCCTGAAAAATGCGTTTTACCTCCTCCATGATCGCATCCTTTTTTATATCCTGCTCCACAAAGCCGATACCGTGCTTTCCCATCCGGCTGGCCCCCGCGTTGGAGGTCATAATCAGGATCACGTTTCTGAAATCCGCCTTCCTGCCCTGATTGTCCGTCAGGGTTGCATAATCCATTACCTGAAGGAGGATGTTGTAAATATCGGAGTGGGCCTTTTCGATCTCGTCCAGCAGAAGTACCGCATGAGGCGATTTGCGGATCTCCTCCGTGAGCAGTCCGCCCTCCTCATAGCCCACATAGCCCGCCGGGGCTCCGATCAGCTTTGCCACGGCATGCTTCTCCTCATATTCGCTCATGTCAAAGCGTATCAGCCTAATGCCCAGCTCCTCGGCAAGGCTTTTGGCAATCTCCGTCTTGCCCACTCCCGTGGGACCTACGAACAGAAGGCTCGCCAGAGGCTTGCCTTCCTCAAGCAGCCCTGCTCTGGAGAATTTCACCGCATTGACCGCCTGGGAGATGGCTTCCTCCTGTCCGTACACCCGGCTTTGCAGGCGCTTCTCCAGGGTCGCAAGCGTCTCCGTCTCGTCGCTTTCCACCGCCTTCCTGGGAATCTGGCAGGTCCGCGACAGGATCTCGTCGACCAGCTCTCTGCTCACGGACTGTGTCTCCCTGTCAAGAGGATGCAGGCGCAGGTACGCCCCCGCCTCGTCCATCAAATCTATAGCCTTATCCGGCAGATACCGCTCATTGATATACCTTGCGCTGGCCTCCACCGCGTATTGCAGCACACCCTCCCCATAGGACACCCCATGAAAATCCTCATAATTCTTTTTCAGCCCTTCCAGTATCCGAACGGCATCCGGCAGCTTCGGCTCACCTATCTCAATTTTCTGAAACCGCCTTACCAGGCTTTTATTTTTCTCAAAATGCTTCTTGTACTCCTCATAGGTGGTGGCTCCGATAAAGCGGATATTGCCCGCGGACAGATACGGCTTGAGCATATTGGATATGTCAAAGCTTCCTCCGTTCACCGCGCCCGCCCCTACTATATTATGAATTTCATCGATATAGACAATGGGCTTCTCCTCACGGCTTATGCCATCCATGACCTTTTTCAGTCTCTTTTCAAAGTCGCCCCGGTACTGCGTCCCCGCCAGCAGACCGCCCAGATCCAGGGAAAATATCTTCGCCCCCAGCAAAGGCGCGGGAACCTCGTCCTTGTTCAGCAGCGCCGCCAGCCCGTAGACGATAGCCGTCTTGCCCACTCCCGGCTCTCCTATGTGAAGGGGATTGTTTTTATCCTTGCGGCAGAGGATCTGCATGGTCCTCTCCAATTCCTCCTCCCTGCCGATCAGGGGATTCACCCCTTCCAGACAGTCGTTCAGGCAGGGGGCATACTGCAGCCAGGAGTCCTTTGAGGAACCTCCCTCCTCCGCCTCTTTATCCTCCGCTTCACCGTCCTGCATGCCCGCCGGCACCTTATCCGCGCCGGAGCTTCCGTCGTTGCGCCCTTCGTCATACGCCATGGACAATTCTCTCAGCAGCTCCACCTTCTCTACGCCCTGTCTGCGCATATAATAGACGGCATAGCTCTCCTCCAGCCCATAGACGGCATATATGATATGTGTCAGCTCCACCGTTTCCCTTGCGCTGCTCTCAGCGGTTATGCAGGCTGCTTCCAGCATATCCTTCATGCCCTGTGAAAGCTCCGGGCTTCCCCCCTCATCTGCCGGCTCCATATATGTCTCAAGATATGTCTTTAAATCATAATCCAGCTTTTTAATGTCTCCGCCGCAGTTTTCAAACGCCTCCGCAAATACGGCGTTCTGGCAGATGACATACAATACCAGCTCCGGCGTCACCATCCCAAAATCTGCGTCTATGGCAAGCCTGAATGCCATGTTGATAATCTCCGCCACTTCCTTTGATTCACTCATACGCTCTCCTTATACCTCCACTGTCAGCCTTAAGGGGAATCCTTCCTCCCTTGCCCTTGCCGATGCCATCCGGGCCTTTGTAACCGCAATATCATAGGGGTATGCGCCTACAACCGCCCTTCCGCTCTTATGGACCGTAAGCATCAACCTCTCCGCCTCCAGCCCGTCCTTATGAAAAATATCCATCAATATCTCAACCACAAACTCCATTGAGGTAAAGTCGTCGTTGTGCATAATTACCTTATAATGCCTCGGTTCATGCACGTCTATCCTTGTTTTTTCCCTTACCTGTCCCCCTGCTTCTCCCTGTACAGACATAACAGCCCCCATTTCCTCACGGCGCGTAAATCCCGCAGCCTTTTTATCACAACCATTATAACAAAAACATACAAAAATTTCCACATACAAATACAGCCGGCGCTTCTACCACAGCCGCCGAAATTCTCCCGGCGTCATCCGCTCCACCTTTTTGAATATTCTGGAAAAATAGTTGGCGTCATTCATGCCGCACTGACGGCTGATCTCCTCCATGGACAGGGCCGAGAACCGCAGCAGCCACTTCGCATGGGTGATGCGCACCTGGAGCAGATAATGGCTCACCGAGACGCCAAACTGATTTTTAAACAGACGGGAAAGGTAAAACTTATTGATATAAAAACGCTCGGCAAGAGCATCCAGAGATATTTTCTCCCGATAATGCCCGTCCAGATATTCCTTGATATCCTGCATATCGCGTTTTTGTGCGCTTGCACGGGCAGAGCCTGCAGGCTGCCAGCTCTCCTCCATCAAAAGCGCCAAAAGCGCCGTGAGCTTCTCATAAATCTTCATGTCCCGCACATAGGAACTGGAATCGGCTATGGCGTGCAGCTCCGAGAGAAGCGCCTCATAGGCCCCGGCGTCTTGGGCGTGAAAGCAGGGATTCCCTCCCCGCTCCACATATTTTTTGTAAATGGCGCTCATGTTGGGGCCGAAAAAATGAACCCAGCCAAGCTCCCACAGATCGCCCTCCGTCCTGTGGGAATAGGACTTTCTACAGTCCAAAAAGACGCAGTCCCCCGCCGCCAGCGGATAGACCGTTCCCTCATATTCCAGAAAGCCGGAGCCGCTTTTCACCAGAAAAAAAAGATAAGAGGCGAGATTTTCCCTTCTGCTTGTATGGGGCTTCAGGGCGGTAAGCGTGCCGATCTCCTGTAAATGAATCAGATTGGCGTTTGCAAATACGGACGGCGTATAAAGGATACGCGCCGAGTCTACCTGATGGTCCTGAAAAAGAGATTTTTCCATAACCGTTCCTTTCGTGACACAATGACCTTCTGTGTCAACATTCTACCACATAAAGTCAATATTGTGCTAAAAAAATCCAACATATACACTTTTATGCTGCAAAACATATGCTTATAATAAAAAATCAGAGTTATCTATTGTGCAGCATATAAGCCGTATTCTGCAAAAAACCCACAAAGCAGGACGCATGAATCACGGTCATACGCAGAAGACTACAAAAAGAAAGTGAAGGTATTTTATGAAAAAAGCACTGATTACAGGCATTACAGGTCAGGACGGGTCCTTTTTGGCAGAATTTTTACTGGAAAAGGGATATGAGGTACACGGGATTATCCGTCGGGCCTCCATTTCCAACACGGCACGTATCGACCATCTGCTGGCTGAAAATGCCATAACCCTGCACGAGGGCGATCTGTCCGATTCTTCCTCCCTGATCCGCATTATTGGGCTGGTACAGCCTGACGAGATCTATAATCTGGCCGCGCAGTCCCACGTACAGGTGTCCTTTGACGTACCGGAGTACTCCGGCGACGTGGACGCCATAGGTGTGCTGCGTATTTTGGAGGCGGTGCGAATTTTAAACCTGATTTCCAAAACCAGGATTTATCAGGCATCCACCTCCGAGCTGTACGGAAAGGTTGAGGAGGTTCCGCAGAAGGAAACCACGCCCTTCCATCCCTACAGTCCCTATGCCGTGGCAAAGCAGTACGGCTTCTGGATCACAAAGGAGTATCGCGAGGCCTACGGCATGTTCGCGGTCAACGGAATTCTGTTTAATCATGAATCCGAGCGCCGGGGAGAGAACTTTGTGACCCGCAAAATCACGCTGGCGGCAGGGCGCATTGCGGAGGGGCTGCAGGATCATCTGGAGCTTGGCAATATGGATTCCCTGCGCGACTGGGGCTATGCCAGGGATTATGTGGAATGTATGTGGCTGATTCTGCAGCACGACACCCCGGAGGACTTTGTCATTGCCACCGGAGAGCAGCATACAGTGAGAGATTTTACCGAAAAAGCCTTTGCGGCAAACGGCATGGACATCCGCTGGGAGGGCAGGGGTCTCGACGAGAAGGGGTATGACAAAAAGACCGGAAAGCTGCTGGTCTGTGTCAATCCCGCATGGTTCCGCCCCACCGATGTGGACAATCTCTGGGGAGATCCCACAAAGGCAAAAACCGTGCTGGGCTGGAATCCCCAGAAGACAAGCTACAGCGAATTGATCCACATTATGGCAAAGCACGACCGGGCGCTGGCAAAAACCGAGAAGGCTTTAAAGCAGGCGGCCCAGGCATCCGGCAACGAAGCTTGAAAATCAGGCATTTATTATTAATCCGCGCTAAAACGAAAGGAATCGGTAAAACATGGAAAAGGACGCTAAAATATACGTTGCCGGGCACCGGGGCATGGTGGGCTCCGCTATTATCCGCGAGCTGGAGCGCCAGGGCTATACCAATATTCTGACCAGAACCCATAAGGAGCTGGATCTGTGCCGGCAGGACCAGGTGGAGAAATTCTTTGCCCGGGAGAAGCCCGAATATGTCTTTCTGGCGGCGGCAAAGGTAGGCGGAATCGCGGCAAACGAAGGCGCGCTTGCGGATTTTATGTATGATAACATGATCCTGGAGATGAACGTGATTCATTCCGCATGGCAAAACGGCTGCAAAAAGCTGGAATTCCTGGGCTCCTCCTGCATCTATCCGCGCCTGGCGCCGCAGCCCATGAAGGAGAGCTGCCTGCTGACCAGCGAGCTGGAAAAGACCAACGAGGCATACGCGCTGGCAAAGATCTCAGGGTTAAAGTACTGCGAATATCTGAACAGGCAGTACGGCGCCGACTATATCTCGGTGATGCCCACCAATCTTTACGGTCCCAACGACAATTATCATCCCACCCACAGCCATGTGCTTCCGGCGCTGATCCGCCGTTTTCACGAGGCGAAGGAACAAAATCTGCCGTATGTGACCTGCTGGGGGGACGGCAGCCCGCTTCGGGAATTTTTATATGTGGACGACCTTGCGAATCTCTGCGTCTTTCTGATGAACCATTACAGCGGCAGCGAGACGGTCAACGCGGGAACGGGAAAAGAGCTTACGATCAAAGAGCTCACTAAGCTGGTCGCCAGGGTGATCGGCTATGAGGGCGAAATCCGCTGGGATACCAGCAAGCCCTGCGGCACGCCCCGCAAGCTTCTGGATGTCTCCAAGGCAGCCGCCCTGGGCTGGCGCTACAGGACCGAGCTGGAAGACGGCATCCGGCTGGCCTATGAGGATTTCCTAAATAATCCCATGCGCGCCGAACGGTAAGCCATTTCCGGCACGGTATTTATGGAAGATAGTTTATGCCCGCTAATGCGGGCAGATAGGAGTTAATGTGAAATAGAACATTTCACAATCCTGATTTTTATGCCCGCTGGAGCGGGCAGATAGGAGTTAGTGTGAACATTATTTTATTATCCGGCGGCTCGGGGAAGCGGCTTTGGCCATTGTCCAACGATATACGCTCCAAGCAGTTTATCAAAATTTTCAAGACGCCTCAGGGAGAATATGAGTCCATGGTGCAGCGGGTCTACAGGCAGCTTCTCCGGACGGATAAGGATGCCAGGGTGACCATCGCCACATCCAGGACCCAGGTCTCCTCCATACGCAACCAATTGGGAGAAGCCGTGGGCATTTCCGTGGAGCCCTGCCGGAGAGACACGTTTCCGGCAATCGCTCTGGCCACCGCCTATCTCCATGACGTCCAGGGCGTCTCCGCGGAGGAGCCTGTGGTTGTCTGCCCGGTGGACCCTGCCGTGGAGCAGGATTATTTTGAGGCATTGGCAAAGCTGGGGCAGCTGGCTGCGGAAGGGGACGCCAATCTTGTCCTGATGGGCATTGAGCCCACCTATCCCAGTGAGAAATACGGTTACATTATCCCGGGAAGCCGGGACGCCGTCAGCGGCGTGAAGGCCTTTAAGGAAAAGCCGGACGCAGAGACCGCAAAGGAGTATATTTCCCGGGGCGCCCTCTGGAATGGCGGCGTCTTTGCCTACAAGCTCAAATATGTGCTGGACAAGGCCCACGAGCTCATCGATTTTACGGATTATCACGATCTGTTTGACAGGTATGAGACTCTGACCAGGATCAGCTTAGACTATGCTGTTGTGGAAAAGGAAGAACATATCAAGGTCATGCGTTTTAACGGGCAATGGAAGGATCTGGGAACATGGAATACGCTGACGGAGGCAATGGATGACGCCTGTGTGGGGAATGCCATCCAAAACGAGACCTGCCGCAACGTGCATGTGATAAACGAGCTGGATTTGCCGGTTTTATGCATGGGGCTGAAGGATATCGTGGTTTCGGCAAGTCCCGAGGGAATTTTGGTCTCCGACAAGGAGCAGTCCAGCTATATCAAGCCTTATGTTGACGAAATAGAACGCCCGGTGATGTTTGCGGAAAAATCCTGGGGCAGCTTCCGGGTCATGGACATTGAGGACGGCAGCATGACAATCAAGGTCACGTTAAATGCCGGCCACATGATGAATTACCACAGTCATAAGCTGCGGGACGAGGTCTGGACCATCATTTCCGGCACGGGACGAACCATTGTTGACGGCATGGAGCAGCCCGTAAAGCCCGGCGATGTGGTTACCATGCAGGCAGGGTGCCGGCATACCATCATTGCCGACACGGAGCTGAAGGTGATGGAGGTACAGCTCGGAGAGGAGATCAGCGTACATGACAAACAGAAATTCCGGCTGGAAAGCTGAGCCCTTTCTTCTGAAGCCCGCGGGGAAGGATTATCTTTGGGGCGGAACCCGCCTCAATGACGATTTTTCAAAGGATATCCCAATGGAGCCTCTGGCGGAGACATGGGAGTGCTCCACCCACGCGGACGGTCAGAGCATTGTGGCAAGCGGGCAGTTTCAGGGAGAAGCTCTGGCGGAGGTGCTGCGGCGGCATCCGGAATATCTGGGAACGCATATGCGCACCCTGGGAGAGCTGCCGATACTGATCAAGCTAATCGATGCCAGGCAGGACCTTTCTGTACAGGTGCATCCGGACGACGCCTACGCGTTTGAGCATGAAAACGGCTCTCTGGGCAAAACGGAAATGTGGTATGTGCTGGATACGGCGGAAGACGCCAGGATCGTGTACGGCTTCAGGCAAAGCATAAACCGGGAAGCTCTCAAAAAAAGCATCCTGCTGGGAACGGTGGAAAAATATCTGCAGAAGGTACACATCAAAAAGGACGACGTATTTTTTATCCAGGCGGGAAAGGTCCACGCAATCGGCGCCGGAGCCCTGATCGCGGAGATACAGGAAAGCTCCAACCTCACTTACCGCCTGTTTGATTATGACCGCCTGGACAAAAACGGCAAAAAGCGGGAGCTGCACATTGAAAAGGCCCTGGATGTGGCGGATCTGAACGGCAACGCCCCGCCGCGCCAGCCCATGCGCGTCTTAAAATACACGCCGGGATGCGCCTCGGAGCTTTTGTGCCGCTGCAGATATTTCCAGGTGGAACGCCAGCTCATCAATACGGAGCGCTGCCGCGCTATGGCATGCTTCTGCACGGCGGAAAATTCCTTCCATGTGCTTCTGTGCATCGGCGGCTGCGGCACTCTTTATGAGGAAAACGGGCATGCGCTGAATTTTTTCCGGGGCGACTGCATTTTCGTGCCCGCGGACTCCATGGCACTGAGGCTCCACGGCAGGGCGCAGATGCTTAATATAAGCTGTTAATGTGCCGTATCATTCATTTTCAGCCAAAGGACGCAGAATGAATTTTCAGCCTTAAGGCTGGAAACGCTCTGCAGGAACCGATTTTACCGTCCGCCCGGAAATTTTATTATCTTTTGTGTCGGGTTGTTTATCACGTGTTTTTTATATGCAGTGGGCAGGGTTGGACTCGAACCAACGGTGTTTCTGATGTAACGGATTTACAGTCCGCCGCCTTCGCCACTAGGCTTACCTGCCCATAGTTTTAAGCTGTTGGGGGCAAAAGGGATTTTGCCCCCATGATACTGCAGGATTTGCAGCCCGAAAGGCCGCCGTCCTGACCGCCTGGCGAAAGCCTTCCGCCTCTTAGACCGGGAAAAGCTCCGCTTATTGGGTCTTTATGCGCTGATCTGCGCCTTAACATTTACATTGATTACAATGATTTCATCCAGAGAGACCTCCAATACGGCTGCCAAGACAACCAGATTATCCACCGTAGGCATTGCCGTTCCGTGCTGCCACTTGTAAATTGCCTGAGGAGTGGCAAAGCCAAAAATATCCTGCAGCTCTCTGACAGTCATACCTGCCGCCTCCCTCAGCCTCATAATATTCCTTCCGGTAGCCGCCATATCTATAGCAGGCACAGTAAACATTTTTTCCTCCATTTCCGCCTCCGCAGGCAGAAGGAAGCCGTTCCTGCGCCTTAATCGGAAGCCTTAAAATTGTAGACGGGTTTCATCACATCGATGACATCTACGGACTCTCTGATAACATCTATAATATCCTCAAGTCTCTTATATGCCATGGGTGCTTCGTCCAATGTATTTTCATTAATCGAGGTGGTATAAACGCCCTTCATTGTCTCTCTGTATTCATCCATGCTGAGATCTGTCTTGGCCTTTTTCCTGGACATAAGCCTTCCCGCCCCGTGAGGCGCGGAGAAGTTCCATTCGGGATTGCCCTTACCCACCGCCAGCACGCTTCCGTCCCTCATATTTATGGGAATCAGCACTTTTTCTCCGTCGTGGGCGGCTATTGCGCCCTTTCTCAAAATCATTTCGTCTGTGTCGATATAATTATGAATGGTATGGAATGCCTCTCCTCCGGTCATGCCGGTTCTCTCCATAAGGATCTCCGCCATCTTCTCCCTGCTTCGTCTTGCAAACGCCTGGCAGATCTCCACATCATGCAGATAGTCCTCGAGATATTTTCCCCACAGATAGCACAAATCCTCGGGCACAGCCGTCTCAGACTCATAAACCTGCCAATGGAGCTTCTTCAGCGCCTCCTGTATTTCATTCCTGCGCCCCTGCTCCTTATAGACTCTGATAATCTCGTCACGCTTCTCAAGATAATCGCCATACCCTCTGGCAAGATTAGTTGCCAGTCTCTGATAAAGCTCCGCCACCTGCTTTCCCAGATTTCTTGAACCGGAGTGGATGACCAGATACTTGGTGCCGTCCCCGGCTTCATCGATCTCTATAAAATGATTGCCGCCGCCCAGCGTGCCAAGCGATCTCTCCAGCCTCTTGGTATCCTTAAGCTCCCTGTAGCAGGCAAGCTCCGTCAGGTCAAAGCGCTCCTGCCGCCCTTCCCAGACATTCATGCCGGAAGGAATATAATGGGCGGCTTCATCCACCCTTGCAAAGTCGATATCCCCTTTGCCCAGATTCACCGTATACATGCCGCATCCGATGTCCACGCCCACAACGTTCGGAACCGCCTTATCGATAATCGTCATGGTGGTGCCGATGGTGCAGCCCTTACCGGCATGAACATCCGGCATAATGCGGATCTTTGACCCCTCGGTCATGGGATAATCGCACATGCGTCTGATCTGCTCTATGGCTTCCTCCTCTACTATTCTTGCATAGCATACAGCCGTATTTACTTTTCCTTTAATTTCAATCCTGTCCATGATCTTCTTTCCTCATTTTCATATTGAACGGTACAAAAAAACCGCCTGTCATGTGTATTCACGCAAGCTAAGCGGTCCTGAAATCCATGTATCCTGCGGTCTGCTCCTGCCTCTATTCCCACAGTCGCACATCCCTTGTCACAGAAATCCTTTCCAGCCTGTTCTCATCTGAACACACAAAACCAAAGCCCCGCTCTTGTTTACATTCGAGCGCTGCATATCTAAAACTGTTACAATATATATAATCTGACCGGATAACTGTAAACATGATTTTTTCCTTCCCCGGACCCGCTTCTGTATAACTCGGACCCGCTTATCTTCTTTCTATATCGTACTATATCACAAAAAACTTTAGCTGTCATTATACTTGTGGTATAATGCTGTTCATTTTATCATTATTTTTCTTTATCCATGGTTATTCTTTCAAGCCCTGATTCTATGGGTATTGTTTAACGTCAGCCACTTTCATATATTTCATCTTTCTTTATCTTTATCTACCTCGTACCCCACAAAATTGGGGTAGAAAAGGGGGTATTATTGGGGTAATGACACGGGCGGTTGCCATGCCGCACATCCGGTTATAAAACTATCTTCAGATTATCCATTTCCTTTTGTTTGGTATTCGGTAGGACATGACTGTATAAGTCCATGGTCATTGCCAGGCTGCTGTGCCCCAGAATTGTCTTTAAGGTCTGCGGGTTTCCGCCTTGCTCTATATACCGTGTCGCAAAGGTGTCTCTTAAAGCGTGTGCTGTAAAATGCTCTATCTGCTTACCCTGTTCTTCCAGTCTGGCCAGCGAGTCACTTATCGCCCGGTTTATTGCGTGGTTATGTACTATGCCACCATATACGGATGCAAAAATCCTGTTATCATTCATTGGCAGAACATTCCCAAGTTTTTTCCTCTGATCTGCTAAAACCCCCTTAATTGTATCATTTAACGGAATATCCCTTTTCCCTGCTTCGCTTTTAGGACTTCCTATGCTCATAGTGTTATCTTCATTGAAAGTGACTGTCTTCGTTACATGAATAACATTCTGTTTATAGTCTATATCGTCCCATGCCAGGGCAGCAGCTTCACCGATCCTCATGCCCGTGCATAAGAGAAGCGAAATAAACTCGTAATAATAATCTTTCGCCATTTCGTGCATAAAGTCCTTTTGCTCCTGTTCCGTCAGCGCCCTGTGATATGTTTCCGTGGCTTTCTCCGGTTCTTTTATAGCTTTGATTCCACCTGCAGGGCTTTTGAGAATAATATCATCATGTACAGCATCATTAAGGATTACTTTTAATGTCCTCATTACCCCATTGCAGGTAGTTGCTGCCAACCTCTCGGAAATATCCCTCTGTATGTTTAAAATCTCCCTGCGTTCAAGCTGCTGTACTTTTCTGCCGCCAATCCGCGGAGATATATGCCTGTAATAATAGCTTTTTCTTCCCGTAAATGCTGTACCGCTTGCCATCTAAAATTTGGGGTAGGAATTCCATCTCCATGCCAATACCCTTTTCAAACTCCGGGTACTGGAACTGCTCTATTGTCAGTGGGTATTGCATTTCACTCAAATCCTCTCTTTACTCCGGGCAGGGGAAATGTTATAATCTCCCCATACCCTCATTTGCTAAGTTGTGGGGTACTTGCCCCTATCAGAGTGACCGCTCTGGTATGGGGCTATTTTTATGCTGTCGCAAGTTCCTGCACCTGTGACCGTCCAAAGAACCGGGCCTTATAAATCCTGCCATCCCCTTTACTACCCCAAATCAGATCAGCGCCAAATAATGCTTTACTACCATGAATCACTTCATATCCAAGCTGTTTCCAGCCGCTCCATGTGTTTGTTTCCTCGTCAATCCCTGCAGCTGCCTTTGCGTCCTCAATCCGCTTTGTATTTACTTCCTCTGCCTTTGCGGTCAGCCATGCCCGGTGCAAGCACTCCCCAAAAGAAAGCCCTTTGTTTTCCCGGTAGATTTTCCATGCTCTCAACATGATTTTGCTAAAGTTGTACTTCATGTGTCCTATCTCCTTTCAATTTCAAGAGGTTTTAGGACAGCCCCGGCAGGCTTTAAACATCTAGCGGCTTATGCGGCATCTCAATCTTTCTTATCCTGCTTCCCGGTGTTACCTTGCGTTCTTGCTTTCCCTTTCGCTACTCCCGTCCGCCTTGGCTGCTTTTGTGTTCCTCTCTGTTGATAAGACTATTATACACTTTTTAGCAACTTTTTTATTTACTATGTCTTTAAATATTTGACTTATTACATTTTATAGTGTATAATGTTTATATAACACATAAGAAAGGCGGTATTCAAAATGTCTATTACCATGGGCGAAAAAATAAAAATAATTTTAAAACGCAGAAATATGACCCTCGCACAGTTGGCCGAAAGAACCGGACAATCCAGACAAAATATGTCTAATAAAATGACAAGAGACAATTTTTCAGAAAAAGAGCTTTTGGACATTGCAAAAGCCTTAAACTGCACTTTTGATGCACGGTTTATCATGAATGATACACAGGAAGCCATTTAAATTTCCCACCCACCAGAAAGGAGCACCACAATGTCAGAAGCATTAGCCCACGCAAACATTTACACAGAAGATGACTACTACAACCTGCCAGAGAACGTCAGAGCCGAACTGATAGACGGTCAAATCTATTACATGTCGGCTCCCAGCAGGATACACCAGGAAATACTCATGTTCTTATCAAAAACCATTGCCAACTATATTGATTCTAAAAAAGGCCCCTGCAAGGTCTACCCGGCCCCCTTTGCCGTCAAGCTGTTTTCAGAAGATGACAAAAACGTGGTGGAGCCGGACATCAGCGTGATCTGTGATCCCAATAAGCTGACAGACCGGGGCTGTACCGGGGCGCCGGACTGGATTATGGAGATCGTATCCTCTGGTAATTCAAGCCATGACTATGTACGCAAACTGAACCTTTACATGGACGCTGGAGTGAGGGAGTATTGGATTGTGGGCCCTATTAAGAAAACGGTATTTGTTTATCACCTGGAAGAAACCAAATTTGAAGCCGCCGCTTACACTTTCCAGGACAAGATCAAGGTCAACATCTATGATGATCTGTGGATTGACTTTACAGAGCTGGAACTGTGATCCTCTTCCCCGGGCCTCCGGGACTATTCCTGGGGGCTTTTTCCTTTGTCAGCAGGTCTTCAGCCCGGAACCCGACAGGAATTAGTCCCGGAATCTCTGGGGAACTGGATAACGAAACGTTACAGACTTCCCCCACATCTGGGGGAAGATGTCGGACTTCACGACTCCCCGGCACAGGGACTCTCCACAAAGGAAAACCTCCGTAGGCACACCTGCAGAGGGTGAGAGCGTACTTTCAGGTACGGGTTGCCCGAGAGCAGGAGGGAAGATTCCCTTTGGGAACGCCAAATCAGCGGCAGGGGTACAGCGGAATTTTCGCTCCATTCTTCATACACGAGGAATGAACCGCCCTACTGTCAGAATCCCTCTGTAAAGGCTCCTATCTGCCCCATACCGGGCTTGTACCACTCTGCATGAGGAAATATCGCCTATGCCGTTACAACGCAAAACAGGGGCTTGTGGAGCGTGTGGCAAGGTGTCTTCATTTCGGGGATGCCTTATCAGGTTTACCGATTTCAAATCGGTGAATTATTGCCGGGATGCCTGCCCTATAATTTCCGGGTGGGTGTACTGAACGATAACCTTCTCCTCCAAAAAGGGGGATCTGATTAGATCCTGTGCACATACAAAAAGGTGGAAAGAAATTTTCCACCCTGTCATGCTATCAAATATGTAATTTCTCCAAACTGTTCTATCCGCTTCTTACAGTCTTTGTATATGTCCTTATAGTGCATACCCCATTGACATATCTATTTCTATGGTCTACTTTATAATGCTTTCCACCAATGTAAGGGTATTCAGTTCCAAAGCTGTCATATCATCACGCTTGCCGCCGACAATGCTGTTAGCCAGTTTTGTATAGACTCTATATAGCTGGTCTGAATGTGTACTGCCCTGCTCCTTGGCATACTCTACAAGAAGTTTTATTACGTCTGTCTCTTTCAGACGGTTTTCTTTACTGGCAAGCCTTGCCTTGAATCTCACAACAACACCGTCTACTCCGTCATTTCTTAAAAGAGTCATCAAAAACATGGCCTGGCCTTCGTTTAAAAGATATATCTTTTTTTGATTCGCTCCCCTGCTTTGTTTTAGGGCTCGCATTTCAAATGCGACCGCTCCAAGTTCCTTTGTTTCATCGAACACCTTTTCATACTTTTAAATGATTTGTTGTACCGCATGGTGTTTGTTATTCGTTCCCTCCGAAATCACTTTGCTATTCGTAAAAACATCATCTTTCCGCACTTCTACCAATTCATACATAATGCTGCTCCTTTCTTGCGCGACTGTCAAATGACAGGCAGAGTTTTGTTTTCTGTATCATGTATTAATTGTAATATAGGTGAAGAGAGATTTTGTACCAAGCTTATTCTAATAAAAAGACGGCAGATTTCTCCGCCGCCTTTTTTCTCAATATTCAGTTGTAAGGTTCTATTTAAAGCTTATTGTCACAGGATCCGTATCTTGTATGGTATCCCACCCGTCAGTTTTAAATATATGAAACGATATCTCCACTTCATCTATGCTTTTTATCTGATTTTCCTCTATATCTGATTTCATAAAAGTAACAGCATCAATTGCCTTCTTGCCAGGCATAATCTCACACGAGAATATCTGGTCGACCATAAACCCATTTATAGAAACATTTCTGGCTTGGATTGTAATCGCATCTTCCGTGTTGTTTTCTATGTAAAGAACAAGCGGCGTCCCCATAAAACTCGCATCTTCCGAAATGCCCTTTGAAACAATTTTAATTCCATTATTTTCATAAATCACTTCTCCGCTATCATCATACGATTGTGTATAGCTATTGACACAGGACGTCTCTATGTGAATCATATCAGTATCGAACGAATCACTCCACGAATCACTGTTAAAAATATGGAAGGAAAAGTCAGCATATGCGATATTCTCTATTCCGCATTCCTTAATGGAGCTTTTGGTTATGGTAAGAGAATCATTTGCTTTCTTTCCAGGAGAAACTTCTGCGGACATTGACGTATCTACCATATACCCATTTACAGAAACATTTCTGGCTTGCACTGTAAGCTTTTTTTCGGAATTATTTTCAATTAAAAGCTTAATCTCCGGCCCCATAAAAGAACCCTTAAGGTCTATCCCGGTTGCAGTTATAATTATTCCGTCCTGGTCAAAAACAACTTGCCGCTCAATAGTTATTTCTGCCTTTGGGGCTTCTGTCTGTACTTTTGGGGCTTCTGTTTGTGCCTTCGGTTCTTCTGTTTCTTTTTTTGTAGTTTCGCCCTCTTTGTCACTTCCTAACTGTGCGTTACTTGTTTCTTCTGACTGATTTGAATTGCCGATTTTTCCCTGGTCTTCATTACTGCACGCCACAACTCCAACAGACAGAAACGCCAGCAACAACATTGTTAATAGTTTCTTTTTCATTCCCCTAAATCCTCCTTTGAATTTTTACTAATTATCCCATACCCCCCATGTCAAGAGGGGGATAACAGGATGCCCATATTATACCACAAGTATGTAAATAATGGAATATTAATTCTGATAATATCTCAAAATGTTCTTGAAAACCTATCAGCAATGTGTTATATTAGGCATAGAAAAAGGGAAAGCCATAGAAGCGGCTCTACCCCAGAAAATGAATTGACTTAACGCCTTACAGCGTCAGCCGTCACTATTGGTGGTAGTGGCGGCTATTTCTTTCCCTTAAAAATCTGATAAAGCAGACTGATAAGGGCAACAATGAACGTACAGAACAAAAAGAAATCCTGATATGTAATCATTGCATCGCCCTCCTTTCTTTCGTCTGGAGGGCTACTTGAACCCTCCGCAAAATACAAGAGGGGTAAAGCCGCCTTTGGCTCTATGGTTTCCCGTGAATGGAGTATAGCACACATTTCTTTTTCAAACAATGCCTATATTAAGTTTTGGGGCCATCCCAAAGTTTGTGTAAACCTCCAGACTGATGTAAGATAAAACTACACAGTCTGGAGGTATTATTATGGCAAGAAGAAAAGAACGCCCACAGAAAGCAGCTATGCGGGAAATGATGCGGGGATATCTGAAAGAAAACGATATCAGCATCAAAAACAGCACAGATGTCAATGCCGTTATGCGCGACATGATGTCTGTCCTCTTAGAGGGCGTACTGGACGAGGAACTGGATGAAGAACTGGGCTACTCAAAGTATGACTACAAAAGCAAGGATTGTTTATCACAACAAAGGCTATGTGACATCAGCGCGGCAATGGATAATGGGAAAGATATTCCTATGACGCTGGAGGTGGCCAAAACTGTCTTTTAAAAAAGGGAGGCAGCCAGGACAGCTTCCTTTAGGGGAAAAGCCGGTTATCCTGTTCCCTTCTGACGAGTGGTATATCCATTCTTCCGTTGACAGCAGGCAATTTGCGGATCTGTTAAATTATGCCTCTAAATTTTACAGTCCTGGGGCGGAGGGATGTACAGGGGGATGTCTGCCTTTGTTTTGACTTAAAGAACAATAAAATCCAAATGAGTAGCACAGATACTTTAAAATTGGGTTCCCGCAGTATGAATGCTGTATTAACGACAGGAAAAAACTGAAAAAGTCTGGCGAGGAGGATGCACCGCTGCCGCCTACGATGCGTAAGTCTGGGGATCTTCTGGCAATGCAGATCGACGGGGACCAATTTAAGGTACTGCCTAAATTCCTGGAAGGCAAGAACACGGAAATCTGCGTGTATGACAAATATGTTTATTTTAAGAGCGGTACCGATATTGCCCTGTTCATGGCAAAGGACATTGAAAAACCTTATCCCCTGGAGTCTTCTGTGGCAATGGCAAAGGCGCATAGCAGAACCTGCACCAATCAGGCGGTTCCAAAGGATATCTTGGACGCTCTGGCGGTTTTTGAGGTGTCGAATCAAGGCCAGGATCCGTTTGTTTATATTACAAAAGACAAGACTGGTGCTTTATGTTTCAGCACCAAAGGGGAGTTGTCAAAAACCCCTGTCCCATGCAAGATGAAAGGCAACTATACCCAGACAATCCTGAACTCAAAAATCTTATGGCAGGTGGTGGGGAATTATGACAAGGAGGAGTGTTTTGTCCTTTTTTACAGGGTCTGCGCAGGAGGTTGTCGTTATCACCGACAAGGAAGACTCGAAGAATTTTAATATTATCAGCCAGGTTGATGCGTGATGGAACAAAATTTATGCTGGGGCGGAGCCATATGGGTTCTGCCTCTTTTTTTGCGTATAAACAGAAATTGTGATGACATGTGTTTGTTAGCTAAAAGTAGCATCTCCTATTGCCTGATCCCCAGAATGGTATGTTGAAGCTGATTCATTGTGCCCTGCATCATCAGAGATGTCAATACTGTAGGAGTCTTCTGTACATGTGGCGCTTATGCCGGGATTTACCGTAAATGTCCCATGAACGGTAAAGCGCCAGAGTTCAGCCTTGTCCTCGCTTAAGAAAACGTAATGTTTTGAACCGGATTTTGAATACGCTGATGTCCGCGTTGGGGCAGTTGATTCTTCTGTCACTATAATGGTGACAGAACTTCCATCTTCAAAATATTCGGTGGTTTCGCTGATGATTTTTTCGTGGGCTGTGTTGTCTGCTTCGGCATGGGCAGAAAGTGAAGTGCCTGATAAACCGACTGTCAACATAGCAGTTGTCATTTACAGTGTCAGTAATTTCTTCATAGATTTGTCCTCCATTAATTTTGTTTGATATTATTTTCGGTTACACATTCATAACAATAGTACACTTTTGTCTGGGAAACCTCATAAAGAATCCCAAACGCCGTTACCGCTGCGATAAGTACAATAGCAGCAACTCCGGTCAAGCAACTCCATTTGATCCATCTGTCTTTTTGTATGAATTTCCTTCTGATAGGTTCATCCATAAGTAAGAGATACTCATCTGCAAATTTTTCAGGTGGTCCCAAATGATTTATGATATCTTCCAATGTACTGCCCGGATTATCATCAAAGTAATCAAAGAGATGGTTTTTAAGGTCTATAATTAGTTTCTTTTGGATAAAAAAAGGGCAGTTTCTTTTCGCTTGTCTTAAGTAGCTGGAAATTATCTTTTGCTGAGTCATTTTATTATTCCTCCAGTTCTTTTATATCCTCAATGCCTAAAATGTAAAGTACTCCTCGGCATATCGAGCAATATTCTTTTCGTATTGTTTCCAGATAAACTTTTCCTGCTTCTTCTAAATGGTAATAGACCCGTACCCGCCGTTTTCCCACCTTTTCCTGCCGGTCGGAAATCACTCCTTTTTCGACTAAACGATAGAGGGTAGGGTACATAGAACTTTCCTGGAGTGTGTATAGCCCCTTGCTGCGGTTTGCTAGTTCCTGTGAGAGCTGATAACCGTACATGTCCTGATACTGAAGTATTGTTAAGATCAAAAGTTCAACGGTGCCTCTTTTGATTCCCTCTGATAATGCCATTGATTTCTCCTACCTGATTCCGTGAACCATGCCTCATGATTTTGCCGAAAAATTCACTAATAACGCCTCTTTGCCGGAATTGGACATATTCCTGATGTCTACCCCAATGGGTGACGCAAAATGTTGATATTTTAGTGCATTGCAACGCAACATCCTGTATAATGTATGTATTGATCCACATATGGAGGTACTGCTGTGAAAACAATACATATAGAGTTCAGCGATGAGCGTTTGATTACCCCAAGCGGGCTTGTGTTCGTGGGACAGATCCTTGGCAAAAGCAGCTTCGTTAAGAAGATCAACCGGGCTCCCATATCCAGTGAATATCTGCAAAAGCAGATCAAAAACGGAGATATCCTCTTGACCTATATCGGTATGCTCTGTCAGGGAAAGCCGCAGTATGAAGCCGTACGTGAAATGATGGATGATCCCGATTATTACAAATACGCTCTGGGGATCTCATATGCCATTCCCTCAGCGGAAACACTGTGGCAGCGTTTCGACATGATCGGGGATTCACTCCGCGGGGACATCCTGCAGGCAAATGTAGATCTGCTGAGCGAAATGAAGATCGAACGAACGGCTGCCATCCGGGAAATTTGACAGCAACAAGCTGGTGCTTGAACTGACTGTGATCGCCTATAACATCTTGCGTATAATCGGTCAGGAATCACTGAAGAAGCGTGATGATGCCGGGCGCAGGAAGGTGCGCCGGCGCAGGATCCGCACGGTCATCAGTAACCTCATGCAGTTTGCAGGACATTTAACAGAACATGCCGGGCGATTGGTATTATCCATCGGCAAAAGCAATCGGTGGCGATTCACAATCAAACGGATCTATGACAGCTTCGCTTTAGTGACCTGATGTTTTATAACTGAACAGATCGGCGCAGACATTCGTACTGCGGTTTGTTTGCTGACCCCTAATGTATGAAAATATCAAGCTGCAACTCATAATTTGGACATTGTGAGGGGCGTTATTGGATGCCTCATGTTTTTGATACTAAGTTCACGGATTCAGATCCTATTTTTACCGTTTATAAAAATTATTGTTTATAAATTATATGGGAATTATATTACGATGTCAATACTATGCATGAAAATATAATGTTGACAAGATTGATGTGGTGTGTTACGCTAAGGGCAAAAATATGAGTAAGGAAATCAGCATAGCTTAAATTCCTTTGGTGAGTGAGGGGGTTGGTTAGCTGACTATTCTACGGATGTAAAGTCTTGGGAGGTAACGGCCATACACATTGCCTTACTCATTCTAACAGCTTAAGCAACAAGATGGATAATTCCTTATTGGCTGTTGGGGGTATTAAACATAAATATGTTGTAGTAGGCAAGGGAAGAAAACATGATTAAAATTTCGACAACGGTTACCACCCATATAATAAATAGTAATATTGATTTTAATATTAATAATAAAGGATATCGTTTGTACGTGAATGATGGATCGGAAGAACAAGTATTTGAGTATTTTAATTCTAATCTAATTAAGAGCGTAAAAAAAGTAGAAGTAGATAATTGTTCTCAATTATCTACTACTTCCCCATATTTACATGAGAAGTCGAAGGCGAAATATATTGAGTGTTCTGATCCATTTGGATTATACAGTAAAATATCTGAAAACCCTGACCGGGTATTATATTACACGGGAGCAGGCATATCAAGAGATTCTGGTATATTGACGATGCCTGAACTTGAAAGGAAACTTAGAATAACTACTCCTGTAGAACTACTCAGTTTGCTGGAATATAATCCGGAATTTCCTCTATTAGTTATTAATGATTTCTATGAAAGCATAAAAAAGGCACGCCCGAATTCGAATCATTACTTGCTTAAAAATGTAATAAAGTCATTTGGTGGAGATTTGGTTACAGAAAATGTGGACATTCTTCATGAATTAAGTGGGATACTTCCTGTTAAGCCATATAAAGGACAAAAACTTCAACGATACGATTATAATACCGTTGTGATTTTAGGAGCATGCACGCTTCAATGCACCCAGTTAATAAGTAAATTATATGAAAATAGCAAGAATGTAAATTTAATTTCTTATAGTCCTTTGCTCTATAATAGAATTGAATATAATTATTATAACATGGATATATATGATTTCTTATTGGGGCTTAATACATACCTCAGCAATTGAAAAATGTTTGAATGTATTTTTGTGAAATGAGAGGAGGTTTTGCTATGGCTGCAAATGGTTTGAAAACGTGGTTTCGCTCAATCAAATATTATATACAAAATCAACCGAAGATTCTTTTATATGTGGTGATTTTACTGATATTATCCTTTTTTCCGTACATAAATACCCTGTTGTTAAACAGTATTTTGGAAAATATCGAGGAGCGTACATTGAGATTCATGGCCGCTTCCATGTTGGGATATGTGGTTTTCCAGATTCTTTGGAATTTAATAAAGATTTTATCCGGTCAATTGTTGTTGTCCACCGGTGCAGGAATCGATAACATTTTGAAAAAAGCGGTGTTACAGTCGGCCGGCAGAGCAGAGGCGGTATGTTATGAGGATGAAAAGTGGTTGAAAGAATATAAACGCGCCGAACGCATAACGGGTTGTGTACATGATGTGTTTGTTTCAACAGGGGATCTGCTCTCTCAGTTTGTAATGCTTGCCACATATCTCTTTTATCTGTTCCGCCTGATCTCGTGGTATGCTTTTGTGGGGGCATTGATTTTGGTGCCGTCTTTGCTTCAGTCCTTTATATTTTCCAGACAGAATTATCTACATAACAGGGATGTGGAAATGGATCGACAGAGGGCAGATGACATTAGGGATATGTTTTCAAAGCCCAATATTATAAGGGAGATCAAACTTTACAATGCGGCTTCTAAGCTTGTCGAAAAATGGAAAGGAAAAATGGACGGAATTTTTTTAAAGAAAATGCGTTTGGAGATTCGTTTTTCAGCATGTACCGCCTTGATGTTTATCTTTACTTCAGGAGTTGTGTTTGCGGTGCTTTTTTTGGTTTATCTGGAAATTCAAGATGGCAGGGGCTCTGTTGGAACATTGATATCACTGATTCCCTTTATGATTATGCTGGCACAGTCTTTTAAGAAAACTTCCAATCATGTGGACGGCATCTATTATTCTGTCCTTGAATACCGGGATGTGTGTATGTTCCTTGCAGGAAACGACTCCGAGCGGAGGGCAAATGCACAGGCATGGAAGGAACCTGTCTCTATCAAGGTAGAAAATGTCAGCTTTCGGTATCCGGAAAGCAGACAATCGGTATTAAAGGGTATTCATTTTTTCATTCAGCCGGGCGAAGCCGTGGCGCTTGTGGGGAAAAACGGTTCGGGAAAAAGCACTCTTTTAAAAATTCTGGCCGGAATCTATGCGCCGCAGGAAGGATGTGTGCGCTATAATGATATAGAGATAGGGCAGTTTGACATTGGCCAAGTCAAATCCCGGATTGCCTTTTCCTTTCAGGAGCCAATTCATTATCCGTTTGATCTGAAACGCAATATTCTTTTCGGGTCAGAAGGGAAGGAGGCGGATCTGGAGGCGCTTCTTGAACAGGTTGCGTATAACGGCCCTGCAGCATCAGAAGATGACATCCTAATTTCCGGCTTTAAAAACAGTGTCAACATTTCAGGAGGACAATGGCAGAAAATATGCCTTGCCAGAGCGCTGAAAAACAGGGATGCATCGATATTTTTGTTTGATGAACCCACATCTGCCCTGGATCCGCAGGCTGAGCTTGATATTTTTAATACCTTTTTAGCGCTTGCCCGGGGGAAAAGCGTGGTTGTTTCCACTCACCGCTTAGGACTTGCCAGGCAGGCCGACAAAATCATTGTGCTGGAGCAGGGGGAAGTGGTTGGAACAGGGACTCATGAACAGCTGCTTCAGGTATGCGAGGTGTATCGGAATCTTTATGAAGCACAGAAACATTGGTATGCATAAGGTAAGGGGTGTAAGCATGAAAAAGAAAGGTTATTTTGGCGTTCTGAAGATAGGATTTCAGGTAAAGCCTGTTTTTTCCGGGATTATGATTTTGTTAATTCTGATGCTTGCGCTTATTCCAGCGATAGAAATCTATTTTCTGAATGAATTAATTGGCATGGTCAGCAGTCTTGTGCCCTATCAGCAGATTGTGGGGGTGCTGCTTTTGTATATTTTATTGTACTATCTGGCGCCGGAGATCATGGAAAGCGTAAAGTATGTGATCAGGCTGATGCTGAATCACTATCTGGATATGTCTATGCAGTCGGTCATTATGGAGAAAATTGCGCGAATCAGCCTGCGGAATCTGGAAAACGGGACGCTTCCGAGCAAGATTTCCCATGCATTCAACAGCGGGAAAGCTGGGCTGCTGGGTATCTATGAAAATATCGTTAATATGGCAGTTTCCGTGGTTTCGCTGGCAAGCATTTCCCTGCTTTACAGGGAGGCGGGATGTGGGGTGATTCTGATCTGCATCGGCGTTACGATTTGGAAAGAAGCGGCCCATAAAAAGTCTGTTGACAAAGACCATATATTTTCCGTCAGTATAGAGGAATTGGAGCGGTATTGCAAGGCTTTAAAAGCAATGCTGTTGGAGAGAAAAAATGCGCCTGAAATTCTTTTTAACGGGGTGCGGGAAGACCTGATCCGGGAGTGGGGTGAAAAGAAACAGGAATTGGATGCATTGAAAATAAAGCACAACGCCCTGAAGCGGAAGAGTGAATTTTTTATTTATTTTCTTGGGCAGTTGAGGACTTTGCTGTCTTTTATATTTATTGGCGTACTATATGTCGGAAATGTGATATCCATGACAGTGATGTCCGGTTTTGTCTATGCTGTTTTCCGCATCGAGGGTGTGTGCGATTCTTTGATGGGGTACTATAGTTTCCTGGCAAAAAACAGGCACATCATTGCAGAGATTGAGGAAATACTTGCGTTTGAAGAAGAATCCGGAGCTGCTGAGGGGGAGTTGACGCTTGCTCTGAACACGGCTCCTGCCATAGAATTCAAAAATGTAAGCTATGCTTACCCTAATCGTGTTGAAAATGCCTTGACAAATGTTTCTTTCTGCATGCATCCTTATGAGAAAGTCGCGCTTGTGGGGGAAAATGGTTCCGGGAAGTCCACCATTATTCGGCTGCTGCTCGGCTATGACGTTCCGCAGAGCGGAAAAGTGCTGATAAACGGGCGGGAAGCACATCTGTGTCCTGAGGAGGTTCGCAGAAATACTGCGGCCATGTTTCAGGATTATGCAAGGTTTGAACTGTCTTTAAAAGACAACATAATCGTGAGTCGTTATGAGGAAAAGAACATGGGGCAGCGGCTGGATGACGCGATTAAGTGGGCCGGGCTTGAGGAGGTTATTGGCGGAGCGAAAGATGGTCTGGACACCGATGTAGTTCATGGGGGGACTTTTTCAGGAGGACAATGGCAGAAAATAGCGTTTGCACGCACCAGGTTCAGGGGCGGGGGCCTGATTGTCCTTGATGAGCCAAATGCGGCAGTGGATGCAGAGTATGAAGTGAAAATGTACCGTCAGTTTATGGAATTATTTTCCAATGCCACAGCCGTTGTTGTAAGCCATAGGCTTCCGGTTTGTCAAATATGTGATACCATCATTTACCTGCATGGTGGGAAGATTCTGGAAATCGGCAGCCACAGGGAGCTGCTTGAGCATGAAGACGGAGCTTACGCCAATCTGTTCCGAGCGCAGGCAGAACTGTATTTTTGAGTGTATTTTGAATCCGTGAAAACTATTAACATGATTTAGCGGAAAAGATTTTTTATATAGCGGATAACTTTAAGGGGGGGGGATTTGACGGAGCAATTGAATTGATTGAATATAATGGTGCAAGGCGTCCCGATTTAAGTGTGAGAAGAATTTATGAGGCATTGGGTGATTATTGCTTCAGCAGACCTACTGGAATGTGGAATATCATGGAAATTCATAATTATAACAGAAACAGAAAGTGGTATTTTGGGCAAAATTGTTATGAATATTTGGTGGAGTGAGCGTTGGCGTTGGAAATGAATGACATCCATATTCAGGACTACCATTTAATGTGGGAGCATAAAAAGCATCTGAGGAATATTATTCAATATTTATTGGAAAAAGAGTATATATATGACAATACAGTGATGGACGGGATAGAGGAGATTGTCAGGGAAACATTAAGTGCGAGAAATATGGTACTGAAGTATGCAATGTCAGGTCAGAATTCCATTAAGGAAAAAACGGCGGAAAAATATAAGAGGATAAGGGAGAAAGAGGGCAAGGTAATTTATGCTGTGTTGACAGAACTGGAAAAATGTGATATGGAGAGTGTTATGTGGAAAAATGAAGAATGAAAGCAGGTTTCTTTCTGCTTTTTTTGACCATTTAGAGGCAGTTAAAAAATCCTGTGTCTATGAGGAATAAGCTTTATTGTTAGGGGTCAGATATGTAAGAACTTGTTGTCATTTCGGAGTTCAAGACCGAGCGTTATTCGGTAGTGTAAAAAAGTTTGTGTCTTTGGAAAAAAATACCTCTTTTTTGGTAAGAATCAAGATATGACAATTCTTATCGAAAAGGAGTATTTTTATGCCAGCAACAAAACAACAAATACGACAGATTATTGCAGATAACAACCTTAACAGCGTGGCTGATGTTTACAGCCTGCTAAGGGACAGCTTCAAAGATATCCTTCAGGAGCTTATGGAGGCGGAACTGGATGCATCCCTTGGCTACGAAAAAAACCAGAAAGGTGATGCTCCCACATCCAACAAACGTAACGGACATTCTCCCAAAACCCTCAAGAGCCAGTATGGGGAATTCCAGATCAATGTCCCAAGAGACCGTG
>CAJTPH010000006.1:90958-114631 GCA_910578215.1 uncultured Acetatifactor sp. | reverse complement strand
CACTTTATAGCTTGTGATGAATTCCTTCCTAATTTTAGAACTCTTTCTATATTTAGAGAATTTCTTCATCAGCGCCTGTGTTCTTCGCTGTGCTTTCTGTTGTTCACCAGACAGCTTACTTAGATTACCATATGCTTCCTGGTTTGTCAACAGGTTTTTTTAAAAAAATAATTTTATTTTTTCTTTTCTAACAGCATTCATTGACATTTGCCGACAAAATAACCTATTACGTTTTTATCCGATGCACTTTTTGCAGCATTTAAACCGCTTCCGCCCCCTGTGTGCTCAAGCATCTGGAGCATCTCTGATTTTTTACTCCTCGCGTGGTCCCTCCTTTGTAAAGCTGTCACTTTTCCAGTAATCCCACTCCCTGCACATCCAAATATAATCTCCTCCGCCTCCTTTAAGCTTAAAAGTAGACATCACAAAATCTCCGTTGCAAAGAAAAAGCGCCAAAATCACCCCCCAGCAGAACGGCAAACTTCCATACGCCTTCATTCTTAAGTACTTTTTTCCTGGCTGCTATATCCGATAATACTCCTCCCAATCTTCTCGCACATTCCTGATATCCCGCAAAGGCGTACGGAATAAGTACTATAAAATAGATGATCGTGTACTGACATTTTGCTTCCCAGAAAATATGCATCAGGAAACCGCCTGTTAATGCCACCAGGGGAATTGCCTTATTTAACTCGCGCTCTTTCCTGCAGTACATCATATATAACAGGGCGCCAAATAAATAAATGCTTTGTATAATGTCCATTACAACCGTGAGGATGGTATTCATAACCCCTCCGCTGTATAAAATATCTTTCATCCAGTAGTCCAGGGTTCCCTTTAAATTCCCCTTTACCACTATGGCAAAGCCTTCAAAGGTCGGATTATTCCAAGAGGAAGCAATCTTCTTTGCAAAGAAATCCCTTCCATATTCTTTATCATTCCAAAACCGCTGAACAGAGCCGGCGATTTGCTCCAAATCATCCTTAATACAGGTTTCTATCGAAAAATCGTTTTCTTCAAACCACTTTCTGGAATCCCCGCTATACCATCCCGGCGCAACATAGCTTTCCCGAAGCCCCATGGTAATCCAATGAGTCTTGGGAATTCCCCTGTTTGTTTCATATCCCGTAACCCCGCGCATAATCCAGGACGCCCCGTTTGCCCCGAGCATGACAGCCACCGCTAAAAGAGCCGTCACACACAAATATGCCCCTTTTTTCCTTACAATACATTCCACCAACAGCACAATACACATTGCAATTGCATAAACCAGAAAATTTCCTTTATAAGCTACAGCAAATAAAATACATCCGGCACTTGCCCCTGCATATCGTCTTTTATCGTTCTCCAGATATTTAGTCAGAAAGTATACTGCCCAGACTGCCAGACACAATCCGGGCAAATTTCCATACATATACTTTAAATATCCCCACATGGGTAAAAAGGAAAGTGTCCCCAAATATGAAAAGACCGCCACATTAATGCCAAAATAACGCTCCCCCAGCTTATAAAATCCCACTGCCAGCAATTCCATAAAAAGGAGGTTAATTACCTGAACCGCCATATACATATTATCCCTGAAGATTATTCTCAGGGGAATATATAAAAGCACCAGACCATTTTGAAAAGGGTATGCATGCATGTATCCTCCAGGCTGCCACGGCGAGTAATCTCCCTCCAAAAGCTTTATAACTGCCTGATAGACCAGCTGCTGATCATACACCAATTCGATTTTTGTGTTTATAATGAAAACAAAGGCAAGCGCAGCCCAAACCAGCGTTGCGATTCCCATAACCGCCATGCGCCTGTCTACTATCTTTTCAAGCAGTCTGCGGCACAGAAACACCATGCCTGTCAATCCAGCCAGCCCTGCCATAAGAAGCAGCGGAAAATCCTTAATATAAAAAGTTGATTCCGTGTCATACCAAATTACACATGTGGAAAAAATACTCAGCAAAAACAGGTAAAGACAAATTATTCCAAATACGCCAAACGCAATTTTCCGGCTTAGTTTATAAATCCAGTCCGCTAACCTAAATCCCATAATTTCTCCAGTATATCATTTGTTCTACATAATATCCGTTTATCCAAACCAGGTCAATTGCCGGAAAACTATACAAACAGGGACTTCAGTTCCTCCAGCGGAACAAAATTAAACTTTTCCATCATGCGCTCGATGCCATAAGCAAGATAATTATGCTGATAAAACCAGGTCAAGATTTTGCTGTCTTCCGTGTATGATAAAATGACCTGCCCGATAGCTCCCATATCCATCATCATAACCATGGTATACACCGTCCAGAGAATCAGCACAATCTCAAGAACGCCGAAGACGATTCCCAGCAGCTTATCCACAAAGCTTATTACGGGAAGCTTCGCCACCAGCTTTGCGGGGAAAAGCGCCACCCCAAGAAGATGATGAAAGATTCCCACCAGCGCAAGCAGAAATACCATGACTGCCACATTAAAAAACTTTCCGTCAAAATAATTGTTTACGCCTCCCGCAATCAGCGCCCCCACTATGCACAGGACGATCAGCGAGACAAAAGAGAGCAGTTCCTTCGTCATTCCCTTTTTGTAGCCGTCCGCCATTTTGCAGACAGCCGCAATCACAACGATGATGAGCATTATATTAATATTTAAATTTTCCAACTTTGTTTTCTCCTTTGCTATTTTAACTGTATCTTATCTATGGATGTATCCGTAACTAACATATATTGATATGAATTACCCAATGGAAGCATAAGCTCCACCGTTTTTTGAAAACTGCCGTTAAATTTTTCTATTCCGTCCATGGTCATAATCAGGCACTCCGACTCATTATAAATAACGAAATTATCTTTTCCAAAAAAAATATCCTTATAAGCGATGTCAAAATAATAGGTGCCCACTCTTTCCGCAGAGGCATCGTATACGTTCAGCTTATACAAATAATCGCTGTCGTCAGAGCCAAAAACAAGCCCTATATACCTGTCGCTGTAAAATACCGACCTCACCTCCTCGTCATACAAAAATTCCCCTTTATTTTCCGGCTTATACCCGCCTGAATAAATCATCAGCCGGCTGTCTCCCACGGCAAAAGCCGTCTCATTATTCATAAACTGGACATACGGAACAAGCAAATCCGTATAGGGATATCCGCCCACAAAATGATCGTTGTAATTGTCTCCCAAAGTACCCAGATTATAAAAGGCGATATTTGTCTTGATGACGCCCGCATCTACATATACATAGGCCACACAAAGCAGCTCTCCGTTAGGCGAAAGGCTCACCGATGAAGGATATCCCGAATTGCTCATATAGGTACGCCCCTCATAACGAAGCTTCCCGCTGCTGTCATATGTATTGATCCAGGTTATATCCGTATCCGCAAGCACTGCCACCACCGCCCCTGTGGAAGAAACGGACAGAGCCCTGATAGGCATGGTCGTGGTTATATTTCCAAGCAGCTTTTCCGAATTAGCCACATAAATGTTTCTTCCGTTATATTCGCCGATGGCCACCGTATTCCCGCAGACGGAAGTCTTCACATCCTGAATCCCAAAGGTCTGATTCCATGAGACCTCTCCCCTGGAATCGGTGCAATGCGCTCCGTCCCGGCTGTAGGTCAGCACAGAGTCTCCCAGCCGTATGTCCCGCGTACCTGCCGTGCTCTCCTGCGCTATACTTGAAATAATATCATACGCCGTATAAACGTGGCGCCTGTATTGCACAATAATCAGTATAACCAGTGCAATTACCGCTGCCAGCACCAGCAAAACCCGATAAACCGCCGTAAGCTTGTGCTTTCTGATTTTATCCTTGTAATCCGCCTGCCTTTGAATTCTTTTATTTTTTTCTTTGACGTAGCTTCTAATCTCTGCCATGGTACCTCCAAGCAATATCCCACGCTACGGGCAGAGACCCCAAAAGCCAAAGGCTTTTGGGGCTGCTTCGCTCGTCAAATGTCCGAGGAAGCATCTGCTCCAGCAAACCCGGCACCTGCTTCTCCGGCCGCTTGCTCTGCCCTTTGCGTACATTATACCATATCAGCAGGAAATCAAGCGCGAACAAAGTGAGCATTTGATTTCATCTGATATGGTAACGAAAGAATCAAATCTGCAAAGCAGATTTTAAGCGCATTGCGCGACAGACGCGCAGCGGCTGGATTCTTGAGTGTATTATACCATAATTTCATGCGCCCCGGCGCATATGGAATCAAAAGTTGACACAATTCCCTTTGTGTCAACATTATACCATACTCTCTCCCAACTATGGTAATAAAATTTTATCGTCTACCTTGATATCGTCCGGATTCTCTATATTATTCAGGGCGCAGATTTCCGCGACTCTTTTGTCGCTGCCATATCTCTTAATGCAGATCCCAATCAAGGTATCTCCCTTTTTTATCGTATAGCTCACGGGCGCCGGCGTTGGCGCTGCCGTGGGGACAGGCGTAGGCGCGGGCGTGGGCTTTGCTGTTGGCGCGGACGTAGGTGCGGGCGTGGGCGCTGCCGTAGGGACAGGCGTAGGCGCCGATGTAGGATTAGCGGTAGGCACAGCCGTGGGCTTTGCCGCAGCTCCCGGCTCCTTTGTGTTTGACGCCGCCGCATTTTCTTTCAAAATGGCATCCGTCAGCTTGTCCTCCGCAACAATCGTGCCCACCTGCGCCGTCCCGTTAGAAACCTGCAGCGCATCCGGCAGCTGTTTCTGAGTGAATTCATCCATCAGCCGCTTTGCAGCAACCTGAAGGTCCTCCAGCCTCTCTCCGTTGGTAATGGTCGCCAGCCCCGCAACACACAGCACCAAAAACGCCGCTGCAGCCGCAAGCTTAACCTTGGCAACATTGTTATCCTTTCCTGCCGTCTCCCTGTGCGGAGTCTGCGGTTTTTCCCTGAAAACGGAGGTATGCGTGCTCCGCTCCGCCGCGGTCCTGCGTCTCTCCTCCTGGCGTCTCTTTACCTCCTCGTACTTGTCCTGATTAAATTCCTCCGGCTTTGCCTCCTCCTGCCGCTCCTCCAGCATAAAGGCAAGCATGCTGTCGTTTTTCTCATAAAACCGCGCGTAGCCTTCTATGTATCTGCATGTCCCCTGCTCGTAGACATGAAAGCCTTCGATCATCTCTCCGTTGAGCATCCGGTATCCAAGAAAATCATAGGCAGGGAAATGTTTCCTGCGCTGCTTCTCCGCCTCCTGAAGCACTGCCTGCGAAAGATGACGACTTTCCCGCTGCAGGAAATTTAATTTGCAGGCGCCGAATAAAAACAGGTAAGAAACGCCCGCTTCCTCTTTTCTGGTGCCATAGAGCGCAACGCCGATATTTTTATCCTGAGCAAATTGGTTCAACTGCTTAATATAAGAGAAAACATAGTCTTCCACATATATTTTACAGTATTGATTCGTCTCTCCGATTTGTGTAATATTTTTTGGCAGTTCCATATAAAAACACCTCCCATACCGTTTCCATTAATAATAGCATCGGCATACGAGGTATTTTAGCATTCTTTGTCGCGCATGGCGAAAAAACGTTCGACATTCTTTGCGGGTAGACGGGTAGAATAGAAAGCCCTCCTACCCGAAGCTGTAGACCGTCACAGAATCATATTCCCGATCCCCGCCAAATATAACCGGAGGGAACTGCGGCTTGTTTGCCGAGTCCGGAAAATATTGCGTCTCCAGACACAAGCCCCCGCGAAATCCGTAAGCGGCGCCTCCCTTTCCGGTCTGGTCCTCAATAAAGTTGCCCGCATAGAACTGTAGCCCCGGCAGCGTGGTGTATACCTTCATCACCCTGCCGCTCCCGGGCGCCTTCACGGTGGCACAGTGGCGCAGCTTTCCGTCCCAGCCGTCAATGACCCAGTTATGGTCATAGCCGCCCGCAAATTTCAGCTGCTCAAAATCCGCATTGATATCCCTTCCTATTTTTTTGAACTCCGTAAAATCCATAGGCGTACCCTTTACAGGCACAATGTCTCCATAGGGAATAGAGCCCTCGTCCGCAGGGGTATAGCAGGAAGCCCCCAGCCACAGCTCATGCTCCTCCATGCTGCCGCTGTCGTGCCCCTCCAGATTGAAATATGTGTGATTGGTCAGATTGAGTACTGTTTTCCTGTCACTTACGCCGTGATAATGCAGCTTCAGCTCATTATTCTGACTGAGGGAATACACAACGCTGATCCTTTTATTACCGGGAAAACCCATTCCTCCGTCAACGTCTGTCAGCTCAAACCTCACTCCGCAGCCGTCCTCGGTAACGGATGCCTGCCACAGACGCTTGTGATAACCGTCGTCCTTATGGCTGTGTAAATTGTTGGCGCCGTCGTTCACATCCAGCTGATATTCCCTGCCGTCAATCCGAAAAGAAGCGTTTCCGGTCCTGTTGGCGTTGGGGCCGATAACCACGCCCAAAAAGCTGGGATTTTTCAGATAGTCCTCTCCCCTGTCAAAGCCCAGCACCACATCGGAAAAGCTGCCCGCCTTATCGGGCACGATTACCCTCACAATTGCCGCGCCCAGATCGGACACGGATACCTTCATGCCGTTTTCATTTGAGATTGTGTAAAGAGAAATCTCCCTGTTATTTTCTTTGCTATCTGAATAGCATCCAAATGAGCTTATTTCAACCGACATTTCTTACCTGCCTTTCCCCGTTTCATTTATTTATGTGCCTCATTCATATCATTTGCGCCATTAATTGCCCATATTGCCGCCGCTTGCTCATGAGCCCCTGAGAACGGTCCCGAAATATTTGTCAAACAGTTCCTTTTCAAAGATTCCCGCCTTGGGATGCCCTTTTACGATACGGTGGGTTTTTCTGGTTTTCCCGTCCGTTTCCTCAAACTGTTCCGTCACGTAGTTCACGGCATGTTCCCCGTCCGCCAGCTCCAGCCTTGCCTCCCGGTCCGAATCCGGTCCCGGCTTTTCTTCCCTCTCCGGCTTCTCATCCTCCGCCATGTCCGCAAGACACTTTAAATGCGTCACGAAAATCATATGGGAATGGGTGTGCGAAAAGGCATGCAAAACCTCTGCGGCAATATCCGTCCCTTCCCTTTCGGAGGTTGTGGCAAAAATTTCGTTCATCAGCAAAAGGCTGCCCTCTTTTACCATTCCCGCCATGGTCTTAATGTCTACCAGCTCCTGTTCCAGCTTGCCGTAAATGGTATCCGCATCCTCGCTGCCTGCATACAGGCTGCCGATAAACGGGGAGGCCGCCGCCTTATAGGAAGCCGCAGGCACAAAGAAGCCAAGCTGCATCATGACCTGCGCAGTTCCCGCCGCCTGGAGGAAGGTGGTCTTTCCGCCGCTGTTATGCCCCGTTATTATGGCAATTCTTCCCTCTCTGTTGGAATATGAATTGCTCTGTATTTCATCCGCCGGCATTCTTGCAAGCAGGTGGACCGAATATAAATCCTTAAATTCCATGCCGGCTCCGTATCCCTCCTCCACCTGCGGAAGACACGGCCGAAGCCCCTGCCGGCAATACATTTCATAAAGCCGGATGCCCGCCCGATAGTATGGAATTTCCCGCATGAGCCTTTTGAACGCGTTTACGACGGTGCTGTTCAGCTTAGAGGCAAAGTCGCACAGCCTGACAATGGTTTTGGAATAGATTTCGTCCATATTATTGAACAGTATAATGTTGTCCGCCGGAATCAGATAGTCCCTGTCGATAACCGCCTTCTTCAGCAGACCTGTCTCCTTCATCACATGAAAGCTTCCCCGGGAAACGCCCTGTATTTCCACCGACTCCATAACCTGTCCGACGGTATATTCCGGGCGGTATCTGACTGCTCCCGCCGCCAAAACCTCACGCAGCAGCCCAATAATCTCACGCAGCCGGTCCTTGTATTCGTTCTGCCCCAGAAACTCCTCCAGCCGTATCAGGGCATCCGTCCGGAATTTCGTCTCCGCCCCCAGGTTCGCCGTGCTTATGACATGGTAATTTGCCTCGAGGACATTGATATGCTCCTCCAGATTCTTATATACAGGCGCCGCCGGCGGCCATATATTTCTATTAGTCGGAACGCTGTTTTTCAGCCTTTTGCAGAAATCGGCGCATTTATCCAGAAAATGCGGGTTTTGTATCAGATCCTGAAGGATGGACTGACGAAACGATATCACCTCCCTGTCCACAGGCAGGTATTCCAGCTCCTGACAAACCCCGTTGAATTCCTCTCTGCTCAGGACCGAATCGTCGACCAGCCTTTCAAGCTGCAGGTCATGCGCCAGCCTGGAGCCGGCTCTGCCGCCCGTTTTTCCCTCTTGATGCTTTTCCTCGCTCGGATAAAGTAAATCAAACCAGATCATCCCATCCCCTCCGTCAGCTTCCCGTAAGTGACGCCGCACTTGACCGCAATATCCTTTGCATAAGAATACCGGAAGGACTCCCCTTCCCTGATTTTGTATGTACGCTCCTTACATTCGCCTTCTCCCTCCACTTCCGTGACAAGACTGTAAAAGCCGTCTCCCTCCAGCCCGTCGCACACCTCATAAAAATGAGTGACCAGCCCTCCGCAGCAGCGCCTCCGTTCAATTTCCATCAGCAGACGCCTCAGCAAAATCACCGCGGTTGATCTCTGTGTGCTTGTAAAGGTTTCATTCAGCAAAACCATATCCCCATCCTGCAGATTTTTGAGTATTTCGTGAATCCTCTGAAGCTCCTGTTCAAACCTGCCCACAACCGCCCCTCTCTCATCCTCCCTGGAAAAGTGCGTATGAATCTGCCCCGCCATGCTTAAGGACGCCCTCCTGCAGGGAACGGGCATTCCGACCTGCGCCATGCACTGAATCAGTCCGATGCTCCTGACAAACGTAGTCTTCCCGCCCTGATTTGCGCCTGTCAGAATAAAAACACGCCTGTTCCCGCCAAAGCTATAGTCATTCGGCACAGCCCTGCAGCCTTTATGGTTCCGGTACAGGTTGATTCCCAGCGTCATGTCATACGCGTCCATGACAGACGTAGCCTGCGCCGGCGCAAGGGACGGCATGGAAAAAAAGAAGCCTGCCTCCTGGTATCTGCGCACAAAACGAAGGCTCGCAAGATAAAACACAAGCTCCTTTGCAATCCGGACAAAACAGGAAATGTCATAGCTTCCGTATTTTTCATATAAGTCTTCCAGCTCCCGAAAAAGCCGGGGCTGATGCAGGCAGACCCTGTCCTGAATCTTTTTGTCAAGGCTGGAAATATCCGTATTTTGATATACCCTGATCCGAAAGTCGTATTGCCCCACAAAAGGCTCCGCAAGCTCCGTCAGCCTTTCCGTATATTCGCACGTCTTCGCTGCGCAGGGGTCCATGACCGTGCTGCGGCAGCTCTGTTCCCTGTCCTTATTTAAAACAATGCTGTGCGGCATTGCCCCGTCAAGAGCGGACAGAAAAGCCGCAAGCTCCTCCCTCTCTGACACTGCTCTGTGGTCACAAATAAAGCTCTCCAGCCTCTCGGCGCATTCCGCCAGGGGCGTTCCCTTTTTGATATAGCCGCAGAGCTTTTCGCAGATGCTTAGCAGACCCTTTAGGAAACCATACCGTACCTGCAGCACGGAGATCATTTTCTTTTTTACATCCCCGACAGTCCCTTCCGCCGCAGTATGCCCTTCAGCCGCGGCCGGAGATACCGTCGCCGTTCCTTTGATTCTCTCCAACCTCGCCTCCGTCTCGGATATACAGGATACAAAATCCAGCGCCGCCCCATACAAAAGCGGGTCTTCGCCCAGCTGAGTCATTATTTCCTGGCGGAAAAGCACCGTGGACGCTCTGGCGCAGGGATGCAGAAAGACCTCCTCAAAGCCATACTGTTCCCCAAACCTGCCCGCCAGAACGATCTCCTCATAGACAAGCCTCAAGTTAAGGTCGGCGATGTACTCCTTATCCCGGGCATACAGACTGCCAATCCACTCCCTGTAGCTTTCTTCATTTTCCCATAATAAACTGAAATAACCCTCCTCCACACAAACCCCCATAAACTATTTATAATTTAAGAATTCCTCATCCGGCTCAGCACTGGGCACCCCCGCCAGGCCCAGGCTCATTACGGAAAACCAACCCACGAGCCGGCACTCTCCCTACAGCTCCACCCGTCCCTCCAGAGCGCGCAGCAGTGTCACCTCATCGATGTACTCCAGGTCCCCGCCCACCGGCACGCCGCTGGCAATCCGGGTCACCCTGATACCCACAGGCTTAATCATCTTGCTGATATACATTGCCGTGGTCTCGCCCTCCAGGCTGGAGTTGGTGGCAATGATAACCTCCTCCACCTCCTCGTGCAGCCTTGCCATGAGCTCCTTCAGCTTAATATCCCCGGGACCGATGCCCAGCATAGGAGAGATGGCGCCGTGCAGCACATGGTACACGCCCTCGTACCTGCCGGTTTTCTCATACGCCGCCAGGTCCCTGGTATTCTCCACCACCATAATCAGCTTATGGTTGCGATTCTGGCTGGCACAGACGGGGCAGACCTCTCTGTCCGTCAGCGTATAGCACTCCTTACAGTAGCGCACGTTCGCCTTTGCATCCACAATAGCCGCCGCCAGCCTTTCCACCCTGTCCTGAGGCATATTGATCAAATGAAAGGCAAGGCGCTGGGCGGATTTGCTTCCGATTCCCGGCAGCGCCGCCAGCTCCTCTATCAGCTTGTTAATATATCCGCTATACAGCTCCATCAGAAGGGCAAGCCTCCCAAGCCGCCTGTCATTTTACCCATAAGCTCGGAGCTGGCTTCGTCTGCCTGGCGCATTGCCTCGTTTACCGCGGCAACAATCAAATCCTGCAGCATCTCAATATCCTCTGGGTCCACAACCTCCTCGGACAGCTTTACCTTCAAAAGCTCTTTCTTGCCGTTCACCGTCACCTCCACGGCTCCGCCGCCCGCAGCCGCCGTAAATTCCTTCGTCTCAAGCTCCTTCTGCCCTTCCTCCATCTGGCGCTGCATCCTCTGGGCCTGCTTCATCAGGTTGCTCATATTTCCGGGCATTGCGCCTCCGGGAAAACCTCCACGTTTTGCCATTTTCTTTTCCTCCTATTTCAGTTCCGTCTCTGCGCTCCGATGCCCCCTTTTAGGGAAGGAATTTTCAGCTGCATAAATCGCATCTGTAAATTCCTTCTGGGGCTTCTTCGCTTCGAGACTGATTTTTTCCAGTTCCGTCTCTGCGCTTCTGCCCCCCTTTTGGAGGGGAGTAATTTTCAGCTGCTAAATTCGCATCTGAAAATTCTCCCGGGGGGCTTACGCTTCGAGACTGATTTTTTCAGTTCCGTCTCTGCGCTTCGGGACTGTTTTTTATTCGTCTTCTTCCTCAATCTCTATATCCATCTGCACCAGCTTCGACAGATCCACGAAGCTCTGCGCGGCTTCCCCGCCTTCTTTGACGGTCTGGATACTGACCTCGATCTCCTTACACGCAAAGTCCGACAAAAGCCTTTCCAGCTGTGCCTTGTGCTCCGGGCTCTGGGTAAAGTAATCCGAGGCGATGCCGTCCTCCAGCACCACCGTCAGCCTGTTGTCGTTTCCCAGGCTTAATTTTGCATCCTTTATATAAATACGCATGGGATTGTCGGCGCTGCCTACAATGGCGGGCCATTTGGACACGATATACCTCACGTCCTCAGGAATCGCCTTGGGCAGCTGCGGCTTCGGGGGCGGCTCCTTAAGCAGCGCCGCTCCGGGCTGCCCGTCCGCCGTTCCTGCCGCTGCAACGACCTTTACATTCTCCAGCCTGTCCTCCACTTGACGGATGCGGTCCAGCACCGCATCCTGGCTTACCTCCATCTGGGGCTTGCATAGCTTAATCAGCGCTATTTCCACCAATATCCTTTTCTGCGACGCATAGCGTATCTGATTGGACAGCTCGGAAAAAATCCTGATATAGCGGACGTTTGTCTCCATGTCCACCTGCTCAGACTCCTCCCTGAGCCTCCTCAGGTTATCCGCGGACATGTCTATGACATCCTCCAGGTTATCCGATGCCTGCACCAGCATCAGATTCCGCAGATACCATGTGAAGTCGGTCACAAACTGGGTAAGCTCCCTGCCCTGCATGACAATTTCCTCCAGAAGCTTTACACATCCCAGCACATCCTTGTCCAGAACATAACGCAGCAGACGGCTGAATACCTCCGTGTCCACGGCTCCAAGCACGTCCAGAACCTTTTCGTAGGTGAGCTCCCTGCCCAGATGAAAGGCAATACACTGGTCCAAAAGACTCAGCGCGTCACGCATGGAGCCGTCCGCGGTCTTTGCGATATAGCGCAGAGCCTTCTCCTCAACCTGCACGCTTTCCGCAGTGACCAGCTCCTGCAGCCTTCCCGCAATAGTGTCGATGGAGATCCTCTTGAAATCATATCTCTGGCACCGGGACAATATGGTGATAGGAAGCTTGTGCACCTCCGTCGTGGCAAGAATAAAGATCACATAGGAGGGCGGCTCCTCCAGGGTCTTCAGCAGCGCGTTGAAGGCGCCTATAGAGAGCATATGAACCTCATCGATAATATAAACCTTATATTTTCCCTCCGCCGGAGAGTAGGAAACCTCCTCCACAATCTCACGGATATTGTCCACGCCGTTGTTGGAAGCGGCGTCGATCTCGATAACGTTCATGCTGGCTCCCGCCGCGATGGCGCGGCAGATGCGGCACTGACCGCAGGGACCGTCCTCGGTGGGTTCCTGGCAGTTTACCGTGCGGGCAAATATTTTCGCTATCGTTGTTTTCCCGGTGCCGCGGGTTCCTGTAAAGAGATAGGCATGACCGATCCTGTTGGCCTTCAGCTGGTTCTTCAGGGTGGTCACAATATGCTCCTGCCCCTTCACGTCCGCGAAGGTGTCCGGCCGGAACTTCCGGTATAATGCTGTGTAGGACATATGATCCCCTTTCCAGGTGTATTTTTATGGTACTAGTCCCCAAAGGAGATGCCAAGCAGCTTTGCCTCCTGTACGATGGAAGCGTCCGGCTCAACCATCTTGAGCTTCCCCGCCACATCCTCCAGAGGCACCTTTACAATCTCACGGTTTTTGTAGCCAACCATAAAGCCGTACTGATTATCCAGAATCAGCTTGCCTGCCTCCGCACCCAGACGGCTGGCAAACACACGGTCATAGGGACAGGGGCTGCCGCCGCGCTGCATGTGCCCGGGCACAGTGACACGGACCTCCCTTCCGGTCTTTTTCTGGATTTCCGCGGCAAGCTCATAGGAAACGGAAGACAGCTCCCGCTTCTCCAGCTTTTTCTTATATTCCTTCTTGGAGAGCGCCGCATCCTTTTTGGAGATCGCTCCCTCTGCAACCGCGATAATTGTAAAACGGCTGCCTCTCTTATCTCTCTCCTCAATCTTATCTACCACCTTATCGATGTCATAAGGGATCTCGGGAATCAGTATGATATCGGCGCCGCCTGCCATGCCCGCATTCAGTGTCAGCCACCCCACCTTATGCCCCATTACCTCCACGATAAACACCCTGCCGTGAGAAGAAGCGGTGGTATGAATACAGTCGATGGCGTCCGTGGCAATGTTCACAGCGCTCTGGAAGCCGAAGGTCATGTCGGTGCCCCACAGGTCGTTGTCGATGGTCTTGGGCAGGGTTATGATATTCAGCCCCTCCTCCCTGAGCAGATTCGCGGTCTTGTGCGTGCCGTTGCCGCCCAGAATAACCAGGCAGTCCAGCTGAAGCTTATAGTAGTTCTGCTTCATTGCATCAACCTTATTCAGCCCATTCTCGTCAGGGTCCTGAATGGTCTTAAAAGGAGTGCGGGAGGTTCCCAGAATAGTGCCACCCTTTGTCAAAATACCGGAAAAATCCCTTCCTGTGAGCATCTGGAACTTGCTGTAAATCAATCCTCTGTATCCGTCAAGAAAACCGTAGATTTCAACATTTTCCCTGCTTTGGTCCAGGGTCTTCACAACGCCTCTCATCGCCGCATTTAATGCCTGGCAATCCCCGCCGCTGGTCAACATTCCAATTCTTTTCATGTTTGCGTCCTCCTGTCATTCTGCCATATAAACATGGTTAATATAAATTTTACCCTTTTCATAATAATTTTGCAACCGTTGCATGGGAGTTTATTCATTCTTTCATATTAAACGTACATTAAATTATACATAATTGTCCCGAAGCAAAACCGGAGATTATTCCTCCATCCGCAGCTGCTCCGAAAGACTCCTTTTCCCGCTCCCCAGCCGGAGCGCCAAATCCGTAACGCCCAAAGAAACCACCAATACCGCCGTGCCAAGCAGAAGGCCGGCCAGCGGAAAATGCCAGCTTATCCGGTATTCCAAGTTATACACCAGATAGATCGCCTGATAGACGCACACGCCCGCAAGCACGCCCGGCAGAAATGCATAACGCACATTATACAGCAGCTCAAGCAGACGCATTTTATGCAGGCCGCCAGGCTCCATTCCCACCGATAAAAGCGTTGCAAATTCCCTCTCCCTTGCCCTGTTGACTGCCCATAAAAGCGTAAAATTGCCGCAGATACATATGAAAGCAAAAACACCGACCATCGCCCCGCACAAGAATTCAAAGCTGTCAATGCCGGATTTTTCCTGCCTGAGCTGTTCTACAAAATCATAAACGCGGCATGTTACCCCCGGAAGCTCCTCCGCCTGCTCCTTTGCCGTTTTCCCAAGCGCCTGTCCGTCCTCTACGTTCCCCCGAAGAGAAATATGATAGATTCCCGGTTCCACATCCCTGTAAGGGCGCTTCTCCTCCATCGCGGAAAAAACGGTCTCCGGCACCAGAATCTGCATACGGACGCTTGCCGTAATGTCCGCATACGGCGGCTGCCTGTCATAAACTCCCGCCACGGTCAGTATAAATTCCTCCTCAGCCCCTTCGCTGTCCGGCGCTCCATAGAACCGTATCTGCTCTCCCGCCGCCACGGCGTAAGGCCGCCCCTTGACCATTACACCGTCCGACCACCAGGAGCGCTCCGTATTCAGGAAAATTCCCCAGAGCCCGTCCGCCTCCCCGGAAATCCCAATTTCCCCGCAGATCCGGTTAAAGCTGTCTTCATCGATACACTGCAGAACCACGTCCGGCATCATGCCGCGGTTTGTAAACAGCGACCCCTCCCCCTGCTCCGAAAACGGATAAGGACTACGTAATTTGTAAATTGCCTCCCTCACCGCCGTAAGCCGGCTGCCCACGCTGTCCGGCTTACCCTCCTGTGAGGAGTCCGCCCTGAAATCCTGCATGGAAGCCTGCCCGCAAATCAGCCTGGAAGCCAGCCTTTCCAGCTCCGCCTTGTCATCGCCGTATAATTCTATGGAAAAATTATAGGAAATCGTATCAAAGCTCATTCTTACCGCTTCTGTGGAATACCTGCTGAATCCGTCCAGCACAAAACAAAGGGCAAAGGTCACCGCCAGCATGAGCAGAATCGGCCTGTTCCTGCGCTTAAATCTCTGCCAGGATTTCTGGGCCAGCCATCTCTCGGACGACGCATTCCTGTCCGGCGCTTTTCTTTTTTCCACCCGGGATTTGTACGCCGGAGCTTTTCCTTTATTCCTGTCAGGCGCAGCCAAGCCGGCACCCATTTCCTCTGCCTGCACCCGGATCTCCGTCGTCCGACGCAGCGCCTCCATGGGGCTGATACGCGATACCCTCATCGCGGAGCGCAGTCCGGACAGCAGAATGACGCACACCGCGCATACCGCCAGCACTGCGGAGCAAGGCACGGATATCACAAGGTCTGCCGGGGGTAATCGGAACAGAGAATAGATAATATTGTCAACATGCCGCTGAATTACCCTGTACAAAAAAATTCCCAGCCAAAATCCTGCCGGAACGGAAACCAGACAGTAAATGACGCTTTCCAAGAGCATCATCCCGACGAGCTGCCCTCTTTCGGCCCCCATACCCGCAAGCAGGGCAATTTCCCTCTCCCTCTGCATGGCCGACACCCTGAACACGGCGCCAAGTGTAAGAACCGCCGCAGCAGCAATGGCTGCAAACAGCAGAAAAAAGATCAAAAGATAAGTATAGATTCCGTTTTCCTTTTTCAGGTCCCCGTAAGAAGCCAAAAGATCCCAGTTATGATCGCTTCCCCGCTCAAAAATCTCTCCCTCCCTTAACTCACGGCAGTCCTCAGCCACCTCATCAAACTTTTCCTCCATGATTTTGGACGTAAACAATCCGGGATGCGCCGCCGTAAGTATCAGCAAAATCTGGCCTTCCTCCTCTACAAGCTGCACCTCTGAAAACCACCGGTCCTCCCGAAAGCGCCTTCCCATTTCCTCAAATATCCTTGCGCCGCCTGTCCCGGCCTTTGTGTAATATTTATAATGGTAAGAGCCATACCTCTCCAATGCGTAATTCCGCAGGGAACACTGAAAGCTTGAAGCAAAATGGAACAGTACGGCAATCATCCCTGTAATCAGGATACTGACCGCCATTGTAAAAAAGGTCTGTAGAAGGTGCTGCCTCAAATGACGGAGCATGGAACGAACCAAAAGCTTCATGCCTGCACCTCCCCGGCAATTTTATTGTTGTTTTCCGAGGTATCCGAAACTATTTTTCCGTCCTTCATCAACAGCTTCCTTTTCGCCGCCTCCCCCACACCCGCGTCATGGGTCACCAGAAGAATCGTCTGCCCCGACTCATTGATTTTACCCAGAAAGTTCATTATTTCCATTGTATTTGCACTGTCCAAATTCCCAGTGGGCTCATCAGCCAGAAGCACCTCCGGCTTCTCCAGAAGGATACGCCCAATTGCCGTCCTCTGCTGCTGGCCTCCCGACAGCTGCCCCGGAAGATGCCTGCGTCTGTCCTTCAGGCCCAGAAGCTCCAACAGCTTCTCCACCTCCTCCCGCGCCGGCTTTCTTTTATCCAGAAGCAGCGGCAGTATCATGTTTTCTTCCACTGTCAGCGTGGATATCAGATTGTACGCCTGATATATGATCCCCACCTTCCTTCTCCTGAACGCCGCCTGTTCGGAAGGCTTCATTTTATGCACGTTCTCGCCGTCTATTTCCACCTTGCCTGACGTGGGATTGTCCACCCCTCCTATTATGTGAAGCAGCGTGGACTTCCCTGAGCCTGAGCTGCCCATGACCGCAGCAAACTCTCCCCTCTCCACGGACAGATTCACCCCGTCCAGCGCCTTGACTTTCATGCCGCCAGGCATTTTGTATACCTTTGTCAGCCCCCTGATTTCAATCATTTTACCACCCCTGGCATATTCACCAACATATATACTTGATCTGATATACTCCCTCCCGGGGTTCCCTGTGTGTCCTCACAAATGCATTAATCAAATACCATGCAGTCCCATTCCTGATTCTGAATTAAGATCGTCTGAAAAATTCTGCCCCGGTGTGATTTTATTGTAAACCCGCTTTACCGTAATGTCTATGTTTTTATTATTTTTCCCTTTTATCTTTGGTTTTGACGGATAATGCTCTCGGCAATTTTACCAATTGCCACTTGCGTCAAGCTTATAAGCCATGATAAGATTAAATCAACAAATTCTCTATAATGAAAGGAAATGAACGGGTGAAAAAAGCACAAATTATCAGTATATGCATCTTGATTATTACTTTAGTTATAATGTTATTGAATAGGTTTATTGCCCCTTTATCGGATTGGATGATTAGAACGGACGGTATTATCATGCTGGCTGCCCTCCTTGTTGTTGCTTTCAGCACTGTAAAATGTATGAGAGAGAAATCATAAATTGCAATTTATCGGGCGCCAGGGTGGCTTGCAATTCCGCAAAAGGACTTTCTTCTCCAAAAACACATGATTCAACAAATAATGCTTGCAAAAAGCCGGAGGATAATATAAAATAAAAAACGGACTGCCGGATGTGTCAAAACAATCCGCCGGTCCGCCCGGAGATGTACCCAAGTGGCTGAAGGGTCCGGATTCGAAATCCGGTAGGTCGGCTTCGCCGGCGCATGGGTTCAAATCCCATCATCTCCGCTATACAAAATCGTAAAAATTCCCTCTATATTCCCCGGTTCTTCAGAAGCATCTTGTCAAAATCCGCCTCCGGAACGGGCCTGGAGTAGTAATAGCCCTGCAGGTAGGTTGCTTCCGTCTTCCTCACGGCACTCTCTATCAGCTCGTTTTCCACACCCTCCACCACCGAACCGCATCCAAGCATCCTGCACAGGGACAAAAGATTCTCGATAATGATATAATCGTTCTCATGCCCTGGGTTCGCCAGATTTTTCACAAACGAGTGCTCGATTTTAATATAATTTACAGGCAGGTTCATCAGCATCTGCATGGAAGCGTACGCCGTGCCGAAGTCGTCCAGCGCGATGGTAAAGCCCTCCTCCCTGAGTCTGCGGAAGACCCGCGCAAGGCTCTCCGCCTCCTCCACCTCGTTGCTCTCCGTCAGCTCCACGATCATATTGCCTGCCTCAACGCCCGTTTCCCTGGCCTTTGCGATCAGAGAATCCACAAAATGTTCATTCATAAACTGCTGATAGGACACGTTAAAGCTCACATGGAACCCCGGGTATTTTTCCTGCCATTTCTTCTGATGCTCGATGGCCTGCTCCATGACCCACTGGCCCACCGACTGAATATCTCCATGATCCTCCAACACCTTTATAAACTCCATCGGATAAGAGTCCTTGATATGCTCCCCCTTCCACCGAAGCAGGGATTCACATCCGATAATGCTCTGGTCCTCCTTTTGGACAAGCGGCTGAAAATACAGCTCGAAGCCCCTGAAGCCGTTGCGGATGCTGTCCTTCAAATCCTCGTTCAGCAGCTGCGCTCTTTTCTGGTGGTCCGCGATCTCCTGGTTAAAAACCTCCAGATGTCTGCGGTTGTATTGCTTCGCATAGGTTAGGGAATTTTCAAGCCTGTTTATCAGCTTTTCCTTGGTAGTCCCGTCCGACGGATAAAAGCTTAAGCCCCCGGAAAATTCTATATGGGCGCGCTGACCGTCCGGGCTCCTCAGCTCGTCAGCCTCCCCCGATATCCTGTCAAACAGTCCGTTCATCTCCTCCAGGGTGCCATTGGGCTTCACAATCAAAAACTCGTCGCCGCCAAAGCGGTACACCTGCATCTCGTCCCCGCACTCCTTCATTATCAGCTTTGCCAAAACCACCAGCACATTGTCTCCAAATTCATATCCGCGGCTGGTAATGACCTTCCTGAAATCGTCGATCCCCATAAGCATAACGGCGCCGCTTCCCACAGAGAAATCCCTCTGATAAAACTCGTCAATGGTCATAAGCCCCGTCAGGAAATCATACTTATTCTGTCCGTCCAGCCTTGTCATAATGCCAGCAAAGACCGCCGGGGCGCCGTCTTCGCCCTTGATAACGCTGCCCCTGCACTCCACCCATACATAGTTGCCATATTTGTTCAGAGCGCGGTACTTACAATTATGCTGCGCCTTGGCGCCGCCAAACACGCCGCTGATATCCTCCAGATAAATATTTCTGTCGTCAGGATGGATGTACTGCATCCACATTTCTCCCGCGTTCTGTATGTATTCTCCCGGAAGGTTAAAATACTCCACCGCGTTTTCCGACCATCTCGACAGATCCGTTTTCATATCACACACATAAATATAAACAATCTCCGATGCCTGTGCAAACGCCTCATATAGTTCATTGTTTAAAATATCATTCATAATTCCTCGCATTCCGCCGAGAAAGAGCATACCTGCCTCCATGCATCCGGCATTTAACTGTCACATAGCATCCTCACCCACGCATTTCATATATGTATAATTATTATAACACAACAGCCAGAAACCGCAACTGCATTTGGTATTTTTATACAAATTACATAAAGCGGCAAAAAAGGCATTTATTTTATGGAACATTTTCCGTAAAGCTTTACCTAATTTTATCTCTTATTTTATTCCGTTGACTTGTAATGCCGAAAAAATCGGGGAATACTAAACGACAGACACCATAAAGCCGAATTCTTACTGGACACTGACTGCTTCCGGGAGTAAAATTGAACAGGGAGGTATAAATATGAAAATATTATTTTATGACACAAAAAGCTACGACGAATCATCCTTTCAGGAGATCTTAAAGGATTATCCCGGGATATCCATCGAATATACCAAGTCCGATCTGGACCCCAGGACCGCCGCCCTTGCAGAGGGCTTTGACGCGGTCTGCGCCTTCGTCAGCTCAGACGTTGGCACGCAGACGGTGGAGATCCTGCACTCCAGGGGCATAAAATTGATTTTAATGCGCTGTGCAGGCTTCAACAATGTAGATCTAAACACCGTAAAAAAATATGGCATTCGTGTCATGCGCGTACCCGGATACTCTCCGGAGGCAGTGGCAGAGCATGCCATGGCCCTTGCCCTCGCCAGCAACCGCCGCCTGCACAAGGCGTTTAACAAGGTCCGTGAAAACGATTTCAGCTTAAGCGGGCTGATGGGCTTCAACTTTTACCAGAAGACCGCGGGCATTATCGGAACCGGCAAAATCGGCGCAGCAATGTGCCGCATCTGTCACGGCTTCGGCATGAAGGTTATCGCCTACGACGTGTATCAGAACGAGTCCCTGAAAAGCTTTACGGAGTATGTGTCTCTTGAAAAGCTGCTATCCGACAGTGATGTCATTTCCCTTCACTGCCCCTTAATGGACTCCACCTACCATATGATAAACATTGACACCATCCGTCAGATGAAGGACGGCGTGATCCTGGTGAACACCTCCAGAGGCGCTCTGGTAAAGACCAACGACCTAATCGAGGGAATCCGCATGCACAAGTTTGCGGGCGTAGGGCTGGACGTATATGAGGAGGAGACAAACAATGTCTTCGAGGACCGCTCCGACGAAATCCTGGAGCACTCCACCACCGCAAGGCTGCTCTCCTTCCCCAACGTGGTCATTACCTCCCACCAGGGCTTTTTCACAAAGGAAGCCCTCGCCGCCATCGCCGGCACCACCCTGCAGAACGCTACGGACTTTGAGGCAGGCAGGGAGAGTTCAAACGATGTCAAGCAGGATGCCAATTAGCTATAGGGACTTATAGCGCCGGAGCCAGTAAGACGAAGCGAGGCTCCCTGCATGCAATAAGAAAACCGCCCACTCCATAAGCAAAGCGCCGCAAAATCGCTGGTATCACGATTTTGCGGCGTCTTCCTGTAATCCTTAATCCAGATGGAACACGGTCTGTAAATCAATGCTCACGGGGCTGTTGTCGGGATTTGTCTCCATAATATCCGCCATGAAGTCCCACCACTTACGGTTGATGGCGGTGTCCGCGCCCTTCGCCCAAAGCTCCTCGTCCTCGATCTCTATGTACCCGAACAGGGTCAATGTCTCCCTGTCAAGAAATATAGTGTAATTCTTGCCGCCATGCTCATGGATCATGTCCTGCATTTCCGGCCAGAGCTCATTGTGCCTCTTTTCGTACTCCGCCTCCTGCCCGGGAAAAAGCTTCATTTTAAAACCCTTGATCATACTCGAAACCTCCTGATTTTGTCTTATGGGAATTCCCCTAAAAACAGTTTATCATTTGTGTGGACAAATGCAAGTAAAATTTTGCGCGGACGGCTGTAACGGCGTTCTACTGCCCCTCCTGCGCTCCCACAAGATTATTGATCCACACGCCCTTCTTTACCAGGACAAACCCTATCACACACTTGATAATGTCCAGCAGCTGGCAGCTCAGATAAAGGGGCACCATGGGAAGACCGGTAAAACGGCTCAGCACATACGCCGCCGGCACGCTGACACACCATAGAAACACGCTGTCAAATAAAAAGGTTACAATCGTCTTGCCTCCGGTGCGAAGCGTAAAGTAGGACGCGTGCATAAATGCCGCCAGGGGCATACATCCCGCCGCCACCCGAAGCAGCGAAGCCGCCAGCGCTTTGACCGTATCCGTGGTATTGTACAGAGCAGGAAAAAACGGCGCAAGCAGAATCAGCAGGCTGCCCAGCGCCAGACAGGAAAAGACGGAAAAGGCAATCAGCCTGGTGTCCGTATCCTTGGCCTCCTGCATTTTCCCCGCTCCCAAAAGCTGTCCCACGATAATGGAGATGGCGCTCCCCATGGCCATATAGATGACGCTGAAAAGGTTGGAGATCGTTGTGGAAATGTTCAACGCCGCCACTGCGTCCAGCCCCCGCATGGAATAGCACTGGGTCAGGGTCGCCATGCCCACCGCCCAGAGTATCTCATTGCACATCAGCGGCATGCCCTTTTTGAAAATATTGCCCGCAAGCTGGGACGGTATCTTAAATTCCTTATATACGCCCACAATAAAGGGCATCCTTTCGGCGTGGGTATGTGTCCAGACCACCACCACCGCCGCCTGAACATACCGGGAAATCACCGTCGCCACCGCCGCACCCACAACTCCCAGCTGTGGCGCCCCAAATTTTCCAAAGATCAGTATGTAATTAAAAAGCAGATTAACAAAGACTGCCACGACTCCGGCAGCCATGGGGATCTTCGTCTCCCCGCATTCTCTCAGGGTGCTGGCATAGATTTCCTCTATCCCAAAAGGGACCAGACCGATAAGCATCACCCATAGATACTGCCTTCCGTAACCCAGCGTGGCCTGCAGCGCGCTTCCGTTCTCCTCGCCGTGGAGGTACAGAAGAATCAGCTGCTCCCCGCCTCCCGCCAGAATCAGTATGCCAATCAGCACAAGCGCCGCACAAATATAGATTTTAGCGCGGAAGGACTGCTGCACGCCCTTATGATTTTTACAGCCGTAAAACTGCGCCCCGAAGATTCCCACTCCGGAAATGGCGCCGAATATGGCAAGGTTAAACACCAGCATAAGCTGATTGACAATGGCTATCCCTGACATCTGCTCCGTGCCTATGCGCCCCACCATGATATTGTCCAGCAGGCCCACAAAATTGGTTATGCCGTTCTGTATCATAATCGGCACGGCCACACCCAGCACCGTTTTATAGAAAGCCCTGTCGCCTATGAGCTTTCCCCCTATTCCCTTTTTATATGAATTCATTCTTCCGTCCCTCTTGAAGCCATGCTCTCTACACGCTTCTTCCGTAAAGCGCTGTCAGCTTCCCTATTTTCTTTGCCAGCTCTCTGGTAAAGGCGCCCTTTTTCATCCTCCAGGTCCAGTTGCCTCCAAGGGTGGAGGGCGTATTAATCCGCGCCTCAGAGCCAAGCTCCAGATAATCCTGCATGGGTATCACTGCAAGACCGGAGACGCTTGCCTGCGCCGCCCGGATGATCTCCCAGACCGCCTGGCTCTCCGAACAGCTCTCCAGCCGCAGATATTTTCTGCAGAATGCCTTATCTCCCTTTTCCAGCGCATGATACCAGCCAAGAGTAGTATCGTTATCATGTGTTCCTGTGTAAACCACAGAATTGGACACGTAATTGTGGGGCAGGTAATCGCTCTCCTCCCTGGAATCAAAGGCAAACTGCAGCACCTTCATGCCCGGATAGCCGGTGCGCTTCACCAGCTCCAGCACCGAGGGGGTCAAAAAGCCCAGATCCTCCGCAATCACCTGCCTGTCTCCCAGCTTCGCCTTCATAATCTCAAACAGCTCACCCCCCGGCCCCGGCTTCCACTCGCCGTTTTCCGCGGTTTTTGCCCCTGCCGGAATGGAATAATAAGCGTCAAATGCCCGGAAGTGATCGATGCGCACAATGTCATAACGCTCAAAGCACGCGGCAAGCCGCTTCATCCACCACTCGTAGCCCGTCTGCCTGTGATAATTCCAGTCATACAAAGGATTTCCCCAAAGCTGCCCCGTAGCAGAAAACGCGTCGGGGGGGCAG
>CAJTPH010000006.1:55650-90948 GCA_910578215.1 uncultured Acetatifactor sp. | reverse complement strand
CGCCACCGCCACGGGACGGCATTCCCAGTCAAATTGAAAAAGCTTGGGATTCGCCCATGCGTCGGCGCTGTCAAAGGCAACATAAATGGGAATGTCGCCGATGATTTCAATTCCGTGGCCGTTGGCATAGGCTTTTAATTTCCTCCACTGCTGCGCAAAAAGATACTGTTGAAACCGGTAAAAGGCCATTTCTTCCGCATATTTTTCCCTGTATGCCTTAAGCGCCTCCGGCCTGCGCAGACGGATGTCCTCGTCCCACTCAATCCAGCTGACGCCGCCAAAGGAATCCTTTACCGCCATATAGAGGCAGTAATCCTCCAGCCAATAGGCATTTTCCGACACAAAGCCTTTAAATTCATCCGTTTCTGCCACATCGCTGTTCTTCCAGGCTTCCCTCAGAAGCCGAAATCGGTTCTCGTAAATTCTGGCATAATCGACGCACTCCTCATCGCTGCCAAAGTCAAAGCTTTTACATTTGTTTTTTTTGATGTACCCTCTCTCCACCAGATCCTGCGGGTCAATGAAATAGGGATTGCCCGCAAAGGTGGAGAAGGACTGGTAGGGGGAATCCCCGTAGCTTGTGGGACCCAGCGGCAGAATCTGCCAGCAGGACTGCCCCGCCTCCTTCAGGCGGTCCACAAAAGCATATGCCTCCTTGGAAAAACAGCCGATTCCGTATGCCGACGGCAGGCTTGCCACCGGCATCAAAATACCACTTCTTCTCATGTATATATCCTCCTATTCCAGTTCCGTTCCTACGCTTCGGCACTGTATTTCCAGTTCCGCTCCTTCGCTTCGGCGCACCTTTTTGGGGAAGCACTTTCCACCTGCAAGAGCCGCAGCCGGAAACTCCTTTCGGCGCTTCTCCCCCCTTCGGGGGGGCCTCAGCCCTTGACTGCGCCTGCCACCACGCCCTCTATAATATATTTCTGGCTTGCCAAATAAAATACAATAATCGGAATTACCGAAAGCACAAGCAGCGCCATCATTGCCCCCATATCCTTGGCGCCATAGGAGCCCACCAGATACTGCACCGCAACGGGAATGGTCTTATATTTTGTACCCAGCCCTATGACAAGGTAGGGGAGCAGGTAGTCGTTCCATATCCACATGGCATTCAAAATCGCCACCGTTATCGCCGTGGGCTTTAAAATGGGCAGCACAACCCCAAAAAAGGTCTGCAGCGGATTACAGCCGTCTATCATAGCCGCCTCCTCGATCTCCAGCGGAATGGATTTGATGAATCCGCAGAACATAAACACCGACAGCCCCGCGCCAAACCCCAGATACAGCACCACCATCCCCACCGGATTATTCAGGCGGAAGCTGTTCGCCAGCTTGCTCATGGTAAACATAACCATCTGGAAAGGCACGATCATGGAAAACACAAACATATAATACAGCCCCGAGGTAAACCTGTTCTTCACCCGGGTCAGAAAATATGCCGTCATGGACGTAAAAAACAAAATTGCCAGCACCGAAAATACCGTGATAAACAACGAATAGCCAAACGCCCTGAAAAAATCCGTCTTTTCAATACCGTTCCGATAATTGGTGAGCCCCGCAAAGGTCTCCCCATTGGGCAGGGCGAAGGGCGCGTCGCTGATATACAGCCTTCCCTTAAAGGAATTCAGCGCCACAAAAACGATAGGTGTCAAAAACGCTATCACAAGTATACACAATATTGCAAAAATAAGCCAGTCTGCCAGTGACTTTTTATAAGAATTTTTCACGCTTCCACCTCCCTCCGCCTGGTCAGGACAAGCTGACCCAGCGCAATCGCCGCCACGATCAGAAAGAACAGCACCGCCTTCGCCTGTCCCACGCCCTCGTAACCGCTTCTGCCGTAAAAGGTGTTGTAGATATCCAGGGCAAGCATTGCCGTTCTCTTACTGGGCGCTCCTGCCGTCAGAGCCAGATTCTGGTCAAACAGCTTGAAGCTGTTTGAAAGGGTCAGAAACAGGCAGATGGTAACGGACGGCATCACCATGGGTAATTTCACCTTGAACAGCGTCTGCCATCCGTTTGCTCCGTCTATCCGCGCCGCCTCCAAAAGATCGGAAGGCACGTTCTGCAGCCCTGCCACATAAATGATCATCATATAGCCTATCATCTGCCAGTTCATCAGGATGACCAGCCCCCAGAAGCCATAGGTGGCGTCTGCCACCAGCGTGGTCTCGTATTTCAGAAGCACCGCATTAATCATCTGCTGCCAGATATAGCCTAGAATAATACCTCCTATCAGGTTTGGCATGAAAAAAACGGTTCTGAAAAGGTTGGTCCCCCTGATCTTCCTGGTCAGCGCCAAAGCCAGCGTAAAGGAAAAAACATTGATCGTCAAAATGGAAAGCACCGTAAAGCGCACGGTGAACCACAATGCATTCAGGAAATCCTTGTCCTCAAAAATTCTGATATAGTTGCCAATGCCTGTAAACTGTGCGTTTGTGATGGTTCTGAAGCTGCAAAAGGACAGATAAACGCCCATCACAAACGGCACAATGAAGGCAAACGCAAAGGCAATCAGGGTCGGAAGCACAAATATGGGAAAATATTTTTTTAATGTCTTTTGCATATTACATCTCCTACTATTTTATCACGTTTGGCAATATATGGGAAGTAGGCTTACAGGTTCTTTTCAGCCGCCCAACGCTGTACAACGATTTCCTTTACCTGGTCAAAGGTCTTTCCGCCGGACGCATACTCCAGAAGCGCGTCGCCAAAGTCATCCTTAAACTGCTGGCTGGGGAAAATAACGAAATCCCACGTAATATTCTCCCTTGTGTCATCATTCATATAGCGCAGTACCTCCTTTGCCAGAGGGTCTTTCGGTCTCTCCGTCTCGCCGAAGGTATTAAAGGGGGTGATAAACTCAAGCTCGTTGGTGACAAAGTTCTTGCCCACCTCGGAGCTGAACAGCCACTCCAGAAAAGCCAGAGACGCCGCCTGGTTCTCCGCGGATGCCTTGCTGTTGACCGCCATGAAATTCTCCGTGCCGATACAGATTCCCTGGTTTTCCTCGCCCTGCATTCCGGTGTATATGGGCAGGAACCTCACATCCTCCTCAGACACGGTATTTCCCTGCACATCGGATATCTGTCCCCACGCCCAGTTGCCGTTCTGCACCATCGCCACCTGTCCAAGCGCAAATTCCGTCATGGAATCGTCCACGGATTTGTTGCCCAGAAGCCCCTTTGCCGTACCGGAATTGTTCAAATAAAGGTCAAAAATATTTCTGTAATTTTCTGCGTAGATAAATTCCAGATCCTTCAGGTCCGACACGTTCTTTTCCCGCAGCTCATAGTGTATGGGAATGTTTGCCAGGTGGGTCTGCCACCTCCAGGTGTCGCTGGGGTTTAAGGATGTGGATGCAAAGACACCCTTGATTCCAAGCTCGTCTTTTCTCGCCTGCATATCCTCCACCACCGCCTTCAGGGTCTGGAAATTCTTGATTTCGTCCATGGATGCCGCCTTCGCGCCGTCCAAGGCAAAATACTTATTCATAATGGAATTATTGTAAATAATCCCGTATCCCTCCACAACATAGGCAATTCCGTATATTTTACCGTCATCGCCTTCAACTACCATGTTCTTGTCAAGCAGCCAGTCATAGAGCTGAGAGCCCGACAGGTCCGCGCAATAGTCCTTCCAGTTCTGATAGCCTACAGGACCGTTGATCTGAAACAGTGTGGGCGCATCCTTATTGGCAATTTCAGACATCAGGGTCTGCTCATAGGTATTGTTTGCCGCAGTCACCACCTTCACCGGCACGCCTGTCTCATTGGTATACTGCGCCGCAATCTGCTGCCAAACGCTGTCCACCTCCGGCTTAAAGTTCAGATAGTAGACCGACCCCTTGGCAGAGCCATTGTTCCCGGTATTGCTGCCGCTCTGGTCGGCAAAGCTGTTTCCCGAACCGGAGTTCTCGTCGTTTCCGCCGTTCCCGCACCCCACAAGGAGCGCCAGCGCCATACACGCAATCCCGCCTATCAATTTTTTCTTCATAACTGCAATCTCCTCTCTGCTTTCTCTTTTATTTGCATAGCTAATGTTAGGTTTTCCATATTTCAGAAAATTAAGCATGTAAAAAATACAGTTTCACCAATTGACAGTGCTTATTTGTAATTATTTTCAATTTTTAATTTTTCTTTCAAGTATTTGTATTTTATTAATTATTTGTACTTCGTCTAAATATCTGCAATTCTTTCAGATATTTGTACTCTTTTTAATTATCTGTACTTTTTTCAATGATCTGTGCTTTTTTCAGATATCTGCACTTTTTTCAATGATCTGCATTCTTTTCAATTATCTGTGCTTTTTTCAGATATCTGCACTTCTTTCAAATATCTGCATTCTTTTCAATTATTTGTGCTTTTTCAGGTATCTGCACTTCTTTCAGATATCTGCACTTTTTTCAATGATCTGCATTCTTTTCAGTTATCTGTGCTTTTTCAGATATCTGCACTTCTTTGCAATTATCCGTGTTTATCCGTGCAAAAAAACTGCCGGATCTCAAAATCATCCGGCAGCCGTTAAACTATTTTTCAATTTTCCGCTCTTTATGCCTCTATCTTCCTCAAATCACCTGACTCAATCCGATATATGCTCCCGCACAAGCCGCAAATATCCTCCGTATGATGGGATGTCATAAGTATGGTCACTCCCTCCTGCGTATTCAGCCGCCCAAGCAGCTTTCGGAAATCTTCCACGGTATCCGAGTCAATAGCGTTAAAGGGTTCGTCCAGAATCAAAAGGGACGGCTTTTCCATCAGCGCCTGCGCAATGGCAAGACGCTGCTTCATTCCCAGCGAATATTTGGCGACCTTGACCCTGGAAGCAGGGTCAAGACCCACCAGCCGCATTACCCCATCCAGCTCATCCTTTGTTACCTTCTTCAAAATTCCCGCTATAATAGAGAGATTTTTCAGCCCCGTCTCATTGGGGAGAAAGCCTGCATTGTCCAAAATCACTCCTATGTTCCGGGGAAACCTTCCTTTTTCTATCCTCTCCCCATCGACGATAACCTCCCCGTCGTCCGGCAGGACCAGCCCGCAGATCATTTTAAGCAGCACGCTCTTTCCTGCCCCGTTCACTCCTACAATGGCACAGCTTTCCCCCCGCTGCACCTTAAAATTCAAATCCGTAAACAGCACATTGCTCTTATATGCCTTTTTTATGTGATTCAATTCCACCATATTTCCCGATTTTTCCAAGGTTCCCTCCCATTGTTAAGCACCGCCGGCTTACACAGCTCCCATTTTGAAATAAAAATTGCGGGCTGCAGCAAAAAACGCTGCTCCTGCCAATACGCACCCAAGCGCTGCCTGCGCAGGCAGTCCCAACCCCGTCTCACCAACCCCAAAGCCCCAAAGCAGCCTTCCCGTAAGAATAGCCAAAAATCCCGCCTCTGCCCTTCCGCACAGGCTAAAAACCAGATACGCCGCCAGGCAAAGGCTTAAGCTGCCCAGGCATTCCCCTGCCAAAATCTCCGGCAGACGCTCCTGCCACAGTAGCAGCCCTAAATCCGTTCCCGGCACGGCCGCCCAATGGCAGACCGCCATTATCAGCGTCCCCAGGCAATAATAGCACAGCGCCGTCCCAAGACAGTCTGTATATGTACGTACAAACACCCTCGCAAAGCTTCTCCGGCGCAGAAACAGATAAACGGAAAATCCGCTCTCCAGACGAAGAAGGCGCAGATAGATAAACAGCCATGCCGCCAGACGCAGCGCCATCCAGTAAATGCAGTCCCCATTCAGCCTGCGGAAAGCCCGGGACCAGGCTGCAACCAGAATTTCCTCCTGCACTTCCCCCATATAACGCCGGGAGTACCACGCCAGCAGGCAGAAAAGCAGAACAAAGCTAATTGCTTTTGCGGGTTTCCTCAAAGACATAATCCCTTCTCCCATTCAATAAATCCGCCGCATAAAATAACAGCAGCAGCAAAAAAAGCCAATACAGCCAATAAAACCGATAATTCTGCCTTTCGCTCCCGAACAGCCTGTAAGCAATATGCCCCCATGGCGTCCAGGCTGCCACAAAGCTAAGCATCAGCTTTGTAACCACTAGATCAAGAAGGGATACCAGAGTAGTAACCAGGGTATCCAGCATGACGTTTCCCACAATACTCCTCAAAATCTCATGTAATAGATACATCACACAGATATAGCAGAATAAATTCAACAGCTGCCTTGCGATGATACCCGTAAGATTTTCGGAAGCTACATACACAAAGCCTGAGACCCTGGGCAGGGAACGGCCCACCGCCAGCAACGCCCCCACATGAACCGCCAGAGCAGCCAGCAGAAAAAGCGCCTTTGCAAGCAGCCGCATGTAAAGAAACTCGTTCCTGGTTCGATAGCGTATTAAAACCGGATACCTGTGGGTCTCATTATTCCTTCCGCTGGTCCATATCAGACACAAAAACGGAAAAAGCGCCAGAAAATAATAATAGTCCGTCAACAAGTACACGATATATTCGCCAAGGCAAGCAGCCGGATAGGAACGCAGCATACTGCCCAAATGCGTATAAGCCACCATGACAGAAAGAACTGCCTGCACTGTCAGCTTCCACACAAAATGAAATTCCCCGCACTCTATCCTAAGCCTTGCCCGCATGATAATCCCCTCCCAAAAACAGCCCTAAGCCCACTGTCAGCAGCACCGCCTCATATAGGGGAATGCCCCAATACCCTATGACGCTGAAGCGGTACGATTGTATTGGCAAAAGATAAAAAGCGGCAAAGCCACTGTCAAGATATACCAGAACGGCGCCTGAAAAAACACAATAGCAAAAAGGAAGCAAAAGTGCCAGATACCTGTTTTTAATCACCGTGCTCAGCCCTAAGCCTGCAATGGCAAATATTGCTCCCAGCACGGACGCATGAACCGCATACATAACCATGTACCAGCCGGGGTGACTGTCATACAGCGGCAAAGCAAAATCGATCATATGCCTGAAATACTCATATGCCGGGTCCGTCTCCCCCAGCACAAACCTGCAGACCAGCATCCAGCAGAGATTGGGAAGCAGCATCGACGCAAATGCAGAGACTGCCACCGCCAGCATTTTTGCTCCTAAATACGCCCTTTTTGAGGTTTTTAACAAAATCAGCTGCCTGTAACCGCTGTCTCTTTCCCGTCGGTAGGAAAGAACATAAGGAATCATTACTATGATAGGATAAAACAGACTTAACAGACAAGTCATCCCAAAAGTCAGCGAGACAATATATGCTTCCCACCATGTAGACACTATGCCCTTTGAAGGATGTACCGCATAATTTATATAGTCCGTTCCGCCAATTGCCAGCATTACAAAGGCAATTGCACATGTGATCCAAAAAGCCTTTGAAAAAAATGCCCTTTTTAGCTCCGTCTTTACCATATATGTTCCTCCAAGGGATAGCTGCAAAATTTCAAGAAAATTCTGTTTCACTTTACAGCCGGCTCTCTCATGATACCTTCTTAATCCTATAAGCGTGCTTTATCCTATGCTTTGCCAGCATGATAATCCCCTCCCAAAAACAGCCCCAAGCCAACTGCCAACAGCACTGTCTCATATATGGGGATACCCCAATACCCTAATGCGCCAAATTGACATAGCTGTATTGACAGCAGATCAAAAGCGGCAAAGCTGTTGTCAATGGAAGATAGTACGGATGATGAAAAAATACAATAGCAAAAGGGCAGAAAAAGCGCCAGATACCTGTTCTTAATCACTGCGCTCAGCCCTAAGCCTGCAATGGCAAATATTGCTCCCAGCACGGACGCGTGAACCGCATACATAACCATGTACCAGCCTGGATAATTGTCATAAAGCGGTAAAGCAAAATCAATTATATGCCTGAACCTATCATACATCGGATCTGTCTCCCCCAGCACAAATCTGCAGACCAGCATCCAGCAGAGATTCGACAGCAGCATCGACGCAAAAGCCGAAGCTGCCACCGCCAGCATTTTTGCTCCTAAATACGCCCTTCTTGAGGATTTTAACAGAATCAGCTGCCTGTAACCGCTGTCCCTCTCCCGCCTATAGGAAAGAACATAAGGAATCATAACTATGATAGTATAAAATCCCCCTAACAAACTTGTCATTCCAAAAAAAAGCGACTCAATATATATTTGCCACCATACCCTTACTATACCTTTTGAAGGATGAAGTGCATAATTTATGTATTCCAGACCTCCGATTGCCAACATTGCAAACGCAATTCCACATGCCAGCAAGAAAGACTTTGAGATAAATGCCCTTTTCAATTCTGTTTTTACCATAACCACATCCCCCCTAGAGGATTGCTGCAAAATGTTTTAATCATTTAACTCCCATTTTGCAGCAATCCCTTTCAACCTCTTAGAAAATTAGTTTATGGTATCCGGACTCCAGGTACCTGAGGTATTTGTTGAACTAAACTCCCAAGTTGTTGTAGATACATGTAACTGTGTCTTTAAATGACCGACAGAGCTTGAATCTATCTGGGCATCTCTCTGAAACTCCATATAATAAGTATCAGGCGAATTATACTTAACTTTATCCGTGACCTGCATTCCAAGGTAATTGCCGATCCATGAACACCATGACCCTTCATCAATAGAGTCTACTATATTGGTTCCGTCATCTCTTACCGTGGTTTTGATAAGGTCATCGGACACATAATCCTGAGTCTTTGTCACATAACCGCTATACTCTGCACTATTCGGCTCTGCCGAAGCTGAGGCTGACGCGGACAGTACATTGCCCACTGCCAACGCAGCTATTGCGGCTAACATTACTTTGTTCTTTAAATTTTTTGCCATACCTTCCCTCCAAATTTTTGCGATTGTTAATATACTACTGTATTCAATATTCGGAAGCCTGCTTTATAATTCCTTCCCCCCCTTCCTGTAATGAAGTTATTTCTCACGATTTTCATCCGCTCAAGCTACGGATTTCTTTATAATATCCATAATAAGACATTGCTTCCGTATTTCCATGTTATCACATCACTTCTTCATAGTCAACTACTTTTCAGTAATTTTACTACAACATTACTGATTTTTTTGATTAGAAAGCCAGGGCAGCCGCTTAACGAATTCTACCTCGTCGAAGCGGCTGCCCTGGTTTGGCAATTCTTATTAAATTTACAGCTTCCAGATATCCCTGTTGTACTCCCTGATGGTACGGTCGGAGGAGAAAAATCCCGCCTTGGCGATGTTGACGAGCATTTTCTTTTTCCAGCTGTCCCTGTCCTCGTAATCCGCAAACACCCTGTCCTTGACCGCGATGTATTCCTCCAGGTCAAGCAGCGTCATAAACCAATCCTTATTCAAAAGCTCCTTGTAGAGACGCTCCAGGTTTTCCCTTTTACCCACGGACAACGCCTTCTCGCTGACTATAAAGTCTACCGCCGCCTTAATGACGGGGCTCTTTTTATAATAATCCTTAGACACATAATCCGCTTTCTCATAATGCTTGATGACGACATCGCTTTTTTGCCCGAAAATATAGATATTGTCGTCCCCCACCAGCTCATGAATCTCCACATTTGCGCCGTCGCTGGTTCCCAGCGTCACCGCGCCGTTAAGCATAAACTTCATGTTGCCGGTGCCGGAAGCCTCCTTAGAGGCAAGGGAGATCTGTTCGGACACATCGCAGGCGGGTATCAGCTTCTCCGCATAGCTCACGTTATAATTCTCCACCATGACCACCTTCATATACCGACTGACCTCCGGGTCATGGTTAATGATCTTGGAGAGCACCAAAAGAAGATGAATGATATCCTGCGCAATCACATAGGCGGGAGCCGCCTTGGCGCCAAAGATAAAGGTCACGGGGCGCACGGGCTTTTTGCCTCCCTTTATTTCAAGATATTTATGAATGATATAAAGGGCGTTCATCTGCTGCCGCTTGTACTCGTGAAGCCGCTTAATCTGTATGTCAAAGATGGAATCGGGCTCGATGGAAATGCCCTCCTTCTCCCTGATATACGCCGCCAGAGCCGTCTTTTTCTGCTGCTTGATGCTGTCGATGGCATCCAGAAGCCTTTCCTCCCCGATACCGGACCGTTCCTGGCGCTCCGAAAGCTCCAGAAGCCCTTCAAGCTCCCCGGCATCCTTTTTCCATCCCTCCCCTATGGTGTGGGTAATCAGCTCCGCAAGCTCCCTGTTGCAGGACATCAGCCAGCGCCGGAAGGTTATGCCGTTTGTCTTGTTATTAAACTTTTCAGGATATATCTTATAAAAATGATTCAGCTCCGTCTCTTTCAAAATGTCCGTATGGATAGCTGCCACACCGTTTACGCTGTATCCGTAGTGAATATCGATGTGCGCCATATGGACCCTTTTGTCCCCGTCGATAATCTGCACCCTGGGATCTGTGTACTTCTTCGCCACCCTTGCGCTGAGCTCCTTAATAATGGGCACAAGCTGGGGTACTACCTTCTCAATATAAGCCAGGGGCCACTTTTCCAGCGCCTCCGCCAGAATCGTATGATTGGTGTAAGCGCAGGTGCGGCTCACAACGTTCACCGCGTCCTCCATGGTAAAGCCCTCATCCCATGTGAGAATGCGGATCAGCTCAGGAATTACCATGGTGGGGTGAGTGTCGTTAATCTGAACCGTCGCGTACTCATCCATATGGTAAAGGTCACAGCCCTTTTCCTTTAATTCCTTTACGATCAGCTGGGCACCGCTGCTTACAAGGAAATATTCCTGATAGATGCGAAGCAGGTTGCCCGCCTCGTCGGAGTCGTCGGGGTAAAGGAACAGCGTAAGGTTTTTTTCAACGGCGGTCTTGTCAAAGTCGATTCCCTCCTTTACAAGGCTCTCGTCCACGGTGGCCGCATCGAACAGGTGCAGCCTGTTACAGCCGTTCTGATAGCCCACCACGTCGATATCATACAGCACGGAAACCACCTTTCTGTCCCCAAAGGAGACCTCAAACGTGGTATCTGTCCTGGTCAGCCAGGAATCCGTTATTCCGTCTACATTTATCCAGTCATTCTTCTCCGCCCTCTGCAGCCCGTCGCGGAACACCTGCTTAAAAAGCCCGTAATGGTAATTCAGACCCACCCCGTCCCCGGGCAGCCCCAGGGTTGCAATGGAATCGAGAAAGCATGCCGCCAGCCTGCCAAGACCGCCGTTTCCAAGCGAGGGCTCCGGCTCCGCCTCCTCGATCGCCGCAATGTTTCTGCCGTTCTTTTTCAAAACCTGACTCAGCTCCTCATAAATGCCCAGATTTATCAGGTTGTTGGACAAGAGCTTCCCGATCAGGAACTCCATGGACATGTAATATACCTTTTTTTTGCCGGTGATCGCCGGCCTCTCTGCCAGCAATTCCTTTGTCAGCTGCAGCACACAGCTGTAAAGCTGCGCATCGGTACATTTTGTAATGGGGCATCCGTACATTTTCTTTGTCAATTCGCTTAACTGCTGTTCTAAATTCATGCTTACACCTCTCTGCCCGCCTTGGCGCACATATCCAAAACGTCATTATTTATATTAGGCTTCCCTTTTTTGCATTATATTATAATATTCAATCATTTTTTATAATGCAAGGCCGCCAACAGACATCCGCCGCCAGACTATTTATGAATTCAATATTACCATATGCGCTTTCCGTCTGCAATTAAAAAATAGGCTACGCCGTTTATTCGGCGGAAGGCGGAGGCGGCGTCTGCCCTTGGGACAGCCCGGCTCGGTCATTTCCGCAGGCGCTCAGCAAAAACAGACCGCAAAGTCAATATTATTATAGACATGCGCCATTAATTTTGCTATACTTCAGCTATGAGAGGAGGCGTCCCATGAAGCAGGAAGAAAAGAGCAGAAAAAGCAGAGAACATATTTTATCGTTTGCATTCGCCGAGTTTGCCGAACACGGATATTCGGAAGCCTCGATCAACTCCATATGCTCTGCCGGAAAAATATCAAAGGGGCTTTTGTATCATTATTATGCCGACAAAAACGCTCTGTATCTGGCATGTGTGGAAAAATGCTTCCGTGAGCTCACCGCATACCTTTCTTCACATCTGGATGCCGCAGGCGTCACGCCGGATCAATACTTTAATGTACGTCTGGCGTACTTCATCGCAAATCCCCTGCACCAGAAGCTGTTCTGTGATACCGTGGTAAATCCCCCTCAGCATCTTCGCAGCGAGCTGTCCTCCTGCCGTTCCGAATTTGACCGCCTGAACGAGACCATGCTTACCGCCATCCTGGAAAAGGAAACCCTGGCTGAGGGCGTCAGCATTCAGAATGCCATTTATCAGCTGCAAATATTCGAGGATTTCGTCAGCACCCGCCTAAAAAACGCCGGTCCTGAGGCAAAGCAGGCAGAGGCCCACAGCCAGCTGTGCCGGCAGAGCTTTTATACAATGCTCTATGGTTTGATTGCCCGCAAATAAGCATTATCATGACAGCTGAAAGCCGTGGCAGGAAAGCCGGCAATATGTTAATATATCAGCTTAGAGAGAGCAGAACGTAAGGGGCGTAAGATAATGGCAGATATAGTAAACGTACATGAAAAATATATGAAAGAGGCCTTAAAACAGGCAAAGAAGGCTTATTCCCTGGGAGAGGTGCCTATCGGCTGCGTCATAGTATATGAAGGAAAAATTATCGGGCGGGGCTACAACCGGCGCAACACAGACAAAAACACCCTCGCCCACGCGGAAATTACCGCCATCAACAGGGCGAGCCGATTTATCGGCGACTGGCGGCTGGAGGAATGTACCCTCTATGTCACCTTAGAGCCATGCCAGATGTGCGCCGGTGCAATTGTGCAGGCACGGATTCCAAAGGTCGTCATGGGCTGCATGAACCCCAAGGCAGGCTGCGGCGGCTCCATTCTGAATCTGTTGGAAATGCCCCAATTTAATCATCAGGTAAACGTAGTCCGCGGCGTGCTGGAGCAGCAGTGCAGCGACATGCTGAAGCTTTTCTTCACGGAGCTCAGAGCGCGCAATAAGGCGGAAAAGGAGGCGAAAATTTTAAAGGATGCTTCCGAGGAGGTCGAGAGCGTGAAAGAGTGAAACAAAAAAAGATATCATTTAATCAAGCTGCATGATATAATATGTTCGGAACCCACAGTAAGCATCTATAAAGTCAATATTCCCGCCGCAGGCGGCAAGGCATGGAATTTGTAGAGGACGCTATGGTATTTGACTCTTGCAGCATTTGCCCGCGGGAAAAAATAATTTAAATAAGGAGATCAGCTATATGAACAAAAACGCATTTCGCCAGCTGTCTTACGGAGTATACGTAGTCAGCACATGGGATGAAGGGAGAGCCACAGGCTGTACGGCCAACAGCGCCATGCAGATTACCTCCGAACCGGCAACCATTGCCATAAGCATTAACCACGACAACTATACCAATCAGTGCATTCAGAATACGGGGAAGTTTGCCGTCTCTATTCTGGGCGAAAACTCCAGCCCTTCCATCATCGGCACCTTCGGTTTCAAAAGCGGCAGAGACAACAACAAGTTTGACGAAATAGAGAGTGTGGTAAAGGGCTTTATGCCGGTTGTCGCTGATGCCTGCGCCTACATTGTATGCGAGGTCATCGACAAGATGGAAACCTCCACTCATACCGTATTTTTAGGCAGGGTTTTGGACGCCGACATGCTGAAGCAGGACACTCCCATGACCTACGCCTACTATCACAACGTTGTCAAAGGCAAAAGTCCAAAAAACGCGCCCACCTATATAGCAGAGTGACCGGCCGCCTCACATTTTTCATTTCTACAGGTAATAAACCGAATGGCGGCACAAGACTTGTAAAAATATTTATAAAGCAATTTGAACCTGCGGAACAAGCGGCGAAATCAATATACCGCAAGGCAGCATGGAGGATATTATGACAAAATTTCTTAAATTTAAAACAGTTATTTTGGGGTGTTTTCTGACCCTCTTTACCGGGTGCAGCGCAGTGCCCCCAAACGATGAGACTGATACCGTAAAAGATGAAAACAGAGCCATTACGATTGCAGAAGCAAAGACTGCCGTTCTTGACAACGCAGGACTATCAGAACAGGATGTTAGATTTGTCCGTTTTTACCTGGATTCTACAGACGGCGATTCTAAGTATGACATAGAATTTATCAGCGGCAACGCCGAATACGACTATGTTGTTCATGCGGTAACGGGTAACATACTTTCCATGCACTGCGAGACCGGAGATTATAATATTAACAACATCCCGCCGGAAATCATGCCTTCCACAAACGCCTCTCCCTCCGGGGAATTAACGCCGACGGCTTTTCCCTTTTCGCCTGCACCCTCCGCGGCGCCTCCTTCTTCCGCCACAGCGCCTCCCGAAATCGAACAGCAGTACATTGGTGTTGAAGCTGCAAAGCAGGCCGCCCTGCTCCATGCAGGCTTAACCGCCGCCGATGTTCGTTTCGCTCATGCGCATTTGGAATTTGAGCATGGCCGTTGGTCATATGACGTGGAATTTCATAAAGACAACACCTCATATGATTATGACATAGACGCACTGACCGGCGAAGCCCTTTCCTTTGAACACGACACGGAATATCGTTCTCATGGGAATACCGTGCAGACAGGCAGCAGACAGATAACCCGAGAAGAAGCGGTTCAAATTGCATTAAAGTATGCCGGTGTCAGCGAAGCCGATGCACAATACCTGAAGGTAGAGCTTGATTATGACGACGGGCGCACCGAATATGAAGTGGAATGGGATGTAGGGCAGTATGAATATACCTGCGATATCGATGCCTATACCGGTGAAATTATAAGCTTTGAGAAGGAACTGGATTGAAATATTGATTGACAATCCTTTAAAGGGCGAATATAATTATGCTGTTTGCTTTTATTAATTTTTAATAAATTGAGTGGAGGGTAATGAAAAAATGAAAAAACTGAAAAAAATTTCCGCACTGCTTTTGGTTTTCGTATTGGTGCTGGCATTTGCGGCCTGCGGAAAATCCGACATGAGTGCAGTTGGCACATGGAGCGTGAAAATGGATTTATCCGCGGCAATGAAGGAAGAACTGGGCAGCGAATTCTCAGATTTTGACGCGCCTTTTTCGTTCACGGTATATCTTGACTTTAACGAGGACGGCTCCTACAAAATGTATGTTGACGAAAAAGAGACCGAAGAAGATATGAATGTGTTTATGACAGCGCTTGCTGACTTCTTCACCGAGTACCTGTATACACTCGTGGCGGCTGAGGGCGTTGACCGCGCGACGGCGCAGGCGGCGCTGGAAGCACAGTTTGGCATGTCCGTAAATGACTATGCGCTTAAAACCATCAAGGAAAGCATCGATATGAGCGCTCTGGCCGAGTCTCTGGTACAGGAAGGCGTCTATGAGATAAAGGGCGGCAAGCTCTATATGGGTATTGACAAAATTGATAAGCGGGTTTACGATCTCATCACCATCGAGGGCGACAAAATGACTCTTGACGCTGCAAAGGACGCTGCCGCTTCCCCTATGCTGAATGAATCGATACCGGGACTTTCCCATCCTTTTGAGCTTACAAAGGTAAAATAAAGCAAACATCAAAACTATTTAAAAATTGCACATAGGATTACTTGACAAATCCGATAGAAACCGATACACTAATAAAGCCGTACATTTTCAGGGTACAGGTACAGTGATGAAATTCGGTCTTACGCAATGAGAATCTGCAAACCGTGTCAGGTTGGGAACAAAGCAGCACTAAGCAGAACCTTTCATGTGCCGTAAGGCAGCCGGGTGGAGCCGTACCGACGCTCTGGGAGTGTGCGGTATTTTATTGCCCTTATTCCTGCGGAACATTTCGCTTCTTTAAATTGATGCCTATGAAAATTACCCCAAGCCTTGTAAACGAATATATGTCCGACTGCACCCTGTGCCCCAGAAGCTGCCACGCAGACCGCCTTTCTGGACAAACCGGCTTCTGCGGACAGACCGCGGAGCTCACCGCGGCCCGGGCGGCCCTGCACTTCTGGGAGGAACCCTGTATTTCCGGCGGCACAGGCTCCGGAACCGTGTTTTTTTCCGGCTGCAGCCTGCAGTGCGTCTTCTGCCAAAACCACGATATCGCCCTTGGGAAAAGGGGGCGTATAATATCCGTGGAGCGCCTGACGGAAATATTTCTGGAGCTGCAGGCAAAAGGCGCCGCAAATATTAATCTGGTGACGCCCAGCCACTTTATCCCTCAGATCTGCCTTGCTCTGGAACAGGCAAAGCAAGGCGGCTTGTACATTCCGATTGTATACAATTCCTCGGGATACGAAAACGTTGTTTCCCTGCAGCTTCTGGAAGGCTTAATAGACATTTACCTGCCCGACTTTAAATATTTTTCTCCGGAGACCGCGGCAAAATACTCCCATGCGCCTGACTATTTTGAAAAGGCGGCGGCAGCAGTTGCGGAAATGCTTCGCCAGGTGGGGGCACCTGTATTTGACGCCGGCAGCGGCATGTTAAGAAAGGGCGTCCTTGTCCGTCATCTTCTGCTCCCCGGCCAGTCTGCCGATTCAAAGAAAGTGCTGCGCTACCTTCATGACACTTACCATAATGACATTTATGTCAGTATCATGAACCAATATACGCCTTTGCCCCATATTGCCGCTTTCCCGGAGCTGAACAGGGAGATTACCGCCTGTGAATATGATAAAATCCTGGGCTTCGCAGACAAAATCGGCATTGAGCAGGGATATATGCAGGAGGGCGGCACCGCAGCGGAAAGCTTTATTCCTTCCTTTGACGGCGAAGGGCTATAGCTCCATACGCATCATATAATAACCAAAGTCCCCGTTTTCCGCCGGCTCCTCCGCACATTCAAAGCTCTCAAAGCCAAACATCAGCGCCACCTGCTTTTCCTTCTCATAATAATTTCCGGGCACTCCTACATAATACAGTATTTCCCCCTTCCGCTCCACACGTGAAAGCAGCAGGTGCTTATAGTTATAATAGCCATGGAGCAGGAAGCTGTTGTTGACCTGACGGTACGCATTTGCCGGAAACAGCAGAAAATCGGCAGGCTTGATGGACAGATAATCCCTCTCGTCCCGGAAGGGCTGCACATGCGGATAAATAGCGCACAGCTGCAGCCACTTATCATCAAGCATTCTGGGCTGCCGCCTTTCCTCCCTTGCAGGCTCCTTACCCGTGTATTCCCGCTTGACGCTGCCCTTCCTCTCCCTTTCTGCCTCATTCCCAATGTTTCCTCTGCCTGCGGATTCTCTACCTGTGGCTCTCTCCCGGTCTGCTTCATTCCCTGTGATTCCTCTGCCTGTGGATTCTCTGCCTGTGCTTCTCTCCCTTTCTGCCTCATTTCCCGTATTTCCTCTGCCTGCGGATTCTCTGCCTGTGCTTCTCTCCCAGTCCGCCTCATTCCCTGTGTTTCCTCTGCCTGCGGATTCTCTGCCTGTGCTTCCCTCCCGGTCCGCCTCATTCCCTGTGTTTCCTCTGCCTGTGGATTCTCTGCCTGTGGCTCTTTCTCGGTCTGCCTCATTTCCCATATTTCCTCTGCCTGTGGATTCTCTACCTGTGGCTCCCTCCCGGTCCGCCTCATTTCCCATGTTTCCTCTGCCCGCAGTCTCTCTACCCGTGGCTCTCTCCCGGTCGAATTCTTCTCCGGCACTGTCATCTAACGGCATTGCTTTTATCTGCGGCATTCTCTCCGGCAGGCCGCCCCTTTCCGGCTCCGCCCAGCTGCCCGGTCCCGCCGTCATCGCCGCCGCTGCCTGCAGACTGTGCTCCGCCGCCTTTTTGAAAAGCAGCTCCGCCGGCTTGTTTTCACTTTTCTGCCATCTGCAGGATATCTCCCTCTCCCCGCCCAGGTGAATACAGATTCCGCACAGCTCCCAATAGGGAATTCCCGTACCGCCCACATCGCTCCGGCTGTGGTAAATTCGTTTCAGCTCTCCCCTGCCCTGAAATAATTCAAGCTGGGCCAGCTGTTTTTCCTGTCTCTCACTGCACAGCATAACCTCTCTCGAAAAAGTATCCGTAGGATATAAACCGCTGACTGTAAGCTCGATCCGCAGCTCCTCATCCCTGGCCTCTATTTTGGCAAAGCCGCAGCCCTTCATTCTCTCCCCTTTTTCATAGTAGTCAAGATATTTTATTTTTTTGTCATAAAACATAATAAACCCCCCAATATATTGATTAAGGTCCGTTACCTTACATCAATATATTCAGGGGGTTGTCTTTTTTATGACACAAATTATTTATATCGGTTCAGCCCTCGTCGAAGCCCGTGCAGTTTCCCCGCAAAAGGAGGAAGCCGCCGTATCGCTCAGTATTCGTTATTGTTCAGATATTTCATATAATTGACCACCATCAGGGCAATTTTAAATGTGAGCGCGTCGTCAAAATTCCTCAGATCCAGCCCGGTGCTCTTTTGCAGCTTTTCGATACGGTAGACCAGCGTATTTCTATGAACAAACAGCTTTCTTGAGGTCTCCGATACGTTCAGGTTATTCTCGAAAAACTGGCTTATGGTGTTCAGCGTTTCCTCGTCCAGGTCATCAGGCACATTTTCGCCGAAAATTTCCTCGATGAAAATTTTACACAGGTTTATCGGCAGCTGATAGATCAGTCTCCCGATTCCCAGCATGCTGTACGCCACCACATTTTTCTCCGCATAGAAGATCTTTCCCACGTCGAGAGCCATCTTCGCTTCCTTGTAGGACTTGGAGACATCCCTCAGCTCCTGCACCACCGTGCCGAATGCCACTCTTACATTCAGCATTGCTTCGGTATTCATCATCGCCACGATCGTATCGGCAATGGCGGACAGATCTTCATGGGTATCCTTTGCGTCTATCTTTTTGATCAGTATGACGCTGCTCTCATCTACGGCCGTAATATAGTCGCCTGACTGAGAGGAAAACATCCCCCCCAGCAGCTCCGTGACAATACCGTCCTTCTCCAAATGAGTTTCCACCAAAAATACTACCCGCGGCGCCACCTCCTCCACATGAAGCTTCTTTGCCCTGTTGTAAATATCCACCAGCAAAAGGTTATCCAGGATGAGATTCTGGAAAAAATTATTTCTGTCAAAACGCTCCTTGTATGCAACCGCAAGATTCTGCAGCTCACAGACAGCAATCCGTCCGATCATATACACATCGTCGCTGGAGCCTCTTGCCACAAGCACGTACAAAAGCTCCCCCTCATCCCATATTTTCAAAAGATGGTGTATTCCGATCACCTGGCTGTCCGCAGGCGAGCCCGCAAAATCCGCAATCAGCTGGGTTGAAATATCCAACCGTTCCATGGTGGCGGCAACTATGCCGCCTGTCAGATCGCAAACGCACAGATCCACTCTGGTAATCGCCTTTAACTCATCTACGCAGGACTGTATCGTCTGACTTGATATCATTCTTCCTTTTGTCCCCCTATCTCCATAAACGCATGCTCCTTCGCCTGATCCCTGTATGCCTCCGCGACCTTCCTGTTTCCCTTGGCGTCAATGGTGTATATCTCCGGCACCGGCACCTGCGTCGTCTCCGCGCCCAGATAAAAGCTTGTATTTGCAGGCTGGTTGTAATGATTGTTCTGCCATGCAATGGCCTCGCGGTATGTGACGTCGTGCATAAGCGTAGGCATCCGGTAAGCGGTCTCGTCGGTAGTGCTGTAGATACGCAGCTCCTTATTGTCCGCGGTTCTCACCATAAGCTCCTCCCGCCAGTCTCCGAAAATATCAGCGATCAGACAGGTCTGCCCCTTGGTTCCTCCGTTGGATGCGCTTCCCTCCGCCGTGAGAATCGTGTTTAATTGTTTGTTTTCCCAATCCCACTTATAAATATTCATGGCACTGTTGCTGTCATGATCTACCAGCTCTGCCAGCAGGTCTCCGTCCCAATACATTTTCATATTCATGGAGGAAGGGCAGGTCTCAGAAATCACCTCTCCTGCCACTGACTGCAGGGGTGTGTTTGTGGAACCCCACATCTCCCAGCCGCGGCTGGTGGGGTCGATATCCGCCGCTCTTGAACGTCCCGTGTCCTTGGGCTTTGTCTGACCGAAAAGCACCTCCCCGGTCAGCGCGTTATGCAGCCCTATGTTTACGGGAAGATTTGCCGTTTCCCGGCATGCCCAGACAAAGTACTCCGGCGTGTCAGGGCTCATAACGGCGACGTCAAAGGCATCGCCATGCCCCAGCTTAACTGTCCTGCCGTCCTCCCTGTCAGCCTTAACCGTGTACATTATAGTTCCGTCGTCATCGATGGCAATGGCGCCGGTGATAATTTCATCCCTTCCGTCATAGTCCACATCCGCTACCGCAATGCTGTGATAGCCGGTGTTATATGTATTATCCAGCTCGTCTTTTTTGTCGCAGTCAATGGTAAAACGAACCTGAAACTGCCCGTCCACAATGTCGTAGGCAGCTACCTTGCAGGCCGCCCACGCTCCTCTGAAATGCACCAGACTGGGCGTTTCTCCGTTTAAATATGCCACGCAGAAAAGATAGTGGCTGGCGCGCTTTACCTGCTTTCCCCTGTCGCCTGCAAACCAGGTATTCAGCGGCTCCCTCTCGGGAAGCAGGTCTGTCCTGGCAAGCTCCGCACCGGTCTCGCCGTCGTACATGGAGAGGAATTCCGGTCCCTCCGACAGATAAGAGCGATCTTTCATTACTATCACATTATTCTTACTGTAATCCGTCTTTCCGTCTCCGTTCACATCGCCGATTTGATTCCCGACTCCGTCCGTGGTCCCCTCAAAGGAGCGCATCACCACCTCTGCCCTGCCGTCTCCGTTCATATCATACACAATAAAATTGAGATCCACGGGATTTATCTCGTTAGGTCCGATGTCGATGGTCCACATATGCGTTCCGTCCAGTTCATATGCCTCAAGCAGCGCGTAAGCAACCCTGGTGTTCGGATTCATATCCGCGGGATTTCTCCGAACCACAATCTCATATTCTCCGTCGCCGTCCAGATCTCCCACGGATGCGTCATAGATATCGTAATTTCCTGCCTCATACTGTTTTACGGGCACGGACAAATACTCCTCAAAGGAAATTGCCTCCTCCGACTCCTCCGTGAGCTCCTTTCCGTCCTGAACCGGAACCAGAGTATAGGCTGCGCCGGCCGCCGCTTCCTTATCCAAATAGGAGGTCACGTCCGCAACAGGCTCCGGGTTTAAAAGGCTGCCGTTCTTATAAATGTTAAATGCAAGCGTCTCCGAGTCCGTCCCCAGAAACCTCCAGCTTAAAAAGACACCTTCCGCGGATTTCACCGCCACAAAGCCTCTGTTCAATGCCTCCATCTGCTTCAGTGAAACAGGACGGTTTTCATAAAGCTTTCTGCCGTCAGCCTGCTCCTTTGGCGGCTGTTCACTGGGAGATGGCTCACCCTCCGATGACGGCTGCCCGCTGGATGAAGGCTCTCCCTCCGATGACGGCTGCTCACCGGATGAAGGCGCAGGTGTCTCCGCTCCATTCCCCGTCTCCGCCGCTTGTCCGCATCCGCTTACCGCCAAGGCAAGCGCCAGCATTATTCCCCACAATCTTTTTTTCCGCATTATACGACCTCCCTGATCTTTATTTCATGTCTGTCCTTATGCGTAAACCCGCAATCGGTCCGCAATTTTTGCGCAGTCCGGAGACTGCATATACAAAGGGTGAGAAAATACCTCTTTTCCGGCACTTTTCTCACCCTTTAACCACTCAAGCTCTTTCGCTTTTCACACCAGCGTGCTGACCTGCGTACATTCCGCCAAATGACCTGCCTGAATTATCATCTCCGCCATTCGGCTGAAAGTAACCGGACGGTACACTGCATTAATTGCTGAATAATTGTCACTAGTTGGTAATAATTGTCTCTGTTTCCTTATCAAATACATGAATCTTCTCGATATCAAATGCAAACTTGATGGTATCGCCGGGTCTTGCAGTTGTACGGGAATCAACTCTTGCGGTGATCGGGAACTCATCCAGATCAAAATACAGATAAACCTCCGCGCCAAGCAGCTCATATACTCTTACGGTAGACTCGAATACGCTGCCCTGAGGAGCGGACTCAAGATATTTCCCGGAATCATATACATCCTCGGGACGGATACCGAAGGTAACAACCTTTTCGTCATACTTCCCGTCGATCAGCTTCTTGGATTTTGCGGGAGGCAGAGGAATGCTGTGACCTGCGATCTCAAGGTTAGCCACATCGCCGGTAACCTTAACGGTTGCATCAAGGAAGTTCATCTGAGGAGATCCCATAAATCCTGCAACGAACAGATTGCAGGGCTTCTCATACAGATTCTGAGGGGTATCAACCTGCTGGATAACGCCGTCCTTCATAACAACGATCCTGGTACCAAGGGTCATAGCCTCTGTCTGGTCATGGGTAACGTAGATGATGGTGGTGCCCAGTCTCTGGTGCAGCTTGGCGATCTCAATACGCATCTGCACACGCAGCTTTGCATCCAGGTTGGAAAGAGGCTCATCCATAAGGAATACCTTAGGATTACGGACAATTGCACGTCCCATGGCAACACGCTGTCTCTGACCGCCGGACAGAGCCTTGGGCTTTCTGTCAAGGAGGGGAGTCAGGTCGAGGATTCTTGCTGCTTCCTTAACCATGTTATCGATCTGATCCTTGGGAACCTTTCTCAGCTTCAGACCAAACGCCATGTTATCATATACGGACATATGAGGATAAAGAGCATAGTTCTGGAATACCATTGCGATATCGCGGTCCTTAGGCTCTATGTCATTTACGACCTTGTCGCCGATCTTCAGTTCGCCGGAAGAAATATCCTCCAGTCCTGCTATCATACGAAGGGTGGTAGACTTACCGCATCCGGAAGGTCCTACGAAGATGATGAACTCCTGATCCGCTATCTCCAGGTTGAAATCTTTAACAGCCTCGAAGCCGTTGGGATATACCTTGCAGATGTTTTTTAAAGATAAACTTGCCATGCTTGTAAACTCCTTTCGCGTTCACATAAGATTCTGTTCTTTAGTTTTAACAGCGTGAAGCCGCCATATAACTTATACCTAAGTATAACGGAAAACCTTCAATTGCACCATGCCACAATTCCACAAAGATTTTCCGCCATATTGTTAGAATTGCTTATAAACTTTATTTTTTCCCCAAACGACCGACACTTTGCCTAAAAGCTTCCGAATTTCTTCGGCATAATGTACAAGTGCGCATCGGAGCTGCCCTTCTAAAAAAGCTTTTCCATTGCGGTCACCCTGATTCCGGAATACTCCATCTCCGGCTTCACCTGGCGGAAGCCCTGCTTTCTGTAGAAGTTCACGGCATAAGGAGACGCCTGCAGAAACATGCCCCGCTCCCCCGCCTCCGTCTTCAGGTAATCGCACAGCTTCCCGAGAATAGCGCTGCCTACTCCCATATGATGAAACCGCTCGTCCACAAAAAGCAGCGACAGATAATTCCCGCTGCGCAGCGAACCAGCGCCGATGACCTCCCCGTCGGCCAGGGCAACCATCATCTGATATTCCCCTCTTAAAAAGGAGGCATACAAATCGTCATCGGTGATAAAATCAAAAAAGCTTTTAATGCCCTCCCGGGAATAATCGTTTCCCTCATATTTTAGAAAGGTCCTCCAAATCATCTTCATTGCAGGCGACCACTCGTTTTTGTGCGCCCATCTTATCTCAAAAAACGTCCTCCTTGGTCTGATATCCATCACTTCTGCCGCTCCGTCCGGCTCAGGACAGTCTTCTCAAGCCATTCATAAATATCCTGCATTACCTCGGCGCGGTTGGTTTCGTTCATCAGCTCATGCCTGCCGCCCTCGTACAGCTTTAACTCAATATTTTCCAGTCCCGCTTCCCTCAGGGAATCATAAGCCCTGCGCACTCCCCTGCCGTAGCCGCCCACCGGGTCGTCTGTGCCCGACACCATATAGACAGGAAGGTTCTTCGGAATACGCTCCAGATTCTCCCGCCTGTGCAGCCTTGAGATCAATTCAAACAGCGCGCCGAAGCCGTTGACGGTAAACACAAACCCGCACAGGGGATCGGCGATATACCGGTCTACCCGCTCACCGTCGCGGCTCAGCCAGTCAAAGGGCGTCCTGGCATCCCCGATGCGCCTGTTATAGCTGCCGAAGGCAAGCTTGTCTATCAGCCTGCTCACATGACCGGCGCCGCAGAATGCCTTCTGGATACCTGCAATCGCCTTGGAGATCCCAAGCGCCGCCGCAGACTGCATACCCGTGCCCATGACCACCGCCACCGCAATGCCCGTTCCGTAACGGCACATGTAATTTCTGGTAATAAAGGAACCCATACTGTGCCCCAGGATAATATAAGGCACATCGGGATAAAGCTCCTGGGTCATCTTCTTCAGCCTGTGAACGTCCCTGACAAGCACCGTGGCAGGGTCCTGCTCACAGAAATACCCATATACGCCCTTCTCTCCCACGGATTTGCCATGCCCCAGGTGATCCTCTCCGGTCACAACGACACCTCTGTCAGTCAAAAATTCCGCAAGCTCCTCATAGCGTTCCACGTATTCTGCCATTCCGTGCACAATCTGCACGACGCAGACAACCGCCTTTTGAGGCTCCGGCATCCACCTGACCGCATGAATCCTGCTTTCCCCGTCCCTGGAATCAAAATAAAATTCTTTCTTTAACATCTGTCTTACCTCTTTGTGCGTTTTGGCGCGTATGCCGCCATTATCCCGGCAGGTTTTATGGTGTTCAAAACACCCCTTCCAATCCGCAATGTGTCAGCAGATCTCCGCCCCGGCAGGCATATCCTTCTCCGGACGGACCAGGGCAAGCCTGCCCTCCTCATCCTCCGCGCAGAGCAGCATCCCCTCGGAAACCACTCCCGCTAAGGTTGCGGGCTTCAGGTTCACAAGCACCATCACCTTCTTGCCCACCATCTCCTCCGGCGAATAATGAGCCTTGATGCCGGATACGATCTGTTTCACCTGGCTGCCGATCCTTACCTGACTGCAGAGCAGCTTCTTGGACTTGGGGACCGCCTCGCAGGAAATGATCTCGCCTACCTGAAACTGCAGCCTGGCAAAATCGTCATAGGTGATCTCAGGCTTAGGCTCCACGTCAATGACACGGTTGTCACCTGCATTGTCCGCCGTCCTATTCCCTGCCTTTTCCTTTCCCTCCGGGTCCTTTTCCTTAGTTTGCCCGCTTTCCTGCGCCGCTTTTTTCGAGGCTTCGGCAATCATCGCTTCGGCGATTTCCTCCTCCTTTTTCACAACCTCTTTCATATCCAGCCGCGCAAAAAGAATTTCCGGCTGTTCTGTCACCTTGTTTCCGCTGGGGTACAGCCCAAACTTACCCTCCTTAAGCTGCTCAAAATCCCGCAGGGAGGTATTCAGCTGCGACGCAATCTTCGCAGCGGTCTCCGGCATAAAGGGCTCTAAAAGGGAAGCTCCCACCACGATGCCCTCCACCAGATTATACAGCACGGTGGAGAGACGGTCCGCCTTTGACTCATCCTTTGCCAGCACCCAGGGCTCCGTCTCGTCGATATACTTATTACATCTCTTGAAAATAGCAAATATCTCCGTCAGCGCATCCGCGACCCGGAAGCTGCCCATTTTGTCAACGGCCTTTGCATAGACGCCCGTCACCACGGATTTCAGATCCGCGTCTATGGCGGCTTCCGCCGCATCTGCAATGCCCTTGTCCTCCACAACGCCGCCAAAATATTTATTGCTCATGGAGATGGTCCTGTTCACAAGATTCCCCAGCGTATTTGCCAGATCCGAGTTTGTTCTCTCCGCAATCAGCTCCCAGGTGGCATTGCCGTCATTGTCATAGGGCATCTCGTGAAGCAGATAATAACGAACCGCGTCAACGCCAAAGAAATCTACAAGGTCATCCACATAAAGGACATTCCCCTTGGACTTACTCATTTTGCCGCCGCTCATCAAAAGCCACGGGTGCCCGAATACCTGCCCGGGCAGCGGCTCTCCCAGCGCCATCAGGAAAATAGGCCAATAAATGGTATGGAAACGGACAATATCCTTTCCGATCAGATGCAGATTGGCAGGCCAGAGCTTTTTGTACTGCTCCGTGCTGTTCCCCTCCGCGTCATAGCCGATTCCCGTTATATAGTTTGTAAGAGCGTCCAGCCACACATAGACCACGTGCCCCTCGTCAAAATCCACGGGAATCCCCCATTTAAAGGAGGTTCTGGACACGCACAGGTCCTGCAGCCCGGGAAGCAGGAAATTGTTCATCATCTCGTTTTTCCGGGACACGGGCTGTATAAACTCGGGATGCTCGTTGATATGCCTGATGAGCCTGTCCGCATATTTGCTCATACGGAAGAAATACGCCTCCTCCTTTGCGGGCTTAACCTCCCTGCCGCAGTCGGGGCACTTGCCGTCCGCAAGCTGGCTCTCCGTCCAGAAGGACTCGCAGGGCGTGCAGTACATCCCCTCATAGGCTCCCTTGTAAATATCTCCCTGATCATACAGACGCCTGAAAATCTTCTGGACCTGTCTCTCATGGTCGGCATCCGTAGTCCTGATAAACTTGTCATATGACACATTCAGCCTGTCGCACATGCCGCGGATGACCGCTGCCACCCTGTCCACAAACTCCTTGGGCGTAACGCCCGCCTCCTGTGCCTTCAGCTCGATCTTCTGGCCATGCTCGTCGGTGCCGGTCTGAAAAAATACCTCATAGCCTTCCTTCCTCCGGAACCTGGCGATGCTGTCCGCCAGCACGATCTCGTAATTGTTGCCTATATGGGGCTTGCCCGACGTATAGGCAATCGCTGTTGTCAGATAATACTTCTCCCTGTTTTCCATACTTATCCTCCTTTTTGCGGCTGTCGATTGCAGCAATTTGCCTGACTGCAAAAAAAGCCCGTCCCCCGCCGCACATTCATGCACCAGAAGACGAGCCCGCGCCCGTGTTACCACTTCTCTTTGCCTGCCCCTCGCGAAGCAGACCTCTTCGGGTCAATCAAATACGCCACAGCAAGCTGCTGGGTATTTGACCCTCGCGGCATTCGTCAAAATCCCATGGATGCAAGCATCCAGAACTTTGACTCATTGCCCGCGGGAATAACCCTATCCGCTGTAACAGGCGGAACCTGTCGCAGCCTTATCCGTCCGCCGGACTCGGTGCGCCGCTCAGGAACCATCTTCCATTTATTCTGCCCCATTCCTCTCAGCTTATGCAGGATTTTCCGGCTGCCCGGCTCCAGGCCCGGTCCTATGGGCAATCCCGCGGAATGCTCTCTGTATGGCAGGGTATAAACGTACTCTTTCCGTCAATGCTTTTTGCAGTCTTTTATAATCTGAAAAAAGGGTAACATAAAATTCCATCGTATGTCAACCACTTTCCCCTTAATATTTTTACGGCTCTGTTTCCTTAGCTGCTTTCCTCTGCTATTTTTTTGCGGAAAGCCTGCTGTACCCGCCCTTCCTGTCGTAGGAATCCAAAAGATAGCTGTCGTCCGTGAGCACACAGTCTATTTCCAGCTCATCCCTGCGGAATTTGCTGTGCTTTCGCAGATCCTCCTTGGGCCGGTCCCGCCTGGCCTGAAAAGAATCCCCTGTCTGGGCGCTTAAAAACCTGCCGGGAAGCTGCCCCGCAAACTGCCCCGTCATATTCTTAAGCTTCACCCTTACCCGGCGCAAAAGACTGCCCTGCCGGTCCTCCGACCTGTCCACAGCGGAAAAATAAGGATTATTATGCAGATCCTGCGGCTGCAGCACTCCCGTAGCCGCCGCGGCAATCTGAGGCGTGTGCAGACCCTGCCGCGCCTCCCGGGAATCCTCCGCAAAAGGCAGCGCCGCAGACACCCGTTCCGCGCCAGACCCATTGTCCGCACGCTCTGCGGGACCTGCCGTCCCCATGCCTTCGCCGTTTCCCCAGATGCTGCCCCAAAACCTTCTTCCGCCGTTTAAGGTCCTGTCCAGCCACGCCGCCAGGGAAAACTGCGCATCCGACTGACTTTCCGCCGCCATCATGGACGATACGCCTGAGTCGGATGCTGCCGCCTGCATGCTGCCCACCTTGTCAATGTGAGAATGATTGTGCATACAATTTGTCACACGATGCGCATCCGTCCCGTGCCCGTTTCCGATTCCGTTTAACTGCATTGTCCCGCCCCCTTCCCGACCCGGCTCCGATCATATCTACCTATATTATCGGCTGGGGCAAAGCGGCGCATTACCTGGGGCCATTCATAATCTCCAGAAATTTTGCCGCATTCTCCGCAACATTACCGTCAAAAACCGCCGAACCGGTGACGATCACATTCGCCCCGGACTTCAGCGCAAGTCCCACATTGTCCGCGCGGATGCCTCCGTCCACCTCGATATCGATTTCCAGCCCCCTGCGCTCCGCCATGGCGCGGACCTCTCTCACCTTGTCCAGACAGTGCAGCATCAGCTTCTGTCCGCCAAATCCCGGCTCAACCGTCATGACAAGCACCATGTCAACCAGCTCCAGATACGGCTCCACCGCTGCCGCCGGAGTTGAGGGCTTGACGGTGATGCCCACCTTCTTGTTCAGCTCCCTGATTTTTTTGATGGTTCCCTCCACGTCCCCTGCCGCCTCCACATGGAAATTGATCAGGTCCGCCCCGCTTTCCGCAAATTCCTTCACATAGCGCTCAGGTTTTTCAATCATCAGATGCACGTCGAAAAACAGGCCGGTGCGCTTCCGAAGGGACGCCATCACCGGCATTCCATAAGAAATGGACGGTACAAACAGCCCGTCCATCACATCTATGTGCAGATACCTTGCCCCTGCATTTTCCGCTTCCTTTATCTGTTCCCCAAGCCTCCAAAAATCCGCTGCCAAAATCGATGGTGCTAAAATATTCATCTGTATCCCTCATTCCTCCGCCGCAGATATATGAGCCCTCTTGTCTGCCATGCGGGACGCAGCGCGCCTTCACAATGGAAAAAGGGCAATCTTTTCTTATTTTAACAAAGATTTCGGCGCTTGTCTATAATTTTACAGTGTCTTTTATGCTCCTCCGTAACAGTTCAGCCTTCGGCTAAACTGTTACACTGATGCACACAAAATGAGTTTTCAACTCATTTTGGCGCTCGCAAGTCTCGCAAAATTGCATAAGGATGCAATTTTGACTTCGCGGTACTGTATGGCTGAACTGTTATGCTCCTCCCTTAAGACAGGCTTGGGAAACGGCGCTATATTACAGCTCTAAATCCCCCTTTTTCCTGGCGTTATCCACATCCTCCTTCAGCAGCTCCCACTTATCCTCATGGTTCGTGTAATAAAGCGGGCATTTCTTGCCGCCGCAGTCATAATGGCGCAGAATGTCCTCCGTGTCCAGCTCATACACGTCCGTCAGCCATGCCAGCAGCGAGATCAGGGAATTGTAGGTCTCCTTTGTAAAGGAGCCGTCCTTCGCCTTATAACAGCACTCTATGGAAACGGAGTCAAAATTCCGAGTCTGCACCGCATAGGCAATCTCCGTCAACGGCACGCACTGGATTATCTCGCCATCATACCCGATTATGAAATGTGAGCTGACGCTGGCGAGATGCTCGTCCTTCTGCCGCTCAAAATAGCTGCGGTTCTGCGCCGCGCTGGTGCCGGGGTTGGCGGTGTAATGCACAAAAATATTCTTGACCTCCTTCAGCTCGTCGCCCGGCCTGGAATACTCGTTGGGCGTCAGGAAATTCTCCTCCCATTCGGGATGCCCGGCAAACTCCTCCGCCGGAATTCCCTGTACGAAAACCGGCTCTGTGCCGGCAGGTTCCCGGGGCACGCTCACAGGGCTCTGGGGCGCATTGGCATTTCCCGCGCCGCCGGCGCTCCCCGACGTAAAACTATGTACGTTGTCCGCGGCAGAGGCACGGCCGCTTTTCACAAGCAGGCTGACTCCAAGAACCATAAGTGTGATTATTCCAAAGGTAATCGCCAGACACTGTATCTGAAGCCTCTGTCTTCTCCTCGCCCTGGTCCTGCGCGAATCGGGCAAAAGCGTCCTCTGCCCGCCACTCCCTCCCGTCCGGACACGCCCAGGCTCCCGTGTCCTCCTTTGATATTCCCCATGGCTGCGGCTTATGTTCCGCCCGCTCCCATATTTCCCCGGATGAGAATTCCGCCTTACGGAAATAATATCGATTCCAGCATCCTTCGTACCTGTTTCCACTCTGTTACCTCCCCCGCATGCCTCGTATTAAGGTTTTCCCTCCATGCGCATTTCCTTCATTATTTTAAACAGCGGTATCCGCATCAGGCGCAGTAATCCGTAATCCGGATGCGTCGTCCGCGCTTTCCTTATCTGCAGGTACATTATAAAAACAAATTGTATCCAAATTGTTTATTAATTTCTTAAGATTCCTTAAAGCCCCGTCCAGAGCGGCACGCAGGCAAAACAGCACAAAAAAACCCATATAAAACACGCTGTAAACGCAGGCAAATATCAATATTTTACACATTGCCTTCTCCCGTGGCGGTGCTTATAATAAAGCTGAAAATGCCAGACTACACAAAGGAAGGTACGATTACATGGAAACGATGAAATTTGGATTCCGGTACTTTAAAAAAAGAATGCCCATGGCGATCCTCGCGGAAGTGTTCAGCTTTCTGGGCGTCTTTGCAGAGCTTTTGATGCCGTTGCTGGCAGGAATGCTGATCGACTTTGTCATCAAAAGAGAAACGGTCAAGGACGGCAGCGGCGGAATGTTCCATTTCCTGTTAAGCGGAAAATTCGGCCAGGTGCACAGCATGCAGCTTTTCTTTTCCATCGCCGTTGTCTATACCATACTGCTGGTGCTGCGGGTGGCGTTGATCTACGCCCGGGACCTGATGCAGGAGTGGGTGGGGCTTAAGCTGGAGACTGAGCTGCGCTATGATACCTACGGCAAATTGATGAAGCTGGATTCGTCTACAATCGCAGGCTACAACTCCGGCGAGCTTCTGCAGATACTGAATCATGATACCATCATGTTCAAGGAGCTGTTCGCGCACCGGATTCCGTATCTGGGCGACGCCATATTCCTGCTGATAGCGACCCTGGTGCTGATTGCAAAAATAAACCTTTTATTTTTAATCATACCACTGATCCTCTCGCCCTTCCTTATTAAGACCGTGCTGAACTTCAAGGCGCAGGCAAGGTCAAACTTTAAGGAAATCCGTGAGAGAAGCGCGGCGATGAACCTGACGACCCAGGAAAATATTGCGGCAGTCCGCATTGTTCGTTCCTTTACGAACGAGAAGCTGGAAAAGGAAAAATTCCACACCTCCAACACCAACTTTTCGGATTCCCGGCTGAAGCAGATATGGCTGCAGTCCAAATTTGACCTGACCTTTAATTCCATAAAGCAGATTGCGTACATAGGCACCATCATCATCGGAGCCGTTCTGGTTATCAAGGGTTACCTTACCGTTGGCTTTATCCTGACGTCCTCCACCTATGTCATGCGGATCATGCACAATATTACGGGCTTGAACAACCATATTTTCAACATGCAGCAGATGATGGTGGCAGGGGTCGAATTAAAGAAATTCATGGAAAGGGAAAGCAATGTTCCTGACAGCCTGGAGCCAAGCCTCCACTGCGACGCTCCCGATATAGAGCTTAAGGGCGTAAGCCTTGAAATCGACGGACAGCAGATTTTAAAGGACATTCATTTAAGCATTCCCTACGGAAAGAAAATAGGAATTGTCGGCGAGACCGGCTCCGGCAAGAGCGTCCTGCTGAAGACCCTGGTGCGTATCCGCGATATCACGGACGGCTCCATTACCATCGACGGTCATGACATAAAGGACTTCAGCCTGGAGAACCTCAGAAATATGTATTCCTATGTATTTCAGGATGTATTCCTGTTTTCCAACACCATTGAGTCAAATATCGCCTACAGCCGTCCGGACATCAATGAACGCATGGTGACAAAGGCGGCGACCTACGCTCAGGCGGCGAAATTTATCGACGCGCTGTCGGAACGCTACAAGACCGTCGTGGGCGAGAGAGGTCTGGGTATTTCCGGCGGTCAGAAGCAGAGGATTTCCATTGCGAGAGCCTTCCATAAAAATGCTCCTATCTTTGTACTGGATGATTCTACCAGCGCTCTGGATGTGAATACGGAACGTGTCCTGCTTCAGAACATCCACGACAATTTTTCGGAGAAGACCGTAATCATAACCGCCCACAGATTTTCGTCCGTGGTGGATTGTGACGAAATTCTCTATATGAAGGACGGGGAGATCACGGAAAGAGGCACCTTTAAGGAACTGATGGAGCTGAACGGAAGCTTCGCGCATGTGTACAATGTACAGCAGGAGCAGCATGCGGGCACCATCGACTACGACAGCCTTGCCGCTGCGGGAGGTAACAATCATGGCTAAACGCAATACCTTCTTTGAGGATGAGAAGATTGAAAAAAAGATAGATATCAAACAGCTGGGGAGGACCCTCAGGTACATCCTCCCCTACAGAAAGCTGCTTGTTCTGGTCAGCTGCATGATGCTGGTGGCGTCGGTGGTATCGCTGCTTCCTCCAAGGCTGTTAAAGCTCGTGGTTGACGAGGTGGTGGAAAACGAGGATTACAGACAGCTTGCTCTTGTGGGCGCAGGGCTGGTATTTCTCGCCGCCGTGGAAATTATATCCACGTTTATTCAGAGCCGGAGCATGGGCAAAATGGGGCTGGAAATTATATCGCAGATACGAACGGATATTTTTGACAGGCTGCAAAAACTCTCCTTCGACTATTTCGACAACCGGCCGGACGGCAAGATCGTAGTCCGCGTGACAGAGTATATTAACGGATTGGCGGACTTCTTTTCCAATTACGTCATGATGTTTGCCATCTATATAGTAAAGCTGGTGGTAGTGACGGTATTTATGCTCTCCCTGAGCCCGGCGCTTACGCTGATCGTATTTGTCACCATCGTTCCCATGATGGTCATAGTATTCCTCCTCCGCGCCTACCTCCGCAAGATGTACACGGCCCATCGTTTTAAAAACTCCAACCGGACGGCGTTTCTTGTGGAATCCATCATGGGTGAGCAGATCGTAAAGAATTACAACCGGATCGAGATAAACAAGGGCATTTACAAGCAGATTCACGAGGACAGCGTTAATATGTGGTGGGACATCACAAAGCGCAGCAGGCTCAACCATCCCGTTGTACAGATCTTCTGGCACTTCGGCACGCTCTGCATCTACGGCGTGGCTCTGGCGCTGATCCTTGCGGGAAACGATCTGATTACCGCGGGAGTGGTGATAACCTTCACCACCTACATGAGCTCCTTCCAGGACCCCCTGTCCCAGATCTCCACCATTATCCAGGAGCTCGCCCAGGTCAGCTCCAACCTGGAGCAGGTGTTTGACACCATCGACTATCCCCTTGATATCAAGGATAAGGACGACGCCGTCATTCTGGAAAACGTCCGGGGAAAGATCGACTTTAACGATGTGACCTTCGCTTACGAGGAAGACATAAACATTCTGGAGCACTTCGACCTCCATGTAAGCCCCGGGGAAACGGTCGCTCTTGTGGGGCCTACCGGAGCCGGAAAGACCACCATTATCAATATGCTGACCCGGTTCTACGACGTGAGGGAGGGAAGCGTGACCATCGACGGCACCGACGTAAGGGATGCCAGCCTGTTCTCCCTGCGCAGGGAGGTGGGCGTACTGATGCAGGACCCGTTTATATTCAAGGGCACGGTTATGGACAATATCCGCTACGGCAAGTGGGATGCCACGGACGAGGAATGTATTGCCGCGGCAAAGCTTATCTTTGCGGACAAATTCATCCAGCGGCTGAAGGACGGATATAATCATGTGCTGGAGGAACGGGGAAGCGGCCTGTCCGCCGGAGAGAAGCAGCTCATCAGCTTTGCCCGGATCGTGCTGAAAAATCCCTCCGTGATTATCCTGGACGAGGCCACCAGCGCCATCGACACGGAGACGGAGATCCTCATAAAGGAGGCGCTGGATATTCTGATCAAGGATAAGACCGCGTTTATCGTGGCGCACAGATTATCCACTATCCGCAACTCCGACCGCATCCTGTATATCAGCAACAGGGGCATTGCGGAGGAAGGCACCCACGAGGAGCTCATGGCAAGGAAAGGGCTGTACTACGACCTGGCAAGATAAAAAAAGCGCCGGACGGCGTACCATAAAAGACTCCTGTCTGACAGGAAGCGGAATGCGGCGCTTCCCGTCAAACAGGAGTCTTTTTATTTAAGATACTTATCCAGATACTCGGTAAGCTTTTCCATATATTTTACATAGAGCTTATTATCATTCTGCAAACCATGCCCGGAATGAGGGAACTCAATATAGTCAAAGGGTACATGATTTTCTTCCAATGCGCGAATCAAATGCCTAACCGAGTCAAAGGGGCAGACCTTGTCATGGACGCCGTAGGCGCACAGTGTGGGAACGGAATTTTCATTTACCCACATATAGGCGGAGATATCCTTTACCTCCTCGTCATAATCGTTTTCCCTGATCATTTCCTCCGTGATCCTGTTTCCGGACATGACGCTGAATAATCCCGCGGCCGCCTGGGGGCTTTTGTCAAGACCATAGGGCGACCAGTCCTCATGATGAAAGCTTGCGGGACCTACCATCTCAAAAACCATTTTCACGGGAATCGGCGACGTATCGGCGTCACGGTAAGCATATATAAGGGCAAGGCAGCCTCCCGCGGAGCCTCCGGATATTGCCATCCTGTCCAGCTTATAGCCCAGCCTTTCCGCTTCCTTCACTACCGCAGGAATACTGTCCTTAATTTCCACGGACTGTGAGTAGACGCTTGTCTCCGGATGCCCGGCATCACGCAGCGTATAATTGATTCCCGCCGCCACATAGCCCATGGAACAGAGGCGCTTCAGAATATCCGCGTCACCGCTTTTATCCCCTGAGGTAAAACCTCCCGCGTGAAGATACACCACCAGCCCATAGCTTTCTCTTTCGTTATCGGCAGGCACATAGAGGTCAAACTTATTTGCTGCGCCGTCCCCATAAGAAAGATCGGTATAAATCCTCCCCACCGAATCGTCCCATGCAAAAGCAAACGCCTTCGACAGAGGATTATAGGTCATCTTTACCGCCGCCGACACGGCAAAAACCGATACAAATGCCGCCGCATAAATCAGTCCCCACATAATTCTTCCCTTTCCGCCCTTTTTCTCTTTACTCATAGAAAGTTCCCCCCAAACAATGTTCCGCCCAGCAGCAGGTTCATAAATGCCCGCACCGCCAGCCGCCCTAAAACTGCGGCTGCAATACAAATTACCAGCAAGATAATAATACGTTTTTGTGTCAGTGTCATTTTTACCCCTTCCTTTTCCTGTTTTACTCTTGACACAGCTGTTACAGAAGCTGTTTTAATAACGGGTTCTGTGTTTTAATGCCGGACCCTGTGTCTCAATGTTGAGCCCTGTCTTTTAATATCGA
>CAJTPH010000006.1:0-55550 GCA_910578215.1 uncultured Acetatifactor sp. | reverse complement strand
GACCTGCATTTTAATATCCAGACCTGCATTTTAATATCCAGACCTGCATTTTAATATCCAGACCTGCATTTTAATGTCAAGCCCTGGTTCTTGACATTAGATACTCCGCACAATATAATGGTGCTGATACTATTGTATCTGCGATGTACCCGTGTGATATATGCATTTGTATGATGATACATATGCATTGACAATACAACTGCATCGATGATACATTTATATTATCGATGCAATTATATCCACATATTTTCTTACTGTCAACAGGAGGAACGAAAATGAGACAAAACCCGAAAAATGTATCACCGATGAGCAATGAAGGCAGAAACGCCTATGTGATCGAGCATTTGACAGCTTCTCTTTTAAAGCTGCTTCAAAGCGCGCCAATGGACGAAATCTCCGTCAGTACGCTCTGCGACAACGCCGGCGTGGGAAGGGCTTCCTTTTACCGGAATTTTGAGAGCAGGGAAGATATACTGAAGTTATATATCAATAAGCTGTTCGGCGAATGGATAAAGGACAGCGGCTTAAATGACGGCAAACCGCTGAACGAGCTGATCCGGTCGCTGTTCGCACACTTTGAAGACCGCCGGGATTTTTACAGCTTGTTAAATGAAAGAAAACTCATTTACCTGCTGAAGGATGTTATCATCGGCATTTGCGGGCCAACTCCCGAGCATGAAAAGACGGAAGCATATGCCAGAGCATATGTCGCCTATATGCTGTACGGCTGGATCGAGGTATGGTTCCAGAGAGGAATGAAGGAATCCGCGGAAGAAATGGCAGGAATGCTTAAAGCCCAGGGGCTTTAAACGGCTTAACCGCCCTGCAGCTTTTTCTTTTTCGGACAAGGCTGCAGACAAGCTCCGCATATCGCTCATATCCGCACACGGACGCGGCAATCAAAACCGGAACAAACACAAACAAATATCTTGCCCTGGCTTCAAAAAGCATCTGGTAAAAGAAAATTCCGAGAAAGCTGATCACCAGAATATCATGCCCTCCGTTTCTTCTTTTCGACAGGCAGATTCCGGGCAGGCCCAGCAAAACCACATACCATGCCAGCTGGCACAGGGTATTATACGCTCCGGTCCATCGCCCCTCCCAATAAATGCTCCGCAGAAGCCCGGTCCTTTCGGTCTGGCTCGCCAGATTTTCCTCACCCTCATAATATCCGTCCACCCTTGTCTCCGTGCCCCATCCGAATTGCCCATCGTTAAAGGTCATCACCATTTTTTTCAGATAAAAATACAAGGCGCCCGGAAATCCCTTTTCTCCCAGTCTCTTAAGCGCGCGTTCCAGCTCTGCCCTATTTCTCACTTCCCTCTTTTCATGCTGAAACTCCCCGAAAATGACGTTATCGTCCGCATTGTATCCCCCTGTGGTGGCATCATTCAGCCCCATCATAAAATAATGCTGCCAGCCGGCGGAAATCTCCTGATTATACTCCAGCCCCAAATACTCGATCATATGCTCCTTATATTTCCCGGAGCCCCACAGCAAGGCGGTGACAAAAAGCAGCTCCGCCGGAAAAAGCAGCCATTTTCCCGGTTTCTCCCCCAAAAGGCGGAAAAATTCCATTCCCGTTACCGCAATCATCACAACATACACGCTGGGCTTGATCAAGCCTCCTGCCACGGCGCAAACAAGCGACAATATAAGGCAGAAATACCTTCTTGCCTCCACGAAGCCCTCTTTTAAAAGCTTTCCTCCCCTCTCCCTGTTGTCCTCCCTGGAAAGAATGTAAAAGTAAACTGCCATAACTGCAAACGGCAAGGCATAGGTGTCCGTATACGGAACCATCTTCCATGCGGAGCATTCCACAAGAAGAAAAATGACGAAAAAGCTGACGACGGTAGGAAGCAGCTTTTTCGTAAGCTTCTTCACCGTCAGACAGGAAAAGAAACCCGCAACGGAGGTAAACGCGCACCCCACCTGTATCCAGGCGTAATCGGCCACATAGGGAAAGCTGCCCCCTTCCAGAACGCTCCTGTAAATTCTGCCCAAAAAATAAGAGATGGGAATATTGTTGGGATAGACCGACAGATAAGTATAATATTCCAGGGGCTTTCCGATTCCGGCATAATACCCGCATCCTCGGACCACCATAATATCCCAGGGCAGCTTATAGGCGATCTCTCTGGAAACCGTTAAATTAAGAAAGTATATTCCCAGGAATACGCCCAAAAGCACAAGATTAAGAATCAGATTCCACCTCCGGCTTATTTGCAGACTGCGGCAAAAATAAAGCAGCCACAGTAAAACGGCGGCTCCCAGAAACGCACACAGTCCTAAAACCTGCGTGGAATAAAGCAAATGCTTCTGCTTTATAAATTCCCAATAATCCATATTATTTCCAATTGTCAGCACACAATATAAAACCGGCAGAAATACCAGAAGCATTAACGCGCCGCACCATCGAAAAACGGTCCGGCTGCAGAATACCCTACGTTTATTATTCATTTTATACCTCATCCTTTTTATATATAAGCTTTTCCATTTTGCAGCAAATTATCAAAGAATAAAGCGAACCATTTTCTTTTTTTATTCTCTGCGCATAGAAAAACGCTCCCGGGGCACATTTGTATTGTATGCCATGGGGCGTTTGGCGGCAAGTGCAGGCCCGCGTTGAACGGTAAAACAAAACGCAAGGTCGGCATAGCGGGTCTTGCCCGGGTAAATCAAAGAAAGGGAACCGACTATGGGACAATATTTCAAAGGATATTATTTTAAGTGCTGCGGAGAAGCCCGGTCGCTTGCCCTGATTCCGGCCCTGCATTCCGACGGCAGAAAGCAGGCGGCGTCGTTACAGGTCATCACAAACGACGGCGCATACGCCATCCCCTATCCTGACATTCAATTCGGTGAAAGACCGTTTCGGATACGGACAGGCGAAAACCGCTTTTCCTCCAGGGACCTCTGCCTGAATGCCTGCTCGGATACCGTAACAATATCAGGCAGGCTGCATTTTGGTCCCCTGAAAAGACCTGCATACGACATTATGGGACCGTTCCGGTATGTTCCTTTTATGCAGTGCAGGCACAGCGTTGTGAGCATGGGGCATTCCGTCACCGGAAGGCTTTATATAAATCATACCGTATATGATTTCAAAAATGCCTTCGGATATATAGAGGGAGACCGCGGACGCTCCTTTCCCCGGGAATATGTCTGGACCCAGTGCCATTTCCGGGATGCCTCCCTGATGCTTGCGGTGGCGGACGTGCCGCTGTCAGGACTGCGTTTCAGGGGAATTATCGGCTTTGTCATGCTCGGGGACAGCGAATACAGAATCGCCACTTACCTGGGAGCAAAGGTTATTTTTGCCGGAAACAATGAGATATTGGTGAGACAGGGGAAATACACCCTTTGTGCCAGGCTGATCCATGCGCGGCATCAGGGACTGAGCGCCCCCGTGAAGGGCCGGATGATACGCACCATACATGAGAGCATTGCCTGCAGGGCTTATTACAGATTTACCTGTGAGAAGAAAATACTGCTGGAATTTACAAGCGACAATGCAAGCTTTGAGTATGAGCTGCCATAGGGCAGATACCTTCCATCTTCTTCTATATTTAAGCGCAAAAAGGGCAGCCGCTGCCATCCGGCGGGCTGCCCCATGATATTACACAAATTCCTTCACAGACTTGTATACGCCCTCCGCATCCAGACCGTATTTCTGAACCAGAGCCGCCGCGGAGCCGGACTCTCCAAACACGTCCTGCATGCCAAGCTTCTTTACCCTGGTGGGCAGGCTCGCGCTTAAGCAATCGCACACCGCGCTGCCAAGACCGCCTATGACGGAATGCTCCTCCACGGTTACGACCTTCCCTGTCTTCCTGGCGCTGTTTATGATGATCTCCTCATCCAGAGGCTTAATGGTGCAAATGCTGATCACCTCTGCGTTTATACCGTCCGCCGCAAGCCTCTCGGCAGCGCCCAGGGCGGAATCCACGCAGATGCCGGTTGCAACGATGGTCACGTCGGAGCCCTCACGGACAACAGAGCCCTTTCCGATCTCAAACCGATAGCCGGGATGGTCGTTGATAACAGGAACCGCCGCCCGCCCGAACCTGATGTAGACGGGGCCCTGATATTCCAGCGCCGCGCGCACTGCCGCTTTCGCCTCCACGTCATCCGCAGGACACATGACCACCATTCCGGGAATGGTCCTCATCAGGGCGATATCCTCGTTGCACTGATGAGTGGCGCCGTCCTCTCCCACGGTAATGCCCGCATGGGTAGCGCCGATCTTTACGTTCAGGTGCGGATAGCCGATGGAGTTGCGCACCTGCTCAAAGGCGCGTCCCGCCGCAAACATGGCAAAGGAGCTCACAAAGGGAATCCTTCCCGTCAGGGACAGACCCGCCGCAATACCCATCATATTCGCCTCTGCGATACCGCAGTCTATATGACGGTCAGGATATGCCTTCCTGAAAATACTTGTCTTGGTTGCCGTCGCCAGATCTGCATCCAGCACTACCAGCTCCGGAAATTCCTCCGCCAGCTCCTTCAGGGCGTTACCATAGCTCTCACGGGTGGCAACCTTCTTAACGGTTGAACCCTGTATATCTTTTTCTGCCATTATGCCTCACCTTCCTTCTCTAATTCTGCGCCGATCTTTTCAAGATCTGCCACTGCCACTGCGTACTCCTCGTCGTTGGGAGCCTTGCCGTGCCAGTCTATGTTGTTCTCCATGAAAGAGACGCCCTTGCCCTTAAGACTGTGGAATACAATGCAGGTGGGCATGCCCTTGGTCTCCCTTGCCTCCTTAAAGGCGGCGCGCATGGCGTCAAAGTCGTGGGCGTCCACATTGATGACATGGAAGTTAAACGCCTCGAACTTCTTGTCGATAGGGTAAGGCGAGCATACCTGGTCGATGGGGCCGTCGATCTGCAGATTGTTATTGTCCACCATCACGCAGAGATTATCCAGCTTCCGGTGCCCCGCGAACATGGACGCCTCCCAGACCTGTCCCTCCTCAAGCTCTCCGTCTCCAAGCAGGGTATATACCCTGTAATCCCTGCCGCCCAGCTTCGCTCCCAGCGCCATTCCCGCTGCGGCGGAAATTCCCTGCCCCAGAGAGCCGGAGGACATGTCCACGCCGGGAATATGGATACAGGGATGTCCCTGCAGATAGGAACCCAGGTGTCTTAGGGTGGGAAGATCCTCCACCGGGAAAAATCCCCTGTTTGCCAGCGCGGAGTACAGCCCCGGCGCCGTGTGCCCCTTGGACAGCACAAAACGGTCCCTGTCCTCCATGCCCGGATTTTTGGGATCGATATTCATTTCTTCAAAATACAGAAAGGTAAACACATCCGCCGCGGAAAGGGACCCGCCGGGATGCCCGGCCTTCGCGCCGTGTACTGCCGCCACAATGCCCTTGCGGACATCGTTGGCATGCTTTTTCAGTTCTAAATTGTTCATTGCCGCCTCCTTATGCCACTATATGACTGTTCATTATTTGAATAGCTGCCCAGAGCCTTGCCCCTTTACAAAACGGAGGCAATTTACAGCTGGCTCCGGACAGCTGCATATGCTTACAACATATTGACTGTAAATATCTATTCCTTCTGCCCGTAATAGGCGTTCAAACCATGCTTCCTGAAATAATGCTTATCCTGAAGCTCCTTGGGAGCGGGCTGTATCTTGGGATTGATGGTTTCAGCCAGATATGCCATCCTGGCCACCTCCTCCAAAACCACCGCGTTATGCACCGCCTCCTTGGCGTCCTTTCCCCATGTAAAGGGACCGTGATTTTTGCAGAGCACCGCGGGAACCTCCACAGGGTCCTTACACCGCCTTTTAAACTCATCCACGATCAAATGGCCTGTGTTCTCCTCATAGCACTCCTCGATCTCCAGCTCATTCAGGCATCTTACGCAGGGAACCTCCCCATAGATATAATCCGCATGAGTAGTGCCGTAGCAGGGAATATCACATCCCGCCTGGGCCCAGCTGGTAGCATAGGTGGAATGGGTGTGCACAATTCCGCCTATCTGTGTAAATGCCTTGTACAGCTCTATATGGGTAGGCGTATCCGAGGACGGGTTTAAGCGCCCCTCCACCTTTTTGCCGTTCAGGTCCACGACCACCATATCCTCGGGCTTGAGCTTGCCATACTCGACGCCGCTGGGCTTAATGACCATCAGCCCGCTCTCCCGGTCCATGGCGCTGACGTTGCCCCAGGTAAAGGTGACCAGCCCATATCTGGGCAGATCCAGGTTCGCTTCATAGACTAACTGCTTTAATTCCTCTAACATATTTGTTCTCCCTTCCCGCTTTTTTTTGATATTGTCAATTCGTCCAAAACCGGCCCGCAGCGTTATCTTAAACCCTCCACCGCCGCCTTTTCCGCCGGCAGAGTGCTCTTATATTTTTGTATGAAGGCGTCGAAGCCCTCCACGTCCTCCGGCCTGGGCGCAATGGTGGTTCCGGTCTGCCCGGCAAAGATCCGGCTGCTCAGATAATCGGGCAGAGCTTCTCCCTCCTTCTTTTCGATCATGTACGCCGCAAGCACCGCCATGCCCCATGCGCCGCCTTCGCTGGCGGTATCCATGACAGTAACGGGGGAATTAAAGGCGGCGGCCATCAGCTGCCACGGGAGTCTTGAACAGCCCGCCGTGCCCCGTCAGGGAATCCACCTTTACCTTTTCCTCCTTCAGCAGAATGTCGTTGCCGATCTTCAGCGCCGCCATGGCGCTGTACAGATGGCTCCTCATAAAGTTTGCCAGATTAAAGCTGGCGTCCGGCGTGCGGACAAACAGGGGTCTGCCCTCGTTTAAGCCCGTGACCGGCTCCCCCGAGAAATAATTGTACGCCACCAGCCCGCCGCAGTCCGTATCGGCATTCAATGCCTCTCTGTAAAGAGTGCCGTACAGCTGGTTTTTGTCCGTCTTTATACCCATCCTTCCCGCAAACTCATCGAAAAGATTTACCCAGGCGTTTAAATCGGAGGTACAGTTGTTGCAGTGAACCATGGCCACGGGGCTGCCGTCCGGCGTCGTCACCATGTCGATCTCCTCGTGTACCCCGGAAAGCGCCTTCTCCGTCACCACCATGGAGAAAATGGAGGTGCCGGCGGAAATATTTCCGGTACGCATACGCACGCTGTTGGTGGCGGTCATGCCCGTGCCCGCGTCCCCTTCGGGAGGGCACATGGGGATGCCTGCCTGAAGCCTGCCGCTCACGTCGAGAAGCTTTGCCCCCTCCTGGGTGAGCACGCCCGCCTTCTCGCCTGCGCACAGCACCCTGGGCAGAATATCCCTCAGCCTCCAGCCAAGCTTCTCATCCTTCACCAGCCCGTCAAACTGCTCCGCCATCCCGGCATGGTAATCCCTGGCTTCCGAATCGATGGGGAACATGCCTGACGCCTCGCCGATGCCCAGCACCTTCTCCCCCGAAAGCTTCCAATGCACATATCCGGCAAGAGTGGTAAGAAAGGCAATATCCTTCACATGCTCCTCCCTGCTCAGGATTGCCTGATACAGATGGGCGATGCTCCACCTCTGGGGAATGTTAAAATCAAACACGGAAACCAGCCTTCCGCAGGCTTCCCCCGTCATGGTATTTCTCCAGGTGCGGAAGGGCACAAGCAGCTCCCCTTCCGCGTTAAAGGGCATATAGCCGTGCATCATCCCCGAAAAGCCCAGCGCCGCAAGCTTCACTAGCGCCACGCCGTACTTTTCCTGCACGTCGTCCGCAAGGCTTTTGTAGCAGCCCTGGAGCCCCTTCCAGATATCCTCCAGGCTATAGGTCCAGATATTGTTTTCCAGACGGTTCTCCCAGTCCCAGGTCCCCATGGCAACAGGCTGATGGGTCTCGTCCGTCAGCACCGCCTTGATGCGGGTGGAACCAAATTCAATGCCCAGGACAGTCCTGCCGTCCTGTATTGTTTTCCTGACTGTCTCGCTCATGTTTCCTCTCATTCTGCCGCGCGGGCGGCACAGTTTTATTTCCGCAGGCAATAAGCCTGACGGATGCGCGGGGAGCCAAAGATTCCCCGTCCATATTGGCGATTGCCCCAGGTCTCCAATGACATACCGCTTTATTTATAGCAGCACGCGTTCCATCTAAGCTCGTTTTTCAGCGCCGGAATGGTGGTATCCTTGTCGATGACGACGCTCTCGATATCCATTGCGTCCGCCCAGTCAACCATCTGCTGTACGCTCAGGTCATAGGAGAACGCCGTGTGATGTGCGCCTCCGGCAAGAATCCAGGCTTCCGCCCCCGTCTCAAGGTTGGGATGGGGCGTCCAGAACGCCGTAGCCACAGGCAGCTTGGGCATGGGCTTCTCACATTTCTTACAATCCACCGCGTTGACAAGCAGGCGGAAACGGTTGCCCATGTCCACCAGAGAGGTTGCCACAGCGGGACCTGTCTTGCTGGTAAATACCAGACGTGCCGGATCTTCCCGATTACCCATGGAAAGGGGCTGTACCTTAATGCTGACAGGTCCGTCAGAAATACTGGGACACACCTCCAGCATATGCGCCTGAAGAATTCCTTCCTTTCCGGGCACAAAATTGTAGGTGTAATCCTCCATAAAGGAGGTTCCCTTTGCATCCTTCATTCCCGCCGTCATAATTTTCATCAGACGCACCATTGCGGCGGTCTTCCAGTCTCCCTCCGCGCCGAAGCCATAGCCCTTTTCCATCAGCCTCTGGATAGCCAGACCGGGCAGCTGCCTTAAGCCTCCAAGCATGCCGAAATGGGTGACGATTGCATGATAATCGCCGTCCTCCAGAAATTTCTCCAGTCCGATCTCAATCTGTGCCTGAACCGCCACATGCTGCCGGAACTCCTCCGGGTCCCTGCCCTCGGGCAGAATTTCGTACCTGTCATAGTACTCCTCCGTCAGGGCGTCCACCTGCGCCTTGGGCACCGCATCCACATACGCGACGGCATCATTCACGCTGTAATGGTCGATCTCCCAGCCAAACCTTACCTGGGCCTCCACCTTGTCGCCCTCTGTGACGGCTACGTTATTCATGTTGTCCCCGATACGGCAGACACGGATATGAGAGGACTCCATAACGCCCACCGCCGTGCGCATCCAGCCCGCAAGCTTCCGCGCCACCGCGGGACTCTGCCAGTGCCCTACGATAACCTTTCTCTCAATGCCCATACGGGTGACAATATGACCGTACTCCCTGTCCCCGTGGGCCGACTGATTTTCATTCATAAAATCCATGTCAATGGTATCATAGGGAATCTCCTCGTTGTACTGGGTATGTAAATGGCACAGCGGCTTATGGTACTCCTGCAGACCTATGATCCACATTTTCGCGGGAGAAAAGGTGTGCATCCAGGTGATGACGCCCGCACAGGCTTCATCGTTGTTCGCCTCGTTAAAGGTACGGCGGATGGATGCCTGATCAATCAGCGTGGGCTTCCACACCAGCTCATAGGGCAGCGCCCCGGACTTATTCAAGCCCTCCACCATCTCCCTGGAATGCGCGGCAACCCTGCGCAGGCACTCGTCCCCGTACAGGTCCTGGGACCCGGTGCAAAACCAAAACTGATACTTCTTCAATTCTTTCATTCCTGTCTGCCTCCTTTTACAGCTCCGTCTCCCTTTCGAGACTGTTTTTATAAGTCAATTTTTCGGATATCCTTCCAAACGCATATATTACATAAAGTATATCACAAAACCCGGCTCCGCTCAATGAATTTCGTAACCGAAACGCCCTCACAATTTAGAAGCCTTATCTTTTTGTCCATCCCTCCCCCGTAACCGGTCAGGCTTCCGTCCGCCCCGATCACGCGATGACAGGGTATAATGATGGAAATTGCATTGTGCCCCACTGCGCCTCCCACCGCCTGCGCCGACATTCTCCGAATCCCTCTCCCTGCCGCAATCTCCTTTGCAATTTCACCGTAAGTCGTGGTGGCGCCGTAAGGAATCCGGCACAGGAGCTTCCACACCTCCATCTGAAAGGGCGTCCCGCTCATATGGACAAGAGGCATGAAATCCGGCTCCCTTCCGCCGAAATAAATGTCAAGCCAGCGCCTGGTCTCGGCAAAAACAGGCGTCTCCCTGTCTTCATGCATCCTTTCAGGCATGTCCCCATAAAATTTCCCGCCTTTAAACCACAGCCCGGTCAGCCCCATATCGTCTGCGGTCATAAGAATTTCCCCTGCAGGGGACCGGTAAGTTGTCCTATACTGCATTGCCAAAGCTCCTAACCGTAATTTTTGTCGTGAAGCAAACGCTTTATCTACATCAAACATAGCACATACCGCGTTAAAAGTACAGCGGCTGAACCTGTGGCTTTTTGATATCTTAATGAATATAATGTAGAAAACCATAATTTATAAGGGGTAAAAAAGTGAGAGACTTTGTGGCCATATCTTTAGAAACACATCTTTTCTTCGGAAGAATCATGAAGGAACATTCTCTGTTCCTGATGGCGGGATTTCCCGCCAAGGAAAAAGGCTTTATCCAGCGCGCGGACCAGCTCCGGGCTGAATTTGAGGAAGGGCTGAGGGAGACCGTAAGGCTGGCGGACGGCATGATAGGCAATTCCGTCCTGCAGTCCGGCGAGATCGTGACCGAATTTACCAAGAAAGCCGAATACCAGACATGCGAGCTGACCGGAATCCCCATCGACACAAAAATCACCACGGCGGAAGAAAGGCTTTGCGCCGGAGGCTGCGCCCCGGTGAGCCAGGAAACCGTTTCCCGTGTAAAAATGCTGAACCGGCAGATGCTGAGACGCGTGAACAGCTTAATCACCTTTAAGGAGGACGTCCTGAAAGAGGTAACAGGCTGCAGGCTCTATACGGCCAATTATCCGCTGCTCATAGAACACATTCTGCGTGAGGCAAAGCAATACCGCCATATCCTTTCGGAGCTGGAGAAAAACGACTGCCCAGGGCCTGATTTGGGTAATCAGGAAGCCTTCTGGAACCAGATCATGATGGAACACGCCCTGTTCATCCGGGGACTGCTGGACCCTACGGAAAACGAACTGATTCAGACCGCCAATGAATTTGCCGGAGATTACTGCCGCCTTCTGGATGAATGCAAAAAGCCGGAAAGAACAGACGCAAATGCCCTTACCGCAAAAACACTGCAGACCACAAAAAAATACCAACAGTTTAAGACCGCGGGAACAAAGGGAATCGCCTGCTGCGAGATTCGCTCAATCATCCTGCCGCTTCTGGCGGACCATGTGCTCCGTGAAGCGAACCACTATCTGCGCATTCTGGAAAAGAGCGGAAGGTGCCGGAATTAACAGACACATTGAAAAAGTCTGATTCTTTGTTACAAGAATCGGACTTTTTCGCCGCTCTGCCTTCCGCAATGGCTACTCCAGCATCATCTTAATGATTTCCTTGTCCGTCTGGTGCATGCCTACCTTTCCGATATATCCCACACAGCTGATGGTTTCTCCTGCGTCCTCCTTCAAAATCCCGGTATACGCCTCATACTCCTTGTCCTGCATGGCAAGATAGTGCGCCATCATGGACGCGTCCAGGCTGGATGCAATTTTGGCGGCGCAGGAGATTTTGGCGCCGTCACAGATTATACCCGGAATGTTTGCCAGCGTATTGTCGATCGTTGCCTTTATCTGTGCCAGCGTTCCTCCCGCCATATATGTAATTGCCGCTGCCGACGCGCAGGACGCGGAAACCGCGCCGCAGAACGCAGACAGCTTCCCGATAAATTCCTTCTGATAGATGGTCAAAAGGCTGGAAAAGACCAGCGCGCGGTACAGCCTCTCCGTAGGAATATTTTTCTCCCTGGCATACACAATCACCGGAACCGATGACGCGATACCCTGATTCCCGCTTCCGGAATTAATGATAACCGGCATATCGCAGCCGCCCATACGCGCCTCTGACGCGGCTGCCGCAAAAGCCTTCATCCGGGTGACTACCCCGTCCGCATAGGAGCCCCTGATCACGCGGCCAATGCCAATGCCGTAATCCCCGGAGATTCCCTCATAGGCTATATCCATATTATAGCGTATCTGGCGCTCATAGACATCCCTTACCGACGCCAGCTCCACCTCGTCCGCAAAGGCTTTTATCGCTTCCAGCGTCAGCCTGGAGCGGTCGGTGGAGCAGCCTTTCTCTGCCAGCTCCTTCGCTTTTTCAAAAACCGCCTCTCCGTCCCGAACCACAGAGACAACATTTGTGTGGGTATGCCTTACCTCTACCTCCACGGTGTGCCCTGCTGCCGACATGCAGACAATAAAATGGAGCGGTATCTCCGAATCCAGAAATTCCACGGAGCAGCAGCCCTTTTCCAAAAGCTCCCTGGTGCGTGCCCTGTCCCTGTCGCCCGCCCTTTCCAGCACCTCCATGCCGGCAGACGCCTCTCCCGCCACGGCGCCCAAAATGCATGCCGTCTCGATACCCGTCAGGCCCCCGGAGTTGGGAATTGTGACACAGCGCACATTCTTAATCATATTTCCGGAACACCTCGCCGTAATTTTTTCCGGTTCGCAGCCCAGAACCTCCCTGCCTCTGGCGGCGGCATAGGCAAGCGCAATGGGCTCCGTGCACCCCATGGCGGGAACCAGTTCTTCCCTGATAATACTTATAAATTCTTCCTGTAATGCCTTTTCCATCCTGTTTCTTCCTGTCTTTTGCAATGTTCCAAAGCTCTGCCAATGTTTATGTACAACACCTATTATAATACATTTGCAGTAAATACATCAAGAAATATATTATAAGCATGCTAATTTCATTCTTTTAACATGATGCGGCAGATATTTTCCCAAAGCCCCGGTGTATTTCGCGAGAAATATTTTTACCCTTCAGGGCCGGAAGGCGAACCCGGAAGCTATCAGTACTAACTTTGTTTTACAAGGCAGGCTTACAGCCGTTCCAGTAACAGCTCTTTCATCATCTCCGAATTACATCCGTTTATCAGGTTCCTGTATTTTTCTATTCCATCCGGTGTTTCCAGCAAGCTGCGGTTTGATAAACAGCTTTCTATGCAGTGCAGCAGCGACCACTCTACTCCTGCCATGCGATCCGTCGGGCAGCATTTTATCAGAATCTCCGCTTCTTCCCATGTAACGGGCTGGCAGATGGACACTACGGCATCCTGATAGGCGTCCCACAGGTCCAAGGTTTCATCCGAGGGAAACCCTTCCTCTCCCGGAACGCTATCGTTTTCAAATCCCTCCGGCGGCGGGCCAAGTTCTTTTATTTTCAATACGGCTTCCTGCATCTTCTTTCCCTCCTAATTCATTTTCGTTGAAATGATACGAGCAATGTATACCACCGATACCGACAGCTTTCAACTCTCCTTTACAGGTGCTTCAAGCGGGCGCGGAGACAGGCGGAGGAACATCCGGCAAAGCCGCCCTGCAGTCTGCCGATTGCTTCATCACGATAGCTGACACAGTATTACACCGGCAAGGCTTCCCGGCGCCTGTCAGGTTGAACTGTACTTAGCTTTACTTAAACAGAGGTTCAATTTCGCTTTTTATAAAATCTATCCTGTCCTTAGCTCTTGGAACAAATAAGGAGGAAACGGCAGCCACTATTCCGTCTTTAGGATTCACATATATCGCATTTCCACCGTCGCCTAAGGCTGCAAAAGAATGTTCCCCTTCATCTATAACCCACCACAAATACCCGTACTTTAGATGACGTGCTTCCCAAACGCTTTGCACCTGTGTACTCTCGGCAATCCATTTCCCGGAAATAATCTGCCTGCCGTTCCAATGTCCCCCATTCAAATATAACTGCCCTAATTTAGCCATATCCATAGCTGTAAGGGATAATCCCCATCCCGCCGTATTCGTTCCGTTAGGGTCGGCAACCCAGCCGTCTGCGCCTTTCGATTTATAAAAAGCCACTTGTTCTTCTTTACTTTCAAAGTATACATTTTTATCCACAGAAATTCCCAGCGGAGAAAAAAGATTGTACTGTGCAAATTCTAAAACGGATTTCCCTGTAGCATTGATAAGTATGCCTGACAAAATATCAATTCCGATTACGGGGGCATATCTGAATTTTCCGATTTTTCCCCTTCCGCCCAAGAGGTCAAGAGAGGATATGACCCAATCCGTACTGGAAAAATATTTTGGATAAGGGTTAAATTTATACTTATAGGGGGCGGTCATTGTAAGCAGATTCCGGATTGTAACATGCCGTATTGTTTTTTCCCTTTTCCTGATTTGATACTCCGGAAAGAAATCAATTACCCTTTCATCAAGGCTTTTGATACAGCCTTTATCTAACGCAATCCCGAACAGCATGGAAACGATACTTTTTGTCACCGAAAAGATATGAACAGGTTCATTTCCCGTACACTGATTAAAATAACCTTCATAAACAGCATTATCATCTTTAAATACGACTATTCCGGCTATGTTGCCATATTTATTTTTTACTTTGTTTTCCAAAGACTTTATTTGTTCCTGTTTCATGTTATTTGACTAGCCTCCGTTTCATATCTTTCTGACCGGATAATAGACTTCTGTAATCAGTTCATCCTCCCCCGAAACCTGAGAGGGGTCTGTTACATACACCTCAAACAATGCGCCTGTACATTCATACCCGTTCTGCTCTGCCCATTTTGTCTGTTTTGCATATACGGAAGATAAAATTGAATAGCTTCCCTTTATAACGGTTTTCAGACATAGCCCCGCTTTCAAATCTCTTGTTCCGGTTACACATTCTCTGACAGGGACAGCAAATTCCGTATCTAAGCCAAAGGGGCTGAACTCGTTGCTGTGGAATAGGACCATTGGGGAATTGGTCATGGTTAAATTCTCCTTTCTGATCCTGCCAAGTAACTTCCCAAAACAAACGCCGTATTCATCAGAAAAATTATCTGCCTGTACCATTTTGCGGACAGAAAGCAGACACATCATTGGAACCTCCACAAGCTCTACATCAATATCATCTAAATATGACATAATGGGCTTACCGCTTTGCAGGCTTGCTATATCACATTCCAGCTGGTACATGCTCTTTTCCTGTTCCTGTAACTGCTTTTTCATATCTTCCCTTTTTTGGGTCAGGGCAGTATATAATTTTTCCCCGCTCAGTTCCCCCGAATCTATAATCCTCTTTATCTCCTCCAATGAGAAATTGTAGGATTTCAGACGAATAATAAGCAGCATAATTTCCAACTGTTCAATAGCGTAGTACCTATATCCATTTTCCGGGTTGATTTCACTCGGCAGAATAAGCCCTATTTCAGCATAATATCTAAGAGTTTTGGCAGACACTTGGCATATTTTTGAAAACTCACCAATAGACAGCACTGTTAATCACCACCCTTTCTTTCTTAGATTATACACATTGCCGCAGGGGTAAAGTCAAAGGCATTTTTTGTTGACGGCTTTCCATGTGAAATCTTAACGCTGTTTAGTATGCCACACTATTCTGCATGACAAGGAGTATGGGGAAGCTAAAAAAGAGGTTTTATACCACTGACCGGACAGGCTGAAACAAAAAAAGCCGGACGCATCTCTGCATCCGGCGCCCTGCCGTCTCATTAACCGAGTGCTCTACCGACTGAGCTATTGAGGATTAATGAATTTCTTATAAATATCCTGTTAAGTCTTTCCCCGTTTCGTTCCTTTCCGGTTGCATATCTATCACTGCTCTACCATTGTACGATATGCAACCGGAAACTGCCTTGCAAAATGTTAAATCCTTATCTCTCCAGCCTGCTCTTTCGTCCAGTCTTCTACCACAAGTCCTTCCACCCGGCAAAACTCTCTTGTATTGTTTGTCACAAGAATGAGCCCCTCTGATCTTGCATGTCCCGCGATCAATAAATCCATGGGGCCTATCGGCGTTCCTTTGCTCTCCAACTCAGCCCTGACCTTTCCATACTCCTCTGCCGCCGATGCCTGAAATTCCAAGATCGTAAGCGGCGACAGGAATAAAGATAACGCTATCCTATTTTTCTCAATCGCCGTGCTCTTTTCCACGCCATACATCAATTCTGCATAAGTAACTGCCGAAATACATATTTCCTCCGACACATGCGAAAGGAAATTTTTAATTACTGTCTCCGTTTTATGCTTTATGGCATAAATGCATATATTTGTGTCCAACATGTATTTCATAGCTGCTCGCGCTCCTGTGGAATATTATCCTTCCGCCCGTCATTCATAAAGTCTTCAGAAAAAAGATCCAAGCTGTTTAAGAAGCCCGACCATTTGTTTTCCTTGGGCATCAGCATAACAATATCGCCAATTTTGTTTACCGCTACCTCCTCGCCGCTAAAACGGCACTCCTTTGGCAGCCTGACCGCCTGACTTCTTCCGTTTTCAAATATTTTTGCCGTCATCATCTCCATACACCTCCTTCTGCTATTTGCAGTATATACCATGATATATATTATGTCAAGATTTAAAATGTATCATTCATTCCTATTTGACACTGTGAAAAGGGTAAATCAAAAACTATTTTCATCCCCATCAAAGATACTTAAGTCTGTAAAATCATCTGTTGAGTTTGCAAAACATCTTCTCAAATAATCTGTTCCACCATCAACAGAGCAGCACCCACAACTGCAAGTTGCAAAGTGATGGCAATGTGCCGATTCAATAATATCTCCACAGTGATTACATTTTAGCATGTTTTTTCTTTCTCTGCCTATAAGATTTTCTAAAAGTGATTCCTTCACTACATACGACATCATGACATATACCTTATGCCACCCAATTTCACAGTAACCCATATCTCTGGGTGGCATCTTTCTTTTCTGCCAAGCCTTGTAATACGCCCAGTTTTGCTGGGCGTTGCGGCGCTTTTCCGGGCGAGGGGGCTTGCAAAAGCCACCCGCCCTTTAACCTGCACACATTTCGACCCTTGCCAATCACCCCAGTTTTCCCTCCATCCGGGGCTGCCCTGCCATTGGAACTGTTTCCGCCACATCGCCCCAAACAGGACGCACAGGATATCAAGCGGCCTATTTATCCACTTTATCCAAGCAAAAGTACAAATCGTCACACAGGCGCATAGCACCATTAAATTATTTCTCGAATATCTTACAAGTCTCCGTTTCTGGGCTTTAATGATGATTGTATTGCTGATCAGCCTCGCCAACCCCGCCGAGTAATATTTTCCTTCCCGGAAAATATTGGCTTCCTCTGGATCGTAAGAAGATTCCTCTACTACCCGCTCAATGAGAAAACCATGATTTGCAAGACAATTCAGATAAGTTGACAGCTTCCAGTTGCGCAGGCGCATGCTGGCATTTCTCTTTTCAAAGTCAATCACCCTCTCATCCACATAAGAACGGCTGAGAACGTAACGGCCGTCCACAGAATCTATGCACTGCATCAATGGATTATCCCATGAGAAGATGAGCCGTCCGCCAGGTTTAAGATATTCACCGATAAGCTTCATAGTCTTATCCGGATCTGTAGTCCAACCCAGCCCATAAATGGAAAATACCAAGTCAAAATGACGGTGTGGAATGCCTGGATCTATTTCCATGGGCGAAACGAATAATTTCCCGCAGCAATCAGAATCTGCCAGCAGCTTTTCCGCTTTCGCAATTCGGTCGCCGGAAATATCTAATCCCCACAATTCTCCGGCTCCCTGTCCCTTCATCCACGACAAAGACTCCCCACATCCACAGCCGATTTCCAGCACCGCCTTGCCCCGCACATCTCCAAATAAATGCAGTTGATCCTCTGTGGGCGTGTAGGGTCCGTAATTTGGTAAAAGGGTTCCCCTCCAATCATTCTTAGTAAGTTCCGTCCATCCTTGATAATTTACCTCCAGCTGCTCCGCAGCTTTTCTGGGCAATTCCTGCACATCCTGAACGCCTTCAAATAATCTGTCGATAGAAACGCCCAAATAGCCTGCCAGTCCGGGCAGCAGAAACAAATCCGGGTTTGCCTTACCCGTTTCCCATTTACTCACCGCCTGTGCAGATACGCCCAATGCTTCTGCCATTTCTCCCTGTCCGACCCCATGTTGATGACGCAGTTGTTGAATCGCATTCCCTATATTTAAGCCCATGTACGTCACTCCTCTTTTTTTCTCAATGTTTTGGAAGCTTCCTGAATCAATCATAGCAAAGGTTGACATTGCACACAAGAAACTGGTTTTCAGCTTCATTCAACCTGTGGTTGATTTGCTGCGATGCAATTTCGGATTGTGCCTTTCACCCGTTAGAAACGTGCGCCGTCAGGCGCACAATAAAAAACCCGCAAACACTGTGTTTACGGGCTTTCAGGTGTCATCTCTTTGACACCTTGCGCTCCTCAAGTAGGACTTGAACCTACGACACTTCGGTTAACAGCCGAATGCTCTACCGACTGAGCTATTGAGGATTAGTATATTTTATATACTATCATTAATTCTTTCTTTGCTCCCCCGCTTCGCTCTTTTCCGGTATGCGAATCTATCACTGCTCTACCATTGATGCTATCGAGGAATACCTATTACAATGTCTATTATATGCGGCAAACCATAATTCTATGCATGTGTTTCAAAAAATAAATCACCCCTTGGAAATTGCCTCCCACAGCCCGTTTAAATAGGTGGCTCCCAGCGCCCTGTCGTATAGACCGTAGCCCGGCCTGCCTGTTTCGCCCCAGATCATTCTGCCGTGGTCGGGACGGATATATCCGTCAAAGCCGTTATCATAAAGCGCCTTCATAATCGCATACATGTCAAGGGTACCGCACGCCGACAGGTGTGCCCTTTCCTCAAAACCGTTATCCAGCACAGCCACATTTCTCATATGGACAAAATGTATTCTCCCCATCGCCGCATATTTTGCCGCCATTTTGGCTACATTATTGCGCCCGGAGCACCCCAGCGAACCCGTACACAGAGTGATTCCGTTGTTGGGAACATCCACAAGCTTTAAAAATCGGTCCAGATTCCTTTCATCCGTAATGATTCTTGGAAGGCCAAAAATACTCCAGCAGGGGTCGTCCTCATGTATGGCCATATTCACTCCGCACTCCACGCTGACCGGGATAACACGCTTCAGAAAATACTGCAGGTTGTCCCAAAGCGCATCCTCCGTCATGGACTGATATTCCGCAACCACGCTTTTTAGCTGGTCTCTGGAATAACTGGCATCCCATCCCGGAAGCGTCAAATCGCTGTCGCTCTCCAGCGGATTCACCATATCCACCTGCTCCTGATAATAGGCAAGGGTAGTAGAGCCGTCGGGAAGCCTGTGCGCAAGCTCCGTTCTGGTCCAGTCAAACACCGGCATAAAGTTGTAGCATATACACCTCACACCCGCCTGGGCAACCCGCCGGATATTCTCACAATAATTCTCAATATAGCGGTCCCTGGTGCTTTTTCCAAGCTTGATATCCTCATGAACCGGAATGCTCTCAACCACCTCAAAATGCAGGTTAGCGGCTTCAATCTGCCTCTTTAACCCCAAAATGCTCTCTTTGCTCCAGACCTCACCCACAGGCACGTCATACACGGCGGACACAACGGTATGCATTCCCGGAATCTGACAGATATTTTGCAAAGTCACCTTATCCTCTTTTCCATACCACCTGAATGAAAGCTTCATACTCCCTCACATTCCGCCGTCCGGCATTCATATTTGCATTTTACGATAGATATTATTGCCACGCTCACCAAAAATATGTCGAACATAGAAAAATTTTTATTTTATCTTTTATCTTCTACAGGCTCATTAAGCATTGAATAAGGAATTACGAAAACGGACTGTTAATCAAAGACCCAGCGGCAAGCTGACGGGGTATCAGTCTTGCAACGCAGCAAGGCTCAATGCCTCCAGAGGGCACGATGATATTTGATCCTTGCGGCATTCGCCAAATGATACTGACACATCGGCTTGGCTCATTGCCCGCTGGAATAAAGATAACATTGCTGCAAAATAAAAACAGCACATGAAAATTTACATTCATGCACCGCTTCCTGTTGCTCTCTCCCATAGGGCAGACACCTTTTTCACAATTTATGTATTGATATTTTCCGTAAAAAACCGCTTACAGGCGCCGTTTTAATTATTTAATGGAGATAGGGGGACTCGAACCCCTGACCTATGCGTTGCGAACGCATCGCTCTCCCAACTGAGCTATATCCCCATAGCTTTATTATAGCACGTTTATTTTAATATGGGAAGAAAAAAATAAAAAATTTTGTAAGCGGATTGCCTGAACCCGCCCCGAAAACCCTAAACCAAAACCTTTCAAGCATATCCCCCTTTAATTCCCAATATAATATAGCAACGCTCAATCTAAAGGTGATTTTTTGAAAAAGCATTCTTCTCTATCCATAAAGCAGCTTGCCTTTGCCGCATGCTTTCTGCTGTTGTTTTCCTGCATGACCCTTTTTCTCTTTGTGTACAAACGGGACGAAAAGCGGTTTGAAAACCTTACTTCCGAACTGTTCGTAAACGAAATGAAGTCAAATACGTTAAGTATGCACTACAACCTTGCAAACCCGGAGGCCTTCGGCATCTATGACTATGAACCCACGCTGGGCGGCTATAACCCTGAGGCGTCAAAGCACAGCCGCGCCGCGTTGGAAAACACTCTGGCGGCCCTGCATGAGATACATATTGATAAGCTTTCGGAGTCAGACGCCTATCTCTGGAAGCTTTTGACCCGTTCCCTGGAAAACTCTCTGGAAATGAGCAGCTTTCCCTATTACAGCGACCCGCTCTCACCCTCCTCCGGCATGCAGTCCCAGCTTCCGATTCTTCTGGCGGAATATACCTTCCGCAGCAAACGGGATGTGGAGGATTATCTGGCGCTTTTAGACCAGACCGACGAGTACCTTGCCTCCCTGCTCTTATATGAACAGGACAAAAAAAAGGCAGGCATTCCCACTCCCGCCGCTTCCCTGAAAAGCGTCCGCGCACAATGTGACACTATCGTCACAGGTGCGGAGCTTGAATCCGGAAATCACTTTCTGCAGACCACATTTAAAGAAAGGCTGGAGGTCCTGTGCAAGGCAGGAGTGATTACCGAAAAGGACGCGGCACATTACATAACCCAGAATGACCGCCTGTTAAAGACGGTGCTGCTGCCCGCCTATACCGCCCTGGGTGACGGACTGCTGCTCTTAGAGGATACCTCCGTCCAATTCTGCGGACTGGGCGCAACGCCGGAGGGCAGGACATATTATGAGAAGCTGCTCATATCCGAAACCGGCTCTTACCGCCCCATTTCCGATATCGAGGAGCTTTTGACCAAAAGCTTTACACGTGAGTACGAAGAAATTCAAAAGCTGGTTGCGGAAAATCCCGACCTGCTGAAAAATTACTCCAGCGCTCCTTCCGCCGAGTTTCCCTACAAGGATGTATCGCAGATGCTTCTGGATCTGCAGACCCGTATGTCCGGAAGCTTTCCCTCCATTCCCGGAGGCTCCGTCACCGCCGCCGTAAAGCCCGTGTCGGAAAGCCTGGAAGCCTACACCGCGCCCGCATTTTACCTGACTGCGCCGCTGGACAACACAGACGAAAATTCTATCTATATCAACCGCAGCAAGACGCCCGGCGGACTGGAGCTGTATACCACCCTGGCTCACGAGGGCTATCCGGGTCATCTTTACCAGACAGCGTACTATAACCGCTCTGCCCTTGCGAAGCAGGAACGCCCTGCCAGAGAGCTGCTCTGGTACGGCGGTTATCTGGAGGGCTGGGCCTTGTATGTGGAATTTTTATCCTATGATTACGCAGCCGCGCTCCTCAAGGAGCATCACCAGACGGACTCCGCCCTGTACGCACAATTGGAAAAGCATAACCGCAGCCTGCAGCTATGCCTTTATTCCCTGCTGGATATTATGATCCATTACGAAAACGCCTCCTACAATCAGATTGCCAAAATGCTGGAGGGCTTCGGCTTCACCGACAGCTCCTCTGTCAAGGCCGTATATGCGTACATAGTGCAGGAGCCCTGTAATTACCTGAAATACTATCTGGGATATCTGGAGATTCTGTCCCTGCAGGAAAAGGCAAAGGAGCTATGGCAGAGCGGGTACAGCGACCTTCGCTTCCACACCTTTTACCTGGACTGCGGACCCTCGGACTTCACATCCCTGGAGGAAAGGCTGCTGTCCGCCCCCTGAGCGGGCAGCCTTTCCCATCTCCGCAAGCCGGCCCCGCCCCACGCCGGCAGCCCTTACTCCTCCATCATACTCTCCAGATAACCCCTGTCCCAAAGCAGTATTTTAAGCTTTCTTGCAGCCTCCGCTGCGGGCTGGGTAAAATACTGATTGGTCAGCACGGCTCCCACCATCCGGTCATAATAGTCCCGCCCCGCGTATGCCTCCTGCACTGCCTTAACTCCCACCGGCGCGTTGTAACGCTTACACTGAATGGCATAGGTGACGCCGTCCTTCTCCGCCAGAATGTCGATTCCGTAGTCACCGCTGCCCCTTGTGACCTCCACCTCCTGAAAGCCGCATTTTTCCAGCAGCTCCGCACAATAATATTCAAATTCATGCCCTTCCATAAAATCCATGTCATTGGGGCGTCTTCTACGCGCCCCTCTGATCATCCTGACTGCAAGTCCAAGCACAACGGCTGCGGCAAAAATGCCGCAGCCAGCCAAAATATATATTTCCATATTTAACCTCATTTCCGCACCGCGCCATTGCCGCGGCGGTTCAGGGCATTGGCTCCCTGCTCTTTTGTCCGGTAAACATCCAGCCTGTCCAGCATAAGCTTACGGCACGCCGCCGGGACGTAAGCAGGAAGCTAAAGCAGCTTTGATGTCTTTTTCCGTATTATATATGTACCTTATTCTCTTGATTGTGTTGCCGGTTTCGGAAATGCCCATTGCCCTTTCCTTCTCATCCATACACTCGCCCAGCGCCCGCCGGATATTATATTCCAGCCAGTCCACCCAGGAATACGCCATGCCGAAAATATCTCCGTATGCCCTGAAGCCATTGTCATACGCCTCCAGATAGCCGTCAAAAAAGGCCGTCAGGTTTTCGGTATACATATTGTAGGTAACGATACCGGCCCATTGAAGCGCAAGCTGAAGGGCGTGAGATACAGGATTCCCATAGTCCAGGCATTCCAGGTCTATGATCCGTGGATTGCCGTTTTCCCACATAACATTCTTGGGGTCCATATCCTCGTCGGACAGGCAGAGTATATCAGGCAGGGAAGCCCTTGCCCTGTTCAGCTCCTTCACGGCATAAGACAAAAGCTTTTCGTTATCCTCCAAAAGAGGGGCGATTCCGCTCCCCTCCTGCTTTGCCCTGAGAATATATGCATGCCAGTCAATCTCGCTGAACACAGGCTCCTGACGGGGGACATTTTCCGGACGAATCCCATGTATCCTTCCCAGAATATTTCCTACTGTATGGCACTGGATGCTTGAAATATTGTTCCAATCAGTGATATGCCCTTCCTGCCAGCCGAAAATATAGAAATAATGTCCCTCCACATTTTGCATCTTCTTGCCATGCACCGTTATGGCAGGCACTATCGGAATGCCCTCCTTCTCTAAAATCCTTTCGATTTCTTCCGCCCGGGCATAGTTTTCAAAAACCCCCTGCCTGGCCATAATCTCCGGATTTAAATACTTAACTGCATAGCTTCCGCCTGCAGCCGACACTCTGTACATTCGGTGCAAATAGCCGCCTGACACAGACTCAACCGGGGCTAAAACCGCTCCCATCCCGCAGTCTGCCATCAATTTCGCCACTAAAGCCTCTATTGTTTGTTCCGTTGTCCTTCCCATTGTTTTTCCGTCAATCCCAGTCTCCAGTATCACGCGCTCTCCGGCTTCCTTATGTCTGTACCGTTTATACCGATACATCCACGCTTCCGCCCTCCACAGGCGCTGCCGCCACCGCTGCCACCGCGTCCGGCGCTGACACCACATTTACCGCCTGTGCTGCCGGCGCCGGTGCGGAAGCCACTGCCGCCCCGCCTGTATTGGCGGCAACCGCCACTTGGCCGGAAGCGCTTCCTGCCGAATTATTGCCGGAATTAGCCGAGGATGCCGCCGGTGCGGAAGCCCCTTTTGCCTTTTCGAGCTTATTAAACATGGCCTTCAGATACCTGGCGTCCGCTTCGGCAATGGCCCTCATCTCCTCCAGCCTGTGCTTGAGCTTCATCATCTTGTAATCCGCCGGGTCCATCTCCACCTTTACCCCGGTCGTGTTTTCCGCCAGCTCCGACAGTCCCATCTCCTCCAGCAGCTCGCTCATGGAATCCGACATTTCGGCTGTCAGCTCTGACATGGCATCCATCATGGAGCCGGATGCTTCCCTGGCACGCTGCAGCTCCATCATTCTCATGTCCTCCTGAATGTCCGACTGCCGCATTGCCTCCTCATAAGCCTGCATCTGCTCCCGCCTTGCCGCAAGCATATCCTCCTGGGAGACGACGGCTGCGCCCATTTCGTAACTGCTGCCATATGCGGCCTCATTCCCCTGACCGGCTCCTGTGCCATCTCCCGTGCCGATTCCGTCCCCGCCCGAGGCCAGCTGCTCCAGATAAGCCTTTTCCTCGTCGGTTAGCTCATTCTCCTGCTCTCTGTTTTCTTCCAGCTCTCCCGCGCATGGACCGCCCCGTACCTTCATCAGTTCCTCCTCCTGAAGGTGCTTTACCTTTTTCCTCGCCACACGCACCATGGCCTGCGCATGGCTGATTGCCGCCTCCAGCTCATTGCTGTCATACTTTCCGCTCTCGTGCAGGCGCTTGCCCTTCAGCATGACAAGCTGTCTCCTTGCCTTTCTTGCCACCTTGGAAGCCTCAACGGAGGTCCTGCTGCGGATCAGCTGTGAGGAAATGGATTTATAGCTATACCGAAGCTTCTTCAGCTTCTGGGACGTGTTTTTCTTCTGCGTGCGGGCTTTTCTCAAGGATTCCGCATAGTTGATCGACTGCTCCAGGACGCTGCGGACACTAGACAGCCCCTGCTCATCCTCCCTGTCCCTGGAAAGCATCCTCCGCTTCTCGGCCGCGCTTTTCGCCGCGCTCACTCCCGTGCCGTCCTCTCCGCCCCCCTGGGAGGCGTTCATCCAGCCGCCGTATTGATTCGCGTTTGCCCCGTTCTTTGTCTTTAAGCCCTGGTTCATCCGGTTTCCGCCGCCGAACATACCGGTCCGCCCCATACTTCCATTGATAATCATTACCCACACCCCCTGAGCACAATATTCCGCGGGCAGAAGCTGCCCGGTATTTATCAATTATAAATGGGATTTCGGTTGAACCGTCCTGAAACCTGTACGACAAAGAGACCCTTCCATGCCCGTGTTCCTCCGTGAACAGGACGGAAAAGCTTTGCAGATTCTGCCGAAATCCTTTTCAGCAACATTAATCACTTATCTCATATTTCGGTTAATATAATAAAAAACTTAACCTTTATTCAAACATATATCCACGGCAAAGTGCGGAACAATCCGTGTATCACAGGAGGCTGAATATCTTTTTACCCCAACGGCATTCATCCGAAAAAATCCTTCAGCTCATATAAGCCGTTTTCTCTCGCCGCCAGCCACTTACAAACCTTTAACGCCCCATACGCAAAGGTATCCCGCGACGATACTCTGTGCCGGAGCTCGATTATCTCGTCATGGTACGCAAAAAGGACCATATGCTCCCCCACGATTCCGCCGCCTCTTACGCTGGAAATCGCGATATCCTCTTTTGTATACAGCGGATTGGCGTCACAGACGGCATCTCTGATCATTTCCGCCGTTCCGCTGGGCGCGTCCTTCTTTTGGTTATGATGGTATTCTATTATCGATATATCCGCCTTTACACGCATTTTACCTGCCATATGCCGGATTGTTTCGAGAAAATCGTGTAACGCCATACTGAAGTTGCCCGCCTGAAGCACAGGCATGGAGGCCGACAATTCCCTGAGCTTATCCATCCCTGCTTTATCAAAGCCCGTACTGGCGATAAGCAAAGGCTTTTTCATCCGTAAATACCACTCGTAATTATTTTTCAGGCAGACCTCCGCATTGGTGCAGTCAATAAAGCAGTCGCAGCCTGCAGCCTCCTGCAGATTGTCAACGACAGTAACGCCCGTGGCGGCTCCTCCCGCTAATTCGCAGATATCCCTGCCGACATACCGGTTTCCTGTCCGGCCAATCACTGCGCCTGCAACGCACTCCTCATCCTCCAAAACCGCCTTAATAATTAAGCTTCCCAGCCTTCCCGTACCGCCGACAATTCCTATTTTGAGCATTTTTGTTCCCCTCTTATTCCTGTAATCTCCTGCTCGGCGCCTGACTTCCAGTTCCACAAATTCTCCCGCATCAATTAAACCGTCCGCCCTCTCTGCCTTGTAACCTCATACATCAATACAGCCCCTGCACAGCCTACATTTAAAGAAGTTGCATAGGAACTCCCTGCCATAGGTATTGTACACAAGACATCACAATATTCCTTAAACGCCTTATTCAAGCCCATTGTTTCATTCCCCAGCATAAGAAGCACCGGAACGGCTAAATCCACATTATAAACCGGATTTTCCTTATGCGCCGTTGTCCCCACAATTGTAAATCCGGGATACCGGGCCTTTAATCCCTCAATATAATCATACAATTTCTGATTATCCTCTATTCTCACTACCGGAAGATTAAAGAAAGACCCCATGGCGGCAACCACCACATCCGGTTCATACAGATCCACAGCGTGCCCGGTAATAATAAGCATATCTGCTCCCATTGCATCGCACGACCGAATCATCGTACCCAGATTTCCCTTGTTAGAAGGGCGGTCGAAAAGAACGATGAAGGGCTCGGACGATAAAGGCACATTATACAGACAGTCATCCTTCATCCTGATCACAGCCATCAGTTCCGATGTATCTTCTTTGCCGCCTCATTTAAACTCCTTACCCCCTCAACCAGAAACTCACGGTACTTATATCTCTTATTTCTGTTTGTCTTCAGAACCTCAAATCTCTGATAATCATTATTTTTGTTTATTATATTAATTTCTTTCATGATATTACCTTTTTGCCCTTGAGTCAAAAGTCTTTCACTTCTCTCCTATGCACTAAGGAACTGTTAAGAAAAGCATCCTCACAGTTCCTTGGTACTTATCATTATAGCCCATTTCTATGGAAGCGGCAAGCAATTACTTCTCAGAAACGCACAGATACTCCCCCATCCACTGTAGAATTTCGTTTTCAAAGGGAAATACCTCGCCCTCCGGCGCGGGCAGCTCCCCCATATACCTCTTTTGTCTCCGTGGACGAGTAGCCTGCTGCCTTACAGATATCTTCCCATTCCCCAATGTCATACAGCTTTTCCTGGATGGAATAATCGGCTTCTTCCAGCGTTCTGTATAAACGTTCCCACTTTTGTGTATTTTCCGAGCTGTGGTCCCCGACGATACTGATATTATAAACCGCATGCCCTCCCGGCTTCAGCACACGGTATCCCTCCCTGAAGCCATCCATCATTTTAGCCTGCATACTCTCGAACCCGGCATTGGAAACTACCATATCGATGCAACAGTCATCTATGGGCAGATGGGCGCAGTCGCAGGCAAGGCATACAATATCCACGTAAGGGTTGACCATCTCCTCACTGAAATACCTCTTGTTGTATTTGAGAACACGATGTGAGAGATCCGACATGATAACCAGACAGGGCCAGTTAATGCGCTGCAGATCATAACCGAGCCCACTGCACATGCCACAGGCAATATCCAGAATAACCCTGGGACGAAGCTTTTTCAAAACCTGCCAGCGCAGCTCGCGGCAGGGTACCGTCCCCATCAGATAACGCGGATTTCCCGGAGAACGCTGCTGATTCAGGTAATCCTGATAATTCTTCAAAAATAAGGACCACAATTCTCCCTTGATCTCCCGGGAACCAAAATCCACAACGCCGTCCACCACATGATAGCGATGCCCGTTTTTGCAGGCAAAATAAAGATTCCTCTCGTCCTTATTTACGAGTTCCAGCTCCTCCCCGCATTCAGGACAGCGTATCATACCTGCAATACGCCGAAGCCCAGGCTCCGTGTTGCCCATCATTTCCCCCAGAGCCTTTGAAAAATACGGTGCGGTCTCCCGAAGGGTATTCTCCCCCAAAATGCCCAGGGGAATAGCCGCCGTCTTTTCCGTCAGCCTGTTCTTTTGCCTGATGCCTGCCGCCAGCGACAGCTCCAGGTTCCCGTCTGCAAGCCCCTTTGCAACATTGTAGAGCTCCGCGTCAGAGCAATAGGGCACAAGGCTTTGCAGCAGTCTGCGTCTCTCGGCCCCGGGAGCCAGCGCCGCCACATTGGCAGGAAGACTTTTCCCCCCGCTTTTCTGCGCAAACGACAGATCTCCCTCCACGATACTGTCAATTGTCATATCAAAGATCCATGCCAATTCACGGAATAAATCTATGTCCGGCAGGTTTTTGCCGCTCTCCCACTTGCTGACCGCCTGCGCGCTGACCCCCAGCTTTTCGGCCAGCGCCTGCTGCGATAACCCTGTTTTTTTCCGTAAGACCCCTATTCTCATTCCGATCTGTTCCCGGTCGATCATAAAATACCTCCTGCTTTTTCTGATTTATGCATTTATTATAGGCAAAAGCAGAAAAGGCTTCAACATAGGGGAGGTTGATATTGACAAGCCCGAATTCAACCTGATAGAAGTCCTGTTATCTTCTCTGTTCATTCAGGTACATCTGTACCCTGTTTTCTATAGAGTCCGCCACCTGCTCTATGCTCTTGCTGCCGTTAAAATATTCCCGGGACTCCTCCTGTATGAGTTCAAGGATGGGTTCTGTCCTGTAAGGCAGGGCACGGGCGCTCTCGAGAAACGCCTCTATCTCGTCCACTCGCTCTCTTGTCAGGGAACCCTTAATAATCATGGTTTCTTGTGCCAGATAATCCCTGGGACCGTTCGCCATCTCCTGCTCCATCAGGGTCTCAAAAACGCTCCTTTTTACGGGCATGAAGCCCATTGCCACCTCCGTAAGCTTTTCCTGCGCCCCCTCACTCAACAGAAACTTCACGAACTCCCATGCCCCGTCCCTGTTGGCGGCATTGGCATTTAGCATCAGCAGCTTTCTCCTATACTGCGCCATTGCCGGAACCGGATGCCTCCCATCATCAAACAGGATACCTATGGGCGCATATCCGCCCGTCTCCTCCTCCGCCCTGGTGCGAAAATTAAAGTATATTCCGCTGATCGAACTCACAGACTTTTTAGACGTGAGCTTTGGATAGTTGTTTCTCTTATCGTATTGGTAGCGCTTTGCCGCTTCCAGAAGCTTTCCGAACATTTTTCCGCCAAAATCACAGGTTCCTTTTTCCCAATCCACCATTCCCCAGAGGGTTTCCGAGCCCTGAAGCAACTCGGTAAGAACCTCAGGGGCTGAACCTGTGCTATACACCGCCGGCTCCGGATATGCCAGCATGGCATCCGTCAGCTGCTCTATCGACGGGTCCCTCATATTGCCCAGGACAGCCGTGCTCATCAGCTGCTCGTTTACCCACATATCATAAAAAATACAATATATACTGTCTTCCGTCCTCCACATATCAAAGGTGAGCGGGAAATAGTCCTCCTCTTTGATTCCCGACTGCTCCATCAGAGGAGCCAGGTCCATCAAGATACCCTTTTCTATCAGACCGCTTACCGATTCGACCAGATCGCTGCCCATCAGTATTTCCGCCCCTCTCCCGGTAGCAAGCTCCACACCGGTCATTTTAACAAAGGCATCCATGTCGTCCCCGTCCTCATAAGCATCTATAACTACTCTGTATTCCTCCTGGGAATTATTAAATTCCAGTATCCGCTCCTTCAGCCAGGTCTCCTGCGATATCGTATTTACGGTCCGCAGGGTCACATCCTTCCGGATCTTGTCCTGCGCTGCTAACGCGATTGTCTCGCACCTGGCGCTTCCACGCCCGTCCGCCCGAAGTATCGTAAAGCTATAGTCAGTTCCCATGAAGAAATCCTCTATATCATTAAGCAGGCTGATCTCCTGCAGCGTATAAGATGTCTGCCGAAAAGAAAAGACTCTCTCCTGAGTCCCGTCCATGAGATTTACCCTGTACACATGGTCGCCCAGTGCCAGCAGGAGACCGTCCTCCGACACGCCCATGGAATAGCTTTGGGAAATTCTCTGCGCCTCGAAGACAGTGGTAAGCTTCCCCTCCGAATCCAGCAGCGACAGGGTATACCCTCCAGCCGAGCTGTTCCCATCTGTGGTAAGCAGTGCCAGCCGCCCGTCCGCCAGCGCGCAGATATCCCATAGGCTTCCTCCCAAAGGAACGATGTATTGAACCCTGCCGTCACTGTCCAGCCTGGCTATTTTTTTATTGCCAGGCTCTCCGCTCACAGTGTAACAGCAGCCCTCCGAATCCCTGATATTAATCATTCTGGCGGTATCCTCGTCTATACGCTCTATACAGACCTCCCGCGTCCCGTCCTTACGGTACATATATACCGAGACAAGGCCTTCGCCGTTCTCCCCGCCAGGCGCTGACATCCAAAGCTGCACAGGCTCCCCCTGCCAAATCTGCATGCCAAGAAACCTTCCATTCTCCAGCACAGACGCCACATCATAGAAGGTTTCCTCCTCCGAAACCACATCCACGTTTATTCCGTCCGGGAAGGAGGGCAGTCCCTCCGCCCCGGACGGTCCGTCCTCCTCCCTGCCGCAGGCCGTCAGGTAGAACAGACAGCACAAAAGGATGCCAAAGATCCGAAAGAATATATCTGTTCGCTTCATTCTCTCAGCCCTCCTTTTCGGCTTATTCCCAATAATCGCAATGGGTACATTCCCACCTGTTTCCTGTGGAATTGACTAAAGCATGGGACTCCTCCTCAACTACTATATCTCCATTGATTATATAACCACAGATACCGCACATATATATCTCCTGTGTGTATTTTGTATGGGTAAACCTATTGTTGTCCCGTGTATCATAGGAAACTAATGTGACCTGATATACCCAATCCTCCTCCGGATGTTCACATTGACCTGCCGCTCCCTCTGCCGCCTGTGCCGTTTCCGCAGCGCCAGTCACCCCCAGGCCCACTGCCAGCGCAGCCGCCAACATTACCTTCTTAATCTTTAATTTTTTCATGCAATACTACCTCCGTTTTTAATTTGTCAGAACTTCCTTTTCTCACGGTTCTGGGTTCTGCAGACCGTTATGTAATGATAAATACAGCTTTATGACAGAAGCTTCTTCACGCGCGTTTTAACTATACCACGATAATACAATGGTGTCAATCCCTTATAATCATATCTGCCCTGGTACTGCAAACTTCGGTGAATTTAAAAAAATAGTATTTTACTATTGTTTTCTTCCTTTTTAAGGTATAATAATGAAATTATGCGCCGGCTTCTGATTCCATATCTGCCGGGACGCAGGAAAGGAAAGCGGAAATGCACAAGATTATGATTATCGAAGACGACCCCACGATCCGGGACGAACTGGCCCTCCTTTTGGATAACGAAGGCTACTGCTCCGTGGCAGTGACCGACTTTGCAGATATTGCGGAGCAGGCTGCACAAATTGCACCGGACCTTATCCTGCTGGATATCGGTCTTCCCGGGCAGGACGGTTTCATTCTGTGCGCAGGTCTGCGAAAGGCGGTCCGCGCGCCGGTAATCTTTGTGACCAGCCGGGATTCCGGGCAGGACGAAGTACGGGGCTTAAGTCTGGGCGGAGACGATTATATCACAAAGCCCTACAGCGTCCCCGTCCTGCTTGCTCGGATCAAGGCGGTCCTGCGCCGGACAGGAGACACCCCGGAACCGGACACGCTGCAGGCGGCAGGACTGATCCTCCGTCTGACCCAGGGAACGGCATCCGTGGGCGGAAAGACTGTAGATCTGACCCGAAACGAACTGAAAATACTGGCCTGCCTCATGGAGCATCAGGGATGCATCGTATCCCGGGCAGACTTAATCGACGCTCTGTGGGACAGCCAGATTTATATCGACGATAATACCCTCAGCGTCAACATAACCAGGCTGCGGGGCAAGCTTGGGGAGCTCGGTCTTCCCGATTACATTAAAACCCGGCGGGGAATGGGGTATCAGCTATGAGCTTGCGTGAGTTTCTTTCCGACAGATTGGGGCAAATCGTACTTCAACTGTCCTGTGCCGCACTGACGGCACTTTTCCTTCTGGCTACCGGGACTCAGCCAGGTATTATCATCATTCTGCTGGCTGTGGTGCTGACTGTCCTGGGGACAGTACTGATTGTCGGCTTTCTCCGCCAGCGGTCCAGACTTCGGGAGCTGGAGGCCGTTATGGCGGGGCTGGATCAGACGTATTTGTTCACCGAATGTGTGCCGCCGCCCCGAAACCCGTATGAGAGACGTCTGTTTGACCTGACCCGCCGGGCGGGGCGGGACATGGTGGGCGAGGTGTCCGACGCCCGGGCAGCCCAGCGGGAATACCGGGAATATGTGGAGCGCTGGGTCCATGAAATCAAAACTCCCATCACCGCCGCCAGGCTTATCTGCCGGAATCTGGAGGGAGACACCCGCCGCAGGCTTACCTTTGAACTGGGACAGGTGGAGGCTCATGTGGAGCGCGCCCTGTTCTATGCACGGGCGGAAAGCCCTGAACGGGACTGTGTCATCCGCCAGACAAGGCTGAATGAAATCGTGACTCAGGCAGTGGAGAACCACCGTACCCTCCTCATTCAAAATAATGTCCGGCTGGAAACCGAAGGGCTGGATTGCTGCGTCTATACCGACGGAAAGTGGGCAGCCTTCATACTGGGGCAGCTGCTGCAAAACGCCGCCCGTTACCGTGGAGAAAGCCCTGTCGTCTTCATCTCGGCACGGCCCCTGGGAAAACAGGTACAGCTCACTGTCCGGGACAACGGCATCGGCATCCCCGCCCATGAGCTGCCGCGGGTCCTTGACCGGGGCTTCACCGGCAGCAACGGCCGCAGCCGGAACGGCTCCACAGGCATGGGGCTGTATCTGTGCAAGAAGCTGGCAGGATTTCTTGACCTGGACCTGCGCCTGACCTCGGAGGAGGGTGAAGGAACGACGGTACTCCTGACCTTTCCCGCAAAGGAAAACCTTACAAAAATGTAAGGAAAAACCATATTAATCCGATACCATCGGCGGGGCGTTTGATGTATCCTGAATACAGCAAAGGAGGCGAACGCTATGCTGCAAGTACAAAACATAGAAAAATATTACGGAAGCCGCAATAATGTCACAAAGGCTCTGGACCGGGTAAGCTTCAATGTGGACGCCGGGGAGTTTCTGGCCATCATGGGGGCTTCGGGCAGCGGAAAGACTACCCTGCTCAACTGTATCTCCACCATCGATACGATCAGCGCGGGAAAGATCCTGCTGGACGGAGTAAGCATATCCGACCTGTCGGAGAGCGAATTGGCAAAATTCCGCCGGGAACGGCTGGGCTTTGTGTTTCAGGATTTTAACCTGCTGGACACCCTGACTGTGGAGGAAAACATCGGTCTTGCCCTCACCCTGAACCATACCGACCCAAATGCCGTTCAAAATAAAGTGAGGGAGGTTGCCGGAAAGCTGGGAATCACCGATATACTGGGGAAATTTCCCTACCAGGTGTCCGGCGGACAGAAGCAGCGGACTGCCTGTGCCCGCGCCATGGTTGCAGGGCAGTCCCTTATCCTCGCAGACGAACCCACAGGGGCGCTGGATTCCAGGGCGTCCAAAAATCTGCTGGAAATCATGTCCGCCATAAACCGGGACCCGGGCGCCACCATACTGATGGTCACCCACGACGCATACAGCGCCAGCTATGCCGGGCGGGTGCTGTTTCTGAAGGACGGGCGGGTCTTTAACGAGCTTCTTCGGGGAGAACGGGGACGATCGGTATTTTATCATGAGATATTAGATGTGCTGGCGGCGTTGGGAGGTGATGTCAGTGACGTTATCTAAGCTGTCCCTGCGCAACGCCAAAAGACAGGCGCGGGATTATATGGTCTACTTCGTAACCGTAGTTATGTCAGCCGCTCTGCTCTATGCCTTTAACGGCCTGGTGTTCTCCCAGGAAATAATAAGCCTGCAAAGCAGCATGGACTCCCTTCCTCTGATGATCGTCCTTGCCAGCATCGTGGTCGTGTGCGTGTTCGGCTGGCTTGTGGCATACGCCACCGGATTCATGCTCCTGCGCCGCAGCCGGGAGCTGGGAACCTACCTGCTGATCGGGCTGGAGAACAGGCAGGTTGCACGATTGTTTTTCCTGGAAAACCTGGCAGTGGGAGGCTGCTCCCTGGCTCTGGGGCTTGTGCTGGGAGCACTGCTCTATCAGACGTTCCGGGCCATTATCCTTACCCTGTTCGGGCTGCCCTACCGTTTTACCTTAGGTCTCTCCCTTCCCGCCACGGCGCTGACGGCGTTCTATTTCGCCCTGATCTACCTGCATGCCCTCCGCAGAAACCGTAAGCGCATCCGGAAGATGAAAATATACGACCTCATCTATTTTGACAGGCAGAACGAAGGTATTGTGGTTCAGACCGGCAGAAAACGGCGGTGGATTTTTTCCGTATCCATTGTGCTGGGCGTTATCGGAACCCTCCTGCTGACTGCGGGCAATATGTTTTTGGGAGTCATTGGAGCGGGGTGCATTATCCTGTTTCTGTTCGGCTTTTTCCTCAGCTTTGCCTCCGGTGTTCCCGGCTACTTTGACCGAAAGCCTGCACGGAAATACCGCGGCCAGAACCTGCTGGTCTTTCGCACTCTGACCGCGAAGCTTGCCACCATGGGTATCGTCATGTCCGTCATATCCATGATCTTTGCTGCCACCCTGATGACCGAGGGAAGCGGTCTGGTCTTTCACGGGCTGTTCCGGGGCCGGGCGGCGGAAAGCGCCTGCTTCGACCTGTATTTTGGCATTGAGGGCGAGACACAGAATCCCGAGCCCTACCTGGATTATATCGCGGAAAATATTCCCGTGGAGCAGTCGCTTTTGTACCGGGTCTATTTAACCGGCAGTCCCCAGGTGCAGGACTTTATCAGCAGTCGTACCGTCTACTATTATTATAATTACCACCAGGACACCGTCCTTCGCTGGAGCGACTACGCTGCCCTGCGGGCAATTGCAGGATATCCGCCGGCAGAGCCGGAGCCGGGCCGATATCTCATCCACTGCATGACCTATTTGGAGGAAACGCTGCAAAACTATACCCGGTCTATTACCCTGGGCGGCACTACGCTGACACCGGGCAGTATATACACCGAACATTTGTACCAAAGCTACGGTGTCGCCAACGGGCGGGGTTATATTTTGGTTGTCCCCGATGATGCCACGCAGGGGCTGGACATCCATCACCTGTCCTACGCAGCCAAAACGTCTGAGCCGGTAACCGCGGCACAATATGAAGCTCTTAACGATATAACAAAAGCTAAGGACAACCTGATGACCGACCCCGAAGCCTATGCCTTTGTCACCACAAAGGCCGACGAAGATGCTCAGGTAGCGGCCATGACTGCCCTCTCCGTTTTTCCGCTCTTTTTTCTGGCGCTTGCCTTGACCATGACCGCGGCCACCATACTGACCATCCAGCAGCTCAGTGAGTCGGACCGCTACCAGAGACAATTTGAGCTGCTCCGGAAGCTGGGAATGGACCGCCGGGAAATGGCGGCAGCCCTGCGCACCCAATTCGCTATTTATTATACGATGCCGGCCGTGCCGTCAATTTTAATCGGCATACCGTTCATCCTGAATCTGGCAAAAACTCCGGAGCCGGGGGTAATGGTAGGCGCCTCCAGCCCTGCCGCTATCGTTTGTATCGCCCTGTGCATATTTTTCCTGATCTATGCCGTCTATATCCTGCTTGCCTACACAAGCCTGAGACGGAATGTGCTGCCGGGGAATCGCTGACCTGGGAGCAGCAGCGCCTTCTTACCTCCACCACTCCTCCGGTATGGTCTCCCTGTCTATCAGACAGTTAAGCTCATTGGACAAAATCCGGCTTGTGACGTCAAAAAGCTTCTGCGCGTCACAGAGAATACTTTCGGCATCTCCAAAAAAGACCTTGCTCGCCGCCCCAGCCTCATAATACGCCTCCTGCAGCTTATCAAAGCTTTCGGAGATATGCGCCGTATGCGGATTAAAATGGCGGTATACCAAGGCTTCCTTCCAGCTTCCGTCAGGCAGCTTGACATGGAAGCTCACCGGATTGTCCGTAAAACGTTCCGGCACCTGCAGCACCTCCTCAATACTGTGAATAAAGGTATTACGGGCATGTGTAACCCCCACCAGCAGAATTTTGGCTTTGATATGGCGAAGCCTGTCCCAGCATCCTCCCGGCGCGCAGGGAGTGGCACAGTTTTCCTCGCCGCGGACATATTCAGCCGCTGCCGCTCCAGACGCGGCAATGCTGTGGGTGGGATGCAGAGACCGCACAACGCCGGGACGTTTCAGAAAAAGGTTGGGGATAATTCCCACACACGCAGGCTCTGTTTTCGGGTCAAAATAAGAATGTGCCTCGCCCATCTGGGCCCATGTGTGCGCCGGCGTCATAAAAAGCCCGTCCCGCAAATATTCCAAAAAAACGTCGATCACCGTTTCGGCGCCCCCTTCCACCTCTCCTACCGCCTTCATGGAAGAATGCACCATCACTGCATCTGTATGTAAGATGCCCATGGACTGCAGCTGTGCAGCCAAATCCTGTTTTGTGTACATTTCGTATCCCTCCCTGTCTAACCTCAAAAATGAACCGGCTTTTCAACCCAAGAAAGTGTCTGTCGCAGCTGACAGCTTCAGTTTTCTCAGGCATTCGTCCAGCTGCCTCTGGTTCCTCACGATAATGCTTTTTTCCTTATATTGTAAATATATCTGATCATAGCGCTTTCGAGCCTGCTTCGTTCTCTGACCATGCAAAACCCATTTAATAAATTCCCTGTCCAGCTTTTCGTTACACCCCTCGCCCATATCGGGACGGGTTCTGCCTCTGAATTTGATATATCTGCGGATCACACGCCACAAACACGAGAATCTGTTAAAAAGGAGCATAATAATTATATCCGCCTCCCGCATGCGGCGCTCATAAAAAAGCTTGGAATAATTTCCATCGATTACCCAGGAATCATGCGTGTCCAAAAATTCTTTTGTGATCTTCTCCTTATCCTCCTGTTTCCTGCTCTCCCACCCCGGCAAGAACTGCACCCTGTCAAAATGCAGCACATCCGCCTGAAAAGCTGTGCCCAAGCCTGCTGCGAGAGTGGACTTTCCCGAACCGCTGTATCCTATAATTGCAATCTTCATCCCAAGCCCGCCTTTCTTTCGATTTCTAAAGCTGCATCAGCGGCCGTAGCCTGATGACTCTGCAACCATCCCCTGTTCCCGGCTTCATCCAGTAACTTAGGATAATTCCGGAGATAGGTCCAATGGACCGCCAACAGGTCGCTTAACTATCCTGTATCTGTTAAGAATAACATATTTCCAGGATTAAAGCAAATTTCCGAGGTTCTGGATAACGGGGATCATAAATTTGCGGTCAGGTACTCCACGCGGATACCCCTTTGCTTCAGCAGGTCATACAGCTTTCTCACGGCGGATTTTGCATTAAGGACCACCATTATCAATATATATTCCTCTATCCGCTGGGCAATTTCGACGCCAAGGCTCTCGAAGTTATATTTTAAATGATATATTTTTTACCCCATCCACCGCGTCAGCACCACGCTTGCCACCGTCCCCGCTAGGGTGGAAAGCAGCGCCCCGGTCAAGGTATATCTGGTCTTTGTCACCTTGGCCGCCAGGAAATAGACGCTCATGGTGTAGAAGACCGTCTCCGTACAGCTCATCAGTATAGAGGTCAGCATCCCCGCATAGGAGTCGGGACCGGAGGTTTTGAAAATATCCAGCACCAGCCCTGTGGCCGCCGAGGAGGAGAACAGCTTCACGATCAGCAGAGGCAGAAGCTGCGCGGGCAGCCCTACCGCAGTGGTAACGGGCGCCAGAAGCTTTCCCAGAAGCTCAAAAAAGCCTGACGCGCGCAGCATCCCCACGGCAACCAGCAGCCCGATCAGGGTAGGGACTATGTCGATCACTACCTTCAGCCCGTCCTTCGCCCCGTCCAGAAAGGTCTCGTATACCTTGACCTTGGACACAAAGCCGTATCCCACAATAAAAAATATAAGAACCGGTATGATAATATCCGATATATGCGCCAAAACGCTCATGTATATACCTCCCTGCGCCCTGAAGCGCGCATTCATTTAAAAGATAAACCGCACGGTCATCTTCAAGCTAATTCCTCCTGTCCTTCCACTTACAATAGAGAACCGCCACCAGGGAGCTGAACAGAGTCGCCGCAATTGCCGGGGCAATAACCGCCGTGGGGTCAACGCTGCCGTACTGGCTGCGGTAAGCTATCATATTTACCGGAATCAGCTGCAGCGAGGAAATATTCAAAATCAAAAAGGTACACATCTCATTGCTGGCACGCCTGCTTCTGCCCGCGCTTTCCGGCTTTCGTGAATCCTTTCCGGCGTCTCTCCCGGCGGCATGGGCGCTGCCCTGCCCCATTTGTCCTGTGGGCTTTGCGGTTACTTCCCTCCGGGCCTGCCCGACCGGTTCCTTCTGCCCCGCCTCCAGATATTCCGGGTTCCCCCGCTGCGCCTCCAGCTTCGCAAGCTCCTCCATGGCCTTTAAACCCGCCGGGGTACACGCCCAGCCCAGGCCCATTATGTTGGCAATAATATTGGTTGCTATGTAATCCCCGGCGGGGTGCCCCTTGGGAATATTGGGAAACATGAGCCTCAGCAGCGGGCTGATGCCCCTTGTCAGCTTTTCAATTAATCCCGCCTTTCTGGCTATTTCCATCAGCCCCATCCAGAGAGCCACCACCCCCGCCATGGTCAGGCAGAGTGAAATTGCCTCTCCTGCGCTGTCCAGAGCCGCGTTTGTGACCTGACTCATATTTCCCGCAAGGGCCCCGTAGAGCACCGCCAGCAGGATCATAACCGCCCAAATAAGATTTAACATCCTTATACTTCCTGCAAATATTATTATTCTATTTTATGTAGCCCAAATCTGTAAAATTCACCCTCCGAAAAACGAATGGAACAGATTCTTGACAGCCCCTATTTTTCGGAATTATAATGAAGATATCACGATTCTCTATATATTAATTGCAGAGAGGTAATCCAAATGAATGCAAAGCTTTCCAATCTTTTACAGCTGTTCCGCGACGTACTTCCCACCCGGAATATGGAAGAATTTGAGCAGCGGCTGACCAGGGCACAGGAGCGGGATGATCTGCCCGCGCTGGCGAAAATCTATTATGACATGGGGGTACACTGCATGAAAAACAATGACCCCAACCGTGCCATGCTTTACTTAAGCCGATCCGACACCATTTTCAGCGCCAGCGACGACGTTTATGAACAGGTCAGCGAAGCCGTTCGTGAAGACTGTTCACAAAGAATCGGGAAATTGGAGAATCTGCCCCTTCTGACCAATCAGATTCCTGAGCAGGTGGAAGAAACCGCCGAGTTTTTACTGGACGACATTCAGACCCGCCTTTGGGGACTGCTGACCATGGCGCGCCTGACCAAGGTAGGCGCGCGCCTGTCCGACCTTCCCGGCTGTGAAATTCTGGGTGAGCTGGGGAAAATAACGGACTTGATCCTGCAATCCTTTCAGCAGCCCATTTCACAGGAGGAATTTCAGTTTCTGATGGATGCCTGTGACCGGCTTTATGAGCTGGATGGCGACGAGTGCTTTTCGGACCTGGAGCAGCAGGCGGACGTGCCGGGCGGCGCGCCTATCCAGGCATTTGACCTAAACGGGCTTCTGGTCCTGACGGAGCTCAACCTGTACCTGGACAGCCACCTGCGGCTCCTGTCAGAGGGACCGGAGCACAGTAATGCGGAAACGGGATTGATTCCCTGTGCCCTCCTGCCGGATTACTACCTGCGCACCTGTAAGGAGGACCTTTCTCTCCTCCCCCAGATCAAACAGGAAATTGCGCGAATTCAGGAAGATTGCGAATTTGTCCGCTCTAAAATAACCTGGCAGGATATTGCGGAAAGAATTGCCGGATATAAGGAATTGGATATCCTGGCCTGCGGCTGATGTTTCATCTACATAAAAATCCCTCCCCTCCGGAGCATTCCGGACAGGGAGGGATTTTGTTTCTATCGCCCTATGCGATCATTTTTTTAAATTCTTACAGCGTTCCCTGTGTGAAAAGCTGCTTCACATGCGCAACCTCCTCGTCGGTTGCCTTGCTTGCGGGAACATAATAGGACTTCTCCCTGGCGATGTTGTAAAGCTCCTCCTGACACTGCTCGCAGGCATTACGGAACTGCTTCAGCGTCTGCTTTAACTCCTTATTCTCGGACTGAGCGATCATCTCCGCATAACGGATCAGCTCTCCGTTGATGCCTGCGAGCGTATCTGCCACCATAGTCTTTTCCTGTAACTGCATATTTTACTCCTCCCTGCGCGCTTTGGCACGGGTACCAATGTATGCCTTTGCACGCATCTCAAAATTATTTACAATATATTCCTTCTGCCGCATTTTATTGTATAATGACTTACTGAAAAACTTCAGATAATGGATGAAAAATGGCCCATAAGAAAAATAAAAATTCTTCCTGCAATTTACTGCAGAAACTTCATAAGCTGCTGCTTGTTGTCCATTGCGGACTTTGCGCCTTTTTCAAAAAACTGTTTAATCTGGGTATCCTCAGCCGCCTTGGCATATTCCTGCATCTTGCAGTGAGTGGTGTCATAGCCGCCGATCAGGTGACGCAGATTCTGCAAGTCAAGTTCTGAAATATTGGTCATGGTTTGGTCTCCTTCCGTTCCGATCCGCGCAAAGCCAACGCCCGGCGGACGTTGTGCGCCTTTCATTTTTCAACTACACGCTTATTTTGACCAGACCAATGAAAGAATATACGCAGATTTTAAAATGGCAGGAAGCATTTCTGAAAACAGATATTTTTAGTGTTGTTTGAGGTAATTCCTGATATTCTGATTATAAATAAGAATTTGATTCGCCTGACCACGCACGGCGCAAGAAATGTACAAGATAATCCTGTCCTGCAGAGTAACATGCGCATTGCAACGCCTTTTATTACTATTATTACTTTCATCACTTAATTCTGCGGCTGAGAACGAAACTGGAGAAATACTGGATGAATACTATGCCAACCATATATACACTATACAAAATGTACTTCCGAGGCATTCCAGTACTCCATATATACGCTTTGTTCCTCTCCGTTAAGATTTAATTGATACATACGAAATGTAACCAGGATATCTTTGGGCTGCCACTGTTCTTCATAAGAATACTGATAGGACATCCCCAGGCGCTTCATGACATTGCCGCTTCGGACGTTCTGAACGTCATGTGTGGCGGTAATATATGGAAGCTTATCCTTTTTTAACTGCCCAATGACCGCTTTGCCTGCCTCGGTTACGATTCCTCTGCGCCAGAATTCCTTACACAATCCATAACCAAAGTCGTAGCTGTTGTCCATGCTGACATTTATATATCCAACGGGAGTATTATCCTGCCTCAGACAGATCGCATAATTATATCCCCGTGGCTGCAAATAGGCTTTTAAATATCTTTCTTCAAGCAGCTCCTCTGCTTCCTCCAAGGTATTTAACGGAAACCACGGCAGGAAGGTATTGACTTCCTTATCACCGTAAATATGTAACAGCGCCTCCGCATCATTTGCCGCAAACTTCCTTAAAATCAGTCTCTCTGTTTCTATGCCGGGAGTGTTTTCTATATTCAAATGGTTTCCTCCTGCATTTTTGTGCTTTTGTCAAATTTAAAAGATAAAAAATTGTATTAAAACTCATGGCATAATAATTTATCGTGAGTGTCTGAACAGATTGGCAAATGATACCTTTATATTATACAATGAATTTCTATAGGGTCTGCAAATCCCCTTCTATTGCTTCCACCTGTTCAATTGTTAAACCGGTATACAGCGCAATATCCTCTATTGATAATTTATTTTTCTTCAGCATCTTCAACGCCACTTGCCTTTTGCTCTGTTCTATTCCCTGTTCTATTCCCTGTTCTATTCCCTGCTCTATTCCCTGCTCATACTTTTCCCGATATCTCATCTGCAACGTCATATAGTCCAACCTCCATTTCTCGTTTTTTCTGACCGCTTCTATCTCCTGCTCCAATGCTCTGGTATAATCGTCAGTCGCCTCTTTGCCGTCAATAAAGTCAAGCACCTTCTTCATTTCCGGTGTAATATCATCCATTGTTCCCTTTGTGTTCAAAATAATCTTTGTGGCATCATCGCCAAGCCTTAACCCCAAATCCTGTATACAGCGATTTTCAAAGGTATAAATACAAGAACGGTATTTCCTGAACTCTTTTTGCATCTCCCTATTCCCTAGTCAAAGATTTCAAGTGATCTATCCGCCATACTTTCATACCGGCACCTTATTTCTGATGACGCACCACCGCGTACTCGTCGTCCATCCGGTAATAGGGGCATGCCTTCTGGGTACCTGTGAGGAAACGGTACATTTCGTCCTCGTCCAGATTTACCAGGCAGCTATAGTATTCATTTTCTTCATCATAGACATAATTGACACATGTTTCACAATTGCCTACCGTCATATCAAAGCTTCCCTGCCTTTCTCATACGCCCCGCATAATACCCATCTCCGGCCATGCTGTGTTTCAAACTCCCGGGCTTTCGCCCCAGGAGCTGCGCCGCCCTTTTAACATTATTGCCCCTTATTCAGATAAGCATATATCTCCCTTTTGCCCACGCCTCTGTCCTTTGCCACCTGCTTCATGGCAAGCTTGCTGTCCATGCCCCGGCTCACATAATATTCCATATGCTCCTCTATGGACATGGCCTCCCAGCCGGCCTGCGTCTCCTGCCTGACAGCCTCCAGGCTCTTTCCCTCCACCACCAGCACATATTCGCCTCTCGGGGTTTCATTTTCATAATACTGCAGCGCCTTTTCAATGGTAGTGGGCGTCACGGTCTCAAACCTTTTTGTAAGCTCCCGGCAGAGCGTTACCCGCCGATCTCCCAAGATCTCGTGCAGTTCTTTTAAGGTACGAACCAGATGGTGCGGCGCCTCATAGAGGATTATGGTTCTTGTTTCCCGCGCAAGCTCCTGCAAAATCTGTCTCTTTCTTACCTTTGACGCCTGGTCGGACTTGTCCGACGGCAGAAAGCCCTCAAAACAGAAGCGCCCGGTGGGCAGCCCTGAAAGCGTCAGCGCCACAATACACGCAGCCGGTCCAGGCAGGCTGGTCACCGGAACGTTATTTTCATGACACAGCTGCACAAGCACCTGCCCGGGGTCGGAGATCGCCGGCGTGCCTGCGTCGGTTATCAGCGCAATGTTTTTTCCTGCTTTCAGCTGTTCTATCAGCTGCTTCGCTTTCTCCACCCTGTTATACTCATGATAGCTGGTCATGGGTGTATGTATGTCGAAATGGTTTAGCAGCCTGATGCTGTTGCGGGTATCCTCCGCCGCTATTAAATCCGCCTCCTGCAGTGTCTGAATGACTCTGGGCGTCATATCCTGCAGATTACCGATGGGTGTCGCGCACAAATACAATATTCCGGACATTTCTGCCGCCTTTCCTGTTTACCTATTCTCTGTCTGCTTCCTGCTCTAATATCCGTAAATTTCATAAATTTCCGGCATATAGACCCCCGGCTCCCTGTATACGATCAGAGGCTTTTCCACCGTCATCCGGGATTTTCCGCCTCTCACCGCCTCCAGAAGCACCATGTTAGGCTCCTTGTCCACATAGGGATAGACAAGCTGCATCCGCTTGGGCTCCAGTCTGTATTTTACAAGAGTAGTTAAAATTTCCGCAAGCCTAAAGGGTCTGTGTACCAGGAAAAAATGCCCTCCCGGCTTTAACAGCCTTGCTGTCTGCACTGCCACATCCTCAAAGCTGCACAATATTTCATGCCGTGCAATGGCCTTGGGCGCATCGGGATTGGTCAGCCCATGCTGCCCTATCATATACGGCGGATTGCAGGTAATGCAATCAAAAGAAGCAGACTTAAAATATTTGTCTGCCTCCTTAATATCCCCGGTCACAATATCTATCTTCTCCGATAAGCCGTTCAGCGCCACGCTTCTCGCCGCCATATCCGCACTCTCCGGCTGAATCTCCAGACCCGTCAAATGCGCGCAGCGGTATTTTGCCTCCATAAGCAGGGGAATAATGCCCGTTCCCGTTCCCATATCCAGAAGCGTGTCCGTCTCACGCGCATGGGCAAAGCCTGTGAGAAGCACCGCATCCATACCGAAACAAAATCTTTCGGGAGCCTGAATAATGCGATAACCGTTTCTCTGCAGTTCGTCTACCCGTTCATTCTCCTTAAGACTGACTATCATCCCGGCTGGCCTGCCCTTCCTGCTTCTGCCTTCTGTCAGAACGATTTCTGGCGTCCTGCTGATTCCTGCTTCCCTGATGAGGCACATTCTGACGGTTTTTGTTATTTTGGCGGTTTCTGTTTTCGTGAAACTGCCTGCCGCCCTGCTCCTGATGCTGCCTGGGACCGTTCTGGCGCCCCCTGTTGTCCTGGCGGCTGCGGTTTCCGTTATCATGCCGACTGCCGTTTCCGTTGTCCTGACGGCTGCCGTTTTCCATACGATTCCCGTTGTCCTGCCGTTCCCGGTTCTCCCTGCTGCGGTTGTTCTGACGCTCCCTGCTATACCGACGCTGTTCTCCGCTCTGCTCCGGTTCCTCCAAAGCGGGCGCGCCCTCCTTCAGCTCCTGCTGTTCCTCCTCCTCAAGACGCTCAAGCTCCTGCATCTCCTCCCTGGTGAGCTCCAACTTCTCCTTCCTGCCGCGCTTGCGCTTAAACTGCAGCCGGTCCACAGGATACTCCTTGATCTCCTTTGCGTCGCCTTCCTCCACCACGACCCGCACCAGCTGCCGCAGTACATTGACACTCTGCACCTCGCCCTTCAGCCCGTCGTCCGTCGTGACATAATCTCCGATATTGGGCAGCCTTCTGTTCAGATCCTCGTAGGTTTCCTCCTCGTTTTTCAGGCAGCACATAAGCCGGCCGCAGACTCCGGAAATCTTTGTCGGATTCAGGGACAGATTCTGCTCCTTCGCCATTTTGATGGAAACAGGAATAAAATCCGACAGATAACTGTGGCAGCACAAAGGCCTTCCGCAAATCCCTATGCCTCCCACAATCTTTGTCTCATCCCGCACGCCGATCTGACGCAGCTCTATCCTTGTCTTAAACACGCTTGCCAGGTCCTTGACCAGCTCGCGGAAATCGATGCGCCCGTCGGCGGTAAAATAAAATAATACCTTGTTATTGTCAAAGGTATATTCAGCGTCGATCAGCTTCATTTCCAGCTCATGCTTATGAATCTTTTCCAGACAGATCTTGAAGGCTTCCTTCTCTTTTATTTTGTTGGCTGCCTCCTGCTCCCTGTCATGCTCGTTGGCAATGCGGATCACCGGCTTCAGCGGCTGGATAACCTTTTCGTCCTCCACCTCCGTAACGCCCGACACAACCGAGCCAAACTCAATTCCCCTGGCGGTCTCCACGATAACATGATCGCCCTTTTTTATCTCAAACTGCATAGGGTCAAAGAAATAAATTTTGCCCGCTGTGCGAAATCTCACTCCAATAACCTTAATCATCTATATACCCCCTGTGCGCCCCGGCGCACTTAAAATCAGAATTAAATCTGCAAAGCAGATTTTAAGCGCATAGCGCGGCAGTCGCGCTGCGACTGGATTCTTGAGTGTATTGTAACATAACCCTCCGCAAAAAACCATAGCTAATACTTGGCATCCATATAGTCCGGCGTAAGGCCGGATACGCACCGGCCTACCCGTTCTCCTGAATGGTCAGTATCAGAAGCTCCATGGCCAGCTCAAAGTTCACATTTGCATCCAGGCGCTTCTTCGCCGTGTCAAGCGCGCGAATTACAAGCTCTATACCCTCATAGCTGCTTCGCTGCGCAGTTTTTCGGATAGTCTGTATTTCCTCTCTGAAGACCAGATGGTTTACGTCGTTAGTTGCCTTGAAAAGCAGCACATCCCTGTACCAGACCGCAAAAATGTCCAGATAGTCGCTGATTTCCAGCTTGAACTCCGTAATCTTCTTGATGGCGGCAATGATTTCATTCAGTTCCATGTCCTGTATGTATTTTAGAAGCGACAATGCCTCCGCCTTTACATTTTCAAAATCCTCGCTGGAGGCAAGCGCTTTTGCCTTTCCAACATTGCCCCTGGCAAACGCCACGCACACCTCCGCCTTATAGTCGGGCACCTTAAGCTGCTCCATCAGATATTCTTTCACCAGCTCGTCCGACACCGGCTTCATGTTCAAAACCACGCAACGGCTTAAAATAGTGGGAAGCAGGGCGTTGAGATTTGCCGAGAGCAGAAGGATTACCGCGTATGCCGGCGGCTCCTCCAACGTCTTGAGAATGGCGTTCTGGGCCTGGGGCGTCATCTTCTCCGCCTCGTTGATAATATATATCTTATAGGTGCTGCTGTAGGGCTTTATCGCCACGTCATTATTGACCTGTCTGCGTATATCGTCCACGCTGATTGTATTTGGCTTCTCATGAGTGACCCTGATAATATCGGGATGATTGCCGGAAAGCGCCTGCTTGCAGGAACGGCACTCCTGGCAGGGCTCCTGCTCGCCCTTCCCGCACTGCAGCGCCATGGCAAACACCCTGGCAATAAACTCCTTGCCCGCATTTTTTTCCCCATTGATAATATAAGCATGGGACACCTTTCCGGTGGAAAGAGCATTCCCCAAATGCTCCTTTATCTGCTCCTGTCCCACAATATCCTTAAATTTTGCCATATCCGTACCCCCGCGTGTATATTAAAAGCCGCAACCGACCAAAGCCGATGTACAATAGCTACAAACCCCTTCTCGCTCCCCTCGCCGTATATCTGCTGCCGTCAAGCGCCCTGTCTGCCTCGTTATCTGTATGGCGTCAAACGTCCGTCATGTGAATATATCCAAAAGCAGGCCCTGAATCTCCCCTATTCGATTAAGAATGGCAAGATTATCCTTCTCGTCCTTCATCAGCTCCTGCGCCAGCTGGTCCAGGTTTTCATCGATCAGCCGGATAATGCCGTATACTCTGTGCCTTCCCCTCCTGTCCAGAAAGTTCTCTCTGGTAAAGGAGTGGGAGTGTACCACGACCTCATTCAAAAATGCCTTTATCAGCCCGCGGTAATGCTTCATATCCTTGACGTCCCTGCGCTTGGAAAGCTTCTCCCCCTGCATGGTAATCTCCTCCATCAGGGTCTGCAGCTTCTCCTGGAGCTCCGCCTCCTGAATATGGCTGGCAAGCATAAATTTAAAGGTGCCATCCGTGGGCGGTGTGCTCTGGGTCTGCTCCACGGATATATTGCTTTGTGCCGCCTTCCCAACCTTGATTTCCATAGGCATCCCTCCTTAATAAAGCTACGCGTCCGCTCCTCTTATACCCTGACGGGGAGAGGACGTATGCCGGCTCTGCATCCGGCGGCTCCGCCGGAGCATACGGGCGGCTGAAATTTTCCGTCCGCAGTCATGTTTCTCTGCCCCGGGATTTTAAACAACCTCCACCACATGTATCATATTGGTGGTTCCGGCAATGCCAAGAGGCACTCCCGCCGTGATAACGACCACGTCGCCCGTCTTCACATAGCCTGCTTTCTTCGCCTCTGCCACCGCACTTGCAAACAGCGCCTCGGAGCTGCTCTCCTGTTTAATACACAAAGGACTCACACCCCACAAGAGATTTAACTGCATGTATACTCTCTGGTTTGTTGTACAGCCGATAATAGGACACTGGGGTTTAAACCTGGAAATCGACTCCGCCGTGAAACCGGACATGGTTACGGTAATGATAGCCGCCGCATTCAGGTCCATGGCTGCCGTGCATGTGGCGTAGGCAATGGCGGTGGTAATATCGGTCTTGTCATCACAGTTGTTCTTTCTCATCCTGGAACGGTAATCAATATATTTTTCGGCACATTCCGCAATTTTCCCCATAGTTCTAACCGCTTCCACGGGATATTTTCCCGCCGCGCTCTCCCCGGACAGCATGATTGCCGTAGTTCCGTCGAAAATCGCATTGGCGATATCCGTTGCCTCCGCCCTTGTGGGACGGGGATTCTTTATCATGGATTCCAGCATCTGTGTCGCCGTAATGACATGCTTGCCCTGGGCATTTGCCATCTTAATCATCTTTTTCTGCAGGACAGGAACCTCCTCCAGAGGAATCTCCACGCCCATGTCGCCCCTCGCCACCATGACGCCGTCGGACACCTGAAGAATCTCCTCCATGTTTTGGATTCCCTGCATATTTTCGATCTTGGCAATGATCTTCATATTGCTGCCGTGGTCATCCAAAATTTTGCGGAGCTGCTCTATATCCTCCCTGCATCTTGCAAAGGATGCCGCTATCAGCTCAAATCCCATCTCTATGCCAAAGAGAATATCGTCCATGTCAACCTGGCTGATATAAGGCATGGAAAGTATCGCGCCGGGCACGTTGACTCCCTTGTGATTGGAGACAAAGCCGCCGTTTACCACGCGGCATATAATCTCCTCACCCTGAATCTTTTCTACGGTCATTTCAATCAGACCATCGTCGATCAGAATAGTTGTCCCCTCAACAATGTCATGCTTCAGATTTTTGTAGGAAATGGCCGCGCGCTGGGCAGTGCCCATAATTTCCTCGGTGGTCAAAACAAACTGCTGCCCGGAGACAAGCTCCACTCTGCCGCCCTCAAAATCTCTCAGCCGGATTTCCGGTCCCTTCGTGTCAAGCATGGTGGCAACAGGCAGCCCCAGCTCCTCACGCACCTTCAGCACGCGGCGAAGCTTCTCCTTCTGTTCCTCCCGCGTGCCGTGGGAAAAATTAAATCTCGCCACATTCATACCAGCAAGCATAAGCTCCTTAAGCTTTTCCTCATTGTCACATGCCGGTCCTAACGTACAAACAATCTTTGTCTTTCTCATATATACCTCCCCGTGCCCTTGCGCACATTTAAATTAATATCTCAATAATTTCTTCCGGCCGAAAATCTTCCAGGCAGGCATCCTCTGGCCGCCCAAAAATCTTCTCAGTCTCTAATTGCTGCCGCTTCCGGCAGGCTCAACGCGCCTTAAGCACCTTGAGCATTATTTTCCCGCCTGAGACCTGGATGCCCTGAACATCTAAACCCTGCTTCAAACAAGCCAGAAGCTTTTCACAGACATCCTCCGTTATCAGCTCCCCCGGCGCCAAAACAGGGATGCCCGGCGGATACAGGTTTACAAATTCTCCCGCGTATCTGCCCGCACTCTCCCTCAGTTCTAGCCCTTCCCACTCCATATCCCATGCCGCCCCTAAAGGCAGCGCCCTGCAGTCCGCATTCCGGGGGCTGTATAAAAATGTACGGTGCTCTTTTGCCGCCGCCCGCCGTCGGAGTCTGCCGTCTATTTCCAACAGCGCACGCTCCATCCGTCTGTAGCCCTCTTCCACATCACCCACGGTGAACATGGCAAGCACATAGCTCTCCGCCGCCATCTCCGGCTGCAGGTGATACTCAAGACGCAGAATATCGTATAATTTTTTCCCGTCTAAGGAAATCTCTTTTGAATAAGAATCCTGCATCAGGGCTCCCTTCACATAGATAACCAGCTTTCCAATATCCTGCTCTTGTAAATCTGCCGGAAGAAAACGCAGTACTCTGCATGCCGACAGCCGTTTCAGCATAAGCGCAAAGCGCTTCCGAAACTTTTCAAACGCCTGCGCGCCCTCTGCTTCCACATAGCTTAAGGCATTGTCAATACTTGCCATCAGTATGTAGGATGGACTGCTGGTTTGATAAATATGCAAAAATCGTCTTAAACGGCTTCTGTCTATCAGACTGCCGTTTACATGAAGCAGCGCCGCCTGAGTCAGCGCCGGCAGCGTCTTATGCACACTGTGGATTACCAGGTCCGCTCCCGCCTGACAGCTGTTTGGCGCAAATCCCTCCGCAAGCCCCAGATGCGCTCCGTGCGCCTCGTCCACGATCAGCGGAATACCTTTGTGGTGCGCCACGCGCACAATCGCCCGGATATCGGATATCCTGCCCTCATAGGTGGGAGAAACCACCAGCACGGCGCCGATATCCGGCTCCCTGTCCAGTGCATCCTGCACCTGCTCCGCCGTCACGGCATCAAAAATATCATATTCCTCACATACCTGTGGATACAGATAGGATATGGTCAAATTTCTTAGATAAGCCGCGTGATAAGCCGATTTGTGGCAGTTTCTGCACATTAGTATATGCCCGCCCACGGGAAGCGCACAGCTGACCGCGCTCAGGATTCCCGCGGTACTGCCGTTTACCAGATAAAAGCTCTCCTCCGCACCGTAAATCCGTGCCGCCCTTTTTTGCAGCCCATCCAGCAAGCCCTCGGGCTGATGCAGATTGTCAAAGCCGTCTATCTCTGTAATATCAAGCCTTGCCAATGTCTCCGGAAGCTCCCCACAGGCATGCCTTTTGTGCCCCGGCATGTGATAAGGATAATAATTGCTTTCACCGTTTTCCTCAAGCCTTTTAAATAATTGCCCCAATGCTCTATATACCCCTCTGCTTATACCGCTGCCTGCGTAAATATGCGCCGTGCCCTCTGTGCATATGAAGGGTCTCCAGAAGGGAACACCATTTGTCGGCGGTGGTAACGATCCATGCCTCCCGGCACATGGGCGGCACCATCGTCAGAGGCCACATATGTTTTTTTATGATATCCCTTTCCCTTGGCGTCAGTTCATATTCCTTCAAAGCATTTCTCAACGCTATGCCCGGATGATAAAATCCATGCAGCCTGTGCGAATTCTCCGCATCCGGCTTATGCCAGTCATAAAGAAAATAATCGTGAAGCAGCGCGCCCCTGATCAGGTCCTTCCTGCTGCTGTTGGCATGAAGTATGTCATCCAGCGCAATGCTGTACCGAGCCACACTCAGCACATGGTCGTTGACGGTCATACTTCCGTGCTGAAGATAACGCTTCATCCGATGAAAATTGGAGGATTGCAGAATATCCAACGCGTTTTCCTCAATCTGCCTGTTTATTTCACGATAACGCTCAAATTTTCTTTTCCATTTTTCACTTTGCTTTCTGCTGCGCCGTTTTCCCTTCATACAATCTCCGTTCCCGCCGCAAACCGCCACTGCCTTTTAAACCATAAACATGACTGCGGCTTCCACTTACCCTTTTATTATTACTCACCCTCAGCTTAACAATCATTATTCGCCGATATCTTATCCGATACTGCCCGTTTCTTCGGTGCTGTTCTGCCAAGTACTTTCTCTCTGGCTCTAGCCGATGGGCTGACCCGCGTTTTCTTCCTGGCCGCCTCCGATAGGCTGATCTATGCTTTCTCCTTGGCCGTCTCCGGTAGGCTGGTCTATGTTTTCCCCTTGGTCGCCTCCGATGGGCTGTCCCGCGTTTCCTCCCTGACCGTCTCCGGTAGGCTGACCCGTGCTTTCCCCTTGGCCGCCTCCGGTGGGCTGACCCGCGTTTCCTCCCTGACCGTCTCCGGTAGGCTGTCCCGCGTTTCCTCCCTGACCGCCTCCGGTGGGCTGTCCCGCGTTTTCTCCTTGGCTCTCACCGGTGGGCTGTCCCGCGTTTTCCCCCTGGCCGCCTCCGGACGGAGCCGGATCTGCAGGCGGTGTCTCCTGAACGGTAAGAGGATCTACCTGATAATAGTAGCAAATAATGGGGAAACCCTTAGACATATATTCATAGATCACTGCCGCCTTGTTCAGCGGAAGATTGACGCATCCATGGGACCCCCCTGTCAGATAAATATTTCCTCCAAACACTCTCCTCCAGGTAGCGTCGTGCATACCGTAATTACCGTAAAAGGGCATCCAATAATTGACCGGCGTCTCATAATCTGCTCCCCGCAGCACGGCGTCCGTCTTTTTATAGGTCAGCCCGAATATTCCCTGAGGCGTAGCGTTGCCGGCGCTCATATTACCGGAGACAAAATCCGTCTCAAGCACGTTCTGCCCGTCGATGTAGAGATAGAGATGCTGATGCGTCAAATCAATTTCCACATAAGAATCTCCGATATCGTCCGTTCCCTTTACTCTCCCTGTGACGCTGTACACCGGCTCCCTGTTTGTGATGCTTCCCTGTTGAATCAGCTCTACCAATTCCTGTGTCTCGGCATCAATATCCGTTTTCCATCCATAGGAAGCGCGGTACAGGGTCAATTTTACATTATGCACCGTGGTAAAATTCCCGTTTTTTCCATATGTATCATTTTCTGACGCCCGCCGTCTCACAAAACGCCTGACCTGCTCCGTGTCCAGCACAGGCTCGTTGTCCACGATGGATATCCACTCATGAAGCAGCTCCTTATCCAAAACAACCGATGTCCCGTTCCAATCGTAGGTCACGGATGTACTCAGCCACTTATTGACAGTGTTTACGGTATTAATGAGCTTTTCCTCATCCTGCTGTACGGCTGCATCCTCGTAGCAGCCCATTGTCTCAATATCCAGCTCCTTTTTGTAGTCATGAAGCGACGCAATAATATGCTTATACGCCTGCTCCAAATCTATTCTGGTGCTGACTGTCTTCGGAATGACCTTATAGCTGTTGGTTTTGTCAGAGTATTCGCTGATATACGCATTCTCGGATTCCTGCATATTCTGCGTCTGAAACGCATCCCAGGTCTGTACAAGGCTTTTTGCCTTTTCTTCATCATAAGCTATTGTCATCACCACGGAATAGTTTGTGGTCTTATCCGTTAAATAGGCAAGCGGCCATTTATATGCATTTTGCTGTGCCAAGGCGTTTTCCACGGAAGGCAGCAACCCTTCATAGCGCATATCGATATCCGAGGCCGAAATTCTGCCCAGTACAGCCCCGCTCTCGCCTGTGGCATAATCCCTTCCCTTCACCTCAAGCGAATAATCCTCCATCGAAGGAGTCAGCCTGGCCAGGACCTCCGCCGTATTCATATCGCTGCAGTCAATTCCGTTTATCACCGAGGCAGGCAGAAAACGATTTCGGTAAGACTTTGCAACACTGACATAGACTGCCGCAAGAGAGACCAGCAAAACGAGGACCAAAGCAAGCACGATCCACAATGCCCTTCCGCCCTTTTTCGCTCTCTCTTTTCCCTTTTCTGACTCTCTGTCAGTTTTTTTCAATGCATCCGCTTCCGTTTTTATTTCTGCTTTTATATCTGGTTTTACCTCTGCTTCTTTGTCAGGCTTTTGGTCTGTCTCTTTAGGCGCTTCTTTATTTATTTCTTTCCCTGTTCCTTGGCCTGCCCTTTTGGGCGCCTCTTTTTCCATTTCTTTATCTATTGCTTTTCCTGTCTCTTGGCCTGCCTTTTTTTGCGTCTCTATTTCCATTTCTTTATCTATTGCTTTTCCTGTCCCTTGGCCTGCCTTTTTTTGAGCCTCTTTTGCTATTTTTTTATTTATTGCTTTTCCCGTCCCTTGGCCTGCCTTTTTGGGCGCCTCTTTATCCATTTTTTTATCTACTGCTTTTCCTGTCTCTTGGCCTGCCTTTTTTTGCGTCTCTATTTCCATTTCTTTATCTATTGCTTTTCCTGTCCCTTGTACTTCTTTTTTTTGTGTTTCTATTTCCATTTCTTTTCTTATTTCTTTTTCTATCTCCTTGCCCACCTCTTTTTCTTTATTTTTTTGTTCCTTGACATCCATACTTATTTCTCCGCTAAACCTTAATTTACTTATAGATAGAGATAGTATAACATGGTTTCTCATAAAAAAACAGCACCAAAAAGATGAAATTACATCTTTTGGGCGCCATTCTTTTATTGATACTGCTTGCCTTTTCCGCCGATATTTTTTTTGATAATTATAATGATCTCATGCACTCCCATTGCCATATACGGCAGCTGCATAATCAGATACGGGAATACATATCTGGTTTTAGCCTCCCACATCAGGCTGAAAAGAAAGCCTCCAAAGGCGGCAATTAACAACGTATATTTCTCTATGGCTTCCCCCTTTTTCCTTTTCACAAACAAAAGGCACAGGATGGAGCTGTAAAGAACCAGCTGGTAGATCTTCATATATTTCTCAATAACCCTTCCGGCTCTGCCACGGGTATATATGCTATGAGTCAGCCTCCCCTGTTCACCGGTCACATAATTGTTCATAACTATGCATTGATACATGGGAGCGTTCCACTGGGCATTCATTTTTCTGGCAAAAAATTCCGCCATATAAGTCGGATTATTTTTATAAAGAGTCAGGTAAGACTTAAAATCATTCATTGCCTGCTGCTTGGTCAGTTCGGTATCCATACCGTTTTCAAAGAACAGCTCATATGAATAGCAATTATCCCAGCCGGGACGTCCGTAATCGTCATTCAGCCCCATAACGATAAAGGTACTAATGGGAAAGGTATCTGCTTCCTTATCCTTTACATTGTAATATGCCAAGTCAATAATGCCTTGAAAAAGTACCACACCCACAATCACCGCGATTCCCATTGCCGCTGCCCTCCATCGGCCTGCGGAGTCACATACAGCCTTAATGAGAAGTACGATTACTAGCGAAATAACCAAAATAATCATATTCATCCGCAGCTGTACGGCAACACCGATGGTCGCACCCAAGGCGATGAGCTTATAGACCTTAAATCTTTCCAGACAGGACAATAACGCCCATACTGCCAGCATACCCATTTCCAGGGAACACAGATCTCCATACACAAACGGAGTATAGGCATACAGCGGAAAACAGGTTGTCATGAAAAAAATATACAGAAACTCCACTCTTGCATTATCATTTGAAATATATCTCAAAATCTTTGTACCTGAAACAAAAATAAACGGCAGCATGAGAGCGGTAAAATATTGAAACGCCAGATAGTCATTTGCGCCAAAAAGCTTTACAAAGGGCAGAAGCAGCGTTACCATACCCAGCTGATGAGGATATACGGCTAAATAGCCTCCTTCCTGGAACTGCGTGAAATCCCCTTTACAAATATCTCTCGCGTAATATAAAATGAGCCCCGGATCTCCCTGCGGAAAGGTTTTGCTCGTGGTAATCCAATATACTGCAAATAACACCGCCCAAACAGATACCACTGCCAGCAAAATATTTCTTCTCTTTTTTTCTTCAAAAAATACCGATAGCTTAGCGAGAAAATAAAGGACTGAAAAGGCTGCCCCCAACATGATAAAATTAAATAGCACAGAATCTTTTTTGAAATAAATAAATTCCTCAGACAAAGGACCACTGTTTTCGCCTGTCAAACCAAGGCAATAATAGAATAATAGCCCATACATAACTATAGCAAAACTACAAAATATACTGCCCAATATTCTTTCTTTTTCTTTCAAATTATCTTCTCCTCAACAGTGCAGCCCGGTCACCCCGCGTTTTTACCGGTCTCTCCGGCCGATATCAGGTTGGCTATTTGGGACCGCGACACAAAGCCAACAAAAACAGCTTGTCTTAGAATAAATACCTTTTTCCGGCTGTAAGATAGTCAAATACCCCGTCAGCTTGCTGCAGGGGTATCAAGCTTGCAACGCAGCAAAGCGCAATACGCCCAGAGGACGCTATGGTATTTAACCCTCGCGGCATTGGCCAAATGAATACTGGCGTATCCGCCTGGCTCATTGCCCGCAGGAATAAATCGACGCTCTTATATTTTTATACAACAAAAATGCCCAGAACCGGAATCGAACCAGTGACACGAGGATTTTCAGTCCTCTGCTCT
>CAJTPH010000005.1 GCA_910578215.1 uncultured Acetatifactor sp. | reverse complement strand
CCGTCGTGGCAATTGTTCTGCGCAGCGCGATGATTTCCCTGGTGATCGCGGTTTTCGGCCTGGGGGATATGAGGGATGAGGCGGTACAGCGTTCTGTCACGGAGATGCTTGGGTGGATATTTGAGGAAGGCGCCGCAGCGGAATTTGCCATGGTGGCCAAGCGGTTCTATGTGATGTACGGCGTGTTTGCCTACGCCTATTATCCCGTCAAAATTTTTGTATACGCCTCTGCCTTCATGCTTGTTTTTTCGGTCTGGCGTGGATTCCGGCAGAGGAGCGCGTGGATTCCGGCGCTGACCGTGGGAGGCTTTGGGGTGTGCTTTCTTCTGGCGGTGATCGAGGGCAAGGCCACCTATTACCGCACGGCGCAGTTTCTGCCGCTCATATGCGGCTACGGAGCCTTTTTGCTGGTGTACGCGGTCCATGGGCTGAAGGCTTGGCGGAAAAAGTCTGCGGCGAAAGGGGCGTTTTCAAGGGCGGCAGGCGGTGCGGTGTTCCTTGTGCTGTGCACGGTGCTCTGGAACCAGTGCTTTGACATGAACCGCTGGTTTTATGTGGACTGGATGAAGTATCAGGCGGCGGTGGAGACTGTGGGGCAGATTGCAATGGAGCTGGAGAAGGGCTTTGATACCTCCAAGCCGGTGATATTTACGGGGAAGTATGAGGTTCCCAGGGAGATTATTGCGGATGCGTATGTGAGCTATGGGTCGGAGACGTTTTATAAGCTTAAGCGCTGGACAGACCCCTTGGACGAGCATCTTTTGGAGAAATTTTACCGCAGCTACGGCGTTTGGGTGGCGCAGACGCCTGAGCTGTCCGTCATTGAGTGGGGGCGCAACGCCTTTGGCGACGATTCGGAGCTGGCGCGCTTTTTTGCCATGCACGGTCATGAGCTGACGCCTTATACGGAATCGGAGAATTATCATGAAATAGAGGTCTATTCCCTGGGGCTGCCCGGTTTTCCGAGAGAGGGCTCCATTGTGGACAGGGGAGACTATATTATCGTACATTTCTAAGCGGGGTGCCTGCCGGAGGCGGTAAACAGCAGGCGGGGCAATTCTTGCGTTTTTCTTAATTTTGGGGTTCTTTTTGAAAATATTTGCAATAATGTTTTACCGGAGAGTCATTTTCTGGTAAAATAAAATGATTGTGAAAGCATTATATTTTGAGACGAAGGATTGAAATCGACGATAGAGTCAGAGGAGCCTCGGATGAATTTGAGGATTTATGTCTGCCATACCTATTATCATGTGTATGTGACATTTTTAAAGGAGCTGGCGCTGCCTGCCGAGAGCAGGGGACATGCCGACCTTGTGCTGTCTAAAATGTCCAATGACTTTGGAAGTCTGAGGGAACGTGTGGAGAGCACTGGGCTGTTTGGCCGGGTCATAGAATTTGACGAAAAGAGAGAGGATTTCTTCCCGGAGCTCGCCGTTTTCCGAAAGGATACGGGAAGCTTTATGGGGAATTTCAGAAACCGCATCCGTTTTACAAAAAGGTATGCGGAGCTGGAGGCGCCGTATATCCCGGTGGATTTCAGAGAGTACCGTGACGTTTATGTGTACTGTGACTCGGACCCCATCGGATATTATCTGAACCGGAATAAGATCCGTTACCATGCCGTAGAGGACGGGCTGAACTGTCTGAAAAATTTTGACGCGGCGCGCTACGACAACCGTGGGCATTTTAAGCTGAAGGCATTTATGTCCATGTACCTGAATTTGATATTTGTGCAGAACGGCTACGGAAAGTATTGTATCGATATGGAGGTCAATGATATTTCGGCGATCCGGTATCCCTGTCCCCGATATGTGGAGCAGTCCAGGAAGGCGCTGTCGGACAGGCTGACGCAGGAGGATAAGGAGCTGATCCTGAAGGCCTTTATTCGGGACAAGGACAGTCTGGAGCGCCGGATAGAGGAGTGCTCGGGGGACGGCAGGATATTGATTCTGACGGAACCGCTTTGCACGCCGGAAATCAGGGAGAGGATCTTCAGGGATGTGATTGCCATGTATGAGCCCGAGGGCGCGATATTTATCAAGCCCCATCCGAGAGACGGGCTGGACTATAGAAGGCTGTTTCCGGAGTACCCGCAGTTTGATGCCGAGGTGCCCATGGAGCTGCTTGGATTTTTCCCGGGCCTGAGATTTAAGAAGGCAGTGGGGGTGCTCACGGAAATGAGCGGAATCTCTTTTGCGGATGAGACCGTGCGGCTGGGGCCTGACTTTATGGACGCCTACGAAGAACCGCTGATCCACCGGCAGAATGAACAGATATAGAGACATTGGATTCGAGAGGCTGTAATGATTAAGATACTGAAAAAACTGAGAGTATTGTTGGATAAAAAGCAGAAAAGAACCATGGCGCAGCTGATCGTTCTTATGATTGTGGGCGCTTTTTGGCAGACGGCGGGAGTGGGGATGCTTGTGCAGGCGGTGAATGTGATCATCGATGCCAATGCGCTTCAGAACAGCAAGGCTGTGGCAGCCATGTACAGGCTGTCCGGCAGCGGAAGCTATGAGAGCTTTTCCATCATGGTGATGGTCCTTCTCATATTGGTGTTTGCGGTGAAGAACATTTTTTTGTATTTCCAGCAAAAGCTGACCTTTGCCTTCGTGTATACGAATCAGTTCCGCACCTCGGAGCGTATGATGCGCAACTATCTGCGCAGGGGCTATGAATTTTATTTAAGCGCGGATACGGCGGCGGTGCAGAGGAATATTACCTCCGACGTGAACAATATGTACGCCATGATTCTTGCCATACTGCAGCTCATGTCGGACGGGGTGGTGTCCCTGTTTATCGGGGGCTATTGTCTGGCGACCAACGGGGCCATGACCATAACCCTTGCAGCCGTGATCACGCTTCTGATGGTTCTGATAAAGGTGGTGCTCAAGCCCGTTATGCACAGGGCCGGCGAGGAGAACAGAGAGTATTACAGCGGTCTTTTTAAGTGGATATCCCAGACCGTCCAGGGTATCAAGGAGGTAAAGGTAAACGGTAAGGAGCAGTATTTTGTGGAGGCGTACAGGGAGTGCGGCAGGGGCTATGTGAATGCGGTTCAGAAATACAGCCTTTACAATAATATTCCCAAGCTCCTGATGGAGGCGGTCTGCGTGGCGGCGATGATGGGCTACATGATCGTCCAGGTGGCGCTGGGAAAGCCGGCGGAAAATATGCTGGATGCCATTACCACACTGGCGGCTGCAGCGCTTGTGCTGCTGCCCTGTGTCAACCGCATCAATCAGCAGATGAATCAGATTGCCTACTGCGAGCCCTGCTTTATGGGTGTCAGCGATAACCTGCAGGATGAGATAGACGAGGGAAAGGTGGATATGTCCTTTGCGTCCAAGGACGTGCAGAAGCTGCCTGTCCGGAAAAGCATCGAGCTAAGGGATATCACATATTCCTATCCCAACAGGGAGAGGCTGATTTTTGATCATGCGGACATGACCATTCCGGTGGGGACCTCGGTGGGCATCGTGGGAACCACAGGTTCGGGGAAAAGCACGATAGTGGATATTCTCCTGGGGCTTTTGGAGGTCAGGACGGGTACGATTTACGCGGACGGCAGGGACGTGAGGGAAAATTACAGGGGATGGCTGAAAAATATCGGCTATATCCCGCAGATGATCTTTATGCTGGACGGTACTATCCGCAGCAATGTGGCGTTCGGCGTGCCGAAGGATGAGATCGATGAGGACAGGCTCTGGGAGGCGCTGAGAGAGGCGCAGCTGGACGAATTTGTCAGGACGCTGCCGGAGGGGGCGGACACGGGCATCGGAGAGAGGGGCATCCAGCTTTCCGGCGGACAGAGACAGCGCATCGGCATTGCCAGAGCCCTGTATCATGACCCGGAGGTTATGGTGCTGGACGAGGCAACCTCCGCGCTGGACAATGACACCGAGGCGGCCGTCATGGATTCCATCAACAGGCTGCATGGCAGGAAGACGCTGATTATCATTGCCCACAGGCTGCAGACCATCGAAAAGTGCGACCTGGTTTACCGGATTGAGAACGGTAAGGCGGTCATCGAGAGGGGCAGCCTATGAAGCGGAAACTGAGTGTCATTGTGCCGGTGTACAATATGGCGGCGGATAATAAGCTGGAATATTGCATGGATTCCCTGGTGCGCCAGACGGTGGAGGATATGGAGATCATAGCGGTGGACGACGCCTCCACGGACAATTCGCTGGAGATATTGCGGCGGTATGAGCGCAGCTTTCCGGACAGGGTCAGGGTGATTGCCTGTCCTGTGAACGGGCGCCAGGGCGCTGCAAAAAACAGGGGGCTGGAGGAGGCGGCAGGCGAGTGGATCGGCTTTATTGACAGCGACGACTGGGTAACGCCGGATTATTATGCCAGGCTGCTGGCAAGGGCGGAGGAGACGGGCGCCGATCTGGTGGGCTGCGATTACAGCCTTGTATCGGAGCAGTGCTACCGGATCGGGGAAATCGTCAGGAATAATACGGCGGAGCAGACCGGCGTGCTGGATGAGGAGAGGCATAAAAGGCTGTTGATGCGCCCCGGCAGCATGGTGGTTAAAATATACCGCGCCAGTGTGATAAGGGAAAACGGGCTGTGCTTTCCGGAGGGAATCTTATACGAGGACAACTGTGCGGCAATGGTATGGTCTCTGTATTTCAGGCAGTTTGAACGGGTGGAGGAGCCCATGTATTTTTATTATCAGCATCAAATGTCCACCGTCCACCGCGTCACCCAGGAGCGGTGCAGGGACCGTATGAAAGCCATGGTTCGCTGTTATGAGGAGTGCAGGGACCGGGGGTTTCTGGAGCAGTACCGCAGCGAGCTTGAGTACCGGTTTACGGAGCTGTATTATGTGATTACTCTGTTTTCCTATATGCAGGGGGTAAGGCATCCGAAGCTTTCCTTTGTAAGGCAGCTGCGGGAGGGAGCGGAGAAATATTTTCCTGATTTTGAAAAGAATCCTTACTACAGGGAGCAGACGGGCAGGGAGGAACAGAGGCTCATTGCTCTGCAGGGAAAGTCCGATTTGCGGTTTTATTGGTATTACAGACTTAAGCTTTTGGTGAGAAACGTAAGACGGGGGCTTGGGCGGTAGAGCGGCCAGGTTCGATTACACAGGGAGGATGTTATGAGGCGGATAGCGGTTATAACGGCGCGGGGGGGCAGCAAGCGGATTCCCCGGAAAAATATCAGAGATTTCTGCGGGAAGCCCATTCTGGCATATTCCGTTGAGGCGGCGCTGGCGTCGGGGGCGTTTGACACGGTGATGGTGTCCACGGAGGACAAGGAGATCGCGGAGATCGCGGAAGGGTATGGGGCTGAGGTTCCCTTTTTCAGAAGCGGCAGGAATGCGGATGATTTTGCCGCCACAAGGGATGTGCTGAGAGAGGTTCTTGAGGAATATGAGAGCAGGGGAGAGCGGTTCGATGTGATGTGCTGCATTTATCCCACGGCGCCCTTTGTGACTGCACAGAGGCTTCGGGAGGCGGCAGAGCTTCTGGAGAAAAACGGTGCGGACAGCGTGCTCCCGGTAGTAAGATTCAGCTTCCCGCCGCAGCGCTGTGTGATCGTGAAGGACGGAGCCGTGCAGTTTAAGTGGCCCGAGTACGCCCAGGCGCGGTCACAGGACCTGGAGCCTTATTATCATGATGCGGGACAGTTTTACTGCCTGAATGTAAAGAGCTTCCGGGAACAGAATGCGATGGTGATGAAAAGGACCATACCTCTGATTCTGTCGGAAATGGAGATTCAGGATATTGACACGGAGGAAGACTGGAGGCTTGCGGAGCTGAAATACCGGCTGCTTCATCAGGAGTGAGTGCCACCGCGTATACGGCCGGCGTATCAGGGACGGACAGGCGCCGCGGAGCAGATTGCGCTGTCCAGGGTTTGTCTGATTGTAAAAGGAAAATATTATGGGAAAGATCAAGATAGGAAATCGTTATATTGGCCAGGGCTGCCCTGTGTATATGATAGCCGAGATGTCGGCAAACCACGCGGGGAGCATAGAGCGCGCCAAGGAGATCATTCATGCGGCGAAGGAGAGCGGCGCGGACTGCGTAAAAATTCAGACCTATACGCCGGACACATTGACTATCGACTGCAGCAATCGATATTTTCAGGTTCAAAACGGCACGTGGGAGGGAGAAAATCTCTACAGCCTCTACGGCAAGGCGTATACGCCCTGGGAGTGGCAGGGCGCTTTGAAGGAGGAGGCGGACAGGGTGGGAATCGATTTTCTGTCCACGCCCTTTGACACCACTTCCGTGGACTTCCTGGAGGAGCTTGGGCTGGAATTTTATAAAATTGCTTCCTTTGAGATGGTTGACCTGCCGCTGGTTGAGTATGTGGCGTCCAAGGGAAAGCCCGTCATTATGTCTACAGGCATGGCGACCCTGGAGGAGATAGAGGAGGCGGTGGAGACGGTCTATAAGACGGGCAACCGCCGGCTTGTGCTGTTAAGATGCTCCAGCGTTTACCCGGCGGACCCGGCTTTGATGAATCTGAGAACGATTCAGGATATGAGGGACCGCTTTCATATTCCCGTGGGTCTGTCGGATCATTCCATGGGCTCCTTAAGCGCGGTGGCTTCGGTGGCGCTGGGGGCGGCAGTCATAGAAAAGCATTTTTGCATCAGCCGCGAAATCGAGAATCCGGATGCCTCCTTTTCCATGACGCCTGAGGAGTATAAGGCCATGGTGCGGGATGTGCGGGCGGCGGAGGCGGCCCTGGGCAGGGTCTTTTATGGCGTGGGGAGCCAGGAGGAAAGCAGCGTTGTGTTCCGGCGGTCGATTTTTGCGGTGCAGGATATCGGGGCGGGGGAGGCCTTCACGAGAGAAAACATACGTATCATCCGTCCCGGCTATGGGCTGATGCCCAGGGAGTACGGGGGGATTCTCGGCAAAGCCTGCCTGCGTGAGATAAAGAGAGGGGAGCCGGTTCTTGCCGATAACGTAAAGGGCTATATGGAGCTGGTACCCGCCGGCGAGGAGCACAGACGGCTGGTATTCGGCTGGGCAAACGATCCCGAGACCAGAAGCCAGTCCTTTGCGGCGGGGGAGATCTCATGGGAGACTCATTGCGCCTGGTATGAGGACAGCCTGAAAAGAGAGGACAGAAAAATATATATCTGCATGCACAATGATGCGCCCGTGGGAATCTATCGGTTAGACCTTTCGGGCGAGACCGCGCAGATCAGCTACAGCATAGCGCCGGAGTGCCGTCGCAGGGGGTACGGGCAGGAAATGCTGAGGGCAGGCGAAGCGCTGGCGGGTGAGATTTTCCCCCAGGCGAAGCGTCTGTGTGCAAGGGTGAAGCCGGGCAACGAAGCCTCCAGAGCGCTTTTTGGGAGGCTGGGCTATGAGGAGCGGACAGAGGCGGGCAGCCTGGTCTATGAAAAGAATTTAACGGCGGTATTGCAGGAAAACTGAAGGATGTATGGGGTGTGGTATGATTTGGATTCGGGCAGACGCGAACGGGGAAATCGGCACAGGGCATGTTATGCGCTGCATTTCCATTGCACAGGCATTAAAGCGGCGCGGGCAGCAGGTTTGTTTTATTACGGCGGATGACAGCGCCGCACCCGTTTTGGAGCGAAGCGGGCAGGAATACAGGGTGCTGCATTCCGATTTCAGGCATATGGAGGGCGAGCTTCCCGGGCTGAGACGCCTTCTCTCGGAGGGCGCTCCCGATTTTTTTCTGGCAGACAGCTATTTTGTGACTCACAGCTATCTAAGGGAAATACGGCGGAGTGTCCCGGTGGGAATTCTGGACGATATGGTGCTGACGGACCTGCCGGCAGATCTTCTTATCAATTACAATATTTTTGCGGACGCCTCCCTTTACGGGGCGGCTGCGGACGGCGTGGATGCTGCCGGGGCCGGGAAGGTCAGGGCATGTGTGCCGGGGGCAGGCGCCGTCTGCGGAGAGTACCTGCTGGGTACGGACTATGTTCCTCTCCGGGGCGAATTTCAGGGGGTGGAATATTCTGTCAGAAAAAAGGCGGAGACGGTGCTGATTACCACCGGGGGCAGCGACCGGTACGGTATTGCGGGGCTGCTTTTAAGGAAGGCGCTGGCGGACCCGGGCGCCTGTGCCCTGCGGTATCTGGTGGTCAGCGGGGCTTACAACGCCCATCTGCCGGAGCTTAAGGAGCTTGAGGGCAGGCATGAAAACGTGCATGTCCTGTGCAATGTGGGCAATATGTCCGAGCTGATGGGGGAGAGCGATATTGCAGTGTCGGCGGGAGGTTCCACCATGTACGAGCTCAGCGCGGTGGGGGTGCCCGTTATCTGCTTTTCCTTTGTGGAAAATCAGGAAAGGCTCGTCAGGGGCTTTGCGGAAAAGAAGCTCACCTGCTTCGCGGGAGATTATCTGGTGCAGGGAGAAGCGATGGCGGACGAGGTGGTCAGCCATATCATGCGTCTGGCGGCAGACTATGAGCTGCGCCGGGACTATAGCGCCAGGCTCAGGGCATTGGTAGACGGCAGGGGCGCTGGGCGGATTGCGGAAAGGGTGAGCGCCTGGGGCGTATAGTGCCCGGACAGGCTTGGAAAGAGAAAAATGCAGGGAAGGGAAATTTGGCGGAAAATTATATACGGTATTGTTGTGGGGGCATTGTTTGCGGCGCTGTTTCTGGTTTCCTTTCGGCCCCGGGAGAGCTTTACGGACAGGCAGCCCATAAGCATCGTGATTTTCGGCGACAGCATTTTCGGAGAGATCAGAGATGAGGAGGCGGTTCCGGCGCGGCTTGAGGAAATTCTCGGAAAGAGCGTTTACAACGGGGCGTTTGGCGGGACATGCGCCGCCAGGGTGGAGCCGGAGAGACGGCTGGATTATGCCCGGGATGTGTTTTCGCTGGCAGAGCTGGCAAAATCGGCGGAGTCCGGAGATTTTGGCGTACAACAGTCCATTTCCATGCGGGAGAGCAATACGGAGTACTTTGGGGACGTGATCGACGGGCTGGACGCAATCGATTTTTCCGGCGTTGAGATCATTGTGATTCAGCAGGGGCTCAACGATTATCACGCGGGCGTGCCCATAGAAAACCCGGACGAGCCCTATGACGAGCGCACCTTTATGGGTGCGGTCAGATCGGCGGTCAGGTCGTTCAGGAGAGTTAATCCCCAGGCGCGTATCGTTATGATCACGCCTGTCTATACATGGTATATTGTCAGTGGAAAGACCTGCGAGGAGACGGACAACGGCGGAGGTGTCCTGGAGGATTATGTGAATGCGGACCTGCGGCTGGCGGAGGAGCTGGATCTGGAGGTCATAGATGTATATCATGATTTTTATACCCATGAAGAATGGGAGGACTGGAGGCTTTACAGCCGGGACGGGCTGCATCCCAATGAAACCGGCCGCAAAATGCTTACGGAGAGGATTGCGGAGGGGCTTTCTCTGACAAAATAGGAAACCGGGGCAGGCGGCTGGGAAGGGCTGACAGGATTGTAAGGCGGCAGTAGTGGGCCGGATTAAGGCAGGCCCGGGCAGACCGGGAAGGTGAGAAGGGACGGTGAGGATTATGCTTTCACCAGCACAGGTGCTGAGAAGCGTAAACGGAAAAATAAAGAAGGAGTGGAAGCTTGCGTTTTTAACGGCTTTTCTGTTGGGGCTGTTGATCCATATGCCCGTATTGCTCAGCGATATACCCAATCACGACGGGCTGGCAAGCATGTATTTTGACCAAAATATGATTACCTCGGGAAGATGGTTTCTGATGGCGGCATGCGGCGCGTCCTCTTTTTTTACGGTGCCCTGGGTGATCGGTCTGCTGGGGCTTTTGTTTTTAGGTTTGACGGCTGCGGCGCTTTGCGAGCTTCTTGAGGTCAGGACGGGCTGGGCGGTGGTGGGTGTCAGCGGGCTGCTGGTGTCGTTTCCGGCGCTGGCGTCCACCTTTGCCTATGTGTTTACCCTGGACGGCTATATGCTGGCGCTTCTGCTTGCCGTGCTTGCCGTGCTGTTCACGAAGAAGCATCGGCGGGGATTTCTGCCGGGGGCGGTGTGCCTTGCCTTCAGTCTTGGAACCTATCAGGGATATCTGGCTTTTGCCATGATTCTTGCGGTCTTTGAAGTTCTTGCGATATTTTGCAGGGAGCGGAGGGAGACGGTCCGGCGTCCCCTGGGCGGCTGCTTTGCGGAGGCGCTGCGTTATCTCTATATGGGCGTGCTGGGGGCGGCGCTTTATTATGTGATACTGCAGGTCCTCTTGAAAATACAGGGAAAGGAGCTGGATACCTATCAGGGGATCAACGGCATGTCCAGCTTCGGGGCGGAACGTCTTGTGAGCGCCCTGGGTGACATGTATCGGGATTTTGTGGCATTTACCTTCAGGGGAAATGTGCTGTTTCAAAACGGGTTCGGGCTGTGTGCCTGCATTCTTCTTGCCGCATCGGCGGCGTTTGCGGCTGTCTGTATGGCAAAGCGCAGAAAATGGTGGAAGAATTTAGCGGTATTAGTTATAATAGGTATAGCCCTGCTTGCCCTTCCTGTCGTTACCAATGTGATACTGCTGATATCGCCGGACGTGAACTACCATCTTTTGATGAGGTATCAGTGGGTCCTGTATCTGATCGGGGCGGTGGCGCTGGCGGAGAAGTGCGGCAGCGGGAATGCAGGCGTGGCGGAGGAGAAGCGCGGCAGCGGCGGGAACGCAGGTGTGGCGGAGGAGAAGTGCGGCACTGGCGGGAACGCAGGCGTGGCGGAGAAGAAGCGCGGCAATGTCTGGAGGGCGGGGGTGCCCGCGGAGTGGGCGGCGTTTGCCGCGGCGTTCCTGCTGATATTCTGTTATGGGCTGACGGACAACATTGCCTACACGAATCTGCAGAAACGCTATGAAAAGACTTATGCGTACTGCCTGCGCCTTCTGGACAGAATCGAGCAGACCAAGGGGTATTATCCGGGAATTCCCATTGCAATGGTGGGAGTAGTGGGGGACGAACAATTTCCCACCACGGACCTCACGCTGCCTGTGACCGGTAATATGATCGGTATGAGCGGGGATGTGCTGCTGTACACCGGCAGGAATTATGAGGCGTTTATCAGCAATTATCTTGGGGCGACCTTAAATATTCTGCCCGCCGATTCCATGGCGCAGATGTATTACGCAGAGGAATATATGGCTATGGACAGCTTCCCCGGCGAAAATTCTATCCGCATTATCGACGGGGTCATGTATATCAAAACCGAAAACGTAAACCGATGAAAAATGCTTCCCACAGAGGGGCGTAGAGAGTAGAGACGGAACAAGCTGACGCAAGCGGCAGCTGGAATAGAGGTATTGGAATGGCGCTTTTATCAATCGTTCTGCCGGCGTATAACGAGGAGCAGAATATAGCGAATACGGCAAAGGTGCTTGCCGGGCTGCTGGCGGAAAACGAAATAGAATATGAGCTTGTGTTTATCAGCGACGGCTCCGGTGACGCCACCTTTTCGGAGATTCAAAAGGCGGCGGCGGAAAACCCCTGCATTAAGGGGGCGGAATTCAGCCGCAACTTCGGAAAGGAGGCCGGTATTTTTGCCGGGCTGGAGCTGACCACGGGCGATGCAGTGATTGTGATGGACTGTGATCTGCAGCATCCGCCCCAGGTGATACCGCAGATGTGGAGACTCTGGCAGGAGGGAGCCGAGGTGGTGGAGGGCGTCAAACAGAGCCGCGGCAGGGAAAGCATGGCGCACAGGCTTTCCGCGGGGCTGTTTTACAGGATCATGAGCAGGCTGGTCAGGATGGATATGAGCGCGTCCTCGGACTTCAAGCTGCTGGACCGCAAGGTGGTGGACGTGCTGCTGGCGCTGCCGGAGCGGAATACCTTCTTCCGGGCGCTCAGCTTCTGGGCGGGCTTTCGCACGGAAACCGTCCGTTACGAGGTTCAGGAGCGGCAGTTTGGCGAGAGCAAGTGGTCCTTCTGGAGCCTGATGAAATATGCCGTATCCAATGCAACCTCCTTCAGCACCCTGCCCTTACAGCTGGTGACGGTTATAGGCATTGTGTTCCTTCTGTTCAGCGCGGTGCTGGCTGTCCAGACCTTTGTAAAATTCCTGATGGGCACGGCGGTGGAGGGCTTTACCACGGTTATTCTGCTGATTTTGATTGTGGGCGGGTTCCTGATGCTGAGCCTTGGAATCATAGGGCACTATATTGCAAGAATCTATGAGGAAGTGAAGGGAAGGCCCAAATATATTATAAGCCATGTGACCGACAATATCCGGGGCGAGGTGGTTGGCGCCTGGAAAGCGCGAAGGGTGGAGAAATAGCTTTTAGGAGCGCACAGGGATGAAGCGTCCGGGAAGGAGAGGGTATGATAAATTTTAATGTACCGCCATATGTGGATAAGGCGATGGATTACATCCAGGAGTGTGTAAAAAATCAGAAGATTTGCGGCGACGGCAAATATACGAGGCTGTGTAACGAGTGGATCGAGGAGAAGACGGGGACTGCAAAGTGCCTGCTGACCACGTCCTGCACTCATGCCACGGAGCTTGCGGCGCTGCTTGCGGATATTCGTCCCGGGGATGAGGTGATCATGCCGGCATATACATTTGTTTCCACGGCGGATGCTTTTGTGCTGCGGGGGGCGGTGCCGGTGTTTGTGGATATCCGGCCGGATACCATGAATATCGACGAGAAGCTGATAGAGGCGGCCGTTACGGAGAGGACCAGGGCGGTGGTGCCCGTCCATTACGCGGGGGTGGCGTGTGAGATGGATACCATAATGGAGGTTGCCGGGCGGCACAGGCTGTTTGTCATAGAGGACGCCGCCCAGGGGCTTATGTCCTTCTACAAAGGCAGGGCGCTTGGGACCATCGGCGATTTCGGGGCGTTCAGCTTTCATGAGACGAAGAATTACAGCATGGGGGAAGGCGGGGCGCTTCTGATTCGCGACGGCAGGTATGTGGAGGAGGCGGAGATCATCCGGGAGAAGGGTACGAACCGCAGCAAGTATTACCGCGGACAGATCGACAAGTATACCTGGGTCAATTACGGCTCCTCCTATCTTCCCAGCGATATGAATGCCGCTTATATGTACGCCCAGCTGGAAATTGCGGACGAGATAAACAATGCGCGGCTGGAGCTCTGGAACCGGTATTACAGGAACCTGGAGCCCTTGCGGCTTGCCGGCAGAATCGAGCTGCCCACGGTGCCCGAGGACTGCGTCCATAACGCCCATATGTTTTATATCAAGGCGGCGGATATCAGGGAGAGGACGGCGCTCATCGACTATTTAAAGCAGAAGGATATCCTGTCGGTATTCCATTATATTCCTCTGCACACGGCGCCTGCCGGTATTAAATTCGGCAGATTCCACGGGGAGGACAGGTATACCACCAGGGAGAGCGAACGTCTGGCGCGTCTGCCCATGTATTATGGGTTGACCCTGGAGCAGGTGGATTATATTTGTGATGCGGTAAAGAAATTTTATGTGTAGGAAGATCGTACGGGGAATTATTTTCATGGGATTTTCCGTCCAGATTGTGCTGGGGCTGGTCTGGATGGTATGCAATATGGGCGCCGTCCAGGATTTTGCCGTGGTCTCCACAGGAATCTATGGGGTGGCGGCAGGGCTTTTGGGAAAGGCTTTCCCCGTCATGTATGTTCTGCAGCTTGCTGCGGCATGCTATGCGGGGCAGCGCCTGATTTCACGGCTTTGTAATAAGAATCCTGATAACAGGCGAAGCAGGCTGTTTGCGCTTTGGGGCAGCCTGGCGCTTATGACCCTGCCCATGGCAATGCAGTGCCATATGGCGATGCTGCCTTATTCCCTTGTGTGCTCCGCGGGGCTGCTGCAGCTGTCCTTTTGCTGCGAGCTGCTGGAGCCTGGCGGCTGTGCGCCGTTTGTGGGCGTCTGGCTCTGTTATCTTGTCCAGGCGCTGCTTTTGCCGGAATACGTCTTTTTGGGAGCCGTTCCCATGGCGATCATGCTTTTGTTGAAAATAAAGGCTGTGGCTGGAGCAGATATGCGCCTGAAGATTTTTATGCTTGCGGCTGCCGCGGCTGTTGCGGGAATTTACGCCTCCTGGTCCCTGCATGCGGAGCCCGGGACGGAAAACGATATCTCCGGTATAGAATGGACCATGGTGAAAAGGATATGCTGGCCTACCCTTTGGGTGGATTATGCCAGAATGCCTGACAAAATCAGGGAGGCAACGGCGGACGCGGTGTGGGAAAGCACCTATTATCCCGGAAATATGGACAGGGTGTTTAAGCCTGCGATAGAGGCGGCCATGAGCGCCGGGGAGGCAAAGCCCCTTTTGGCGGAGGCGGCCGCCTGCTCATGGGGCATACACTATCCCCTGGTCCTGCGGCAGGTGGGCTGGGATGTGCTGGGCTACTGCGCTTCTCCGGTGATCCTGCAGCTTCAGCTTTCAGGGGATGCGTACGATTCCCATTCCGGCAGGAATTATGAGATCATGCGCAGGTCCGCGCCTGTCCTGACAAAGCAATATGTGAATTACGGCAGCTGGTGGTTTGCCGCGGCGGCCGTATTGACGGCTTTGCTGCTGGCGGCACGGCTTGCGGCGGGGGAGAGACCCTACGGAAAGAGGGAAGGGCTGCTGTCTGTGGCGGTGCTGTTTTCTGCCGCCTGCTGTGTGCTATGGTACACCATGCAGGGCGCGGGAATCATGGATTACAAGTATACTGTTTTAATAAATCAGGTATGGTTTTTGTGGAGCTTTAAGACGTCGGATGTGCGCGGGGAGGATGGAAGCCGGAATGAAGGGAAGGGCAGACGGGCATAAAATAGGTGCGGAAGTAATGGCTGTGGCGTTGTGTCTCGTGATACTTGCCTTTTTTGTCTCCGGAAAAGAGGGCTTTCACATGGATGAGCTGCTCAGCTTTCAGCTGTCTAACGCGGAGTATAATCCCTGGATTGTGCCCACCCAGCCGGAGGGGCGTCTGGCGAAGTTTGTCCACAATGAGATCGACGGGGACAGTCTGGGGGAAACCCTGGGCAATTTTGCCGCCGTGGTGGAGGATGTGGTTAGAAACCGGGGCAACAGCAGGCTTTTGAGCTATAAGGCTGATGTCTATGAGGAGCCGGTGTGGATTACGGGGGAGCAGTTTCGGGACTATATCACGGTGGGGAAAAAGGATGCCTTTAATTATCTGTCCGTGTATTTTAATGTGAAGGACGACAACCATCCGCCGCTGCATTTTATGCTGCTGCACACGGTCTCCTCCGTTTTCAGGGGCAGCGCCAGTGCCTGGATGGGGTGTGCCGTTAATTTGGCGGCTTTGGCGGCCGTGCTGGTCCTTCTGATAAAGCTGGGGCGTCTGCTGGCGGAAGCGCTGGGAATGGAAGGGTATTCCCGGCAGGCGGGAATTTTGTGCGCCCTGCTCTATGGAGTGTCTGCCGGGGCTGTGGCCACCGTGCTGCTGATACGTATGTATGCCGTGCTGACCTTATGGTGCGTGGCGCTTCTGTATCTGGTTTTGAGGAAATGGAGGGATAAGTCCTTTGACAGGCATAACAAAGGGCTGATCGCCGTGACGGTAATGGGCTTCTGGACCCAGTATTTCTTTTTATTCTATTGTATGATTCTCGCCGCAGCCGTGGGAGTCTTGCTTCTTTCGTCAAAAAGAATCAGGGAGCTTTTGTGTATGCTGCGCTCCTTTGTCATTGCGGCGGTAATCGGTGTCGCCCTGTTTCCCTTTGCCATAGCGGATGTGCTTGCAAGCGGCCGGGGTGTGGAGGCTCTGGAAAATCTGTCGCAGGGTCTTGGCGGCTACGGGCAGAGGCTCTCCGCCTTTGCGGGAATAATGTGGGAGAGGGTCTTAAGCCCGGGTGTCTGGCTGCTGCTTGCGGCCGCTGCCGGGGTGTGTCTTGTGCGGAAATTTGTGCGGGGCTCCGCACGGCGTGCCGGGGCGAAGTCGGAGCCTGCGGCGGAAGCGGACCGGGAGGCATCCGCCGCAGGGGCCTCCGGCAGGGGCGCTTATGCGGTTCTGCTGGTGCTGCCGGCGGCAGGGTATTTCCTGCTGGCTGCCAGGATGTCGCCCTATCTTGTGGACCGCTATATTATGCCTCTGTTTCCGCTGGCGGCGCTGGCGGGGGGGCTGCTTCTGACATATGCCCTGTCCGTTTTGCTATTGCTTATGCCCGGGAAAGCCGGAGACGATCGCGGTAAAGCCGGGAAGGGCAGCGGGAGGGAAATGCTCCGGCCGTGCGCCTGGGGCGTATGCGTGCTGGCGGCGCTTTTGCAGGCGTGCTCTCTGGCAGGGTATGACGGCGCCTATCTTTATTCCGGATACCGCGCCCAGGAGGAGACTGCTGCGTCGCATAAGGGAGAGGCGTGCGTGTGTATTTACGACGGTGTAGGCTATTATGAGAATTTAAGGGAGTTTACATACTATGATAAAACGCTGTTATTGACGGCGGCGGAGCTTGAGGGCAGGCGTGATACCGCTTCCATAGAGGAGCTTGGGCGGTTTGTGCTTCTGGTCAAGGGGGGAGTCGGCGAAGACGGTGTGCTGGAGGCGTTTGAGCGCAGATATGGCTTTGTGCCGCAGGAGCGGGTTCTTTCTGCCGACAGTGTGCACGGGGACAGCATTTATGTGATGATACCTGTCTCATAATGCGGGTATCATGAGATTTTTCAGGAGCGCCGCCGGGCAGCGAGGGGGCTGTCCGGCGGCGTGAGGTCGGAATACCTGTACGGCGCAGGTGGGAAAGGAGTCATATGGCTTTACAACTGTTGATTTTGGCATTGCTGCTGCTTGCGGCGCCGCTGCTGGCAGGGGGTGTATTTACGGATGTGGACGGGGAGCCGCCGCCGCTGCCGTTTCGGTGGATAAGCGGCCAGTTCTGCATGTGGGCGGGCTTTCAGCTGATCTGTGTGCCCTTTGTGCTCATAAAGGGCAGCTTTCTCCATGTGGCGTATCTGTATTCGGGCTATTGTCTTGTGCTGGTGGTTCTGGGTGCGGTCCGTGACATCCTGCGGCTGAGGAAGAAAAGGGAAGCCGGAGAGGTCCCGGGGAAGCGTGCCATCGGAAGGAAGGCGGGCAGGCTCCAGATACTGCTTTGGGTCCTCTTTGCGGCGGTGCTTTTGTTTCAGCTGGTCCAGGCGGTGAGGATGACCTATACGGACGGCGATGACGCCTTTTATGTGTCCATCTCCACCGGGGTAGTGAATGACGAGCTGATGTACAGGAAACTGCCCTATACCGGCTTCAGCACGGAGCTGGACGCCAGACACGGGCTTGCCCCTTTTCCTGTGTGGGTCGCATACCTGGCGAAGCTGTCCGGCATGGAGGCGGTGTCGGTGGCGCATGTGGCGCTGCCTGTGGTCCTGATCACCTTAGCCTACGGGATTTTTTATCTGCTGGGAAGGCAGCTTTTTCCACGGAGGGACGCAAGGCTGCCGCTGTATCTGCTTTTTACGGGGATTCTGGTGCTGTTTGGGGATTATTCCATCTATACGGCCGAAAACTTTATGATTGCCAGAAGCAGGCAGGGAAAAGCGGCGCTGTGCAGTATTGTGATTCCCTTTATACTCTACCTGCTGCTTCTTTGGCTGAAGCGGCTGGAAAAGCAGGAGAAGCCCTCGGTTTATCATTATCTGCTGTTTTTTGCGGCGAATATGGCGGGGTGTCTGTGCAGTACGCTTGGGGGAGTGATTATCTGCGTGCTGACGGGCATTGTGGGGCTGCTGGGGGCGGTGAGCTTTAAGCGGTGGGGGCAGCTGCCGCCCATGGCGCTCTGCTGTCTTCCGTGTATAGGATATGCGTTTTTGTACCTGATTTTGAACTGATTGGGAGGGCTTATGTGGAAGGACGCGGTTCAACTGTTTCGGAATTATATGGGGACAGGTCTGATTGTCATATTGTTTCTGCTTGCGGTGGTTTATCTGCTGGTATGTGAAAAGAGAAAGCATGTCCGCATTATTTTTGTATATATGCCGGTGACTCTGCTGCTTCTGTATTTCAACCCTTTGTTTGCAAGGCTGCTGTTTGAAATGCTGGGCAACGAGATTTACTACAGGCTCCTGTGGCTGCTGCCGATGACGCCTGTGCTCGCCTATGTCTGTGTCTGTATCTGCGGGAAGGTGAAGGAGAGCAGGGGAAGGGGCGCGGCAGGCGCGGCGGCTCTGCTAATGGCGGCGGCAATTGCCTTTTCGGGCAGCTTTATCTACAATAACCCGTTTTTTTATAAGGCGGAAAATAAGTACCATATGCCGGACAGTGTGGTGCATATCTGCGACGCCATCATTGTCCCGGGGCGGGAGGTCATGGCGGCGTTTCCGCCCGAGTTTGTGCAGTTTGTGCGCCAGTATTCGCCTCTGGTGTGTATGCCCTACGGCCGTGAGACGCTGGTGGAGCGCTGGGGCTTTGAAAGCCGGGTCTATGATTTGATAACGGCTGAGGAAATCGACCTTGCGGCTCTGAACGAGGCGGTTATGGCGGAAAACTGTCACTATGTTATCCTGCATTCAAGCAGGAGGGTGCAGGGCGATTTTGCAGAATGTAATTGGGAGCTGTATTGCGAAACGGACGGCTACTGCGTTTACCGCACGGCATATCCGCTTATCAGGGAGTGGTGAGGAGAAGGGTATGGAGAGCAATAGGTATAATTTAAAGATGAACGATTTATTTCTGCAGCAGTCCTGTCTGGACGCCTGGGAGGATTATGAGAGAAGCATAAACAAGCTGAACTTTTACAGGTGGGATTACTGTGTGCTGACAGCCTCCAATGAGGAGCAGGCAAGGACCTACCGGGAGCAGATACGCAGCCGTATAGAGAACAGGCAGCTTCCTGCAGGCTGCCGTTATGCCGTGCTTGCCGACCCGGAGGGCAGGCGGGCAGGCAGCGGCGGAGCAACGCTTAACGTGCTGCGGTATATTGCGGAGCAGGAGAGAACGGCGGGCAGGGCGCAGACCGCCCACGGGAATCCGGGGGATGACGGGCATCCGGGGGCCGACGGGAATCGTCCAGGGAATCCGTTTAAGGGAAAGCGCATTCTTGTCATTCATTCCGGCGGCGACAGCAAGCGTGTCCCTCAGTATTCGGCGGTGGGAAAGCTTTTTTCGCCTGTTCCCCGGGAGCTGCCGGACGGCAGGAGCTCCACTCTCTTTGATGAATTTATCATCGGCATGTCAGGCGTTCCCTCCAGAATCCAGGAGGGTATGCTTGTGCTGTCAGGCGATGTGCTCCTATTGTTTAACCCGCTGCAGATCGATGCGGTATCCCAGGGGGCCACGGCTATTTCCATTAAGGAGAGGGTGGAGGTGGGAAAGGATCACGGCGTCTATCTGAACGACGGGAACAATTATGTGGGGCAGTTTCTGCATAAGCAGAGCGAGGAACGGCTCAGGGCTGTCGGCGCCGTCAACCATAAGGGCTGCGTTGACCTTGACACGGGCGCCGTGCTGTTTGGCTGCGACCTGCTGATGTCGCTTTTCGGTCTCATAAGCACGGACGGCGTAACTGATGAAAGGAAGTTTGACGAATTTGTAAACGAAAGGGCGAGAATCAGCTTTTACGGGGATTTTCTCTACCCTTTGGCAAAGGACGCCACACTGGAGCAGTATTACAGGGAGGCGGCGGAGGGAGAGCTCAGCGACGAGCTGCTGAGCTGCCGGACCAAGCTGTGGGAGGCCTTGCACGGGTATTCCTTAAGGCTGCTGTGTCTTTCGCCTGCAAGGTTTATACATTTTGGCACCACGGCGGAGCTTCGCAGTCTTGTCACCTCCGAGATAGACGAGTATTCGTTTCTTGGGTGGAAAAGACAGGTAAGCTCCACGGGCGCAGCCGGAGGCCACGCGGTCTATGGCAGCTATGTGGGGCGCGGTGCAATCTGCGAAAGGAACAGCTATATTGAGTACAGCTATGTGCTGGGTTCCTCCGTGGTGGGGGAAGGCGCGGTGGTATCAGGGGTTCACCTGCGGAACGCGCAGGTTCCCGCGGACACGGTATGGCATGGCTTGAAGCTTCGTGACGGCAGCTATGTGATTCGCTGTTACCATGTGGAGGATAATCCCAAGGAGAGAGCGGAAAAGGGAGCGGCCTTTCATGGGACCAGCCTTAAGCGGTTTATGGCGCAGAATGACATATCCGGGGAGGAGCTCTGGGAAGGCGGAGAGGATTATCTGTGGTCTGCCCGGCTCTATCCAAGGTGCGGCTCCTGGGAGGAGGCCAAGGAGATGGCGGCGCTGATCGGCAGGATGGCGGCGGGCACGGCGTCAGCGGCCGATATAACGGCATGGAGAGCCGCGGAGAGAACCAGCCTGTACGAAAGCTTTAATCAGGCGGACACCCAGGCGTTTAACAAATTCCGGAGGGAGCTGGAAAGCCGTATTCTTGCCAACAGATTTTTGGACAGGCTTTCCGAAGGCGATTTTTATAAGGATGCACTGGGTGTGTTTGGCAGAGAGGGCATTACGGAGGATGTGTTTAAGGAACTGCTGGCGGACGCGGAGCGCGCTTCCATAGCGCTGAAGGTACGGATTTATTATGCCCTGTCCAGAGCCATGCAGGCGGAGGGGCGGACGATATGCGGTATGACCTGTGAGGACCTGGAGACAAAATGCTTCGGCACAATAGAGAGGATGATATATGAGGATGCGGCGGAGAATCTCCCGGACAATCAGAATCTCAAAATATGTAAGGAGCAGGTCTCGGTAAGGCTGCCGGTGCGCGTGAACTGGGGCGGAGGATGGACGGATACGCCCCTTCAGTGCATTGAAATGGGCGGCGCAGTGCTGAATGCCGCCATTATGCTGAGGGGCGTCAAGCCCATCTGGGTGACGGTGCGGAAGCTGGATGAGCTGAAGGTGGAATTTGAGAGCCAGGATGTGGGGGTAAAGGGCGAGGCCCACAGCACTGCGGAAATCAGAGACTGCCATAATCCGTATGATCCCTTCGCACTGCATAAGGCGGCGCTGATTGCCTGCGGCATTGTCCCCCTGGAGGGGGAGGAGCCCCTGGAAGAAATATTGGGACGGCTGGGAGGGGGAATTTATCTTTCCACACAGGTGGTTGGCATTCCCAAGGGCAGCGGCCTTGGAACAAGCAGTATTCTGTCCGCGGCATGCGTGAAGGCGCTGTACGAATTCCTGGGCCTTGACTCGGGGGACGGCCAGGTATCCCAGGTAGTGCTGTGTATGGAGCAGATTATGTCAACGGGCGGCGGCTGGCAGGATCAGGCAGGCGGGCTGACGGAGGGAATCAAGTTTATACGATCCAGGCCGGGTGTCCGCCAACAGCTTTCCGTCGAGCGCGTCGGGCTCAGCGAACAGACAAGACAGGAGCTGCAGGAGAGGTTTGCGCTGATTTACACCGGGCAGAGAAGGCTGGCGAGAAATCTGCTGCGGGATGTGGTGGGCGGCTATATCGGGGCAAGACCGGAATCCATCGAAGCGTTGAAGGAGATGAAGCATTTGGCGGCTCTCATGCGCTTTGAACTGGAGGAGGGAAGCGTGGACGGCTTTGCGGAGCTGATGAACCGGCACTGGGAATGCTCCAAGAAATTGGACGGCGGCGCCACCAATACCTGTATCGAGCAGATCTTTCAGGTGTGTGAAAAGCTGATCTGCGGCAGATTTATCGCGGGGGCAGGAGGAGGGGGCTTTCTGCAGGTGATTCTTAAGAAGGGAGTCACCAGAAAAGAGCTGCATAAGCAGCTCTACGATGTGTTCCAGGACAGCGGTGTGGACGTGTGGGATTGTGAGATCCTTTTTTGAGGCGGCGAAGGGGCGTTTTATCAGTCATAATATTTCAGCGCGTAGACAAAACGCTCCGCAACCAGCTTTCTGCCCTTGGCATTCAGGTGCAGGTAGTCGGTCAGGCATTCCTCGGCTTCTGTGGCGGTGACGGTTCCGTACATATTATCCACAAAGGATACACGGTTGCGGATACAGGATTCACACTGCTTGAGCACATAGGTGGCAAGCACATTATAGCCCTCGCGCATGATGTCGTCCACAATATATTTTCCGGTGGTCTCGTCTATCTTATCGGTATAGGCATAGGTGGGGGACATGACAATGATGCGGATATGAGGGTAGGTCTCCTGGAGAAGCTGGATGCCTGCCTCAAGATTGCCGGTGAACCGGGTGATGTCCGTATAATCCTCATCGCTGTATATGGGATGCTGTGCCAGATAATCGCTGGCATCATACATGATGCCGATCACATCCACCTGGCTGAAGTCAATGGATTTGACGGTATCATAAACCTCCTGCGCCTCCGGAGGAGCGCTGCTGCCCAGGGTCTGCAGAGCCGCCTTGTAGCTCTGGTCAACCAGGCTGCCGCTGGCAAGATGGCACATCCAGTAGAAGTTAAAGGCATTTACAGGCGCTTCCTTCTCATAGCTGTTTTCGTAGGGCAGGGAGGCGAGATAGCTCCCTGAGACGGAACAGTTGTATACGGTGGCGTCCGCCATGTCGGCGATCAGGCTGGCCAGGCTGTCCTTTGCATTTCTGTCGTCCGCAAAGGGGGCGTTGCCGAAAAGCACGATCGTGGTTTCGCCGTCGTCGTTTGCGGGCTCGATGGGCATACCGCTTTTGTCCACCAGGCGGATAATGCTGTCAAAGGTATCGCTGTATTCTCCTGCACCGTCCTTGAAAATTTCGTCAAGATCTATATATTCGCCCCAATTTACAACCTTGTAAGCGATGACTGCGATGACCAGCAGCGCAACGGACGCCAGTACAATGTGAAGGTTGACATGGGAGAGGACCTTGAGGACAGGGTTGCCCCCGGACTTTGCAGGCTCGGAAAAGGTGTTATCCTGAGAGCTTCCCCTGCTCTTGCCTTTGTGGTTTTGGCCTTGTGATGCAATTGTTTCGTTTTCATCTTCAAAATCGGCAAGCTCCAAATCAACGATCTCTATGTCGGGTATTTTCGGCATCTGCTGTTCCGGTGTTCTTTTATCGCTCATTTTTATCTCCGTTTCTGATTGATGGCATAACTGCTATTATTTTACTATTATGCGGCTGGAAAGTCCACATTATTAGGACGATTTAAAAAGATTTAAGAAATTATGAAGAAATATAAAGAAATAGCTCTAATGCTTGAAGTACAGGGAGGGGAATGATATAATATTACAAAATTGTTAAATTTTGTCGGAGAGGATGTTATTTAAATGAAGAAGTGGTTCCGCCATAAAGAAAAACCGGTGCAGAGATTGGAAGAATGCGGGGAAGGTGCGGAGTACTGCGGTGCGGAGTGCCCGGAGGAATATTCAGAGGAAGAATATACGGATACGGAGTACGCGGAGCCGGAGTATATGGAATCCGAATATATGGAAGCGGAATATATGGAGCCGGAGGAATCAGGGGAAGACGAAGAATTTGGGGAATATGTAGGATATGAGGAAGCGGGGGAAGACGAAGGCAGCGGGGAGCCTGAGGGGTATGAGGAAGCGTCAGAAGATGAGGAATGCGGGGAATATGTAGGATATGAGGAAGCGGCAGAAGGTGAAGGCAGCGGGGAGCCTGAGGAGTATGAGGAAGCGTCAGAAGGTGAAGAATACGGGGAATATGTAGGATATGAGGAATCCGGGGAAGGTCAGGATTTCGGGTGCGCCCGGGAGGGTGAGGAGTATTTCTCCGCGGAGTGCCCGGAGGGATATTCAGAGGAAGAATATACGGATACGGAGTACGCGGAGCCGGAGTATATGGATTGCGAATACCCGGAAGCTTACCTGGAGGAAGAATACCCAGAAGAATATATAGAGGAATATGAAGAATCCTGTATAGACACAGCCTACATAGAAGAATCCTGTATAGACACAGCTTGTATAGAAACAGTTTGCATAGAAACTGCCTGTATAGAAACGGAATATATGGAGTCTGAGGAATCCGGGGAGTTCATAGAGCCTGAGGAAGTCAGGGATGAAGAATATGCGGAAACCGGAGCGTATTTTGAGGAGGCGTATCAGGAGCCTTATGGGGAGGGTGCCGGGGAGCCCTGTGAGGAGTCTTCGCTTTGGGGAGGAGAGAGCAATCGGGAGCCTGCCGGTTCACGCAAGACCGGTTCAGGGGGATGGCTGCGGCGCAGCCTGGGAAAAATGGATGCGATAGACCGGGTAATGCTTGTAACCGGGGTGGCTGTCCTGATTTTGGCAATTGCTGCGGGAGGCATTTTTATCAGCTCAAGAATCAGGGAGAACCAGGTGGCGGATTTTGCGGGCCTGGGCGCGCAGCTGGAGGGTATCTCCATTATCGGGGAAAAGGGCCTGGCGGCGGTGGCGGACGCCGAGACGGCAAGAATACAGGCGGCGGTTTTGGCCGAGGAAGAAAACGAGGAGAAGAAGGATTACAACGAGACCGCGTATGACAGGCAGGTATCTGTATCCCCGGTGTTTACTTCCATTCAAAAGGATTTGAAGATCAAGTTTATCAACCAAAGAACCGGGAAGCTGGTGCCTAACGTTCCCTTTTCCGTAACGGTGACAGACCCTGCAGGAAAGAGCCTTACCTGGTTCGATGATGACATGGACGGCATTATATATAAAAAGGATATTGCCGGCGGGCAATATCAGGTAAAGATGGAGGAGCTGCAGGACTCCGGTTATTCGGATTATGCGGTACCGGGGGTTATACTGACCGCGGCTGTGGAGGAGGAAATCGTCTATAAGCAGGTGGACGTTGCAAACGAGGTAAAGAAGGAAGACGAGGTCAACGCTGCCCAGGAGGATACCAAGCAAAATGAAACCGTGGTGGAATCCGTTCTAAAGGATACGGTAGCCTGGGTGGAAAGCAGGGTCATTACGGATACATACAATGAAATTTCCAGAAGCGAGATTCCCGACCCGCTCACATTAGCGATGAACAGAGCCCTGGTGGTCACCGGCGAGGAGTCCGGGCTGCCGGACGGCATGCCAAGGACGGCAGCGGAATCTGTGTCCGGGGGAGATGCCGCTGCCCCGGAGGACGAGGAAGGGACTGAGGGCGCAAGCCTTACCGTTGAGCTGAGCAGCTCGTCCGCAACGGTATATTTGAATGGGTCTGCGGTGATAAACGCCGTTATACATAATACATCCGGCGAGGCGCAGCAGGTGACGGCGGAGTCTTCAAATGCCGGGGTGGCGCAGGTCAGCGTCTCGGGGCTGGCGGTAACCGTCACAGGCGTGGGGGAAGGCAGCGCCGATATTACGGTCAGATATACCGAAGGCGGCCGGGAGGCTGCGGCGGTCTGCAGGGTGACGGTCAGGGCGCATCCAAGCGAGGATACAAGGACGAAGCTGAAGGACGCAGCCGGCAGACAGCTGTATGTATCGGAAAACGACGGGTACAGGGAAGCGGTTTACGCGGATTATTATAAGGCGGAAAAATTCTTCCTGAAGGGGGATGTCAGGTATTCCGGGTGGCAGACCATTGAGGGGCGTATCTATTATTTTACCGCGGACGGCGCTAAGGTGACGGGAGAGCAGGTTATCCAGGGGGCCAGGTATACGTTTGCCGGCGACGGTTCTCTTGTGACGGGCGAGGGCGCCATCGGCATCGACGTTTCTAAGTGGAATCAGACGATTGACTGGACGGCGGTAAAAAATTCAGGTATCTCTTATGTGATCATCCGCTGCGGCTACAGAGGCTCCTCCGCGGGCAAGCTGATCGAGGACCCGAAATTCGAGGCGAATATAAAGGGAGCTTTGGCGGCGGGCATGAAGGTCGGCATATATTTTTACTCCCAGGCGGTAAATGAGATAGAAGCGGTGGAGGAGGCTTCCATGGTTTTGGAGCAGATCAGGAATTATCATATTTCCTATCCGGTTTTTATAGATATAGAGAAAAGCGGCGGGCGCGGGGACAAGATCGATGTGGAGACCAGAACGGCAGTTTGTAAGGCTTTCTGCCAGACCATACAAAATGCTGGATATACTGCGGGAATTTACTCCAACAAGCTCTGGATGGAGCAGAAGGTCAACATGGCGCAGCTGAATGATTATAAGGTCTGGCTGGCCCAGTATGCGGCGTCGCCAACCTATTCCGGGAAGTATGATATATGGCAGTACAAGTCGAACGGCAGCGTAAGCGGCATAAGCGGAAATGTGGATCTGAACATCAGTTATCTTGAGAAATGACGGAATTTATCAGGCGGCAGCTTAACCAAAGGCTGAACAATTGAAAGCCTGACCATAACATAATTTGGGAAAGGAGCTCTTTTATGCAAACAATCACGGAACAACAGATTCTTGCCATGGCCCCCAATGCGACGGCAGCGGCAAACGGCAGGAAAATCTCACAGAAGGGCGGGTTCGTCCGCCTGCTGAAGTCGTCGGACGACACCTTCTATCTGGGGGAATGCACGGGAAGCGGCAAAAGCAATTACATAACCTCGGCGGATTTCCAGGACGGGACGCCCGTGTGCCGCTGTTCCTGCCCGAGCCGCCAGTTTCCCTGCAAGCATGGGCTGGGGCTGCTGTATGAAATACTGGCGCAGAAGCCCTTTGGCGAATGTGAGATACCCGAGGATATTCTGAAAAAGAGGGAAAAGAAGCAGGCGAAGGAGGCGAAGGCCCAGGAGAGCGCATCCGGCGCAGAGACTGCCGAAGGGGAGGCGAAGAAAAAGGCGGCTTCCAAAAGCACTAAGGCGGCAAGGGCAAAGAAGCTTAAAAAGCAGTTGGAGGGGCTGTCCATGCTGGAAAAGCTGGTGCAGGACCTGACAAGGTCCGGTCTGGGGACCTTTGGCGGCGCTTCTCTGGGCACATACAGAGATCTGGTAAAGCAGCTTGGAGATTATTACCTGCCGGGCCCCCAGAGGTTTTTAAACGGGCTGGTGCTGGAGATGGAGGAATTCCAAAAGGATAATGACGAAGCTCATTACGACAATGCCATAGACGTTCTGGAGAGGCTTTGGACCCTGGTAAGGAAATCCCGCGCTTATCTGGAGGAAAGGCTGGAGCGTGAGGATGTGGGGCAGGACGACAGCATGCTCTATGAGGAGCTGGGGGGAATCTGGAAGCTTTCCGAGCTTGAAGCGCTGGGAAGAAGCAAACAGAATATCAGCCTGATTCAGCTGTCCTTCTGGGTCAGCGACGACGCGGCGGGAAAGCAGTTTATCGATACGGGCTGCTGGGCGGATTTAAGCTCGGGAGAAATTTATATCACATATAATTACAGACCCTATAAGGCGTTAAAGCACATAAAGCAGGAGGATACGGTGTTCGGCGTTGCGGAGGCGGCAAGCGCCGCGTGCTATCCCGGTGAGGGAAACCTGCGCATCCGCTGGGAAAACGCGGAGATACGTGCCGTGGAGCCGGAGGATTTGCGCAGGGTAAGGGCGGCGGCGTCCGGCTCTCTCAAGGCGGAGGTAAAGGCGGCGAAAAATATCCTCAAAAACGCGCTGGCGGATACCATGTTTGTCAGGCTGCTGGCATTTGAACAGATAGGGAAGTGCGAGAAGGGGCTTGTACTTCGGACCAAGGAGGGGGATACCATTCTCCTTGGGGACGCGCCGGGTATGGAGGCGTCCTGCGAGCGGGTCGGACTGCTGCCGGACGAAGGTCTTTTCAGGGATCAGGTGCTTTTGGGGGCGTTTTATTATGACAGTCAGGAAAGGCGGCTGAGAATGCAGCCTCTGTGTATCGTTACGGAAAAGGATGTTGTAAGATTGCTGTACTGATAAGGAACTTTCATTATAAAAATTTTGCGCAGGGAATATGCGCGGAAATGAGGCAATATGGATATTACACCTGTTTATGAACTGAAGGCCCGGCTGCGTGCCGTGACCATTGCGGGAACCAATTTGCTGGGGGAGGATTTCAGGCTAAAGCGCGCCGCGGAAGCGATGCAGCCCCTGGAGGCGGCGTCCCCGGTATTTGCCAGGATAGGGGAGCTGGTCCGCCGGCTGCTTGAGCCCGGGACGGAGGGCAAGGAGGGGCTGCTTCTGGAGACCATTACCCTGGTGGACGCTCTTTTGTGTACCCAGGGTGAGGTGGCGGTGACGGAGGAGCTTTCGCCGCTGTCCGTAGATAATACGGGAAGGGTGATAAACAACGCGCCCTATTCCGAGGTGAAGGCGATCGTGGACGCGCTGACCAATTCGGGAGGAGGACGGTACAGCTATCTGACGGAGATGCATCAGAGGAAACCGGAGCTGTTTGACGATTACCGCATAAAGCCGGCGATGGTAAAGGCTCTGGGCGCTTCCTATGCGGAGCTCGCCGACGACGTGCAGGGCTGGCTTACGCAGATGGGAAGCTCCATTCTTCCCCTGCTTGAAAAGGGCTTTGACCCCAAGGGTAAAAAGGAAATGCTCCGCAGGGTGGAGATCATCGAAGCGTTGGCGGGAGCGGAGGCAAACGAATTTTACTTAAAGCAGCTTCCCGACTCGGAAAAGGAGATACGGCAGGCGCTTATTTACGCCCTGCGCCACTGCCCGGAGAACGAGGAGCAATTGTCGGCCCTTATAAAGACAGAGAAGGGGAAGGCGAAAAAAATGGCATATTATGCCTATGCCTGCCAGGACAGCGACGGGGCAAGGGAATGCTTGGGGAAGCTGGCGGCGAAGAAGCCGCACGAAGCCATCGACGCTCTCTGTGTGTCCGGGACGGAGTGGGCGTCCGAAATGGTGCAGAAGATTATTTCGGAGCTTCTGGACAAATTGGAGAAGGATACCGCGGCAGGCGTCAAGCCTGATATACAGGAGGCGGTGATTCAGGATCTGAACAGGCTGGGAGATTATATGGAGGCTCTGAAGGGAAAGAGCGTCAGCACTGTCCGCCAATGCTGCAGAAGGATTGCGGCGCTTGCCGAGAGACCTCAGATCATGAAGCTGAAGCTGGCGGCGTATTTGGACCAGAGAGGAAACGTGGATCACATATTAAAGCGGCAGCTCGCCAGGCGCGTCTGGGAATATCTGGCGCTTTGCCCCGACGAGGAGATGATTTCCCTGGTGCTGGAGCTGTACCAGAACTATGGAAATTCAAAGGAGGGAGATGCCTTTTTCCCTGCCGCCATGCTGGCTAAGCTCTTGAGCGAGGAGGACTGCAGCCAGTGGCTGTGGAAGGAGCTGGAAAGGAAACAGTTTGCCGTCCAACAGCTCTACAATGCTCTGTCAGTGCTGTGCTGGGATGCGGGGAGAAGGACGTGGGTCGTGACCGCAAGAATCTACAGCATGGCGCTTGAAAAGAGTATCCGGGTGCTGCACCCGTCCAGACAGAGGGTGGAGGGAGATTTTCTGCAGCTTCTGATGGGAGAAAAGGACGGCAGAACGTACAAGTGGGCGGGCAGGCTTGACAGGGTGCTGGGAAACTGTATCCCGGACGGCGACAGCGATTACGAAAACCGGCTCATGGAATACTTTTACCGGCGCGCCAAGGACGGCTCGGAGGGAATTTTTTATTACTGCGGGCAGCTGAAGCAGTACGGCTTCCCCAGGTGCGAGGGAATTGCCACGGAGTATTTTAGAAATAAGAAGCAGATTTCCGCATGGGAGATCTCAAATATTTTAAACGCGCTGCCAGGCACGGACGAGGCCAAGAGAGCGGAGGGGCAGGAGCTTTTGAAGCTGCTTAAGGGAGACAGGAAAAGGCTGCGCGATACCAGCGATACCATGATCGAGCGTCTGGAAGCCATGGTGCTGTCACTGTAGTAAGGAGCTGCGCCGTACCCTTACGTGCGCCGGGGCAGTGAATCCGGCGGCCGCAGAACGGCTGCAGTCAGGAAAGGAGAACAGAGGTAATTATGAAACAGGAGGTTTTACGGCTGCCTGCGGAGCAGCTTTTTCAAAAGGAGATAGACGCCCTGATAGCGGCGGAGACAAATCCCATACCTCAGGGGTGGCGTATGTCGCCCCGGTCGGTGAAAACCTATATCTGCGGCGGAAAGGCGAAAGGTGTGGAGATCACGCCCAAATATATCGGTCATGAGCGCCTTGTGGAGATTGCGATCGCCACGCTGGTGACGGACAGGGCCCTTTTGCTGATCGGGGAGCCGGGAACGGCAAAGAGCTGGCTTTCCGAGCATTTGGCTGCGGCTATCAACGGCGATTCCACCAGGGTCATACAGGGAACGGCGGGAACGACGGAGGAGCAGATCCGGTATTCCTGGAATTACGCAATGCTGATCGCCAACGGTCCTTCGGAGGAGGCAATGCTGAAGAGCCCTGTGTTCCATGCCATGGAGACGGGAAGCATCGCCCGGATGGAGGAGATTTCAAGGTGTGCCTCGGAGGTGCAGGACGCGCTGATCTCTATTTTGTCAGAGAAACGGATATCCGTGCCCGAGCTGGGAATGGAGGTTCCGGCTAAGAGGGGCTTTTCCATGATCGCCACCGCAAACACGAGGGATAAGGGAGTCAACGAGATGTCCGCGGCCCTGAAGCGCCGTTTCAATATTGTAGTGCTTCCCACCCCGGCTGACCTGGCGGCGGAGATGGAGATTGTGCGCACCAGAGTGGAGCAGCTTTCCGGAGGGCTGGACCTGCATGCCGTGCTGCCGGAGAATGCGGTGGTGGAAAAGGTATGTACGATCTTCCGTGAGCTGAGAAACGGAGAGACGCTGGACCGCAGCCAGAAGCTCAAGACTCCCGCAGGCGTGCTGTCCACAGCGGAGGCGATCTCTCTTTTGTGCAACAGCATGTCCCTGGCGGGCAGCTTCGGCAGCGGCAGGATCACGGAGGAGGACCTGGCAGCAGGGCTGCAGGGCGCTGTGGTAAAGGACGAGGGCAAGGACGGAATGGTCTGGAAGGAATATCTGGAGAATGTTATGAAGAAACGCGGCGCCTCCTGGGCAGGCTTATATAAGGCGTGCAAGGAGCTGAACGAATAGGGGGGGCGCAGCATGAATCAGCCTTATATATACGGAGTCAGGCATCTGTCCCCGGCCGGCGCGTGGCACCTGCGCAGGTTTTTGGACGAAAAGAAGCCCCGGCTGGTGCTGGTGGAGGGACCGAGCGACCTGAACGATCAGATGGAAAATCTCACCAGGCGGGAGACAAAGCCGCCCATCGCCATCCTTGCATACACAAAGGAGCCGCCCATCCGCACCATTCTCTATCCCTTTGCGGAGTATTCGCCGGAGTATCAGGCGTTTTTGTGGTGCAGGGAGCACAAGACTGCCTGCAGGTTCATGGATCTTCCCTCGGACGTGTTCCTGAGCTTCCCGGAAGGGGAGCAGGGGGGCGTTGACGTCGAGGGTGAGGAGGGGCGCATGAACGTCTATGCGCTTCTGGACCGGAAGGCGGGAGAGGACGGGCATGAGACCTTTTGGGAGCGCACCATGGAGCATATGGGCGGCGGATACCATGAGGGGGCGAACACCTTTGGCAGGGAGCTGCGGGATATGACTGCCGGAGAGGACGCGGACTGGCCGGAGACGGTGGTCAGGGAAGCCTATATGAGAAGACAGCTGGCGGACGCCGTGGCGGAGGGCTTTGCGCCGGAGGAGATCGTGGCGGTGACGGGAGCCTTTCACGTGGAGGGGCTTTTGTCCCCGGAGCAGCCGGCGATGACGGACGAGGAGATCAAGAACCTGCCCAGGGTCCAGGCCAATCACACGCTGATGCCCTATTCATATTACAGGCTGTCCGCCAGATCGGGATACGGCGCGGGCAACAGGGCGCCGGCGTATTATGAGCTGCTTTGGCAGGGGCTTTTAAAGGGAGAGCCCATGTACGCGGCATACAGCTATCTGTCAAAAATTGCGGGCTATCAGAGAGAGCAGGGCAATCCTGTGTCCTCCGCGGAGGTCATTGAGGCGGTGAGGCTTGCGTCTGCCCTTGCCGGGCTGCGGGGCGGCTCCGTTCCCGTACTCAGGGACCTGAGGGACGCAGCCGTTACCTGTCTGGGCAAGGGGAGCTTTTCCGCCGTCAGCCTGGCGGTTGCGGATACGGAGATAGGGACGGCAATAGGCACCCTCCCGGAGGGCGTCAGCCGCACAAGCATTCAGGAGGATTTTTACAGGCTGCTGAAGGAGCATAAGCTGGAAAAGTACAGAAGTCTTACGGCACAGGATATTATGCTGGATTTGCGGGAAAACCGCAGGGTCTCCACGGAAAAGGCGGCGTTTCTTGATCTGCACAGATCCTTTTTCCTGCATCAGCTCAGGGTGCTGGAAATCAGCTTTGTGAGTATGCAGAGTGTAAACCAGGAAAACGCCACATGGTCGGAGCATTGGGTGATACGCTGGACGCCGGAGGCGGAGATGGAGCTGGTGGAGGCTGCCTTAAAGGGGGATACGGTGGAGCAGGCCGCCGCCTTTCGGATGAAGGAGAGGGCGGAGCAGGCGGCAGATATCGGAGGGATTGCGGAGGTTATCGAGGACGGATTTACCTGCGGCATGGCATCCGTGGTGAATTATGCGGTTTCCGCCCTGCAGAAGAAGGCGGTGGACGCCGTTTCGGTAGAAGGGCTGGCGCAGACGGTGTACAGACTTTCCACGGTTCTTTCCTACGGCAGTATCAGGCGGCTGGACACGGGGCCTCTGGAGCCGATCCTGAAGCAGATGTTTTACAGGGCGTGTCTTTTGCTTCCCGGCGCGTGTGTCTGCGACGATGCCGCCAGCAAGGAGATTGTGGCGGCGATGGAGCGCCTGAATGCGGCTGCGCTTGCCCATGAGTTCCTGAACAGGGAGCAGTGGCTGTCGGCGCTGCGGGAGACCGCGGGACGGGACGACCTGAACACAAGGCTGTCCGGGTTTGCCATGGCGATCCTTTTGGAGAGGGGCTGCGCGGCTTCGGAGGAGCTGAAGCTGGAGGTACAGCGCAGGCTTTCAAGGGGAGTGCCCGCCGAGCTGGGAGCCGGATGGTTTGAGGGGCTTGCCATGAAGAACCGGTATGCCCTGATTGCCAGGCTGTCTCTCTGGGAGGACTTGGACAGCTATCTGGAGGAGCTGGACCCAGAGGAGTTTAAGCGTGCTCTTGTGTTCCTGCGCAGGGCGTTTGCCGACTTTACATCGGCGGAGAAGGACGAGATCGCGGAGAATCTGGGAGAGATATGGGGGCTTAACGGGCAGCAGGTAAGCGAGGCGGTGAACCAGACACTGGACGGGGCGGCCGCCGAGCTGGTGGAAGGGCTGGACGATTTTGATTTTTCGGATGTGAACCTGTAAGCGCGGGCAGCCGGAAAATATGGGAAAGATAACAGAGACAGGTGCTGTTCCAGAGTGAATGGCAGCGGAGATTCATTTGCAGCCGGGAACAGAAGCTGAAAATAGAAGGAACAGGGATGGTTATGGAAACGGATACTTTAAACGAAACAGATAAATCCGAACAGGCGGAACCGGCGAAGGCGGAGGAAAAGCTGCAGCGCTGGCGGCTGATTCTTGGACAGGAGAGCCAGAAGCGTTTTGAAAATATGGGGGGCGGAGGACTGACAGGGGAGCAGGATATGATGGACCTGGCGCTGGCGGCAATCTACAACCGCACGGAGTCGGGGGGCTTTGGCCCGGGAGCGGCAGGCAGAGGCGCCGGAAGCGGTCCCTCCAACCCGCAGATCACCCGTTGGCTGGGGGATGTGAGAAGCCTTTTTGACAAGGAGCTGGTAAAGGTGATCCAGGGGGACGCAATGACAAGGTGCGGTCTGAAGCAGCTTATCTTTGAGCCGGAGCTTCTGGAGAACCTGGAGCCGGACGTGAACCTTGCGTCCACTATCCTGATGCTGAAGGACCAGATTCCCAAGCGCTCAAAGGAGAGCGTGCGCCTTTTCATAAGGAAGATCGTGGAGGAGATAAACAAGCTTCTGGAGCAGGACATCAGGCGTGCGGTGACTGCGTCCGTAAACAAAAGAAAGCACTCGCCCATTCCCTCCGCCGCGGCGCTGGACTTTAAGAGGACCATCTCCAGGAACCTGACGCACTATCACCCGGAGCTGGGCACCATCGTGCCGGAGCATTTTTATTTCTTTGACAGGACCAGCACGACGGCGGCAAACAAATGGACGGTAATACTGGATATTGACCAGAGCGGCTCCATGGGGGAGTCGGTGATCTATTCCTCCATCGTGAGCTGTATCCTTGCCAGCATGTCCAGCATTAAGACCAGGATTGTGGCGTTTGACACGAATATCGTGGATCTGACGGAAAAGAGCGACGATCCGGTGGATCTGCTGTTTGGCTTTCAGCTGGGCGGCGGCACGGATATCGATAAGTCGGTGGCATACTGCCAGCAATTTATCGAGAACCCGGCAAAGACCCTGTTCTTCCTGATCTCCGATCTGGAGGAGGGCGGGAACCGGGCGGCGCTCCTGCGGCGGATAGAGGAGATGAAGGAGTCGGGTGTCACGGTGGTGTGCCTGCTTGCCCTTGCGGGGAGCGGCATGCCCTATTATGACGCGCAGATGGCGCAGAAAATAGCGGGGATGGGTATTCCGTGCTTTGCCTGCAACCCGCAGATGCTGCCGGTGCTGCTGGAGCGCGCCCTGAAGGGGATGGATCTGGCGCAGTTTGAGAAGGAATTCAATAAGAAGAAGTAATATGGCTGGCGCTTGTTATTTTGGACGCTTTATGCTATAATGTCCCAAAAGTGGGTTATAATGCCAAAAGGACGGTCACGGCGCATAAGGCTGTGCACAACGAAAAAGGCGGCGCATGGAACCGCGGTATAAGGAGAAAAAAATGCGAACTTATCTGGTAACGGGGGGAGCCGGTTTTATCGGCTCAAACTATATTCATTATATGTTCAGGAAATACGGGGATGAAATCCGTATCATCAATGTGGATGCGCTGACCTATGCGGGAAATCTGGAGAACCTCAGGGATGTGGAGGACAGGGAGAATTATACCTTTGTAAGGGCGGATATCTGCGACAAGGAGGCAATAGAAGGGATTTTTGCGGAAAATGATATTGACCGTGTGGTCCATTTTGCGGCGGAGAGCCACGTGGACAGGAGCATCCGCAATCCGGAGGTGTTTGTGCAGACAAACGTTCTGGGGACGGCGGTTATGCTGAACTGTGCAAAGGCCGCATGGGAGCTTCCGGACGGAAGCTTTAAGGAGGGCAAAAGGTTTCTGCATGTTTCCACCGACGAGGTGTACGGTTCCCTTCCCGATGATGAGAACGCCTTCTTTTACGAGACCACTCCCTATGCGCCCCACAGTCCCTATTCCGCCAGCAAGGCAAGCTCGGATATGCTGGTGAGGTCCTATATGGACACCTATCATTTTCCGGCAAATATTACCAACTGCTCCAATAATTACGGGCCCTTTCAGTTCCCTGAAAAGCTGATTCCCCTGATTATCAACAATGCGCTTCAGGGCAAAAAGCTTCCTGTGTACGGGGACGGAAGGAATGTACGTGACTGGCTTTTTGTGGAGGACCACGCCAAGGCCATCGACATGGTGCAGGAGCAGGGCAGGCTGTTTGAAACCTATAATGTGGGCGGGCACAACGAAAAGCAGAATATTGAGATCATCAATATTATTCTGGAGACACTGCAGGAAATGCTGCCTGAGGGAGACCCCAGAAAGGCGCTTGTCTCCACGGAGCTTATCACCTATGTGGAGGACAGGAAGGGGCATGACCGCAGGTATGCCATTGCACCCGACAAAATCAAAAGGGAGATCGGCTGGTATCCGGAGACGAATTTCAAGGAGGGTATCCGCAAGACGATCGCATGGTTCTTTGAGCATGAGGAATGGATGAAAAATGTGACAAGCGGCGATTATCAGAAATATTATGCCGATATGTATGAAAAGTAAGCAGATAAGAACTGATAAATGGGGACGACGACAAGCCGTTCCCATTCGGCGCGTTATTTGAGCATCCTTTCGGATAGGGCGCCGGAGTGAAGAAACGGTACTTGATATAGGAGGAACGACTTTATGAAGGGAATTATTTTGGCAGGCGGCTCCGGCACAAGGCTTTATCCTCTGACCAGGGCGATCTCCAAGCAGATCATGCCTGTGTACGACAAGCCGATGATATACTACCCGCTTTCGACCTTGATGCTGGCGGGCATCCGGGAGGTTCTGATTATTTCCACGCCCAGGGATCTTCCTGTCTTTCAGGAGCTTTTGGGGGATGGGCATCAGCTTGGCATGGAGTTTACTTATGAGGTACAGGAGCAGCCCAGAGGGCTGGCCGACGCGTTTATTATCGGAGAAAAATTTATAGGAAGCGACAGGGTTGCGCTGGTTTTGGGGGATAATATTTTTTACGGGCAGAGCTTTTCCAGGCTGCTCAAGGAGGTTGCGGCACGGGAAAAGGGAGCGACCATTTTCGGCTATTATGTGCGCGACCCCAAGGAGTACGGCGTGGTGGAGTTCGACGAGAACGGCAGGGCGCTTTCAATCGAGGAGAAGCCGGAGAAGCCCAAGAGCAATTATGCGGTTCCGGGGCTGTATTTTTATGATAACGACGTGGTGGAGATCGCAAAGAATATCAAGCCCTCCGCCAGAGGAGAAATAGAGATCACAAGCATTAACAACGAGTATCTGAGGCGGGGAACGCTGCGTGTGGAGACCATGGGACGCGGTTTTGCCTGGCTGGATACGGGAAACCACGACGCTCTTTTGGACGCTTCGGATTTTGTGGCGGCATTTCAGAAAAGGCAGGGGCTTTATATTTCCTGCATTGAAGAAATTGCGTACAGAAGGGGCTTTATCGATAAAAACCAGCTTCTCAGCCTTGCGGAGCCCCTGATGAAGACGAATTACGGAAAATATCTGGTAGAGGTAGCAAATGGACTCTAAACTGCGAAGGACGGCAATCCTATCTTCCATGGCGGTGATCCTGCTGGTGTCGTTTCTGGTGTGGAACGCCAATAATAAAAACGGTAATTCCGCCCAGGGAGGGCAGCAGCCGTCACAGGCCACGGAGCCGCCTGCGGACGGCGCCGCCAACGGTCAAAACAACGGTCAAAGCGGCAGTCAAAACAGCAACCAAATCGGAAACGATTTGTCGGCGTTTCTGCGGGACCCCACCTTTTTTGACCCTGAGACGGACCCTGTCCTGGATGCGCTGAAAAATAATATCAACCGTTTGTCCCTGGTGGCCACATCCGTGGAAAAGGATCTGCGCATTCAGATCGTGAACGGAGATGGGACGCCGGTGGCAGGGGAGAGCTTTGTTGTGGAGCTGGAGGGCGCCGGGCAGTTCGAGGACCTTGACAAGGACGGCGTTATCTATATCGGCGGTCTTGAGGCGGGGGACTATTCCGTGAAGCTTCTTCCTGCGGAGGGGTATCAGACGCCGGACGGCGGTATGAAGGTCAGGGTGAAGGGAAAGGTGGAGTATCTTGCCATTGAGGATATCTCCCTGCTTATTAAGGCGGAGGAGGATATCGAAGCCGGGATAGAGGATGTCACAGTGAAGGACGCGCTGACGGACGCGGACGGGACGGAGATTCAGAGGCTGCAGAAGGTGGCGGGGGCGAAGACAGGAATCGACGTTTCCGGGCACAGCGGGGTAATCGACTGGAAAAGAGTCAGCGACGCAGGGGTGGAATTTGCCATTATCCGCGCCGGTTATCGCGGCTCCGTCACGGGCTGCCTGGTGGAGGACCCTTATTTTCAGGAAAATATGAAGGGCGCCGCAGCAAACGGCATATCTGTGGGCGTGTACTTTTCCACTCAGGCGGTAAACGAGGTGGAGGCGGTGGAGGAGGCGTCCGCGGCGCTGGAGCTGATTCGTGAATACAGTCTGGACTATCCTGTTTTTATCGACGCGGAGGGCGTGGGTATAGACGGCAGGGCGGACGGTCTCGATGCGGACGCGAGAGCCCTGGTGTGTGAGGCGTTTTGCCGGACCGTTGAAAACGAGGGCTATGACGCGGGGGTCTACGGAAGCAGGTATTGGTACACCAGCCGCATGAGGATGGACGGGCTGCAGGATTATTATATCTGGCTGGCGGAGTACCGCAGCATTCCCCGGTACGACGGCTACTACCATATGTGGCAGTATACCTCCAAGGGGACGGTTGACGGTATAACCGGCAATGTAAACATGAGCGTAAGCTATATGGGCAGGTAGGTACATCCGGCTGCGGGTGCGAATGCCGCCAGGGTAAACAGCCCTGCAGCCGGGCTGCGTATTATTTTATATACCATATTGAAGAAAGGTGCGGATATTGAGATGGGAAAAATTACGGTTGAGACATGTGAAATTGAGGGGCTTAAGATCATTACGCCGACGGTTTTCGGCGATGCCAGGGGTTATTTTTATGAGGTTTATCAATATGAGGACTATAAGGCCGCGGGTATTCCGGAGGTTTTTGTTCAGGATAACCAGTCTGCATCCAGGAAGGGTGTGCTGAGAGGGCTGCATTTCCAGAAGCAGTTTCCTCAGGACAAGCTTGTGAGGGTGATCAGGGGAGAGGTCTTCGATGTGGCCGTGGATCTGCGGGAGGGCTCCGAAACTTACGGGAAATGGTTTGGGGTGCTTTTGTCCGAGGAGAATAAGAAGCAGTTTTTTGTTCCCAGGAATTTTGCCCACGGATTCCTTGTACTGTCCGATTACGCGGAGTTCTGTTATAAGGTGACGGATTATTACCATCCTAACGATGAGGGCGGAATCATGTACAACGATCCTGCCATCGGTATTCAGTGGCCTGTTCCGGAGGGAATGGAGCTGATTTTGTCCGAGCGGGACACGAAATGGGGCGGAATCGAAAGCGTCAGGCAGCAATAAGGAGCGGCACGGGAGATGAAAATTAGCAAAAAGGTCAGCATTGCCCTGTTTTCAGCGGTAGGGCTGGTGATGGCCGCCATTATTATCGTACATCAAAACCCCGGGCCAAGCGCCGACCCCACGCAGGAGCTGGTCAAAAAGATTATTTCCTGCGCGGTTATTCTGGGGGCGTGCGTTGTTTTTGCCGTATGGTATGACAAATTTACCACGCTTCCGGCGGAGCTTTTTCAGAGCAGGCATTTGATCTGGAAGCTGGCGAAGAACGACTTTAAAAAACGGTATGCCGGCTCCTATATGGGGGTTATGTGGGCGCTGGTCCAGCCTGTGGTGACGGTGCTCATGTATTATATTGTCTTTGACAAGCTGATGGGCAGCCCGGGCCGGGGCGACGACAGCGCGCCGTTTGTGCTGTTTCTCACGGCGGGTCTGGTGCCCTGGTTTTATTTTACAGAGGCGTTGAACAGCGGCACCAACGCTCTTTTGGAATACAATTATCTTGTAAAGAAGGTAGTGTTCAAGATAAGCATACTGCCTATTATAAAAATTATAGCGGCTACGTTTATCCATGTGTTTTTTGTTTTCGTGCTGCTGGTCGTTGCCGCCTGCTACGGTTTTTTTCCCACTGTGTATACCATACAGCTGGTATATTACAGCTTCTGCCTTTTTGTGTTTGTCCTGGCATTGTGCTACAGCACCTGCGCCGTTGTGGTGTTTTTCAGGGATCTGGCGCAGATTATCAATATTGTGCTGCAGATCGGCATGTGGGCGACGCCTATTTTGTGGAATATGGAGGTTTTAAGCCCTGTGTGGGTGACGATTCTTAAGATCAATCCGCTGGTGTATATCGTAAACGGCTATCGCGACGCCATATACGGGCAGCGGTGGTTTTGGCAGGATTTTTTCTCGACGATGTATTTTTGGATAGTGACGGTGGTACTCTTTGGAGTAGGGGCGGCGGTCTTTAAGAGGTTGAAGGTGCATTTTGCGGATGTGCTTTAAACCATGGGGCAACGGCTTGTAGTGGTGATTTCACGAAAGGGCTCCGGACGGTTTTGATAAAATAATGGATGAGGTACAAAATAAGGTGCAGGAAGTAAAGACAGAGGCAGAAAAAACGCCGACAGATGATATGCCGATTGAAAAATTTCCGGTGATCCAGGTGAAGGATCTGGTAAAGGTTTATAAGTTGTACGATAAGCCCAAGGACCGCATGAAGGAGGCGCTGGGCTTTGGCAAAAAACAGACGCACAGGCAGCATTTCGCCTTGAAGGGCGTCAACATCGATATCTACAGGGGAGAGACCGTGGGCATTATCGGCACCAACGGCTCCGGAAAATCTACGATCTTAAAAATAATAACAGGCGTTCTTAATCCTACGGAGGGGCAGGTTACGGTAAACGGGCGCATTTCGGCGCTGCTTGAGCTGGGCGCCGGCTTCAACATGGAGTACAACGGTATCGAGAATGTTTACTTAAACGGCACCATGATGGGGTTTTCGGAGAAGGAAATCGAGAAAAAGCTTCCGGAGATATTGGAATTCGCGGATATTGGGGATTATGTATATCAGCCGGTGAGGACATATTCCAGCGGCATGTTCGTTCGTCTTGCCTTTGCGGTGGCGATCAACATTGAGCCGGAGATATTAATTGTGGACGAGGCGCTTTCCGTAGGCGACGTGTTTTTTCAGGCAAAGTGTTACCACAAGTTTGAAGAATTTAAAAGAATGGGCAAGACCATCGTGTTTGTCAGCCATGATTTAAGCAGCATAAGCAAGTACTGCGACAGGGTTTTGCTCTTAAATCAGGGGACGCTGCTTGGGGAGGGTTCTCCCAAGGAGATGATAGATGCTTATAAGCGTGTGCTGGTGGGGCAGTATGAGCTTCCCGAGTCCAGACACGCCGAAAACCTGCTGGAGGATTCGGAGGTACAGCTGGCTGCAGCGGGCACAGGCGCCGGCAGGACAGGAACGGCAGGCGAGGGAATGGGGGAGACGGACGCGGGTGCGCAAGCACCGGACGCGAAAGAGGCAGGCTCCGGAGATACCGGGAACGGGGAAAAAGCGGCGGCTTCCGGCATGGGCGTCAATCCCAGGCTTTTGGAGTACGGCACGAAGCAGGCGCAGATACTGGAATTTTATCTGACGGATGACAGGGAGGTGCGCACCACCGCGGTGCTGAAGGGAAGCGAATTCACGGTACACATGCGGGTGAGGTTTCATGAGCATATTCCGGCGCCTATTTTTGCGTTTTCAATCAAGAATGTTATCGGAACGGAGATCACGGGCACCAATACCATGCTGGAGAAGGCTTTCCTGGAGAGCGGGGAGCCCGGGCAGGTGAAGGATATTACCTTTTCCCAGAGGATGAACCTGCAGGGCGGAGAGTATCTGCTTTCCTTTGGGGTAACGGGCTATAACGGAGACGCGTTTGAGGTATATCACAGGCTGTACGACGCCTTGAGCATTACGGTGGTATCGGACAAGAACACAGTGGGTTATTACGATATGGAGTCCAAGGTCAGGGTGACGGATTCGGGAGGATGAGCATGACGGAAGATATCGGTAAGGTGAAATTGGATTACAGCATGTATCCGGGGGAGGATTTCTACTGCGACGGAGCGGTGGAGGACGAGCTTCTGGATATTGTGCGGACTCTGCCGCCTGAGGAATATGCGCGGGTGATCGAGGAACGGAGGAGCTGGCCCATTCTGTATCATCTATCTCCCATCAGACAGAACATTATCGACTGGATTCCCATGGGTAAGGACGCCAGGGTGCTGGAGGTTGGAAGCGGCTGCGGAGCCATAACGGGAGCGCTTTCGAGGAAGGCGGGAAGCGTCACCTGTGTGGACCTGTCCAAAAAGCGCAGCCTTATCAATGCGTACCGCAACAGCGGATGCGATAATATCACCATCCATGTGGGTAATTTCAAGGATATTGAGCCCAGGCTTGCCCGGGATTTCGACTTTATTTTCCTGATAGGCGTGTTTGAGTACGGACAGAGCTATATCGGCGGGGATACGCCGTACCATGATTTCCTGAGTATATTGCTGCCTCATCTTGCGCCGGGCGGAAGAATCGTGATAGCCATTGAAAACAAGTACGGGCTGAAATATTTTGCCGGCTGTAAGGAGGACCATCTGGGCACTTATTTCTCCGGCATTGAAAATTATGCCTCGGGAGGCGGGGTGCGCACCTTCAGCCGGAAGGGGCTGGAGAAGATTTTCAGGAGCTGCGGGGCTGAGAGATATCAGTTTTATTATCCGTATCCGGACTATAAATTCATGACCACGCTCTATAGCGACGCACGCCAGCCGGACAAGGGCGAATTGGTAAATAACATGCGTAATTTTGACCGGGACAGGATGCGGTTATTTGACGAAAAGGACGCCTTTGACGGGATTTCGGAAGAAGGTCTTTTTTCCGTGTTTTCTAACTCGCTGCTGGCGGTCATCGGCGACGGCTTCGACACGGAATATGTAAGGTATTCCAACGAAAGAGCGCCGGAGTATGCCATCCGCACGGAAATAAGCAGGGCCGGCGGGGGAGAGCCGGCGGTCAGAAAATATCCCCTGAACGGCGCGGCGCGGGAGCATGTGTCCGGCATGGCGGCGGCCTGTGAGAAGCTGAAGGAGAGGTATGCGGGCGGCAAGCTTGAGGTCAACAAATGCTGGCTGGAGGAGAACGAGGGGCAGATGTGCGCCTGCTTTGAATTTGTAAAGGGCGTGCCTCTTACCGAGCTGCTGGATGACTGTCTTGAAAGGGATGACCTGGAGGGCTTTTACGGATATTTTCAGAGGTATCTGGAGTGTATCGGCTATAACGAGGGCTTTCCCTTTGTGGATTATGATTTAATTTTTTCCAATATTTTAGTGGATAAGGACCAGGACAGGTGGACGCTCATCGATTATGAATGGACGCTGGATGTGCCGGGCGATACCAGGGAGCTTGCTTTCCGCGCCATGTATTGTTATCTGCTGGAGGATAAGAAACGGGAAAAGCTGAAACCGGAATTGATATTGGATAAGCTTGGCATCAGCGAGGAGGAGGCGGACGGCTTCCGCCAGGTGGAGATGAAGTTTCAGGGCGCCGTGACGGGAAACAGGGTCACGCTGTCCCAGATGCGGGATAAAATAGGCAACGGCGTAACGGATCTTCAGGAGATGATAAAGCGGTATTATGATCAGCTGAGGCTGAACAGGGTGCAGATTTTTGAGGACAGGGGAAGGGGCTTCAGCGAGGAGGAATCCTATTTTGTGCTGGATGCCTTTAAGACGGAAAATCTCATTGACCTTGAGCTTTATGTGGAAAGGGATGTGGAGCTTCTGCGCATCGATCCGGCATTTCTGCCCTGCGCGGTTATAATACGGGAGATGACTCTTAACGGCAGGGACATTCTTTCCGGCTGGGCAAATATTTTGACGGCAAACGGCAGCGTCCAGGCGTCCGCGAATCCCGGGGACGGCTTGTTCTGCCCCGTTATCGTATTCCCTACGGACGACCCGAATGTGAATATACGGCTGAACCTGCTGGAGCGCCGGGAACGGAATGTTCTGCATGTGCGCATGGAAATGGCGGGGCTTATCATGCCCTTAGCACAGGAAATGGCGCAGGCTATGGCTGCATATGACGCGGAACACCTGAAATGTGCGGATATGGCGTCGCGCATTGCGGAGCTGGAGGCTAAGAAGGATGAGCTTGAGTGGAAGCTGAACCGTATTATGTCAAATCCTCTCTGGAAGCTGAGCAAGCCGGCGAGAAGCTGTTTCCACTGGGCGGTGAGACAGAGGGACAGGCTGAGAAACTGCGGCGACTTAAGGGGTGTTCTGCACAAGCTGGACTATAAAAAGAGGGAGCGGGAGGCGATGCGGCAATTCGGCACGGACAGCTTTCCCACCCAGGAGCAGGCGGCGGCAGAACGGGCGGCGGTCTTCCCCAATATGGTAAAATTCAGCATTCTGGTCCCCCTTTGGAACAACCAGCGGGAATTTCAGATTGAGATGCTGGATTCCGTGATGAATCAGACCTATCAAAACTGGGAGCTTTGCCTGGCGGACGGCTCGGACGAGGCCCATGGCTATATAGAGGATATCTGCCGGGAATACGCGTCCAGGTCCGGGGGAAGGATTGTGTACAGGCATCTGGAGAGAAACGGCGGTATTTCCGAAAATACAAACGCCTGTCTGCAGCTGGCCACCGGAGATTATATCGGGCTTTTGGACCAGGATGATATCCTGCATCCCAGCGTTTTGTACGAGTATGTAAAGGCGATTAACGAGCAGGGGGCGGATTATCTCTATTGTGATGAGACCACGTTTAAGAGCGGCAATATCAACCATATGCTGACTATGCACTTTAAGCCGGACTATGCGCCGGATAATCTGCGGGCAAACAATTACATCTGTCATTTCAGCGTTTTCAAGAAGACTCTGCTGGATGGAAACGAGCTTTTCCGCACAAAATATGACGGCAGCCAGGATCATGACATGATTTTGCGTCTGACGGACAATGCGAAAAGGGTAGTACATGTGCCGAGGCTGATGTATTATTGGAGAAGTCATGTGGGCAGCACCGCCGCCAGCATCGAGGCGAAGCCCTATGCTATCCTGGCGGCGAAGGAGGCTGTGTCGGAGCATCTGAAGAAGCATGGCTTCAGTAATTATAAGATCGAGAGCACAAGAGCCTTTGAGACTATTTTCCGCATTCGCTATCAGGTTATCGGAATGCCTAAAATATCCATTGTGATTGCCAACAGGGATCATATGGATGATTTGCAGCGCTGTGTCGCATCCATATTTGACAGGTCCACCTATGACAATTATGAGATCGTTATTGTGGAAAATAACAGCGCCACCCGGGAAATAAAAGATTGCTACGGCAGACTGCTTGGCTGCGAGTATGACCCGGACCATGTGCAGCACAGTCCGGACGGAAGAATAACAATTGTTACTTATAGGGGTGAGTTCAACTATTCCGCAGTGAATAATCTGGGTGTGCGTCATGCCACAGGGGATTATATCCTGCTGTTAAATAACGACACGGAGGTCATAACCGTCAACTGGATGGAGGAGCTTCTTATGTATGCCCAGCGCAAGGATGTGGGCGCTGTGGGCGCGAAGCTCTATTACGGGGATAAAACCATCCAGCACGCGGGTGTGGTCATCGGGCTGGGCGCCCACAGGACGGCGGGGCACACCCATTATAAGCAGCACAGGCAGAATCTGGGATATATGGGAAGGCTGTGCTATGCGCAAAACGTAACAGCTGTTACCGGAGCCTGTCTGCTGGTAAAAAAGGAGCTGTATATGTCGGTCGGCGGGCTGGACGAGGGCTTTGCCATTTCCCTAAACGACGTGGATTTCTGTTTGAAGCTTCGGGAAAAGGGGCTTTTGAATGTGTTTACTCCGTTTGCGGAGCTGTTTCATTTTGAATCTGTTTCCAGAGGCCTGGATGACACCGGGGAGAAGGCGGAGCGCTATAACAGGGAGTCCGCCAGATTCCGGGAAAAATGGAAACAGGAGCTGGAGGCGGGAGACCCCTATTACAATCCCAATTTTTCGCTGGACAAGAGCGATTATTCTCTTAAGATAAATAACTAGAGGACAAGAAGATGCTTTTTAATTCCGTGTTTTTTATTACCTGGTTCCTGCCGTTGGCGCTTTTGGGCTGGTATCTGCTTCAGCGGCTGGAAAATCCGGGCTTTGCAAAGGCATTCCTCACAGGAATGTCCTTTTGGTTTTACGGATATTATAATGCTAATTATTTATGGATACTTCTCTGCAGCCTGGTCTTTAACTACGGCGTCAGCGCCCTTATGCGGAGGGACGGGACGGGGAAGACCGGCGGTTCAGAGAAGGCGGGGACAGGGAAGCTTCGGAAGCTTTTGCTTGCGGCGGGAATTTCGGGAAATCTCGGTCTGCTGTTTTATTTTAAGTATTTTAATTTTTTTATAGACAACTGCAACTTTATTTTTCATACGGATATACGGATTGAAAAAATAGCGCTGCCCCTGGGAATCAGTTTTTTTACCTTTCAACAGCTGTCCTTTGTCGTGGAGCGGTACAGGGGGAACGCGCCGCATTATTCTGCGCTGGATTACTCTTTTTTTATCAGCTTTTTTCCGCAGCTGGTGGCCGGTCCCATAGTGCTGCACAGCGAGCTGGTTCCGCAGCTGGCGGAGAGGAAAAACAGAAAAATATCCCCAGGGTTTTTTTATGACGGATTAACGCTATTTATCCTTGGGCTGGCAAAGAAGGTGCTGCTGGCGGATGCCCTTGCGGTGCTGGTGAACAGCGAGTTTGAAAATATTCATGCGCTGGACAGCCCTTCTGCATGGCTGGTGATCTGCTGGTTTACAATGGAATTGTATTTTGATTTCAGCGGGTACAGCGATATGGCAAGGGGAATTGCGGGCATGTTTGGGTTTGAGCTTCCGGTGAACTTTGATTCTCCCTTTAAAGCCACCTCCATGCGGGAATTCTGGAAACGGTGGCATATGACGCTGACAAGGTTTCTCACCCAATACATCTATATTCCGTTGGGAGGCAGCCGGAAGGGAAGGGCAAGACAGTGCATTAACGTGATGCTTGTTTTCTTTGTCAGCGGGCTGTGGCATGGCGCAAGCTGGACGTTTGTGATCTGGGGGCTGATAAACGGGCTGGCACAGGTTTTTGAGATTGTCTTCCCCAGGCTCAGGCTGCCGGGCAAGTGGATAAATCGAATAATAACATTTGTTATATACGCAGTTTCTCTGGTTTTTTTCAGAAGCGATACGCTGGAGCAGGCGCTGCTGTTTTTGAGCAAAATGTTTACGGCAGGAAATCGGGGAATGCTCTTGGGAGTCTGCAATATGCTGCAATATACGGAGAATTACGCGATACTTAAGCTTTTGGATTTGAGAAGCCCCCAGTTTATTAATTTGTTTTTTCTGAGCTGTATGTGTCTTATTTCGGCGCTGTGCGTCAGGTTTCTTTACGGTCCCACCGCAGAGCAGTGGATAAAGGACAAGGGGCATACATTGAGGGGCAGTCTGATCCTGGCGACCCTGTTTGTGTGGGTCTTTATCTCTCTGTCCCAGGTAAGCGTGTTTCTGTACTTTAATTTTTGACGGGCAGGCATAGGACCTGTTTGAAAAATCCTTCCCCCGGTCTGCACGCCGCGAAGTGTAACGCACACCCCGTGGATAGCTTTTTTCAAACACGCTTCAGGCACTGAAGAATGCCAGGGGAATAAGCCTGACTGGGAGGGCGTTTGCTCAGGAGTAAGCTGCCCGGAATCGGCTTGTGCCGCCGGGGAGCATAGACGGATATATGGGAGAGAGGAAGATGGAGACAGATATTAGGGGAAAAGGGTTAAAAAGACTAGTGTTATTTATTGCGGCAGAGCTGTTTATGGTAGCGCTGTTTGTATGGTTTTTCGATCCCTTTTATCAGTATCACAGCCCCTTTTTCGGGCAGGCGGTTCTGAATGACCGAGACAACCAGATGCCCGGGACCGTGCGGAACTTTGAATATGACAGCGTGCTTATGGGCTCCTCCGTGGCGGAGAATTTTGACACGGATTTCATAGACCGGGCCTACGGCTGCAAAACGCTGAAGGTAATCCGCGCCTCGGGCTCTGCGGCGGATCTGCTCTATTATCTGGAAATGGCACAGGAGGGCCATGAACTGAAAAATGTTTTCTGGTGCCTGGACATTTTTGCGCTGAACGCCTCCGCGGAGACCACTCTGGAAGGCGGGGATGTGCCCCGTTACCTGCACACGAAATCTGTTCTGGATGACATACCCTATGTGTACAACAAGGAAATAATTCTGGAAAAAATACCCTCCATGCTTGTTTTCTCATATCTGGGGCGCAATACGGGAGGCAATGCCTATAATTGGTCGGAGGGCAAGACTTTCAGCGCCGTGCAGGCCATGCGCGCATATGACAGGCTGTTGGTTACGCCGGATATGATGCTGGATGAGGTGGATTTTTCCGGCGAGATCCCCGATATTTCGGAGAATCTGAGCAGGATACGGGCACAGCTTTCGGAGCATCCGGGGACGCGGTACCGTTTTATTCTCCCGCCCTATTCCATGCTCTGGTGGGACAGCGCCTATGTAAACGGGCAGCTGGAAAAGCAGTTTTATATTTTGGACAGGATATTTTCCGAGCTGTCTGCCTTTGAAAACGCCGAGCTTTATTTTTTCCAGAGCCAGGAGGACATTGTGTGCGACCTGGACAACTATATGGATATGGTCCACTATTCGCCCGAGATCAATCAGTATATGCTGGAGCGGATGACTGCGGGAGGCAACGTGATTACAGGGGAGAACCGGGAGGAGGCGCTGGCAGATATGCGCCGTCTGGCGGAATCCATATCACGAGAGAAAATATTTTATTATTACAGATAACGAATAATAAGGCTGTATTACGGACAGCTTAACAGTGATAACGTATAAATTATCACTGTTAATAGATAAAATCCTGTGGAATAATTTAACATATTATGGTACAATACTCTCAAGAATACAGCCGCTGCGCGTCTGTCGCGCAATGCGCTTAAAATCTGCTTTGCAGATTTGATTCTTTTGTTACCATATCGGATGAAATCAAATGCTCACAGCGTTCGCGCTTGATTTCCTGCTGATATGGAATAATGTTGACACAAAAGGTCACAGTGTCAACTTTTGATTCCAAGTGCGCCGAGGCGCACGAGAATGTGGAATAATGCTGACACAAAAGGTCATAGTGTCAACTTTTGATTCCAAGTGCGCTGGGGCGCACGAAACTGTGGAATAATGTTGACACAAAAGGTCATAGTGTCAACTTTTGATTCCAAGTGCGCCGGGGCGCACGAAACTGTGGAATAATGTTGACACAAAAGGTCACAGTGTCAACTTTTGATTCCAAGTGCGCCGGGGCGCACGAAACTGTGGTAATTAGGAAAACGACAGGCGCATGTGCAGCGCGCAACCGGAACAGTGAAAACAGCTGCGCAGAAATGAGGGAAAGCAATATGAGCTTTATGGATGAGTTTAATTTCTGGCTTGAGGACGATTATTTTGACCAGAACACAAAAAACGAGCTTCTTGCCATCCGCGACAATGAGGGTGAAATCGAGGAGCGCTTTTACAAGGAGCTGGAATTCGGCACCGGAGGGCTTCGCGGGATTATCGGTGCGGGTACAAACCGCATGAACATATACACGGTCCGCAAGGCCACCCAGGGTCTTGCAAACTTTATTTTAAAGCAGGGGACTCAGGAAAAGGGCGTAGCCATTGCCTACGATTCCAGAAACATGTCCCCGGAATTTTCCGACGAGGCGGCGCTGTGCCTTGCGGCAAACGGTATTAAGGCATATGTGTTTGAATCGCTCAGGCCCACCCCGGAGCTTTCCTTTGCCCTGCGCACTCTGGGCTGCACTGCGGGAATCGTGGTGACTGCCAGCCATAATCCGCCCGAGTACAACGGATATAAGGTATATTGGGAGGACGGCGCACAGGTGACGGCGCCCAAGGATAAGCAGATCATAGAGGAGGTTCAGAGCATTAAGGATTATCACACCGTAAAGACCATGTCCAAGGCTGACGCGCAGGCACAGGGGCTGTATCAGGTCATCGGCAGGGAGATTGACGATAAGTACATGGCAGAGCTGAAGAAGCAGATCATCCATCCCGATGTGATTGCAGAGGTTGCGGACGATTTGAAGATCGTTTACACTCCTCTCTGCGGAACCGGAAATGTGCCCGTGAGGCGAATTTTGTCGGAGCTTGGCTTCAAGCATGTGTATGTGGTTCCCGAACAGGAAAACCCCGATCCTCAGTTTACCACTCTGGACTATCCCAACCCCGAGGACCCCAAGGCGTTTACCTATGCGCTGCGTCTGGCGAAGGAAAAGGATGCGGATATCGTACTTGCCACTGATCCGGACGCGGACCGTCTGGGCGTGTACGCAAAGGATGCGGCTACCGGGGAATATGTTTCCTTTACAGGAAATATGTCCGGTATGCTGATTGCGGAATATATTTTGAGGGAGAGGACCGTCACGGGCACCATGCCGGAAAATCCCGCGCTGGTGACTACCATTGTGACCACCAATATGACGCGTCCCATCACGGCAGCCTATAATGTAAAGCTGATCGAGGTGCTCACGGGCTTTAAGTTTATCGGTGAGCAGATCAAGCTTTTTGAGCAGACCGGCAGTAACAATTACGTGTTCGGACTGGAGGAGAGCTACGGCTGTCTGGCAGGCACTCACGCCAGGGATAAGGACGCCATTGTGGCGGTTATGTGTCTCTGCGAGGTTGCCTCCTACTGCAAAAAACACGGAAAGACCCTGTGGGATATGATGCTTGAGGTATATGAAAAGTACGGGTACTTTAAGGAGTCCCAGTATACCATCACCCTGAAGGGAATCGACGGCTCCAGACAGATTGCCGCAATCATGGATAAGCTCCGCCAGAATCCGCCAAAGGCCTTCGGCGAGCGTAAGGTTTTGAAATTCAGGGATTACCAGACCGACCGTGTATTGGATATGGTTTCCGGCCAGGAGACAAAGACAGGGCTGCCCGGCAGCAACGTGCTGTATTTCGAGCTTCCCGACGACGAGTGGTGCTGCGCGCGTCCCTCCGGCACCGAGCCCAAGATCAAGTTCTATATGGGCGTAAAGGGGACCGGGATTGAGGATGCGCAGGCGAGACTGGAGCAGCTGACCGAGGATGTAAAGGCGGTGCTGTAGACCGGCTTTTGCGGTAATTGCCATGGGGCATGGGAAAGCTTGTCCTTAAGCGGCGGATGCCCTGCAGTAAATGGCAATGTTCCCTTTGGGCGCATAGACCCGAGAATATACGTTAGATTTTGACAGTTTGTTCCCTGCCCGGTTTGAAGGTTACACTGAAAGCCCGGCAGGGAATTTCATGCCAAAGCATATCGGGTGAAAGAATTTCATGCCGAAGGACTTGGTACAGAGTATTTTATGCAGAAATTTTACGGCGAACCGTTTTTGGCGATTGCCCGCCGCTTGTGAAAGGAAGTGTCCACATGGGAAAAATAAATATGGCGAACCTGAAAAAAACGGCATATTACCTGAAGCGGAACGGATTAAAGCGCACCCTGGACGCGGTCAGGGAAAGATTTGACGGCAGAGTGCAGCCCGAGTACCGCTATATACCGTCCACAGAACAGGAGCTTGCAGGACAGAGGGAGAAGGCGGTGCAGGAGGGCTTTACCGTGTCCTTCAGCATTGTGGTTCCCGCTTACCGGACTCCTGAAAAATACCTGAGGGAAATGATAGGCTCGGTTTGCGGGCAGAGCTATGACCGCTGGGAGCTGATCATTGCGGACGCCACGGAGGGCGCAGAGGTCCAAAGTGTGGTGGAGGAGGTCCGGCGGCGCGACAGCCGGGTCCGTTATGTCCGTCTGACTGAAAACGCCGGAATTTCGGAAAACACCAATGCGGGCATACTGCAGGCAGAAAACCGGTATATAGGCCTGCTGGACCATGACGACTTTCTGGAAAAAAATGCTTTGTTTGAGATGGCGGCGGTCATCGAGCAGGCGAAAAAGGACGGAAGGCAGCTGAAGCTGCTTTATTCCGACGAGGATAAGTGCGACGGTGAGGGAAGCGTATTCTATGAGCCGAATTTTAAGGAGGACTTTAATCTGGACCTGCTATTGACAAACAATTACATCTGTCATTTTATGGTGATGGAGGCGGGGCTGATGCAGGAGCTTCTGCTCCGCGGGGCATATAACGGCGCGCAGGACTTTGATCTTGCGCTGCGGGCGGCGGACAGGCTTTTCGGCAGGGAAGACTGTATAGCGCATGTGCCGAAGATTCTTTACCATTGGCGCTGCCATACCCTTTCCACTGCGGAGAATCCCCGCAGCAAGCTGTACGCCTATGAGGCCGGACGGCGCGCCGTGCAGGACTTTCTGGACAGAAGGAGCTGGCGTGCGTCCGCCTGCGACACGCCTCATCTTGGGTTTTATGCGGTGAAATATGAGGATTCGCCCTTAAAAATCAGAAAGGACCTGGGCGCCGTGGGAGGAAGGCTGGTGCATAAGGGCAAAACCGTCAGCGGCAGGATATCAAAAACGGGTGATATTTTTTATGAAGGACTGCCTGTGAGCTACAGCGGCTATCTGCACCGGGCAGCCCTGGCTCAGGGTGCGGAGGCGCTGGATATCCGTAATCTGGAGGTGGCGCAGTCTCTGCGGGAAAGCTTCGAGCGGCTCACAGGAGTGCCGTATGCCACCCTGCCCGGCTCGGAAATATTTGACGCATCCACCCTTCCGGAAAATACGGATTACATTGCTCTGAGCCTTAGGGTGTGCGGTGAGCTGAGACGGCAGGGCTTTAAGCTGCTGTACCTTCCGGAGAGGATTGTTGAGATATAATTAAAAATATAATCAGGAACCAAAATAAAAGCCCTAAAATCAAAGCATTTAATTAAGAAGACCACAAAACATAAGCCACTCAAATAAATATTTAAGATCAAAAGCGATTGTGAGCAGATGGAAAAGCAGAACAGAGAAATAAAAAATGTGCCGGAAATTCAGCCAAATAGTCAATCACAGCAAAATATACGGCATCAAATAAATTGTACGGAAGAAAATATGGAAATCAATCAAATGGGGAAGCAGGCAGAGCATTCTCAAGAAAAAACGGCTGTTGAACAAAAAATAACAGTTGTTATACCAAACTATAACGGCATAAAATTTATAGAGGAATGCCTGCTGTCCCTGTTTTGCCAGGAAGCAGGCACGCCCGAATACCGGGTCATTATGGTTGACAACGGTTCTGAGGACGGGAGCAGGGAGCGGGTGGAGGAACGTTTTCCCCAGGTCTCGGTAATTGCCCTGCCCCAAAATACAGGCTTCTGCCACGCGGTAAATGTGGGGATTCGCGCAGCCGGGACACCCTATGTGATTCTTCTGAACAATGATACGAAGGTAGCCCCCCGGTTTGTAACGTCCCTGTACAACGCCATAGAGCAGAAAAAAAACGCTTTTTCTGTCAGCGCTAAAATGCTCATGTGGGACAGGCCGGAGCTGCTGGACGGCGCCGGGGACAGGTACTGCGTTCTGGGATGGGCGTATTCCCGCGGCAAGGGAAGACCCGCAGCCGGGTACGGGCAGAGCTGCAGGATTTTTTCGGCGTGCGGAGGCGCTGCAATCTACCGCAGCAGCGTGTTTGAAAAAATAGGGTACTTTGACGAGAATCATTTTGCCTATCTGGAGGATCTGGATATAGGCTACCGTGCGGCAATTTACGGCTATCAGAATTATTATGAACCCAAAGCGGAGGTGGTGCATTACGGCAGCGCGTCCAGCGGCTCCCGCTATAACCGGTGGAAGACCGGGCTGGCGGCGGCAAACAACGTCTATTGCATTGCAAAAAATATGCCCTTTTTGCAGATTATTTTAAATTTACCCTTCTTAATTGTGGGTTTTCTGTTAAAATATATCTTTTTTGTCAGAAAAGGGCTGGGAATCTGCTATTTAAAAGGATTGGCAAAAGGTCTGAAGCGTTCCTTCTCCAAGGAGGGAAAAGCCCGTAAAATCCGCTTTTGCGCCAAAAATCTGGGTAATTATTTTTCCATACAATGGCAGCTTTATGCCAATACCCTTCGGATTCTTAAGAAATATTAAGAAACATCTTCATAAATTCCTAAATTGTTTTTTTTATAATAATACCGTAACGTGAATGTCAGGTGGCGCTTATGATAAAAGATAATCAGAAAGTTTTCAACCGATTGATGGTAATTATCGATGCTGCCATTACGGCAGCGTCTTTTATGTCGGCATATTTTGTAAAATTTTATATTTTTAATGCCGGTCCGGGTCCCGGTGTGCTTCCTGTCAACGATTATGTACTGCTGTTGATATTTATAGTACCCATTTATGCGCTGCTTTATTACTTCTGCAGCGTGTACGCGCCCAAGAGGACGGTGCGCCGCCGTTTTGAGATTTACGGTATCCTGAAAGCGAATACCATTGGAATTGTGACGCTGATTGTTGCCCTGTACATGATAGTGAGGGTATTCAATTTTTCCCGTTCCGTAATGGCATATTTTTACGTATTCAATGTTTTTTTTACCTCATGCTTTCGACTTGCCCTGCGAAAGGGTCTCAACACAATCAGAAGTAAGGGTTATAATCTGAAGCATATTTTGCTGGTGGGTTATTCCCGGGCGGCGGAGGAATATATCGACCGCCTCAACGACTATCCCCAGTGGGGATATGTGGTGTGCGGGATACTGGACGACCACATTCCGGCAGGAACCATGTATAAGGGAGTTAAGGTTTTGGGCCGCCTGGATAATCTTGAGGTGATACTTCCGGAGAACAAGCTGGATGAAATTGCCATAACTCTCTCGCTGAACGATTACGATTTCCTGGAAAGCATTGTTGCCGTCTGTGAGAAATCGGGCGTCCACACAAAGTTCATCCCGGATTACAACAGCCTGATTCCCGGCAAGCCCTATACGGAGGACCTGATGGGGCTGCCCGTTATCAACATCCGGTATGTCCCGCTGACAAATACCGGCAACATCATGATAAAGAGGGTAACGGACATCGCAGGCTCCCTGATAGGGATATTGATTACCTCGCCGATCATGCTGATCGCCGCGGCATTGGTCAAACTGACAAGTCCCGGCCCCGTTATCTTTAAGCAGGAAAGGGTTGGTCTGCACAATAAATCCTTTTATATGTATAAATTCCGGAGCATGGAACAGCAGTCACCCGGAGAGGAGAAAAAGGCGTGGACCATCAAAAACGACCCGCGGGTAACAAGCGTGGGGAAATTTTTGAGAAAGACCAGCCTGGACGAACTTCCGCAGCTCTTTAATATCCTGAAGGGTGATATGAGCCTGGTAGGGCCAAGACCGGAGAGACCTCTCTTTGTGGAAAAGTTCAGAGAGGAAATTCCCCGCTACATGGTAAAGCATCAGGTAAGGCCGGGGCTTACGGGATGGGCACAGGTGAATGGGCTTAGAGGAAATACCTCCATCAGGAAAAGGATTGAATATGATATTTATTATATCGAGAACTGGAGTCTGGGGCTTGATATAAAAATTATACTAATGACCTTTTTTACGGGCTTTATTAACAAAAACGCATATTAGCCAGCCTGCGGATTATGTTTGGCCCGGACAGGAGGGTTATGATGACAACATCATGAAAAAACGCTCCCGCGCGTGAGTGCGGAGACGGAAATTATATTTACAAGGAGAAAATGTTATGGAAACGGCAGGAACAAGAAATGCAAAACAGCTAGAGACAAGGAAAAAGAGAAAGATCATCATTTTTGCGGTGGAAATTTGTCTGATTTTGATTATGCTGGCAGTATTGTGGATGGTGATGCGGGTACCGTCCCAAGGACCCAGCAGAGTGGTGCTCCCCGACAATCCGGGCTCGCTTTTTGTCAGCGATGATATCCAGAAGGGGAAGGATGAGGGGGAAAGCCCCATGCTGGGCTATATGAATGTGGCGCTGTTCGGCGTGGACGCAAAGACGGACGATCAGCTGTACAAGGGCAGCCGCAGCGACAGTATGATGATTGCCAGCATCAATCTTGACACGGGTGACATCAAGCTGGTAAGCGTTTACCGCGACACCCTGCTGGATCTGGGGGATCTGGGCATCTATTATAACGACAAAAAAGAAAAACAAATAAAGAGTAATAATACTCCGGATGACTTAAGCGACGACGTTTTCCGGAAATGTAATGCGGCATATTCCTATGGCGGCGCGGAGCAGGCGCTGAAAATGCTTAACATGAATCTGGATATGGACCTGCAGACCTTTGTCACCGTGGGTTACAAGGGGTTGAGGACGGTAGTGGACGGTCTCGGCGGCGTGTGGCTGGACGTGGATGAGACAGAGCTTTTGCATATCAATAACTATCAGATGGATGTGGCAAAGGTTTTAAAGTGCGAATATACGCCTGTCACGCAGACGGGCTATCAGAAGCTGGACGGTCTTCAGGCGACGGCGTACTGCCGTATCCGCTATGGCGGCGGCGATGACTTTAAGCGCACGTCCCGCCAGAGAGAGGTTCTGAAGGCCATTGAAAAAGAGGCGAAAAATACGGATCTGGCTACCCTTACCAAAATATTTTTAAGCTGTATGGAAGAAAAAATGATTTATACCAATATCAGCAACGATCAGATTCTCACGCTTCTTTCCAATATTTCAAAGTACAGCATTGTGGAGGAAGGCGGTTTCCCCGAGGAGAAAAAGCGCGCTGTGGAGAACATCGATCAGATAAGGGGAATGACAGTGGGAAGCTCTGTTATCCCTACCTCTTTGGAGGAGAATGTTGTCTGGCTGCACCAGTTCCTGTTTGACGACGAGGACTATGCCGTAACCGACAGAGTCAAGGAGATCAGCAGCATCATTGCCGAGGAGACGGCGCCATACCTCAATAAAAAGAAGTAATTCAAAAGGGGGGCTGTAAGGCTCCCCTTTAAAATGGTATGATGAGAGGGTACAAGCTTGAAAATAGATGTAATTATTCCGGTCTACAAGCCTGGGCGGGAGCTGTTCGCTCAGCTTGACGCCCTGGAGGCGCAGACGCTGCCTGTGAACCGGATCATACTGATGAACACGGAAAAAAAATATTTTGACGATCTTGTGCAGGGCACGGAATTTGCCCCGCGGTATCCCAATGCGGAGGTATATCATCTGTCCAAGAGGGAGTTTGACCACGGAGGCACAAGGCGCAGGGGAGTGGAGCATTCCGACGGGGATATTTTTGTGTGTATGACGCAGGATGCCATGCCCGTGGATAAATATCTTCTGGAAAAGCTGACGGAGAGGCTGTCAGGCGATGTGGGGGCAGCGTATGCAAGGCAGCTTCCCGGGGAAGGCTCCTCCGAATTGGAACGAATCTCCAGGCGCTTTAATTATCCCGGGAAATCCTGCCTTAAGTCTGCCGCGGATATGGACACATTGGGAATCAAGACCTTTTTCTGCTCCAACGTATGCGCGGCATACCGAAGGGATGTCTATGAGGAATTGGGAGGCTTTATCCCTCATACTATCTTTAATGAGGATATGATTTATGCGGCGGGGCTGATCAGGGCGGGCGGCAAAATCGCCTATGAGGCCCAGGCACAGGTGGTCCACGCCCATAATTTTACCAATATGCAGCAGCTGCGCAGAAATTTTGACCTTGGAGTGTCCCATGCAGCCCATCCGGAGGTCTTTGCGGATACCCGTTCCGAATCGGAGGGCAAAAGGCTGGTTTTCTCTGCATGGGGATACTTAAAAGAAAAGAAAAGGCTTTACAAATTCCCCGGTTTTTGTGTACAATGTTGTTTTAAGTACACGGGTTTTCTGTTGGGAAAGCATTATGCGTCCCTGCCCCGCAGATGGGTGCTCGGACTCACATCCAACAGGGAATACTGGATACGGTAGCGCGGAGGTTTCAGCGCTTTGGAACGGCGATTTTATAATCAGGAGGACATTTTATGTGTGGTATTGTGGGATATATCGGAAAAGAACAGGCGGCTCCTATTGTTTTAGACGGGCTGGCAAGGCTGGAATACCGGGGCTATGATTCCGCGGGACTTGCCGTGTTTAACGGGCATGGCATTCAGACCCGGAAGGCGATGGGGAGGCTGAAGGTCCTGGAAAATCTGACCAAGGGCGGAGAGACCATGCCCGGAACGGCGGGAATCGGCCATACCAGGTGGGCGACCCACGGTGCGCCCAGCGATCAGAATGCCCATCCCCATATCAACGGAGAGGGAACCATCGCGGTGGTCCACAACGGAATTATCGAAAATTACATAACATTAAAAAATAAGCTTGCCGGCAAGGGCTATACCTTTGCCTCGGAGACGGATACGGAGGTGCTGGCACATCTCCTGGACTATTATTATAACGGTAATCCGTTGCAGGCGATCACAAAGGTGCTTCACCGGGTGGAGGGCTCTTATGCGCTGGGAATCATGTTTGCGGATCATCCCAATGAGATCTACGCGGCAAGAAAAGACAGTCCCTTGATTGTGGGCCAGAACGAAAACGGCTGTTTTATTGCCTCCGATGTGCCCGCCATACTCAAGTATACCAGGAACATTTATTATATGGACAATCAGGAGGTAGCCGCGCTGCGGGCAGACGGGCTGAAGTTCTTCTCCGTTGACGAGGAGGAGCTGACCAAGGAATCCGTGACGATCGACTGGGACGCCGACGCGGCAGAAAAGGGCGGCTATGAGCATTTCATGCTGAAGGAGATGTACGAACAGCCCAAGACCATCACGGACACCATATCTCCCCGCATCCGAAGCGGCAGGGCGGCACTCTCCGCGGGAGACAGCGCCGCAAATAATTTCTCTCAGGACACTGTAAGCGATATTGTAATAGAAGAACTGAACATGACGGACGAGGAGCTCCGTGCCGTCAAAAAGATTCATATTGTGGCCTGCGGCTCTGCTTATCACGCCGGAGTCACCGGGAAATATGTGCTGGAGGGTCTGGCGAGAATTCCGGTGGAGGTGGATGTGGCAAGTGAATTCCGCTACCGCAATCCCATTCTGGAGGAAGGGAGCATGGTCATTGTCATCAGCCAGTCCGGCGAGACCGCCGATACGCTTGCGGCGCTGCGGGAGTCCAAGGCCAGGGGCTTTAAGGTGCTGGCGATCGTCAATGTGGTGGGCAGCTCTATTGCCAGAGAGGCGGACGCCTGCCTTTATACCTGGGCGGGACCGGAGATCGCGGTGGCTACCACCAAGGCCTACAGCGCGCAGCTTGTTGCGCTTTATATGCTTGCCATGAAATTTGCCAGGGTGAAGGGGCAGATCGGTGCGGAACAGTTTGAGGAGCTTCTTGCCGACCTGAAATGCCTGCCCAATCAGATCGAGCTTTTGCTGGGGCAAAAGGAGAAGATACAGCACTTTGCAAACCGCTATCTGGGCGCAAGGGACATTTTCTTTATAGGAAGGGGAATCGATTATGCCATTTCCCTGGAGGGCTCTCTGAAGCTGAAGGAGATATCCTATATACACTCCGAGGCATATGCGGCGGGAGAATTAAAACACGGAACCATATCCCTGATCGAGGAGGGCACCCTGGTTGTGGCCTTGTCCACGCAGAGAGAGCTTTATCAGAAGACTGTCAGCAATATCGTGGAGGTAAAGGCCCGGGGCGCATTTGTCATGGCGGTGACAAACGAGGAAAACCGGGAGATAGAGAAGGCGTCCGACTATGTGGTGTACATTCCCCAGACAAATCCCTGCTTTGCAAACTCGCTTGCAATCGTTCCGCTGCAGCTTTTTGCCTATTATGTGGCGGTGGGCAGGGGCTGCGATGTGGATAAGCCCCGGAATCTGGCAAAGTCGGTCACGGTGGAATAGCCTGCGGATAAATTACAAAATTTCTTCAAATTTTAATCACAATTTAGTCACAAATCAAAGCTATACTAAAGTACATAAAGAGAAACAAACCAGCATCAATCCTTTAAAAGATTCATATAAGAGGAGGTAATCTTATGTACGAGAACGATATTTATGCAAGCTCTTACAACAACAGCAATCCCGGCGGAGGCGACGGAAATAATAATTTAAACAATTACGCAAACGGCAGCGAAGGCAGCAGTGCGTACAATAATGCGGACGGCGGCATAAGCAGTGATGCGAACGCCTGTGCAAACGGCAGCGGGAACGCTTATTTAAACAGTAATCCCGGCGGCACCGTGAACGGCAATGTATACAATGGCATGAACAGCAATGAGAGCGGCAGCGCGGGCAGTACCGCTTCAAACGGCATAAACGCTGACGGAAACGTAAATGCAAGCCCTTATTTTGATTATACGGCATATCCCGCCGGAAGCGCCGTTTTCACCGCGGAGGCCCAAATCAAGAAGAAGGAAAAGAAACCTAAAAAGCCAATGACGGGTTTCCGCAAGGTTGCTTTCAGCGCAGGTGTGGGTTTATGCTTCGGGCTGTTTGCCGGAGCAGGCTTCTATGCCGTTAAGCTTGGCGCGGACCGTCTTTTTCCCGCGGAGAACCAGGAGGCTCAGAATCCTCAGCCGCAGGAGCCGGCGTTCAATGCCGCGCTGGGCAACAATGTGGCGCTGAATCAGCCCAGCCAGCTCACATATGTGACCAATGACGCGTCGGATGTGGTGGAAAATGTGATGCCGGCCATGGTGACTATCTTGAATACCTACACCGTTACCGGCACCAGTCTTTGGGGACAGACCTACAGCCAACAGCAGCAGGGCGGCGGCACCGGCATAATCGTTGCGGAGAACGACAGCGAGCTTCTTATCGTTTCAAACAATCATGTGGTGGAAGGAGCGGACGACCTGCAGGTGACCTTCAGCGACGGCAGCACAGCCAAGGCCAGCATCAAGGGTCTTGACTCCGACATGGATCTGGCTGTCATCGCGGTAAATCTCAAGGATCTTTCTACCGAGACAAAGGAATCCATCTCCATTGCGACTCTGGGTGACAGCAGTACCCTGAAGATGGGAAATCCCGTCATTATCATCGGCAATGCCCTGGGCTACGGGCAGTCGGTAACCACGGGCTGCATCAGCGCCCTGAACCGTGAGATGACCATGGATGACGGAACTGTGGGCACATTTATCCAGACGGATGCGGCAGTCAACCAGGGTAATTCCGGCGGCGCTCTCCTGAATGTCAAGGGCGAGGTCATCGGCATCATCTCCAGTAAGATCGGCGGCAGCAAGGTTGACAATGTGGGCTTCGCCATTCCGATCAGCTCCGCCAGCCCCATAATTGCCGAGCTGATGGCGCGCCAGACCAGAGTTAAGGTGCCGGAGAGCGATAAGGGCTATCTGGGTATTGAAATGATGGCGCAGGAGGTTCCCCAGGAGATCATGGAGCTGTACAATATGCCCCAGGGCGTCTATATAGCCAGGGTACAGGAAGGCGGCGCCGCGGAGAAGGCAGGTATGATACAGCGGGATGTGGTGGTTAAGATCGACGGCGTGAAGGTAACGTCCAGAACGGAGCTGCAGAAGGAAATGGAGTACCATGCTGCGGGCGATACCATTACAATCACCATAAAAAGGCTTGAAAACGGCGAGTACGTCGCCTATGATCTGGACGTAACGCTTGGGAAAAAACCTTAAGAATAATTTCTGCTTTGCAAATAAAATCCCGAATGGGGCTGTCTTACAGACCTGTCCGGGATTTTCTGTTGCCTTGCCCTGAAATATATGATATGTTATTTGTAATGGCTTGCCTGCCGTGAATTTTGACAACGCTCCCTGTATGGGAACGCACCCAGGGCGCAGAAGTGCAGGGAGCGGAACAGGCTCCTGTCAGCAGGAGCTATAATGGAGGTAAATATGTCCGATATCTATGATGAAAATAAAGAAAATAAGGATCTGGAGGGAGAAAAGCCCACGGAAGAACGTCAGGATGCTTCCAGTGCCAAGAAGGCGGGAAAAAGCGACAACAATGAGTATGAGGATGTATGCTTTATCTGCCGCAGGCCGGAGAGCAGGGCAGGGAAAATGTTTAAGCTGCCCAACAATATTTGCATTTGCGGCGACTGTATGCACAAGACCATGGAGACCGTCAGCCAGTTTGATTATCAGGGAGTATTGAATAATTCCCAGCTGCAGGAGGAACTGGATCATCTCACAAAACAGGGATTTCCCAACATCAGCTTTGTAAACCTTGCGGACCTTCAGGGAGACGGGGGCATTCCCAACAAACAGAAGCTCAAAAGGAAGAAGAAAAAGGAAAATCCGGAGCCGGCGCTGGATATCCGCAAGATTCCTGCTCCCCACAAGATCAAGGCCAGCCTTGACGAGTATGTGGTAGGGCAGGAGCACGCAAAGAAGGTGATATCCGTTGCCGTGTACAACCATTATAAGCGTGTCGCCACCAACACCATGGACAACATTGAAATCGAAAAATCCAATATGCTGATGATCGGGCCTACCGGCTGCGGCAAGACATATCTGGTAAAAACGCTGGCAAGGCTTCTGGATGTGCCGCTTGCCATTGCCGACGCTACCTCGCTGACAGAGGCGGGCTATATAGGCGACGATATTGAATCCGTGATCTCAAAGCTTCTTGCGGCTGCGGACAATGATGTGGAAAAAGCGGAGCAGGGCATCGTCTTTATCGACGAGATCGACAAGATCGCCAAGAAAAAGAACAACAATTCCCGCGATGTCAGCGGCGAGAGCGTTCAGCAGGGTATGCTGAAGCTATTGGAGGGCGCGGAGGTGGAGGTGCCCGTGGGGGCGAACAGCAAAAACGCCATGGTGCCTCTTGCCACGGTAAACACCCGCAATATCCTCTTTATCTGCGGCGGCGCTTTTCCGGACCTGGATACCATAATCAAGGAACGACTTACCAAGACCGCGTCCATCGGCTTTAACTCCGAGCTGAAGGATAAGTATGACAAGGACAAAAATATTCTTTCCAGGGTAACGGTGGAGGATATCAGGAAATTTGGCATGATTCCGGAGTTTATCGGGCGCCTGCCCATCATATTTACGCTGGAGGGGCTTACCAGGGACATGATGGTTCAGGTTCTCAAGGAGCCTAAAAATGCCATTTTGAAGCAGTATCAGAAGCTTTTGGAGCTGGACGAGGTGCGCCTGAACTTTACGGACGGCGCGCTGGAGGCAATCGCGGAAAAGGCAATGGAGCGCGATACCGGAGCAAGGGCACTGCGCTCTATCATTGAAGAATTTATGCTGGACGAGATTCCCAAGGATGACAATATCGGACAGGTGACCATCACCAGAGAATATATTGAGGGAACCGGAGGACCGGTCATTGAAATCCGCGGAAGCCGTCCGCTGGAGATACCGGAGCAGCCGGCGCAGCATGCGGAGAGCAGCCAGTCCGAGGACGGTACGCTAAAATAAAGGAATAAAGGTATTGGTCCGGGAGGACCCTTACGAAAATTTACGGTCGCGTGCAGATTGATCTGCACGCGATTTTCCGAAAGTGCAGCCGCAGACACATTATTTCCGCCCATACCGCGGTCCATTTGATTCCCGCGAGCAACGAGCCAAGTGGGCATGCTTGCATGCGCATTTGGCGAATGCCGCAAGGGTCACATACCCCGCTGCTCTGCAGCGTTGCAAGCTTGATGCCCCGTTGCTTGCAGCGGGGTTGTTGACTAAAAAAGGTATTGACATCAATAAAGGGGTATGCTAATATAAACATATGAACAACAGCTCATATGTTTAAACGTAAAATCAATGTACCCAATTGTTTCATAAGGCTGCTAAGGCTGCTAAGGCTGCAAAGGCTGCTAAGGCTGCAAAGGCTGCAAAGGCTGCAAAGGCTGCAAAATTCTTATGGCCTGGGGTAACATGAAGAAAAAAGAGGGAAGGGAAACAAAGATGAAAAAAACCTACAAAATTGAAGTGGATTGTGCGAATTGTGCTCTGAAGATGGAGGAAGCGGCAAAGAAGGTCCAGGGGGTGGACGAGGCAACGGTGAGCTTTATGACCCAGAAAATGAAGGTGGAGTTTGCGGAGGGCGCTGACGAAAAGAGCGTTATGCAAAATGTTCTGAAGGCATGCAAAAAGGTTGAGGACGACTGTGAGATCTTTTTAGATTAGTGGGAGGCCCATATGACAAAAAAACAGAAAAAAGTTTTATACCGAATAATTATCGCGGCGGTTTTAATGGCGGTACTGCATTTTGTGCCTGCGAAGGGGTATCTCAGGTGCGCGTTGTACTTGATTCCCTATTTTGTCATCGGTTATGACATTTTGCGCAAGGCGGCGCTGGGCATTGCCCACGGGGAGGTTTTTGACGAGAATTTTCTGATGGCGGTGGCGACGGCAGGCGCCATGGTGCTGGGAGTGTACCAGGAGGCGGCCGGCGGAGAGGGCGAATTTGCGGAAGGTGTGGCGGTAATGCTTTTTTACCAGGTTGGCGAGCTGTTTCAGGCGGTTGCCGTGGGTAAAAGCCGCAGAAACATTTCCGCCCTTATGGACATTCGCCCGGATTATGCCAACATAGAGGACGAGAGCGGCAATCTGGAGCAGGTAGACCCAGACGATGTGGAGGTGGGCACAGTCATCGTGGTACAGCCGGGCGAAAAGGTGCCCATCGACGGCATAGTGGAGGAGGGTGCATCCAGTCTGAACACCAGCGCTCTGACAGGGGAGAGCGTCCCCAGAGAGGTGTCCGTCAAGGATGAGGTTATCAGCGGCTGTGTAAACCTTTCAGGGCTGTTAAGAATTCGCACCACTAAGGAGTTTGGGCAGTCCACTGTCTCCAAGATTCTGGACCTGGTAGAAAATTCAAGCATGAAAAAAGCGCGAACCGAGAACTTTATCACCAAGTTTGCTAGATATTATACTCCCGCGGTCTGCTACAGCGCCCTGGCGCTGGCGGTCCTTCCGTCAATTGTGAATCTGGCAATGGGGAATCCTGCAGACTGGGGCACATGGATATTCCGCGCGCTGACCTTTCTCGTTATCAGCTGTCCCTGCGCACTGGTTATCTCCATACCCTTAAGCTTTTTCGGGGGAATCGGAGGGGCGTCGGCATGCGGCATTCTTGTGAAGGGCTCCAATTTTCTGGAGGCTCTTGCACAGACAAGGTATGTGGTCTTTGATAAGACAGGAACCCTGACGCAAGGCGTATTTCAGGTAACGGGCACCTGTCCGTCTGGGGCGTTCAGAGAAAAGCATGGGGAGGATGCGCAGCGAAGGCTGCTGGAATATGCGGCATATGCCGAAAGCTATTCCTCCCACCCCATCAGCCGGAGCCTGAGGGAGGCATACGGCGGGGAAATCGTGAAAGCCAGGGTGTCCGATATAGAGGAGATCAGCGGAAACGGCGTGACGGCAAAGGTTGACGGCGTTCAGGCGGCGGCGGGCAATGGTAAGCTTATGAAAAGGCTGGGGCTTGTCTGCGGGGAAAGCTCTGATGTGGGAACCGTGGTTCATGTGGCGGTTGACAATGAATACGCGGGCTATATCCTGATTTCCGATGTGGTGAAGGAGCAGTCCGCAGAGGCGGTGGCGGCGCTGAAGGCGTCAGGCGTGAAAAAAACGGTGATGCTCACCGGCGACAGCAAGGCGGTGGCGGACCATGTGGCAGGTGAGCTTGGACTGGACGAGGTACGAAGCGAGCTTCTGCCCGGCGATAAGGTGGAAGCCGTGGAGCAGCTTCTTGCGCAGAAAGGTGCAAAAGAAAAGCTCGCCTTTGTGGGAGACGGCATCAATGACGCGCCGGTGCTATCCAGAGCGGATATCGGTGTGGCAATGGGGGCGCTGGGCTCGGACGCGGCGATCGAGGCGGCGGATATTGTGCTCATGGATGACAATCCCATGAAGCTTGCCCTGGCAATGCGTATTTCCCGGAAATGTCTGCGGATTGTTTACGAAAATATTGTTTTTGCCCTTGCGGTGAAGGCTGTGTGCCTTATTTTGGGCGCGGCAGGCATCGCCAATATGTGGCTTGCCATTTTTGCGGATGTGGGAGTCATGGTAATTGCGGTGCTGAACGCAGTAAGATGCCTTAAGACCTCCGACAGGGTTCGCCGCAGGAAGGCCCGCGCCTGACAAGGCGCTCCGCCGGGTCAGACTTGCTATTTCATGAAAATTTGCAGCAGCCGGGCGTGCAATTTATAACGATTCCTATTATGGCGTATGGCAGGCATCGATTTTGATGCTTTACATGCGCCTTTTGTTTTGATATAATGTTTTTTGTAGTCGGGATATCTGTTTTCGTGTCTATGGCGCCTTAGCGCACATCTAAGCTTTTCCTGAAAACTTTAATCCCTTTATGTAAATATAAAATAATTTGGTTATGACCGATTTTTGAAGCGTATGTATGCAGAGCCTGCGTGTTTTCACATCAGGCGCAATCTGTCGCTGTCTGGAATGCGGTCTGCCGTGTTGCCATAAATCATCACATTTGCTGCAGGGCAAGCAGATTGTATCGATTTCTGATTCCGATTCCATGTGCCCTGAGGCGCACGATTTTTTTTGTATAATGTACAGGGGAGGAAGTCTGTGGGAAAAATTGACCAGAGCGTTAAGGCGTATGTAAAAATACCCGGTATTTTCACACAGCTGTTTAACGAAACTTTTTTTGACAGGGAACATTATATCCATCCTGAGGATGTGTCTGAGCAGGATTCCGTGACCGATGTGCCGCTGAAGGGACGGGAGATGGCGGAAAGGATCAGGGATGTGTGCATGCTGTCTAAATCCGGTATGGGTTTCCGGATTATACTTGGAGTGGAGGAGCAGACGGATATTCATTATTATATGCCTGTCAGGGTGATGCAGCTGGATGCCATGCATTACGAAAAGCAGTGCAGGATGAAAGCCGCGGATGCCAGACAGCAGGGAATACAATTTCCTCCCGTTCACGGTGTGCCGAGGGGAACCGTAATTTGCCCTGTAATGACCGTGGTGCTATATGTGGGCGAGGACAGATGGGACGGTCCGCGGGAATTGTATGATATGTATGGTCTGAAGGAGGAAGAAAAGAAATGGCTGAAGCAGTATGTGCCCAATTACCCTATGCATCTCATTGACGCACGACATATGAGCGAGAAGGAGCTGAGTCGCTTTACGGGAGACTTAAAGATATTTTTTACCGCCATGAGGGAGGACTGTAACGAAGAAATGATGAAAGGCATGGTTGCCAAGTATCCGGATACATGGTATACTTTAGCTGTGGTTAAGAATGATAAAAGGTATAGCAGCTATGCCAGGACAGTAACGGGCAGCAAGGATGAAGAAAACGGGGGAGGAATCGCTGTGGATAAATGGCTGGATAAGGTGGAGGAGAGAGGGTTCCGGCGCGGGATCAGTCAGGGAATCAGTCAGGGGCTTAGCCAGGGCATCGATATGATAACTGAGCTGTATAAGAGGATGGCGTCCGAAGGACGGCAGGAGGATATAAAGCGTTCTTTTGAAGATGCGGTTTATCAGAGAGGGCTTCTGCAGGAATATGGATTGACTGAAGAAGGAGTATGACCGCGGGTAAGGCTTTTATTGAATTTTTATGTTGAATTTTGAACAGACTATTTCGCATACTATAAAATAGTATTTATTTTATGATAAGCAGGATGGTGAAAAAAATTCATGAATGAGTTTGCGGTTGTTATAATTCCTTTTCTGGGGACAGCCCTGGGTGCTGCGATGGTTTTTTTTATGAGGGCGAAGATGAATGCAAAGCTGGAAAAGCTGCTTTTGGGCTTTGCCTCCGGGGTGATGATAGCGGCTTCCGTGTGGTCGCTGCTGATTCCGGCAATCGAGCTCTCCGGTGAACGGGGAGGAAATGCCTGGCTGCCTGCTGCGGCAGGCTTTGGGCTGGGCGTAGGGTTTCTGCTGCTTCTGGATAGTATTGTGCCTCATCTGCACACGGAAAACCAAAAGCCTGAGGGGGTCAAATCGCATTTCCAGAAAACGACCATGCTGGTGCTTGCGGTGACGCTGCACAATCTGCCGGAAGGGATGGCGGTGGGCGTTACGCTTGCGGGGGCAATGCTGGGCAACACGGGAATTACCATGGCGGGAGCGTTAGTGCTTTCGGTGGGGATTGCCATACAGAATTTCCCGGAGGGAGCCATTATTTCAATGCCTCTCAGAAGCATGGGGGCATCCAGGCCCAGAGCGTTTTGGTACGGAGTATTGTCGGGCATTGTGGAGCCCATAGGGGCGGTGATAACCGTTCTGCTGGCAGAGCAGGTAGTGCCCATTCTGCCCTATCTGCTTGCCTTTGCGGCGGGCGCCATGATATATGTGGTCGTGGATGAGCTGATTCCCGAATCCCAGTCAGGTGAGCATACCAATGTGGGCACCATCGGCGTTGCGGCAGGCTTTGTGCTGATGATGGTGCTGGATGTGGCGTTGGGGTAACGGGGAGTGCGGAAACCAAAGGACTTATGTATCGGAATTCTTCCGGGGGAGGATTCAATTGTAAAAACGATTCAAATTATGAGGAATAAACATAGGCATGCGCGCTTACGCGCACTGAGGGAAAAACGATGAGATTAATGATTGTACGACACGGAGATCCGGATTATGAGAAGGATTCTCTGACAGAGAAGGGCTGGCGGGAGGCAGGTCTGCTTGCCCACAAGCTGTCCGGGCTGGATGTGAAGGCGTTTTATGTGTCCCCTCTGGGACGGGCTAAGGCTACGGCTTCCCTTACCTTGGACAAAATGGGGAGAACGGCAGTGGAATGCGGCTGGTTGAGAGAGTTTCCGCCCCAGATCAGCCGTCCCGACGTAAAGGACAGGAAAAAGATTGCCTGGGATTGGCTGCCGGAGGACTGGACCGCACAGCCGGCTTATTTTCTGCGGGACAAGTGGGCGGATACGGAGGTTATGCGGGAGGGAAAAGTGAAGGAGGCGTACGCAGACGTCATTGAAAATTTTGACAGACTGCTGGCGGAGCACGGCTATGTAAGAGAGGGCGAGTATTACCGGGCAGAGAGAGCGAACCGGGACACGATCGTTTTTTTCTGTCATTTCGGGCTGGAATGCGTGCTTCTCAGCCGGCTTATGAATGTCTCTCCCATGATTCTCTGGCATCATACCTGCGCCGCTCCCAGCTCTGTGACCACCGTTGTCTCGGAGGAGCGCAGGGAGGGTAAGGCAATTTTTCGATTGACCGGATTCGGGGATATTTCCCATCTCTATGCGGGGGACGAGGAGCCCGCCTTTGCCGCCAGATTCTGCGAGACCTTCGACAGTGAGGAGAGGCATGACTGACAAAAGAAATATCATTGTCTCAGAGCCGCTCTGAAGGCTGAAAATTTATGAGGCATTATTATCCGGCTGCCGGGCATGCAATCTAAAAGTATATAAGGCATGCATGGAGGCTGTTGCAAAACTCAGAGAAAATACAATATATGGCTTTTGTTTCGTTTATATATGCCATATATTGTATAAAATCTTTGTTTTGCAACAGCCTTTTTTTGTCCTTTTTTGTTGTGCCGGCCTTTTGTGCCTCCTTTATAAAAAATGTATTGACATGAGGGAAAGAGTGTGTTATTTTAAGTCTGTAAACGACATGTCGATACTCGACATATCGAGAGAATACATGTCGCGAAATGACAGGGGGGGGGGTAAAATATTGGAGGAGGGGATACAGAAAAAATATATACCAATGACGGAAACAACCTATTACACTCTGCTGTCGATTATTGTGCCCAGGCATGGGTACGCCATTATGCAGTATGTCAGTGAGCTGACGAAGGGGCGGATTGTGCTTGGAACAGGCACTCTGTATACCATGGTGGGCAGATTGGTGGCAGACGGTGTTATTGTACAGATTCCTCAGGAAGGGAAAAAGGCATATCAGATAACAGACATCGGCGTAGAGCTGTTAAGAATTGAGACGGAGCGGCTGGGAAAGCAGCTTGTGGACGGGGTGAGTGTTATGAGGGCGGGAGGAATAACGGATGAATCAGAGCAGGTGCTGTAACAAGAGAATTTTCAGGATATTTTTCAGCTTTCAAAAGGAGAGGGCATGGCTGGAGGAGATGGCAGGAAGGGGTTGGTTTCTATCCAATCTGACTCTGGGGATGATCTTTACATTTGTTAAGGGAGAACCTAAGAAAATGCTCTATGATGTGGACAGATTCAGTCTGCCCAAAAAGCCCGGTCTTGAGGAGATTCGCCGTAAGGAGCTTTTTTTTGAGCTGGCCCAGGAGATGGGGTGGCAGGAGGTTACCCATGACGAGAGCATGAACTATTACTTTGCCAAGGAGTATGAGGAGGACGGCGTCAACGAGCTCTGTAACGACGAGGACTCCCGCAGATACAGGGCGCAGAAATTTAAGGAAATTTATCATATATCTGCCAAAAGATATGCTTTCTGGGTTATGATGACTGCTGCGGTCAGCATTTGGCTGAAGCTGTTCCTGCTGAGCTGCGATATGTCGACGCGTCTTAGTATGCAATGGTATGAATGGTTTGTGCTGATCTATGTATGCCTGGGCAACGGGCAGGCAGTGGCGGCGTGGAGACGCGGCGTGCGCTGTGAAAGGGAGCTTTCCATGACAAGGCAGGAGTGGGAGGATTCGGTGAATCCCGCTACCCACAAGGTCGTCAGAAAGCTGATACTTACCAACCGGGGACTTAACCGTTTCCTGAGCCGTCAGGCGGCGGAGGGATGGATACTGACAGAGGTTACGCCTGTCCGGTATTTCTTTGAAAAATCCTGCGGCGAGAAAATGATCTACACGATGGACAGCAAATACCTTGTGAACCGGAGGAGAAAGGCCCGGGACCAGAGCATATTCAGCGACGGCAAGGACTGGGTCGGCATGAACAGCGACTGGGAGCTTCAAAGTGTCCATGACGCGGAGGAAAGAGGCTGGAGCTTTGCCTGTGCCCTGGAGAACAGAAGCATCATTTACAAGGGTGAGGAGGGGAAGGTACAGCCCTTAAACGACGGCAGGTATGACAACAGCCTGCGAAGCATCTCCATTGTGGGGCAATATGGAGCATATATGATATTGTGCGGACTGATTGGAGGCATCGTCGGCTTTGTGATTGGGGTGCTGACGCCATAGAGCTTTGCAGGGAAGAAGATGTAAAAGAGACCGGCACAGAGAATTAAATCAAATACCTGGCGGCATTCGCCCAATGGAAGCTGACGCATCCGCCTGGCTCATTGCCCGCAGGAATAAAGATAATAACAGGAGGAATAAAAATGGATCGTTTTAAAAAAGTTTACAGCCAGGGCAAAATTGAAGTTGTTGAAATCTGGATGGACACGGAAACAGGCGTAAATTATTTGTTTCGCAGAAGCGGAAACGCAGGAGGCTTTACGCCGCTGCTTGATAAAGAGGGAAAGCCTGTAGTAAAACCGTAAGCGCCTGTTTACGGACCGGAACAAGCGCTGTAATTCGCCGACAAGAGCGAAAAAAGGCAGTAATACAAAGCAAAAAACAACGGATATAAAGAAAGGAAAGTATGTAAAATGAAATTGGAAGTAAAAGACATACGCAAGTCCTTTGGGGACAAGGAAGTCCTTCACGGCATCAGCTTTGCGGTGGAGGCGGGAAGTGCGCTGGGACTTTTAGGCAGAAACGGCGCCGGAAAGACCACCACCATTCGGATTTTAATGGACGTATTCCATGCTGACAGCGGAGAGATCCTTTTAAATGGAAAGAGGTTCATTCCCTCCAAACACAAAATCGGTTATCTGCCGGAGGAGAGAGGGCTGTATCCCAAGCGCACGGTTATGGACCAGATGGTGTATCTTGCTTCGCTGCGGGGAATGAGCGGCAAAGAGGCGAAGGAAAGCGCCGGGAAATGGCTGAAAAGGCTGGAAGTTGCGGAGTATGTGAACAGGAAGCTGGAGACGCTCTCCAAGGGAAATCAGCAGAAGGTTCAGCTGGCGGCTACGCTGGTGAGCAACCCGGAGATCGTGATTCTGGATGAACCCTTCAGCGGCCTGGACCCGGTCAACTCCCAGATTCTGAAGGATGTGGTGAACGAGCTGATAACCGACGGGCGGCTGGTGATTTTTTCCAGCCATCAGATGAGCTATGTGGAGGAGTTCTGTGACAATATCTCTGTTATTAATCAGGGAGAGGTGGTTCTGGACGGAAAGCTGAAGGATATTAAAAAGGACTACGGCAGGAACCGTCTGATGCTGGCATCGGAAAACTATTCTCTGGATGAGCTTGCAAACAAGCTGGAAAAGGAGTGGGCACAGATCGTGAGCGTCTCCGGGAGAAAGAAGGAATTTTTGATATTGGAGCTGAAGGAAGGCGCGGATAAGCAGACTATGGTGGAACGGCTGGCAAAGTCCGATATTGCCGTGGAGAGATACGGAAATTATGAACCGTCGCTGAACGATATTTTTGTGGCAAAAGTGGGTGAAGAGGCCTGAAGGCAATCCGCTTGAAAGTAAGCTTTCATACAATAAAATCCAAGAGCAGGATTTTATTGTCAAGAATTTTGATGGGTATGTGCGCTGAAGCGCACAGGGAGGAATAAAAATGAAGAAATTCAGCATTGTTTTAAAATATGAGTTAAAGGAGTATTTCAGCAATAAAACGTTTATGATTCTGACGTTTTTGCTGGCTGTACTGGGGGCAGCCTTATTGTTCCTGCCCCGTTTTGTGGATATGTCCGACTTTACCGGCGTGAAGGTAGTGGGCGGCGGGGAGGAAGCGACAGAGCAGGAGCCCGGCCAGGATAAGACCGGCTATGGCTATGTGGATCTGGCGGGAGTCGTACGTGAGGAGGTTCTTCTCCAGATGTTTCCCAACAGCATTTGGCACAGGTTGGAGAGTGTGGAGGAGCTGGAGACCGCTGTCCAGGCAGGCTATGAGGCAGGCTTTGTGGTGACCGGACCGGCCAGCTATGAGTACTATGTGTTTAACAAGGCAATGACTGACCGCAATACGGCGGTGTTCAACCTGGCGATGCAGCAGTTCTACCGCATGGATTACTGCGCGCAGAAGGGATTGGATTTCAATGAGCTGACGGCAGCCTATGAGGTGCCCATCGAAGTGACGGAACAGATTCTCAATAAGGATTCCGGAAGCAATTATTGGTACTGCTACGGGCTTGTTATTATCGTCTTTATGCTTATTGTATACTATGGGCAGATGATTGCGGTATCCGTCACCAGTGAGAAAAGCAACCGTGCCATTGAGGTGCTGGTAACCAGCACAACACCGAACAGCCTTCTGTTCGGCAAGGTGATTGCGGGAGCGGTCGGCGGTCTGTTCCAGATGGGGATGATACTGGGAGCGACCCTGCTTTCCTATCAGGCAAACAGGGAGCAGTGGGGCGGCATGCTTGACATGTTCTTCCACATTCCGGCTCAGGTGCTGATTGCCTTTGTGTTCTTTGGAATCGGCGGTTATTTGTTCTATGCGTTCCTCTATGGCGCTATGGGAGCCCTTGTCAGCAAGACCGAGGATATCAGCAAGAGCGTTTCGGGTCTGATGCTTGTTATTATGGGTGTGTATTTCTTCTCTCTGATACAGCTGTCAAACATTGACGGAACCGTTATCAAGATATTATCCTTCCTGCCCTTCAGCTCTTACAGCACCATGTTTGCGCGCATTGCCATGGGTACTGTGGCGCTCTGGGAAATTATCTTATCCTTCGTGTTATTGGTGCTCTCCACTCTGGGCGCAGGCTGGCTGGGCGCGAAGATCTATCGCATGGGAACTCTGAGATACGGAAATCCCATCAAGCTGGGCACGGCGCTGAAGGACCTTAAAAAGAGCCGTTGACGTAGGAAGTACATTAATTAAAGCGTTTTGCAATAGACAGCCTTTTCAATAGCCGTTTTTATCTGCAAACCGTATAAATTTTTCTACCAATTCCGGGTCGTACATGTCCCCGCTGTACTTGACAAGGCGCTCTCTGGCGGCTCCCTTTGAAAGAGAGGTGCCGAAGGCAGTGGGGACTACCCAGTAACAGTAGTTGTTTGCGATTCGGATAATCCTTGCCTCAAGGGGAATCTCTTTTCCCTTGAGCTGCCTGGGGTAGCTGTTGCCCGCCCAGTTCTCATGACAGCAAAGTATAATATCCGCAATCTGATACAGCTCCTCAAACTGCCTTGCCATGTCGTAGCCCCGGGTGACATGCCCCTGCAGCATTTGCTGCTCCTCCAGGGTCTTGGACTGGCCGCGGATCATAAAGCAATCGGGAAGCTGCGCCATACCGATATCCTCGTAGCGCGCCGCAAGGGTGATTTTTTGGACCTGGGACTCGGGAAGCCTCAGATACCTTGAAAATTCGCCTGCCACCTGAATGGAAAATCTCAGAATATCTTCATTAAGTATCTGTCTGTCATAAAGCCTTTCCAAAATATAATCCGGAAGATGCAGCTCCTTTTTCAATTCGGCTTTGTTCTGGTACATTTTTTCGTCGGCCCGGGTAAAGCATTCCTGCAGGGTCTCCCTGTCGCTTTGCCATTCGGCGACGCCCAAAGCGATTGAGAGCGGGAACGCATAGCCGTGCTCGTTTTTGCAGTTGTGAGCTACCCTGCGGCAGTAATCCATGGCGGAAATCAGCTTGGTGTCGGGCAGAAGGACACGGAATTCATCCCCGCCGCAGCGGGCGACGATCCATCCCTTTCTAGCCAGCTTGGACATGATGCCTGCAATCTTTTTCAGCATGATATCCCCGGATTCGTGCCCGAAAATATCGTTGGTCAGCTTCAGGAAATTTGCGTCCGCAGATATGATGCATATGCTCAGATCGGTTCTTTTTGAGTATTGCTCCATTGCCTCCTCAAATTTCCGGTGGTTAAACAGTCCGGTGAGATAATCCTTCTCGGCCATGTCCTTCAGGAGGCTGCGCTCCTTCCGATGCAGCGCTTCCTGGTCCTCAAGAGAGTTTACCAGGGATTTCAGATATAAAGTCTGATAGCCAAGCTGCGAAAGCTGCTCGGCCAGCAGCACCAGGGCAGTCCGCACATCCTCAATATGTTCAGGGGAAAGCGGCGCGTCCGCCGCAGGAGCTTCCACGATAAACCCTGCCACAGGCGCCTCCCCCAGAATAATTTTTATATCGCTGTCGGTGAGGGCGGAAATATCACGACACAGGCGTATGTTTGCCCTTAAGGACACAGACAGGGCATCGGTCAGCTTTTGAAGAACGTTTTCGTTAAATATATCCTGGAATGTACATGCCTTCATCATTTTTTCACCTCTCGTGTATATATATTAATTTAACATAGTTTGAATGCGTTTGTCTATAGCGGTTATACACTTGTTTATGATAACACGCATGGAGCGCGGCGGTGTGGGACGGGTGTGCCTCACGCATGTTTGCGGCGGTTTGGACAGTCTGTCAAGCTGCAGAATACCGCTTCCGTTCTTCTGGAAAAAACGGAAATGAGGTATAGAATATTTGGAAAAAATATGATACACTTATTACCGAGTATTCTTGAATATATAGTCTCGAAAATGAGGCGCAGTGTGTACAAGGTACACACTTGGAGGGAAATTCCCGCAAGAGGAAACTAAAAATAGGAGGATATGATTGTGAGATTGGTGACACGTTCGGATTTTGATGGTCTTGCCTGCGGTGCGCTTCTCCTGGAGGTAGGCATTATTGACAGCTGGAAGTTTGCGCATCCAAAGGATCTGCAGGATGGTCTGATAGAGATAAATGAAAATGACTGTCTGGCAAACGTGCCGTTTGTGGAGGGCTGCGGGCTGTGGTTTGACCACCATTCCAGCGAACATGAGAGGCTGCAGCTTCAGGGAAGGTACAAGGGCGAAAGCCGGATTACCCCGTCCTGTGCCAGGATTATCTATGAATATTATGGCGGGAGAGAGCGTTTTCCCCAGTTCGACGAACTGATGGAGGCGGTGGATAAGGTGGATTCGGGCAATCTTACCGTCGACGAGATCATGAATCCCAAGGGATGGATTCTGGTAGGGTTTTTGATGGACCCCAGGACGGGGCTGGGAAGATGGAGGCAGTTTACCATTCCCAATTATCTGTTGATGGAAAAGCTGATGGAGGCCTGCCGTACCATGACCACGGAGCAGATTCTTGCCCTGTCTGACGTACAGGAGCGCATCGAGGTGTACAATGAGCAGACGGAGAAATTTAAGGAAATGGTGGCGAAGTATACGAGAGTGGAGGGGAATGTCATTATTTCCGATCTGAGAGGGGTAGATCCGATCTATACGGGCAACCGCTTCATGATATACAGCATGTATCCGGAACAGAATATCTCCGCGTGGATCGTGAGCGGCAAGGGCGGCAGGGGCTGTTCCGCCGCAGTAGGGTACAGCATTATAAACAAGACCTCGGATGTGAATGTTGGAAGCCTGATGCTGAAATACAACGGCGGAGGACATAAAAAGGTGGGCACCTGCCAGTTCACGGACGAGAACATGGAGACAGAGCTTCCCAGGATGCTGGAGGAGCTTTGCGGGATGGCCAACGGCTGAGAGCGACAGCCCCTTGTCCCGACAGGGGCAGGGGCTGTAAATCGGGTGCAAAGCCCTTACCCGCCCAGCTTACCTTTCGCTGTCAATGGCATCGATCCGGTAAATAAACTTTACGCAGCCGCCCATATCGTCGCTGATACCGGAGAAGGATCGATAGCGCTTTGAGGCGTCTGAGATTGCCCGCAGTCTATCCGCCAGCTCATCGGGATTTCCTTTCATGGCCTCAGCCAGCTTTTGTGCCGTCTTTTCGTCAAGCTCATTTATGCCCTCAGAAAGTCTTTTGGCTCCGTCCCGAAGCTGCGTGACGCCGTCCGTTAACGCGGGAACGGAGGCTTGCAGGGACTGCAGACCGTTTTGCAGCTCCGTCATTCCCGCCGAAAGCCTTCCGGCGCCGTTTTTCAGCTCATCCGTACCGGTTTTCAGGGCTCCTGCGCCTGCGGCAGCCTGGCTTACGCCTGCGGTGTAGGACTGCAGCCCGCAGTAAAAGGTATGGTAGCTGTCCAGGGATGCTTTCAGGGCTGACACCGCCTGTACGCCCTCCGACTGGGGAGGCAGAGCGTTCATGATACCGTTTAGCACGTCCGCGTAATTATCTATGGTCATGTCTGGCAGGCTTATGCCGAGAGGAGACATCTGTGCAGAAAGCTGTGTCTGTGCCGCGGCAAGCAGCGTCTCGAAGACCTGCCTTGCCCCGCCGTTTAGCTGATCGTTGCTGGAGGCAAGGGCATTCAGGCCTGACTGAAGGGTTTCGGCGCCCGTGTGCAGCTTTGCCGCCCCGTCATTCAAGCCTTCCGCGCCTGTCTGCAGCGCGCCGGCTCCGGAGCACAGCTTATCAATGCCCTCTCCCAATTCACCGGATTTTTCCAGCAGTGCGCACAGACCCTCATAAAGCTGGGAAGAACCGTCCTTAAGCTGCTTTGTGGCATTAGTCAGATCGCCCAGAGGATTCTTTAAATCCTCCATGGAATCCGTCTCGCCCCCTTCGCTTCGGCTAAAAAGTTCATTAGTGATAATGGTGAAAGCAATTCCTGACTTATAATTTTTCACGTCCGCCGTAATCTCAATGCTGTCCGGAATGTCCAGATCATCCGTATGAATGCCCAGATTCTCCTGCAGCCCGGGGAAAGCCGGGCCAACGGCAAAGGTCATCCTTCCGTCGTTTATCAGCTCGCCCCTTGTCACCTCCACATTTGAGAAAACCTCGTCATCCAGGTTCATTCCCGTCAGTGCCATAAAGGGCACATAAATTTTCGTCTTTACGCCGTTTATCTGCGCATATTCATACGCTCTGTTGTCATACTCATAGCGGATCGTCAGTTTCCCGCTCCTGCCTGCAAGATCTTCGGGTGCGACCTTTTTTCCGTCCAGCGTATAGGTGACGGACACGCCTACGGGCAGCTCCTTATCTGTGCTTCCCTGGTAGTATATGTCGTTGCCCCCGGCGCTCCAGACGATTGCCTGGTCTGCTCCAAGGGTGAACTTTTCCTCACCCTTGACGTTTTCCACATTCGTCAGCGTCGAACGGTCTATAATGGTATTTTCGCCGGAAGGATTTTTCAGCCAGTCGCTTACGATGATTTTCCCGACGCTTCCCTCCGGGTCGGCCAGGATATAGACGGTCTCTTTCTTGAACGGCTCCTCCTGCGCGGGCTCCGCCGCCAGCGCGCAGAGCGGCTGCCCGAATCCGCTGCAGAGCAAAGCGGAGCATAATGCCGATGCTGCGGCTTTTTTCCATGTTCTGATTGTACAGAAAATTTTATTTTCAGGTATTTTCCTATTTCCATAAAATGATTTGTTTTCAATATTTGCATGATTTGTCAGTTTCATGATACTCTTACCTCCATTTTCTTGTTTTCAGATTTCTCTAGTTGCTTCATACCAAACGTAGTGGCGCGGATCAGACCGTCGCAGAGCAGAAGCAGCGCCGGCAGGACAAAGGTCACGGAAAGCATGCTCACCACGGCTCCCCTTGCCATCAGCATACACATGGAGCTGATTATGTCGATATTGGAATATACCGCCACTCCGAAGGTTGCCGCGAACAGCCCTGTGCCGGACACCAGAATGGACGGCACGGATGCTGCGAGTGCTGTGCCTACAGCCTTTTTCTTATTTTTTCCGCCGATGCGTTCCTCCTTGTACCGGGTGGTCATAAGGATGGCATAATCCACGGTTGCGCCAAGCTGTATGGTACTGATACAGATAGGAGCGATAAAGGGCAGGCTCTGTCCCATATAGTGAGGCAGCCCCAAGTTGACGAAGATGGCAAGCTCGATTACGGAAATCAGGATAAAGGGAAGGGATATGCTTTTTTCCACCAAGGCGATTATGACGAAAATCGCAAGGATGGACACTGCGTTGACAACCTTAAAATCGTGGTCGGTGGTTTCTATCATATCCTTCATGCAGGGCGCTTCCCCGATGAGCATTCCGCCCCTGTCGTATCTTTTCAGAATGGCGTTCAGCTCGTTTATCTGCGCATTTACCTCGTCGCCCGCAACATTGTACTCGGAATTAATGAGCATCAGCTCCCAATTGTCGCTTTTCAGTATATCCTTAATGGATGCCGGAAGGATCTCCTCCGGGATGCTGGCTCCCATAACGGACTTAAGACCCAGCACGTATTTCACGCCCTCCACATCCTCCATCTCGTCTATCATGCTTCTGACAGCTTTCGGGTCAAGCCCTGCGTCCAACAGCAGCATATGAGTGGAGGCTATATTGAAATCCTCCCGGAGCTTGGAGTTGGCAATGACATATGCCATATCCTTGGGCAGGCATTCGCCCATATCGTAATAGACCTCGTTGGCGGTCTTTTTGTATCCGTAATAAGCGGGCGGAACCAACAGCGCGAAAATTGCCAGAAAGACCGGAAATATCTTTATCGTGCGCTCCGCAAACCGTCCCATATTGGGAATCAGCGCTTTGTGTTTTGTCTTCTGAAGCGGTTTATCCAGTACCAGAATCATGGCGGGCAGCACCGTTACACAGCCCAGCACACCCAGCAGGACTCCCTTTGCCATGACGATTCCCAGATCACGGCCCATGGTAAAGGACATGAAGCACAGGGCGATGAACCCGGCAACGGTGGTGATAGAGCTGCCCAGGACGCTGGTCAGAGTCTCTTTTACAGCCGCCGCCATGGCGTCATTGATATTGTCATGTTTTCTCCGCTGCTCGTTGTAGCTGTGCCAGAGGAAAATGGAGTAATCCATGGTTACGGCAAGCTGCAGCACGGCAGACAGGGCCTTGGTGATATAGGAGATTTCGCCCAGGAAGTAATTGGTACCCATGTTTAACAGAATCATGATTCCGATGGAGGCAAGAAAGACAAATGGAACCAGAAAGCTGTCCAGAAGAAGCAGCATTGCCGCGCATGCAAGCGCCACCGCAATCCCCACATAGACAGGCTCCTCATTTTCACAGAGGTCCTTTAAGTCCGTCACCAGCGCGGACATTCCCGACACATAGCACTGCTTTCCACAGATGGAGCGGATCTGGCGGATGGCGTCCATTGTAATGTCCGCGGAGGTAGAGCTGTCAAAGAATACCGCCATCATGGTAGAGTGGTCCGTATTGAATTCCCTGTAAATCCTGTCGGGAAGAAGCTCCATGGGAACCGAGATATCCATAAGGGAATCGTACCAGACCACGGAATCCACATGCTCCACGTTTTCTATTTTTTCTTTCAGCGCCGCAACATCCTTTACAGGCATATCCTCCACAATAATAAAGGAAAAAGCCCCCTTGCCAAATTCGTCCATCAGCACTTTCTGCCCTGTTACGGTATCCATGTCCTCCGGCAGATAGTCCAGCATGTCATAATTGATTCTCGTACCCGCCATGCCGAAGAATGCGGGCACTGACAGCACAAGCGCCAGAATAAGAATCGGTATGCGGTATTTCACCACGGCTTTTGCAAAATTCATTGTCGTATCATCCTTTCTTTTATACTTGCTTTAAGCTTATACGGTCACAGCTCATAGTAATTTGCTTCCGGCACATCCGGCTGTTGATGCCTTACGATCTTAACGGTGCTCAGCGTCACGCAGAGATTCAGGATTCCCTCCGCCAGCAGCGAAATGCCCAGCAGACGGGTCAGTATCTTCGCGCTTTCCGCCGGACGGAACACGAGCAGCAGCCCGGCGAAGCCGGTGAGGATAGCCAGAATTAGTATCAACAGCCATTCTGTGATGCCGAAGGCTTTTGCCTCCAGGGCAATCCGTACCTTGAACAGTCCGTCTGCGAAAATGGATATTCCCAGCGCAATGAAGATGAAGTTCATCACATCCGTTGACCGTATAAGAACGATCAGCCCCAGTGCGATCAGAAGGATTCCAAATTCCAGGTCATACTGGAATGCCAGCCGGAACAGATCCTTGGAAAAATAGCCTGCCAGCTTGATGCCTCCGAATATCAACATCGCGGTTCCCAGCGCACGTCCGATTATCACAGTGGACAGTTCGGGAAGAAGGATGAACAGCAGACCCACGGCGCAGAACACGGCCGACATTATGATGTACCCCGCCTTCGCAAGCTTCATGGGCGTCACAGAACGTGTCTTCATTTTGATCACCTCTCTTTACCAAAATTTGTAACGTCAGTATAACAGGCAGATCAGAGCTTTAAAACCGTCAGCATTCGCTCCGTGCCCAAAAATCGGGCACCGGAAGAAAAAAGACCAAAAAACAGCCACCGGATAAAAAAAGACCAAAAAACAGACACCGGGCGGAAACTGTCTAAAAACTGATTCCGTCCGGCGCCTGAAAAGATGCCTTCTGTTTATATTGCCTTCTGCCTATACCGAGCAGCGCCTTGTCATTTCCTCCACCATTCCCCTGCGCAGCTCGCAGAGACGGGAAATCCGCTCCTTCATGCCGTCCTCCATGCCGCTGTCCATCCAGCGCATGACCATACCAAAGCATTCGCACTCATAAGAGCCTCTCAGAACTTCTTTATCAAATTCGCTGATATCTCTGCCCGAAAAAATACCGTCGCTGTACACTGATACCACATGTCGGCAGACCTTCCAGAGATACTGCTCATAGATAGCGCGGTTCACCGAATTGTAGATATGGATAATGGCACGGCGGTTTTTTCCTGCGAAGTCCAGCGCCGCGTTGAGGCAGGTCTCGATGGAATCCACGGAAGGGTACTCCGCAATGATACGGTCTGCCTCCTCCGTCACGATTTCTTCAAGCAACGCCGGAATATCCTCAAAATGATAGTAAAAGGAATTCCTGTTCACTCCGCATTCCTCTACGATGTCCTTTACGGTGATCCGATTTAAGGGCTTCTCGTTGAGAAGCTTGATAAAGGTGGCTTTAATCGCCATTTTTGTAAAATTGGGCATTTTCTCATCTCCTGATTTTTCGCACTCTCCTAAGTATAGCATTCCGCATGTGGGCTGTCTATTGTATTTTGATGCCTTGCAGCGGCGCAGGGTGCAGCCTCTCTGACGGCGTCGCTGCCTGCGAATGCGTGCCCAACGCGCCCAATAGACCCAGTCACCGGAATCGGAAACACACATATTATTATTAAAATGAGGTTTTATGCAGATAAGCATATTTGGAGGTTTCGACCAAATATGAGGGGTCTGGGCAGAGAGGTAGGATTATGGAATGCAGGGACAAAATTCTCTCTAATGATTATTTTGATATCCTGACGGATTTTCCGGTATCATTTGTGGAGACGAGGAATTTGGATCAATGTGTGGTCAGTATAGATAACCTTTATACTATCGTGTACTTAAGGCGCAGCGAGCTGTCCAATGAGGATGCGCATCTGTTTGACTATAAGAGCGTTCCAAAGCTGTATGGGCTGATGCAGCAGGAAACGAATCCATACGCGTTTGATCCCAACAGCATGATCGTAAGCGGCATTGCCCAGGTGCAGAGACCGCCGCTGCAGCTGACGGGCAGAGGCGTTGTGGTCTGTTTGATTGATACGGGGGAGCGTGTTATGATATTGCAGCCGGGCAAAATCCCGTAAAATCAGGATGTGCCGCTGATTTAGGGCTTGCTTAAGCGCACACCGATTAAATGAAGGGTTGAAATATAAACATGGAAGATGTATTATTTTATAAAAGAAATATTACGAGGCGCGGTATGTATAATATAGGAATATGTGACGACGGAATTAATATTTGTTCCTCTATTGAGGAGATGATTTTGCTGTACGCGGAAAGAAATAAGGTTAAGATGGATGTTAAGATATGGTACACAGGCGAAGAACTGTGTAAATATTTAGAACAGGGAGGCCATCTTGACGTTTTGTTCCTTGATATTGAATTGTTTAAATTATCGGGGATCGAGGTAGGCGGTTTTATCCGCAACAGCCTGGAAGACAGAGGAATGCAGATCGTTTACATATCCGGGGAGCCTGCCTATGCGCAGAAATTATTCAAGTCTCAGCCGCTGGATTTTCTGGTGAAGCCCATTACCCGCCGGCAGATAGAGGATTCGCTGGACTTGGCGGTAAAGCTGCTGGAGAAAAATGCGGAGAAGTTTCAGTTCCAAGACGGCAGGGATTATTACTATATGGCATATGGAGAAATCATTTATTTTGAGAGCCAGGGGCGGAAAATAAAAATAGTGGCTGCGGGTGCGGAAAAAGAGTTTTATGGAGGAATAAGGGAGCTGGAGAAAAAGCTCCCCGGGGAATTTTTCACGATTCACCAGTCGTATGTGATAAATAAGACCCATGTGGTACGGTATGCCTATGAAATGGTGGAGATGGACAATGGTATGATGCTGCCAATCAGTAAAGCGTATCGAAAGCAAGTGCGTGAAAAACTGTTAAGGGGGTAGGAAATGGCGGATTTTATTATCTGCGTTGCAGCAAATCTGTTTAGAGTTTACTTGATCAGCCGCTTTATACACATATTTACTGACGATAAAGAGGGCGGAAACCGCTGCGGCAGCTTATGCCATATGCTGGCTTATGGATTTTTTTTCGTAATCAATACGGCCCTGTATCTTGTATTTCACATGGTGTGGGTCAATATTGCCTGCAATTTGGTGGGAATAGGGTTGATCATGCTCACCTACAGCAGGTCGGTAAAGACGATTCTTTTTGTGACAGGTTCTGTCTATGTGATTAACATGGGCTGCAGCACGATTGCCATTCTTCCGTTTGTAAATTATAAGGATGGTCTGGGCTTCAGCCAGATTTATGAGGTGCTGGATATATTTCTGATACTGATTTGCGAGCTGCTTACGGAAAAGATTGTGGATGTGAGAAGGAAAAAGGAAAACATCAGAAATATTTCGCTGGGGCTGGTACCTCTGTGCAGCATAGGAATGCTCTGCGGGATGATTTATACGGAGAGCAGTACGGAGACCGGGCTTGTCATAGCAAGCATCGGTCTGATTCTGGTGAATTTCTTTACCTTTTATTTGTATAACATGATGTCGGAGGCCCTTGTAAACCAATATGAAAACGAGATGCTCCGTCAAAGGATTCAGGGTTATGTAAATCAGCTGGATGTAATGCTGCAGGGAGAAGAAAAGGTAAAAGCGCTGAGACATGACATGAAACACCATATGAACGAGCTGAAGCTGCTGGCTGTAAAGGATAACAGCAGGGCGATTGAAAAATATATAGGAGACATGGAGGAATTTATAACAAACCCTAATGAAATAGTGTCTTCCGGAAACCTTGAGATAGATAGTGTGATGAATTATATGATTCGCAGGGCAAAGGAGGAACTGCGTACTGTTAATGTAAATGTGCGGCTTCCGAAGACCGTGAGCCATTCCTTTGACGTTAATGTAATTTTGGGTAATCTACTGGAAAACGCTGTTGAGGCGGCAAGACAGACAGAGGAAAAAAGGCTGGATGTCAATATAGAATTAAAGCAGGGCGTCCTGCGGATTCAAATTGAAAACAGCTATAACGGAAAACTGGAAAAAAGGAATCAGAAGCTGTTTACCACAAAAAAGGCCAACGGGCTGCATGGTATAGGTCTGGAGAACGTGCGGAAAATAGTGGAAAAACATGATGGAATTATGGAGATATGTCCCGGCGGCAACACATTTCGCGTTATGCTCATCTTATATATGTCAGGTATTAAAAATTGATTTTGCAGCCTTTCCTGCACAATTTCCCTGCAAGGTTCAATTTCTACATGAACAGTACCCAGTTATTGCAACAAACGGCGTAAGCCGTTTTTTTGTGTTATGCTCATTGCCGGAAGAAGGGAAAATTAATTTGCTTTGGATTTTTGCAAAGAGGTGGAGCTGAAAATGAAAAGAAGGTATTTAACGGCGGCAGGCATGATGGTCTGTCTGTGCCTGCTTGGAGGATGCGGACAGCAAAATGTGGACTTTATTATGGATGAGGAGGAACAAGCGGAAAATCCGTTTGAGCGGGAGGAGGGAGAACTGGAAACCACGGTCATGGGTACTATCTCTCATGGCGTCCTGTGGGGAGATAACAGTACATACTGTTTGACCTATGAGGGCGGAGAAATGGAGATTCCCTATTTTATGCAGGGCTCCGGAATTGCAAGGAATTGCGGCTTTCTTGTTTTTCTTGACGGCATTCCCCAGCCTTATAAGGTGAAGGGGACGGATACAGGCTACCGGTACATGCATCTGTTTGAGCTGGAGGAGAACAAGGATGAGAACCATATCATTCAGTTTATGCCTGTGACAGGAAAAGAGGGCGAGAAATTAAGCGTGTGTATTACAAGCATTACGAACCCGGAGTTTATGCCTGATATGAAGGACAGCTTTTCCTATGGGCATTCCCACAAGGCAATGGAAGCGGTCTATCCGATTCTCTTTCAGGCGGCTGCCGGGCAGGATCAGAAGCTTACGGAGAAGGCGAATGAGATAAACAGGGAAGCTATTCGCAATTTAACACAGGAGGAAATGGAAACGGACCAGGATTTCATAAAGAAGCTGTCAGAGGAAACAGGGGCGGAAATTACAAATTTGGACAAGGATGTGCAAACAAGACTCTACGTCTCAGAGCAGTCCATGCTGCTGAAGGAGACTGCCGACCTATCGGGGAAAGAGACAATCCACATTAAATATATTATTATGGGACATCCGGGGGCGGAATATAAAACGGTGTTTTATTTAAATCATGAGCCGCTGACATACAACGGAAAGGACTCCTTCCTTTCGGTGCTTAAAAGCGGTCAGGCGGACGTAATCGAGTTTGACTTAAACGCGGCAGAACTGGAAAACACCACGTTTTACGCAGTCTCGGTTCCGTGTAACAGCGCTGACTATCCGGATGACGTGCTGATGATGAACAAGTCAAATTCCGTGCTTTTCTACAGAGGGGGAGAATAATTATGAAAAAGAGAATAACAGAAATAATGAAAAATAATAAAAAAATTAATAAGAAAAACAAAAGCCTAATTTCAATTTTGGGCTGCTTCATGCTGCTTTGTTCGGGCTGTTCTGCCAGTGGGAATGTGAATAATGTGGCAGGAATCTATCCTGAGCTGGAAGCTTTTGAAGGTTCTGTAATTGCTCAGACTGATCCGCCTTCGCAGGGAGCCCCCCAATTGAGCGAGAACCAGGGGAATGGCAGCAAGTCGGTTGAGATTGACAATGTATCGGTGAAAAAGGAGCTGAATCAGTTTCAGGGGATGGATGAGATACAGTATGCCGGAGAGGACAAAATTCTTGTGTTTGCCGACAAAATATATTTATATGAGCTGACCGGGAAGAGGGTGATCGCGGAAACCGAGTATCCGGACAGTGACGGCGAGTACGGAGACCTCAGGACCTGGATAACGGACAGCGGCTATGTAATAGCCTATAAGGTTTTCTCTGAGACCCCCAAATCGGACAACAATACAACGGCAGTTGTGGGGTTTGGGGGAGGGCACATTGAGGGCAGCTACCATATCATGTACGCCTACTATGACGCAAACCTGTGTATGGATAAAACGATAGATGTGACAGAATTAGAGGCAGAGCTCATATTTCTATATCAAACGGCTCCGTCCAGGGACGGCGGCAGGATTGCGGTGTGTGATCGAAGGAAGGGAATTTATGTTTATGATGTAAATACCCATGAGAAAACGGAGGTATTGCAGGTGGATGAAAAACAAGATGATAAAACGGCGGGCAGTCTGTCCTGGGTGAGCCAGATCGCTTTTGCGGAGAACGACAGCAGAATTGTCTTCCTGGGCAGCTGTATTGAAAACGGAGAGAGTTATACATGTTATGGGAGCGTCAAAACCGACGGAAGCGGTCTTTCTATACACAGGGGTAATAAATTTGATGTTATGAGCGTCCTTTCGGAGTATACCATATTCAGTGAGGACATTCAGGACGACAGGGCGAGCGGAGAGGTCTGGGCATATGATCCTTCCGGGGACAGCACACAGATCATAAAAACGTCCGAAAAAATAGAGAGCAACTGTGTATGGGGGTCTGATAAGGGCAATTACTTCGTCACGGCAGTAGAAAAGGAAAATATCGGATGGGAGCTGCGATTGTATGACGTTCGCACTGGAAAGCTGGTATCTAAAGTGTATGAGTTGGGAGATACAGAAGCCTACCGGGCTCCGCATATCTGTTATCTGGAGGACCGGCAGACGGCGGTGCTGCTGCAGCGTCCGTATGGGGACAATAAGCAGTTTAAAGCGGGAACCGTGTCATTTAAGTAATATGGAGACAGAATAACAGACCATTCGGCGGTTGGAGAGGATTCATGAAGATAGAGCTGCGGGACATTCATAAAACATATGGAAAACAGGAGGTACTGAAGGGGGTCTCCGTGGCCATGGAAAATGGCGTTTACGGACTCCTGGGGAAAAACGGCGCAGGAAAGACTACCTTGATCAATATTTTTCTGGGGCTTTTGAAGGCGGATTCCGGGAAAGTTATTATGGATGAAAGAGATGTGGCGGGCATGGGCAGCCAATTTTATTCAAATATCGGATATTTGCCCCAGTATCCCCGGTTTTACAGAGAATTCTCCGTGCAGGAATTCATGGAATATATGTGCGTGCTCAAGGGTGTCCCCGGGGGGAAAGGGAAGGAGCGCATCCGGGAGCTGCTTGATAAGGTTAATCTGTCTGACAGCAGAGGGAAAAAGGTCGGTGCGCTTTCGGGGGGGATGCGCCAGAGACTGGGAATAGCCCAGGCCATGGTTAATCTTCCGAAGGTACTGATTCTGGACGAGCCCACTGCGGGGCTGGACCCACAGGAGCGCATCCGGTTTCGGAATTTGATTTCCGAATTTGCCGAGGGGCGGATTGTGCTTCTTGTGACTCACATAGTGTCAGACGTGGAGTATATTGCCAGCCAGGTCATTATCATGGATCAGGGCGAGATTATACACAAGGGCAGAATAGAGGAATTGGAACGGACGCTTGAGGGAAAGGTGTGGCAGGTTACAACCCGGGAGGAAAAGAGATTTCTGGGAGAGGAAGGCATCATAATCAGTAATATCAGACGGGAAGGGAAGGATGTGCATATTCGGATGATCTCCGGGGAAAAGCCGGATCAAAGCGCAGTTTCCGTAGGGGCAAATCTGGACGAGGTGTTTTTATGCTGCTGTAAAGGGGAAAGCCAATGCTGAAATTAGTTTATTACGAGCTCCGCAAGCATTTTCTGACACCCGTAATGCTCTTGATACTCCTGCTTGTGCTTATTGCAGACGGATGTAAGATATATAGTGTATATCAGGAGGCTTCTCTGTTTTCCGGCAGCAATCTTGAGGAATTTAAAGAGGCATACGAGGAGCTTTACCCGGTATACAGCGGGGAAATCACCCTTGAAAAAATAAACAGCCTGCTGGAGATATACAGACCTATTTATGAGACAGTGCAGAATCAGACGGCAAGCACGAGGGTGGATGAAAACAGCTATACCTATAATGTGTACAGCGACGAGCTTTTCTTCCGGAAATGCTTTCTGGAGGAGCTGGAATATGACTATACCTACAGATCGTATGCGGCAGGAATCGTTTCGGAAGCAAAGAAAAATATGGACTTCTATCAGGAACGGGGAAACACGTACGAATATAGGAGGAGCTTGTACATTGGAAAGGCATTCCACGGCAGGGAGATAAGGGATTTTTATAACACGGAAATGTATCAGAGCTTGTTCTACTATGATTTTTCATCCGTCCTTTTGCTGATGCTGACGGTCTATGGCTGTGCGTCGGTGTTTGTGAAGGAGGAAGAAACGGAAATGAAGTATATTATCAGGACTTCCAGGAACGGCCGCGGAAGGGTATATCTGGCAAAGCTTTTTTCGGCTTTATTGTTCTTTGTGGCAATGGGCATTCTTTTTGCCGTATGGGACTTTTGTATGTTTGCCCTTTTTTTCGGGGGAACAGAAGGTACGGCAAGCCCTCTTTATGCAATCAAGGGATTTAAGGATACGCTTCTGAACCTGTCCATGGGGCAGGGGTACTTGGCGCTTTCGATATATAAGATCACGGGACTGTGCGTGCTCTGTATGATATTTATACTGTTTTCGCTGTGTGCCAGAAGAATTCTGGCGGCGCTTATGCTGAATCTGATTTCAGTAATGGTATGCGTGACAGCCTATGACCACATTTATAATAGCAGCCGTTTATGGAATCCGGTTTCCCTGCTCTGCGCAAGAACCCTTATTTTGCGTCCCGATTTCAGCAATCTGGCAGGGTATCCTGTGCCCCAGAGCATCACGGCAGCAGGTGTGGCGGTATTTTTGCTCATAGGGCTTGCAGTTGCGGGATGGCTATTATGGAAGGTGAGGTAGGCGGATGGATGTGGGAAGGTATGAATGGAAAAAGCTGATGTGCCATTCGGGGGGATTTCTGATAGCAGCGGTATTTGTTTTACTGAAAGCCATGGAGCTTTTTTTACTATATGGTCCCGGGGTATCCGAGGCAGCAGGGTACAGGTCCTATTATGTCAAATACCTGTCTTATGTGGCAGGAAGGGTGGATGAGGAGACGGCAAAATTCTTTTCCGATAAGGATGAGGAATTCAGTCAGGCGGAAAGTCTGCTGCAGACTATTTACCAAAGATATTCCCTGGGGGAGATGACGGAAGAAGCGTATCGTTCCCAGCTTGCGGAGCTGGAGCAGCTGCAGGCGTACAAAAAGGGCTATGACCTTTTGTATAAGCAGTATCTTTTTGCCCGCGAAAGCCCGGAAAACAGATATTTGCTTGACACAAATGCCTGGAGTGCCCTTATTTCAAAGGAATCCCTGGATATGGGGCTTCTTCTGACTATTATGATCCTTGCGCTGCTATGCTTTGGCAGGGAGAATGTGAGCGAGATGGATGCCGTCATCAGAATGTCGGCAAATGGGGAGAGAAGGACCGCCAGGGGAAAAATACTGCTGGTTGTTTTGTTAAGCTTATGCGTATGTATATTGGATTTTTGCACCCGAGCAGTTTTTTTTCATTGGGGGTATGGCTTCAGCCATGGGAATTATCCTGTCCAGAGCCTGGAGACCTTCTCCGGATATTCAGGCAGCATAAGCCTGCTGGAGGCGGCAGTCCGTATTTGTCTGTTCCGCATGGCAGGCTGTGCGCTGTGGGGGCTGACCGTCAGCGCGGCAATCGTAGTGTTCAGAAAATATGCGGTTTCCATGTTGGCGACGCTTGCGCTGATACTGCTGCCCTATTACGGGCTGCCTAAGCAATACATGAAATATTTTCTGCCGGGCCCCTTGGGTTTTCTGATCGGGACAGGATATTATCAGGGGACGGTATTTGAGTATAACGAGCTTACTGACAGGCAGGTGTATCAGTTCATCCAGGTGCCGGGGCATACGAAAGCGCTTCTTATTATGATCAATGTCTTATTGGGAGCGCTGCTTGCAGGTATTATATTAAAAGCTTATACAAACCACTGGGGAAAAAAGCCGGGAGCCAATAGGGCAGGGGTGTTTCTCTGGGTGTTATTCTGTGTGCCGTGCCTTGCCGGATGTTCCGGCAAAACAGACGCAGCTGAGACGCCGGAGGTTCTTTATAATCTGGATAACAGGTTTTATTACGAGAGCCGGGACTGTCTTGTGTATTTGGACTATCATCCCCAGGAAGGCGCCTATATAGCCGTCAGGGAAAAGGAGAGCGGCGACAGCTATGCCCTGGTCAGGGATGTGTTCCGTGGAAATAAGGATATTTTCTCCCCATTTTATGGGGAGGGAAACTGTATTTATTACATGGAGCGCAGCTATGACAATAAGGGCAGATATTTTTCAAAGCTGTATGATACCTTTTCTGTGGTGTGTGTGGATCTGGATACCTTTGAAAGCCGCACTGTTTTTCAGGATAATGCCAACCAGGAAAAAGCTTCCGTACTGGGGCTGGGGAAGCTTGGAAAAGGAGCGGTATTTTACAGCGAGATCGTCGGCTTTGTGGTAAGAGAGGACAGAATTTATTTTATATCGTCAGACCAGGTCAGCGAGGTCAATATCCTGAGCGGCAGCAGAAAAGTGTTGTTTTCCTATCATAGTGGGAATGTGGCCTTTGACGGAAACAGCTTTTTTTTCCTGGATAATATATCAAGACTGTGCAGATATTCGCTGAAGGAAGGCCGCGCGGAAACCGTTTATGGCATTGCGGCAGGAAAATTCCTGCTGGACAGAGACAGGATCTTATATACGGACCGGGAGCGAAACGGCGCGCTCACGGCATATTATTTTGGCGCCCAGGAGAGGGAGGAAGAACCTTTCAGAAAAGTTCTGGTGCCGGAGGAGCCGCTGTCATTTTATTCGGATGGAAATAACGTCTTTTATGTCCCTAAAAGGGAATCCGTGATTTATGAGTTGGAGAATGGGGCAGGAAGTCCGAAGGAGATAGGAATGCAGATATCTGCCATTATCTATCCTTTTTTGTCCTATGAGTCTATCCTTTTACCGGATATAGACACGGGAGAAGTGGTGGAATATTTAAAATGAGCTTTTTGCAACTGTTTAACAGGAGAGGGGATTGACTATACTGCCCCGGCATTCCGGGACAGCGAGGGAAACAGCCGCATATTGGCTATCTGGGATCAGACCGTTCAGTCGGGAACACCGCCCGAAGGCTTTCTGTACGGCACAGAGTATACCAGGGAGGATATCAACAGGGCGCTGCGGTCCGAAAACCCCTTCGAGATAGTGCCGAGCCGTGACGAAAACGGGCACGGCAGCGCCATGGCGGGCATTGCGGCAGGCAGCAGGCTTGGAAACGGCCTCAGCTATTTTGGCGCGGCGCCGGAAGCGGATATCGTAGTGGTGAAGCTTAAGGAATGCAAGCCCTACCTGCGGGAGTTTTTTCTGGTGCCGTCCGGGGTACCTGCCTATCAGGAAAATGATATTATGCTGGCGGTCAAGTATGTGGACGGTTTTACAAATATGTTTTACAGACCCGTGGTTATCTGCCTGGGAATAGGAACCGGCTACGGGGATCACGCTGGCAACTCGGCCCTATCCAGATATCTGGAGACCGTGGCGATCAAGCGCAGCAGGGCAGTGGTAGTCTGCGGCGGCAACGAGGGAAATGCCTCCCACCATTTTCAGGGCAGAATTGAAACCGGCAGGGGAAGCAGCACAAACGGCACGGATGTGGAGATCAGGGTTGGGGAGAACTCGCAGGGATTTATGCTGGAGCTGTGGGGAAACGTGCCGGATGTATTCACTGTGTCCGTGCGGTCGCCGGGAGGGGAGACAATCCCGCCTATCCGGCTGGGGGTTCGAGACGGTATCACCTACGGTTTTGTGTACGAACGCACGAGGATCACCTTGGTAGGAAACCTGGTTGAGGCGGCGTCCGGAGAGGAGCTGATATTTATGCGGGTGGTGGCGCCCACACCCGGTATCTGGACCTTTCAGGTGCAGCCCGCCGGAGAGATACACAACGGGACTTTTCATATGTGGCTGCCCATCACACAGTTTTTGAATGCCCCTGTGAGTTTTCTGGCGCCCACCCCTTATATTACCTTGACAGAGCCGTCCATGGCGGCGGATGTCATCAGTGTGTCTACCTATGATTCCTCCAATAACAGCTTTTATATTGATTCCGGCAGGGGATTTTCAAGAATAGGGGTAATCAAGCCGGAGTTTGCGGCTCCCGGGGTGAATGTATCCACCATTCGCGGGGCGGGAACGGGCAGCTCTTATGCCGCAGCCATTGCAGCAGGCGCGGTGGCGCAATTTATGCAATGGGCGGTGGTGGACGGAAATAATCCCTATGTGGAAAGCCGGGAAATCAAAAATTATTTTATCAGGGGCGCCTCCCGAAGCTTTGACATGACCTATCCAAACAGGGAGTGGGGGTATGGGCGGCTTGATATGGCGGGGACCTTTGACGCGCTGATCGGGGTGTGAAAAAATTAACGAAATACCGTTTTTTTGTATAAATAACGGTAACCCTAAAAGTCTATATCAAAAATGATAGGAATGACGTAGTCTGCCGGTTTTTATTATTTTGATATAGACTTTTCTTCGTGCTAGGTTATAATTCGACTATGAGCAGTATAAAAGGGACAGACCAGATTGACAGCCATTAAAAAAGATGCAGGTCGTTTGGTGAAAAAGATTTCTTGCTGGAAGCTGACATTTTTTCGAAATATCCTAATATTAAATTCTTTATAATGAAAGTTGTAGAAATGCATATTATTTGGTACAATAACAATAATATTGTTGCCAAAGGAGTTCTCATGAAAAAACAGGTCAGAGAAATCGAATTTGATGTAGATGCTTATACTGCCAGACTGATTGGGCGAGAGAATGTGTCGAAATTGGAGGGAGCAGTGCTTGAAATCGTAAAAAATGCTTACGATGCAGATGCAAGTGTATGTTGTCTTTATTATGCCAATAGCGAAAACTGTGTCTACATTATGGACAATGGCTGCGGAATGAAGGAGGAAGTACTACGCACTCATTGGATGACCATTGGCAATTCATCCAAAAAGAAGTCTTATGTTACAAAAAGCGGAAGGTTACAAACCGGAGCAAAAGGAATTGGACGATTTGCATTGGATCGGATGTCCGATCAGTGTGACATGCTTACCATTTCAGAGGATGGCGGATTGGAATGGATTGTAGACTGGCGGGACTTCGACGGAAACAAAAGGATATCAGAAGTGAAAGCTAAAGTTTTTGATACGGATGCCCACCTTCTGGATCATGTCGGAATTGAAAGTTGGAGAAACCGGGCAGTGGCATCGAAGATTGTGGAATGTGATTTTTCTGGAACTGGAACGGCATTTCGATTGAATCATCTTCACGATGTCTGGGATGAAAGGACGATGAACCGTCTCAGGAACCATTTAGAGAACTTGCTTCCTCCAGATGTGAAACAGAATTTCTGCGTTTGGTTTTTTGATGATACTACGGATGTGGAAGAGGCATTGATAACCAGTACAAATGTGGAGTCTTATGATTACCGGATTGATTTTCAGGTGACCAGCAATATGCTGGATATTCAGATTACACGAAATGAATTTGATTTTCGCGGAGAAGAGCAGGAGGTATATAGAGAGGCAGAATTTGATGAACAGGAGCAGGCCTATCTGCGGGGGAAGAAAAAGGAAGAAGCTTTTTCCATGGAAGAAATAGGTGAGAAAGAGAATTTTATTGGAGACTTTCAAGGAGTATTATTCTTTTATAAAATAAGTGCAAATAAAAAAGACCAGGAACGATTTTATTATAAGGATATTACAGGTCGAGCAAACCTCGCCAAAAAGTTTGGCGGAATTAAGCTGTACCGCGATCAATTTCGTGTGCGCCCTTATGGCGAGTATGGGGATAATGACTTTGATTGGTTGGAGCTTTCGGCTAGACGGAACCGTTCTCCGGCAGGTCTTGGAAAAGAGCACGGAAATTGGCGTGTTGGCTCGGAACAGATGTTAGGGACAGTGTCGATATCCAGAAAAAACACAAACCTGGAGGATGCGGCGAATCGGAACGGCATTCAGGAGGGAGTGGGGTTCTCGCAGTTAAAGCGGATTCTTCTGTTTGTGATTGAAGAGTTTGAACGGGATCGGCAGTCCGTGGGACGTAAGTTGGCCAGATTTGCAGATAAAAAGGACCAGCTTGTGTCTGAACGGGAAAAGATGCGTCAGCTTGCAGAAGCGCGGAAAGAGTGGGAGGCGGAGCAGGCTTCGGGTAAACAGCTGGAAAAGACAGAGAAAGCGGGGAATCAGGCCGCAAAATCGAGTTTGCCGCCTTCTGCAAATCCAGAAGATGTCATGAATTTGGTGGAGGGCATGGAGCAGAAGCAGGCGGAGGAACTGGAAGAACTGCGAAATGAGAACAAAATGCTTCAGACATTGGCAACAACAGGGATTATCACGAATATGTTTATGCATGAGATTCGAACCTCTACCAATAACATTGGGCTTGAATTAAATGCCGCCTACGAGGCTATAGAATATGATAATGATGTGGAATATGCCTTACAGAATATCCTGCGTGCAATCAGAGTCAAAAAGAATTTTGCGTCATGGTTTGGCATTACGATTGAATCCATTAAAAAGGACAAACGAAGGAGAAGAAAGCATAATATTCAGGCCATGTTGAAACAATATATGAGCACATGGAAAGATATCCTAGATAAAAGCAATACTGCTTTGGTTTATGGATGTGATTCAGATATTGAGCTATGGTGTTTTGAGTTTGATATTGAAAACATTATCAGTAACCTGATTGCCAACAGCCTGGCATCTTTTGACCGGGAAATGGACAGGAGATTGGAAAAACGGGAAATCACATTGGACATATCCGGACTTGGAAAGGGATTGTGCATGGATTATCAGGACAGCGGCTGGGGGCTGATCCCGAAATACAAAAAACGGCCAGAATTGATTTTAGAGCCATTTGAGAGCGGACATCGTTTTGATGGAGAGGATGAAGACCATGGAACAGGGATGGGAATGTGGATTGTAAACCGCACTATATCTGAGTATAATGGAACCATTGATTTAAGTGAGAACCGGCGATCAGAAATGGGTTTTTATGCAAAAATCATATTAGGAGGCTAGGATGTATAGAGTTGGATATATTGATGATGAACCTGCACAATTTGAAAATTACAGGAGATCGTTATTGCGGCGGTGCAAAGAACTGGAGCTGGTGCTGATAGACGAGTGCAATAGCAAACAGGATATTCTGGACAAAATTTATGAGAAACAAATAGATGTGCTTTTGATTGATTATAAAATGGTAAAGAACTTTGGATTTAACGGAACCACATTGATCAATTATATCAATGATTCTATGCGGGATATCCAATGCTTTATCATGACTGGCGTGGATCCGGATTTAATAACGGACGGTCTTGTGGCAGAGCGGGACCGATACCCCAAGGGTATTTTTGATACGGAGGCAGCAGACCCGAAAAAGGAGTCAGAGCTAAAAGCCTTTATCCAAGTCCTGTTGGAAAGCGCAAAAGTCTTTCAGACCCGCCGTCAGCAGAAGTTGGAACGGTACCGGGAACTTTTAGACAAGAAGCATCAAGGAGAGCTAGGGGCGGACGAGGAAGAGTTTCTTGAGTTGTACAAGGTCTTATCATCGTATGGGATGGTAGAAAAATTACCGAAAAATATGCTGGATTCAAAATTTGAGGAACGATTACAGAGAATCCTGGAATTAGGAAGTTCTATTATAGCAGAACATAAGACTAGCACTTGATAAATAAAGGAGAATATAGTGAGGGTACATGGTGATAAAGTAATCCGTAGAAGGGAAGGCGTATCAGGGTTAGGGCATTATCAGGATGGTAGAGAGCGGCTGGAACAGGATTTTTATTATCTGTGCGGTTATTGCGGCAAAAATGGAAAGGTGTTACATCAAAAGTTCCATTTAGATCATTTTGTCCCAAAGAGCCTGGATGAAAGCCGGAAAAATGACTACTACAATCTTGTGCTGGCTTGTTCAAGATGCAATCTGTCCAAGTCAGATAAATGGCCGACAAGAGATATTGCGCAGTCGCATAATGCGGAAGCAGGGTTCGTTGATCCGGCAAATCTGGAATTTGACGAGCATTTAGAGAGGGATGAAAAGGGATATGTGGTTGGGAAGACACATGTTGGGAAAAGTATGTGCAATATGCTGCATTTAGATATCAGAAGGACTGATCTTTACTGGAATGCAGCACGGCTGCAGCAACAGCTGAAAGAACTAGAGAAACTATACCAGGATGGAAGACTGGCAGAGCAGGAAAAGAATCTTTATATAGAAACCAATATGCTTTTTAATGAATACATAGACCAGGCATTTGTGAAGGGTGAATAAATGAACAGCGATAAATTGTCGGGTACTTATTATACTCCGCCTGATGCAATTCGGTTCATGATAGAGTACTTAAAAAGTGAGCAGCAGGATTTTTCTAATGTGTTGGAACCTTCAGCAGGTGATGGAAGGTTCCTTCCTTTGTTACAGCAGTGTGCGGAGCACATAACAGCCATTGAACTATTTCAGGAAAAAGTGGATCAAATGTGTCGGGAGTATGGTAGAGACTCCTGCTTGATAGTAAAGGACAATTTCCTTAATTTTGCTGTCAATGCATCCGAGCGCTATTCTTTAATTATAGGAAATCCCCCATATATCAATAAGAAGTTAATGGGAAAGGAAGATATTGATAAGGCGAACACTATTTGTATAGAGGCGGGATTAAAAGGCACGGTGATGCAGAATATGTGGCTGGCATTTGTAGTGGGGGCATGTCGTCTGCTTCAGCCGGGTGGAAGCATCTTTTTTGTGCTACCGATGGAATTTTTACAGGTACAGTATGCGGAGAAGCTGAGAGGGCATCTGGAAAAGATATTTAATATAATACATATTATTGTTTTTCAGAAAGCCTTGTTTCCAGAAATTGAACAGGAGGTCTGTCTGGTATATCTGACAAATAAAAACTGCACGGAAAGACATATATGTTACGAGGTGTATGAGGACTGCAGAAAAAGTCTTCCGATACAGGAAAATAGTATCTGCTGGAATAAACCATTAAAAAAGTGGTCAAATGCAGTTCTTGGTGATGCCGATATTTCCTTGCTGAAAAGTGCTGTGAACCGATATCCGCGAATTAAGGATATGGGCGAGATTGCGCCAGGTATTGTAACGGGAGGGAACCGCTATTTTATTCTACCAGAAGAAAAGGTGGAGGAGTACCAGTGTAGGGAGTTTGTGCTTCCGATTGTCCAGAAAGCTTCTTATATAGCGAAGGACACTGTAGAAATCTCTGAGGAAGTAGTAAACGAGATAAGACGCAGCAATAGACCAGCTTATTTGTTGAATCTGTCCCAGGAAAAGGATGTGCAAAGATTGCCAATTGGGCTTCAGGGATATCTGGAGTGGGCGGGGAAACAGAAGATAGACGATATACCGTTGAAAGAATGTTATAAATGTTCGAATCGGATACCGTGGTATGGCGTGCCAATTGTGAAAAAGGGAGAAGTAGTGTTTTTTAAACGTTATGGCATCCTGCCCAGGATTTTTTATAACTCTGCGAATGTACATACCACGGATGCAGGGTATCATTTGCGGCTTCAGGATGAGCTTGATGGCGAGAGTCTGGTATTCTGCTTTTTTAATTCCATCACCCTTGCCCAATGTGAATTCAACGGTCGATATTATGGAGGAGGGGTATGCGAACTTGTACCGACAGAGTTCAAGGACATTGCGGTTCCATATCGTCATATTGAGCGGAAAGATAAAGAGAGACTGAAGTCTTTGTTCAAAAACGGAGAGCCAGTGGAATGTATTGTCAGTCTGGTAAATGAGCTGACAATCTGTAAGGATTATAAGGATGAACAGATACGTCGATTTGAGGAAATTCGTAGATTGTTGATGGGGAGAAGAACCAGTGGAATAGAAAACTAGGGGAGATGTCTCATATTCAAAGACACTGGATTAGGCAGATACAAATAGAGCTTTCGACCATAAAGCAACTTGACACTAATTTAACATTATTTTACGTTGGGCATGCCATCAATTTAACATCAACCCCACGAAAACATAGGCTTTTACGAGGCTTTCAAAAAATTAACCCCAAAAGTTCATGACACTAACTTGACATCAGTGGGGCTACGGCCGGCTTAATATGGCGGGGACCTTTGACGCGCTGATCGGGGTGTGAAAGAAAAATTTTGTCGATGGTGTGTTCTTTCGCTGATATAATTATAGAATTGCAAAAATATATTTGATTGGGAACCGTCAGGTAGAAGTCTGGCCTGGTTAATATCCATTCGCAGCAAACATTATCATTGTAATATCGATTATAATTTGTTATGCTAAAAGCAGACAACTGAGTGTGAATCGTATTTCTGCAATACGGCAGAAGACATACAAAAAAGAGGTGCTTATGGCAAGGACGGTAGGAATCGGGATACAGGATTTTGGGAAGGTCATTACGAATGACTGCTTTTATGTGGACAAAACGGATTTCATACGCGAATGGTGGGAGCGTAAAGACGATGTGACGCTGATAACACGTCCCCGGCGCTTTGGCAAGACTTTGAACATGAGCATGCTGGAGCAGTTCTTTTCAGTAGAGTATGCAGGTCGAGGTGAACTGTTCGAGGGGCTTTCTGTCTGGAAATATGAGCGGTACAGAGAGCTCCAGGGAACTTATCCTGTAATCAGCCTGTCCTTTGCCAGGGTAAAGGAAGTGAACTATCCAGATACCCGTGCAAAACTGTGCGAAATTTTAAGGAATCTGTATATTAAATACTCTTTCCTGAGAGAGTGTAAGGTACTGACGGATGCGGACAGGGCCTATTTCGACAGGATATTGGAGCTGGAGATCAGCAATTCCGATGCCACCTCGGCGCTGTACCAGATGTCAGATTATCTGTACCGCTATTATGGAAAGAAAGTCATCATCCTCCTGGATGAATATGATACACCCATGCAGGAAGCCTTTGTAGGCGGATTCTGGGATGAAATCGTGGCATTTATCAGGAGTCTCTTCAATTCCACATTTAAGACGAATCCTTGGCTGGAACGAGGTGTTATGACAGGGATTACGAGAAGTAGTAAAGAATCTATTTTTTCTGATTTGAATAATCTGAAGGTAGTGACCTCTACTTCGGATGAATATGCTGCTTCCTTTGGCTTTACGGAGGAGGAGGTACTTGCAGCGCTGGAAGAATACAGACTTTCGGAGAAGAAGGAGCAGGTGAAATATTGGTAGGGAAGCTGATTCGGGAGGGAGACCCGGAAGTGAAAATTATCATGGAAGATTTGCTGCAGGGGAAATCTTTTCACGCGATGATAGATGAACAAATAATATTCAGTCAGCTTGAGCACAATACGAATGCCATCTGGAGCTTGTTCTTGGCCAGTGGTTATCTGAAGGGGGAGCGCGTCATGTTCGATGAACGGGGAAAAGCGGATTACGAACTTCGGTTGACAAATTGGGAAGTACAGATGATGTTTGAGCGTATGATTGACGGTTGGTTTGCGGAGTACACTTCCGATTATAATGTTTTTGTTAAGGCCTTGCTATTGGGTGATAGAAAGGCAATGAACAATTATATGAACCGAATAGCTCTTGCCACGTTCAGCTATTTTGATTTGGGGAAGAAGCCTTCGGAAAAAGCGGAGCCGGAGCGATTTTACCATGGCTTTGTGCTGGGGCTGATGGTGGACTTGCAGGAGAGATATGCCATTACCTCCAACAGAGAAAGCGGATTCGGCCGCTATGATGTCATGCTGGAGCCAAGAAATCCGAAAGAAGATGATGGAATCATCCTGGAGTTCAAGGTACATGACCCTGAGGACGAGGCGACATTGAAGGATACCGTGGCGGCAGCTCTGCAGCAGATTGAGGAAAAGCGGTACGCCAGTATCCTGGAAGAAAAGGGAATACCGGCGGATAGGATACGGAAGTATGGATTCGCCTTTGAGGGAAAAAGGGTACTGATTGGGTGAGAGAAGATTCAGGGAAAAGGGAGCGCCGAACATAGAAACAAAGTAAAAGAAGGCACAAAGCTTGCTATTTCATGGCCTATCTGTGCCTAAGCGCAGCGAAAGTAAACTCATGCATCATGTGTATATGGATATGAACGATGAGGATTTTTCAGAGGAACATGAGGAACTTGTAAGTTTACTTGCGCTTCTCAAGGATGGAAAAGGCAAGCTCTCGGAGGTAATGCCGTAAATAACGTATATGACAATTAAAGTGGAAAAGTTTTATCAATAGACGATAGAAGGACTTGTAAAAGATGTAGTTTGAGAGGCTTTTCCTGACTCGTCAGCTTAAAACGTGAATTGTAACGTTCTGCTTCGGTACACATAGCATATTGATAAATTTGTCAAAATTCCCACCGCGGTGAAGTACAGCAGGAACATGGATACGCTGATACTGCCGTCCAAGACCCGTCTGATCAGGTAAGCGTAGGCAACGCCGTTGCGCAGAAAGGAAAGCGCCAGGTCGGCTATGCCGGACCATATTACCACATTCTGCTCTCTCATCAGATAGGCGAGATAAGCTTTGAATGCTTTATCTCGAGGGTGCTCCAGATGTCTTCCGCAGCCGCACGGTTGTCACAGGTGGCGTCATGTGATCTTTGCTTTTTCTCTTTTTCCTCCCATGCCAGCTTCAGCATCCACCAGGCGTTCTGCCATGCGTTATATTTGGGTCTTTGCGGTTTGTTTTTATGGGGCGTGTCTGTTTTTTCGTTCATACTTTGTCTCCTTATAGCGTGGGTCTTTTATACAATGCCCAATTAAGTAAAAGATATTTCGTTTGCGGATCTCAAAATGCTAAGAGCCGTCAGCAGTCAGACAGATTCAGCCTGCGCCTTGAGCGCTTGAATGAATCATAGCATATTATCATGAAAAACGGCGAATTTGGGGACGAAATGTTTATTCCGGGGGACATAATGCATTTTTCTAAAGAGCCCCGTTGCACCATAGAATAAGAATTGAACATTTTGAAGCAATATGCTAATATATTTGAGGTGGGAGAAGGCTCTGACAAATGGCTGATATTTGGCTGCCTTGCTTCTGCGACCTAAAATATAATCAGATGTGAGGAAGATGAAAATGAAGTCAATCAAATCAAAAATTCAGGTTAGTATGCTGTCTGTGGTGCTGGTCGGGTCGATATTGATTGGAGTTATTACGGCTTTTTTGAATGCCAGCGGAATTGATGACATGATGACCAAGACCCTGGGCCCCGCTACGCAGATGGCGGCGGATGCGGTCGAATGGCGGATGGATAAATATTGGACTGCGCTTCAGGAGGCGGCCGCTTCCGATATTTTTCGGGAGTGTGCTCCGACTGCGGCTGAGCTGGTTCCTGTCCGGGACGATATTGCACAGCGAAACGGTTTTCTATATACCGGCAAGATGGATGCAGACGGTTTTTCTTCCACCGGCTACAGCTATGCCGGGGAGGATTATTTTCAGCAATGCAAGGCAACTATGAAGCCTTATATTTCCGATATTATGAATGACGGCCGGCAGCTGATATTTTTGCTGGAGGTTCCCATTATCGTTGACGGCAGATTTGAAGGTGTGGTTTACGGCGGAATCGACGCTGATTTTTTGTCGGACATCGTTGTCAACCTGGCAATGGGAAGCGATGGCGTAGCATATGTGCTGGACAATAAGGGCAACGTTATCGGTCATCGAGACCGCTCGGTCGTGGAGGAAGGCTCCAACATGATTGAAGCCGCCAAGACGGATTCCAGTGTGGCGGATGTGGCGGCTGTAAATCAACGCATGGTTCAGAGAGAGACCGGCTTCGGCTCTTATAAATTTTATGGGGACAATAAGCTTGTGGGGTTTGCGCCCATCGGCGGTAATCAGGAGTGGAGCATTGCCATTGAAACCAGCCAGCGGGAATTTAAGGCTACATTGGACCGGAGCATCGAGCTTACGATCCTGGTTGTGGTTCTTGTGGTGATCGCAACCTTCCCGGTAGCGGTAATTGTGGGAAGGTCTATCTCCGGGCCTATCCGGTCCTGTGTCATCCGGCTGGAAAAGCTGGCTGATGGCGATCTGCAGACTCCCAGCCCTGTGGTAAGGTCTCGGGATGAGACTGCCGGGCTCATAAAGGCATTGGAAGCCACAAGGCATCGTTTGAATGATGTGGTGCAGGATGTCTCCCATCACCTGGGTAAAATGGGACAGGGAGATTTCAGGGAGAATATTACCCGTACATACTGGGGAGATTTTGTGGCAATTGAAAAGTCTATCAAGGCAATTCACAATTCATTGAAAGATACGCTCTTGCAGATAAGGACTTCGGCCGGGGACGTGGCTGCCAGCGCCAGCCAGGTGTCCAACGGAGCGCAGTCGCTGAGCATGGGAGCTACCGAGCAGGCCAGCGCCGTTCATGAGCTTTCTGCCACTGTCGCCGATATTGCGGAGAATGCCAGGCAGACTGCGGAGGCGGCGGAGGAAGCGGGAGCTTTTGTGAACCAGGCCGGAGCGCAGCTTGGCATCAGTATGGATTATGTCGGTGAGCTGAATGCCGCTATGGAGAAAATTTCCAAGTCATCATCGGAAATCAGTAAGATTATCAGTACCATTGAGAATATTGCTTTTCAGACCAACATTCTGGCCTTGAACGCTTCTGTCGAGGCCGCCCGGGCAGGGAGCAGCGGCAAGGGCTTTGCCGTGGTTGCCGATGAGGTGCGCAATTTAGCGGCCAAGTCTGACGGGGCGGCAAAAGCCACTAAGGAGCTCATTGAAAGCTCCATTGCCACCGTCAGGGAGGGAGGCCAGGTGGTGAGCAGGGTTACGGATTCGCTGAACAAAACCAACGAGATGGCAGGGAATGTGACAACTAAAATGAGTGCGGTGGTGGAGGCCGTAGAGAGCCAGACTACCGCCATAGCGCAGGTCACGGAGGGCATCGGACAGATTTCCTCCGTGGTTGAGAATACCTCCACTACCTCAGTGGAGAGCGCGGAGACCTCACGAAAGCTGTCTGACCAGTCTTCGCTGATGAACAGCCTGGTGTGCAGGTTCCAGCTGAACTGAGCCGGGAGACTTTTTCGGCGGCAATATAAAGGGAGCGGATATTTTGTCGGTACAGCAGGACAAAATATCCGCTCCCTTTGCAAGTGGGGCAGAACTGTGCATGTGGAGGTCTAGGGGCGTTTGAACAGGGCGGGAAGCTTAGCTCCATTGAAAAATTTTATCCCGTACTCCCTGCAGATGATTCGTATCTCGATGACTGCTATAATTGCGGCAAGCGTGCCGCTGGCGGTGTTGCTTACCGCCATGACGATTCCGGCGCTCTCGCTGCCCAGGGTCGTAAATTGCTGCAGAGCCCACAATACAGGGATTCGGAAAACAAAAACGCGGCAGAAGTTCATAAACAGAGTGATTTTCGTCTTGCCAAAGCCGTAAAGCAGTCCCATTACCGCCGAATTGACGCCCAGAGGAATCGCGCCCACAGCCTCCAGACTGTAGATATTCCGGATCATCTCGGCAAATTGCGCATCGTCTCCGGCAAAAAAGTGCGACAGCGGCTGGAGGCAGAGCAGAGAAAGGCTCATTAATACCAGCCCCATTCCCATGTTGATGACCAGGACCCATTTAAAGGCGGAAAGGGCGCGTTCGGGCTTTTTCGCTCCAAGGTTCTGGCTGATAATGGCGGAACCGCCGTCCTGGAAGCCGTTCTGGGGCGTGGTGGTGATGCCGCCGATATTGTTGGAAATGCCCAGGGCTCCTACCGTCAGGGAACCGTAGCCGGTGCTCATGGAATTGATGACCACCTTTCCCATGGCGAAAGCCGCCTTCTCTATCATGACAGGGAAGGAGAGCCGGAGCATTGGCTTTACCACATTTCCGCGGAAGGCGATTGCCTTCAACGAAAAGCCGAATACGCTTCCCTTCTGGTTTAAATTGATGATGGCGGCGGCAAACATAATAAAGTTAGACAATATGGTAGCAATGGATATGGTATTGATGTCCCCGTCCAGCCCATAGACAAACCATGAAGTCAGGCTGAGCTTCAGGGTGATCACCGCCGCGTTCAGGTACAGGATACGCCTGGAATTGCCCCGTGCCCGCTCTATGGCTATATATACATTGTTGAAGAATGCGATCACAAGGGCGGATAATTCCAGTATAAAATAGGTGCTGCCCTCCGTGATAAACTCCTCGGGCGTATTCATGAGCCGCAGAAACTGAGGGGCAAAGGGTACCAGGATCAGCAGCATTCCGCCTCCCAGGATGGCACACATGGCAAAAAGCGTGCTGACCCTTCGTTTTACCAGCTCAAAATCCCCTGCTCCATATGCCTGGCTGACCTTGATGACGGCACCCGCGGCCAGTCCTCCTCCGAGAGCGGACAGCATCAGATTGATCTGGGACAGATAGGATACTGCGGAAACGGTGGAAGCGCTTATATGGGATGCTATCATGGAGTCAAATATTTTAAAAAGCTGGTTTAAGCTCTGGTACAGCGCCAAGGGCAGCCCCACCTGGAGAATAACCATTCCCATGGGACCGTTTAACGAAAATTCCCGAAAAGTCTCATCTTTTTTGGAAAGAAAAGCCTGCATAATCACATCTCCCGTATTAATATTATTCTTGACTGACAACATGCCCTATGATATAACAAAAATAAAAGTAATCATACCGAATTTTATAGTAAATTGTGATTGCGTTACAGATTTTTTGCCCTGTTATTTTGGGGACCTTGCTTCAGCGCGGGACAGATCTTCCCGTATGGAAGACGGGCTGTTACCTGCGGCGGGGCCCTGACCAGGCTGCCGCAGCGCCCTAAAACGCATATGAAACGGAGGACAGACATGGAAAACGATAAGAGAGCTTTGCAGACGGAGGGAATGTACCGTGACATTGTAAGCGAATTTATGGTGGACCGGGTCAGGCGTTCCCATTCCTTTGGAATGGAACAGCCCCATTATCACCCATATTACGAGCTGTATTTTCTGATTTCAGGAAGCTGCAGGATGTTTATTGATCATACACTCTATTACCTGTCTGCCGGGGACCTTATCATTCTCTCGCCCTATCAGCTTCACAAGACCATATATGGCTCCGGGCAGTCGGCGGAGCGGTTCACGGTGAACTTTATTCCGGAATATATAAATTATTTTCATACCCAGTGCGCCAAAGAAGGAGCGGAAGCCGTCTTTTCCAGACGCAGGCTCTCTGTTCCCAAGGAACAGAGAGCCTATGTGCAGGAGCTTTTCTCCCTGATGCTGAAGGAGACCCTTTCCAGAGACTGCTATTCCAGGATTCAGATAAAAAGCATCCTGTTTCAGCTCCTTGCCTTTCTGGGGAGGTGCCGTGATTCGGAGCAGCCGGCCCAGCTGCTGGACGCGGGGGATGCCGTGATCCAGGAGGCTGTCCAGTATATCTATGCTCACCACAGGGAGCCGCTGACATTGGACTCGGTGGCAAAGACGGCTCATATGAGCCCGGTATGGTTTTCCAAAAAATTTCATCAGACGGTGGGGCTTGGCTTCAAGGAATATTTGACCCATATAAGGCTGGAGGACGCGGAGGAGCTGCTTCTGACTACCGGCATGACGGTTACGGAGGTGGGGCTGACCTGCGGTTTTTCCACCGGAAATTATTTTGGGGATGCGTTCAAAAAGGCAAGGGGGGTCTCCCCGAAGGAATTCCGGTCGGCAAGACATGCGCCATAGACGGAAAAGAAGGTGTGAACGATACATGTCTTCAGACCTGGAATTCCATACCGCCGCAGCGCCCCAATCAATTCAGAGCATGGCTTGGCAGAGCTGTCCGCAATATCACCATTAATCTTTGGAGAAAAAACCATTGCCAGAAACGGTATGCAGTATAGGCTATCAATGCCTGGATTACATCCCTGTGCGGGGATGACAGGATTTTGTTTGTGCGCCATTACTGTAATGGCGAAACGGTGAATAAACTGGCAAAGGAATGGAGTTCGACGACGCTCTGGAACCCTTTGCCTTTTACCCGTTCAAGCACCTGCCCTGAAAGGGTCTTCAATTATTATTGCAGTATGTTTGTAATCTGACAAGTTTTTCTGTACATATATTATAAGGAAAAAGCAAGGGAAGCTTGTTATGAAAACAATCTATGTAAAGAAAATAGGACAAAAGCTGACAAAAGGCGGAAAAGTGGACTGGAAAAAAGCTGTTCCTGTCTTTGCGTTTCTGGCCGCATGCTTTCTGTTTGGGCGCGCTGCCGCGGAGACCATCGGAGGAGTCATGGAGACCAGCGGCGAGCCGCTTATACTGAAGACGGAAAACTGGGGACTTGGATTTGGAAAGGAGGGTCAGAAGCCCACCGGCAATGCATCGGCATCGGAAATGGCAAAGTACAATGCATATTTCTGCGGGGAGGGGGAGGAGAAGGTGCTCTACTTAACCTTTGACTGCGGTTATGAAAACGGAAACACGCAGGCTATCCTGGACGCCTTAAAGAAACATAACGCTCCGGCCACCTTTTTTGTGGTAGGGCATTTTCTGGAATCTGCGCCGGATATTGTGAAGCGCATGGTGGAGGACGGTCACACCGTAGGCAATCATACTTATCATCATTTTGACATGTCAAAGCTGTCCGACAGGAATTCCTTCAAAAAGGAGTTGGACGATGTGAGTACGCTTTTCAAGGAAATAACCGGGTCGGAGCTCTCCATGTATTACAGACCGCCTCAGGGAAAATACAGTATCAATAACCTGATGATGGCACAGGAGCTTGGTTATTCAACCTTTTTCTGGAGCCTTGCCTATGTGGACTGGAATCAGGATGATCAGCCCAGCCATGAGGAAGCGCTGAAGAAGCTCTGCAGCAGAATCCATCCGGGCGCCATCGTGCTCTTACATAGTACCTCCAAAACCAATGGGGAAATCATGGATGAACTGCTGACGAAATGGGAAGAAATGGGCTATACCTTTGGAAGGCTGGAGGACTTTCTGAAGTAAATAGATAATTTTTGGTCTATTTATAATGCAAAAACTGCCCGTCGGTGTTATAATGACCTTGTTGCTGCAAAATAGTATTGGCTGTTTTTTGCCTGCCGGAGCGGGCGCAGAAGGGCATCGCGTTTGTCCGTCTTGTGATGATTGCTTTCGGCAGGCAGTGTCATGGCAGGAAACGCTTGTAAGATATTTGTATGCATACAACACCAAAGCACTTCCGCTGCTAAAAAATATTTGCCGGCATGACTGCTGAAGCATCCAGGGGAGCAGAATCCGGAAGGCATTGTCCAAATATTGAGCTATGTGCGCAGAGCGCACAGGAAGGTATAGGCTGAAAAAGCAGCTATTCAAATTTGTTTACGGGCGCGTGAAAGCGCAGATGAGGATAAAGATGGAAAGAGAAATGATTGTGGTTCTGGACTTCGGAGGACAATATAACCAGCTTATTGCCAGAAGGGTCAGAGAATGTAATGTGTATTGTGAGGTGCATCCTTACAATACAGGTCTGGACAAGCTGAGAGAGATGAATCCCAGGGGAATCATCTTTACCGGCGGGCCTAACAGCGTATACGGAGAGGGTTCTCCCCTGTGCGATATGGCAGTGTTTGAAATGGGCGTGCCGATCCTCGGCATCTGTTACGGCTCCCAGCTTATGGCGCATATGCTGGGCGGCAGCGTAAGGACAGCCCCTGTCAGCGAATACGGCAAGACAGAGGTGGATGTAGACACGGATACCGCGCTCTTTCAGGACGTTTCCTCCAGGACCATCTGCTGGATGAGCCATACGGATTATATTGAAAAAGCCCCGGAAGACTTTACGGTGACGGGGCATACCTCTGTATGCCCTGTGGCTGCCATGCAGTGCACGGAGAAAAAGCTCTATGCCGTACAGTTCCATCCGGAGGTAATGCACACCCGGGAGGGCATGAAGATGCTTTCCAACTTCGTCCTGAGGATATGTGGCTGTAAGGGCGACTGGAAGATGGATTCCTTTGTGGAGGCAAGCATCAGGGCGATCCGGGAGAAGGTAGGCAGCGGCAGGGTGCTCTGCGCTTTGTCGGGAGGCGTGGACTCATCCGTAGCGGCGGTTCTCCTGGCAAAGGCAGTGGGCAAACAGCTTACCTGTGTCTTTGTTGATCATGGCTTGCTGCGCAAGAACGAGGGAGACGAGGTGGAGGCAGTCTTTGGATCGGACGGTCCTTACGATCTCAACTTTATCCGCGTCAATGCTCAGGAGCGTTTTTACGGCAGGCTTGCCGGCGCCATCGAACCCGAAGACAAGCGAAAAATTATAGGGGAAGAATTTATCCGTGTTTTTGAGGAGGAGGCAAAGAAAATCGGCGCCGTGGATTATCTTGTCCAGGGAACCATCTATCCGGATGTGATCGAATCCGGTCTGGGCAAGTCTGCGGTTATCAAGTCCCACCACAATGTGGGCGGCCTGCCCGACTGCGTAAATTTCAGGGAAATTATAGAGCCCCTCAGACTGCTGTTTAAGGACGAGGTCCGCAAGGCAGGGCTGGAGCTTGGTATCCCGGAATATTTGGTGTACCGTCAGCCCTTCCCCGGCCCCGGTCTGGGCATCCGCATTATAGGAGAGGTCACCGCCGAGAAGGTCAGAATGGTTCAGGACGCCGACGCAATCTACCGTGAGGAGATTGCAAATGCAGGCGTGGACAAGGAGCTTGGGCAATATTTTGCCGCTCTGACAAACATGAGAAGCGTGGGCTGCATGGGCGACGAGAGAACCTACGACTACGCCGTGGTGCTGCGCGCCGTCACCACAAGCGACTTCATGACGGCGGAAGCCGCCCAGCTGCCCTGGGATTTGTTGGGTAAGGTAACAAACAGAATCATTAATGAGGTCAAGGGGGTAAACAGAGTGGTGTATGACTGCACCAGCAAGCCGCCCGGGACGATAGAGTTTGAGTGATGAAATGGTCTGTATCCTAGATAAAATGAAATTATAAAAAAGGAAGTTAATTATGAAAATCGGTATCATATCGGACATACATGGTAATATTATTGCACTCAAAGCCTGTATTTCATACATGAAATCGGTTCCTTGTGATGAATACTTTTTTCTTGGAGATTATATTTCAGATACTCCTTACACACGGGAAACGATAGATTATGTGTATGATTTTTGTTCAAAGCATAATTGTATATTCCTTAGAGGAAACAGAGAAGATTATATGTTGGAACAAAGAAGGATAATTGCGCAAGGTGTTGAAAATGGAAAATGGAGATGGAATTCGGCTACAGGCAATCTTTTGTTTGCATATAGGCAATTGAATGAAAAAGATTTTCTTTTTTTTGAACATTTACCAATTTCCTATCAGTACTCAAAAATAGGCTATCCAGATGTAACTATTTGTCATGGTTCTCCTGTAAGTTCCCGTGAGCGTTTGCTTATTGAGGGGGAAAATACCAAAGAATGGTTAAAAAAGATTAATACAGATTATTTGATTTGTGCACATACACATTTGCCGGGTGAATTGGAATATCAAGGGAAACATTATTATAATTGTGGTTCAGTAGGAATTGCTATTGGCATTTGCGGTTATGCGCAGTGTATGATTATTGAAGATTTTTGTACAAATGGTAAGATAGCATGGAACCCTACTTTTTTAAAGATTCCTTATGACAATAAGAAGGTCGTGCAGGATATAAGAAAAAGCGGTTTACTTAGTAAAGCACCATGGTTTGTAAATAGTAATATACAAATTCTCTTAACAGGAACTGACTATTCATCACAATTAGTTGAGTTGGCGAATAAATTGGCAAGAGAAGCGGGGGAACAGGATTCTGAAGATGAGAAGTATTGGAGAGAGGCAGCACAACGGTTGGGAATACCTGATTATAGGTAAAAAATAATCGAATATATTCTTTCCATTTTAGATTTTCTCAAAAAGCAGAAGAAATTCTGCATGAATACAATAACTTGTCAGATGAAAATAAGAAGAAATTGTGTAATAGTTGTTTGGATTTTGAGTGATGAAACGGACTTTAGAAAGCCAGTATTTATGCGGGTTGCAAGCAAATTTGTTTAGGCGTTGGCAACGATTTGGCAGCGGAAAATCAGCAAGTCATAATAAATGATGTAAAAATAGGCGTGTATATGCACATTTCCTACATACCGTCATACGGACCCGATGCGGTGGACTCTCTGTAAGAAAGCCTGAAATACGGAATGGCGCAGAAAGAAAAACTGTGAGAAAATTGGTGCGGTACAGCCTTTAGCGAATAGAGCACATTGAGGAGGACGGAGCTATGACAAATATTCAAAAAACCGAAGCGTTTCTGAAAGAACAGTTTGCAAACTGCGCTTATTTTATAGAACATCCTGCCGATGGGGAGTACCGCCTGCAGCATTCTTACCGGGTGGCTTATGTTGCCGGAGAGATTGCCCGCAGGGAGGGATTGGACGAGGAGGGACTGATCATCGGCGGACTTTTGCACGATGTGGGATACAGCCTGCCGTTTCGGACCGAGGAGGGAGGCTTCGGCAACTGGCAGGAACACGGGCGGATGTCGGCGCGGTTGGCAAGACCTTTTCTGGAACAGCTTGATCTGGGCAAGGAACGGGTACAGGAAATCTGCTACGGCATAGCGATCCATGTGGACGGCGAGGCTGATTTTCCGGGAGAGAAAACAGCTTTTGCACGTAGCATCGGAGACTCGGATGACGTAGACCGCTTTGATGCATATCGGATTTATGACGCGATGGAGTGGGCAGATTTTAGGAATCTTAAGATAGAGGATAAACGCAAATGGCTTCAGAAGAAGCTGGACTGGGTCAGTTGGCGGCTCGGAGAGCAGTCCGGCACGGAGACGGCAAGGCAGATGATTAAGGAGAGGCTTTTGTACCAGAGACAGTATTATGAGAAAGTGCTGGTACAGATGAATCACAGTGAAAGGGTGGACTTCTCGTATCAAAAGGCATAGCGGTGGGAAGGAGGGAATATAGAAAACAAGCCTGATGCCCTTTTTTTTTCAATCGGAGATTTTTTCCAAAGCGTCACAAACTCTTTGATTGCAGAGCAAAATTTGAGTTTTTGCTCGCGCTCCTCTGCAAAGTACGCTTCGGAAAGGAGGAAATAATGGTAAAAATAGCGGCGCTGTCAACGATATGTGTAGATATCTTTGTTGAGTTCGTGTAACGGATATGTTCTTGCAGAACCAATCTTTCCTTCCCGCAGATTTTAATTTTTTCTGAGCGGAAGATGAAATAAGTAATAATCAGGGCCTTGCTGGGTGTATCCGCAGGGATCTTCCTCTCTCTTTTCAGTCATCTTTCTCCCCCGAACCCTTTGGAAAGCCCAGAAATAAAGGATTTTTGGGGAATGTCTATCTTCCTCTTTCGGGGAGAGGAGGTAGGAAGTGGTTTCTTCTAAAAAGAAAAATCGTTGGAATGATAAAAAATGCAGGGCGTGGCGGTTGCACAACTAAGCTTGCCTTGTTCTTTTGTTCCTTAATGAAGTTCGTTGGCAAAGGCAAGCATTTGTTTCCCCCAATAAAGCAAGAATATCAATGTAGATGTATTCAAGTGACCGAACAAAACCGTAAGCAAATGGAACTTTTACTGCAAGGAAAATTCATTGATACTCCCGGTCACACCGCTGATTCCATATCTCTTTTATTAAATGACGGTTCTCTATTCTGTGGCGATGCTGCTATGAATGGCTTGCCAAGTTTACACAGAATCACCATTTGGGCGGAGGAGAAAACGGCTTTTCTGAAATCTTGGGAAACAATCATTGCACTTAGACCAAATCTAATATATCCGGGACATGGCAAGCCGTTTGGATATAACGACCTTAAAATAAATATAAATCGGGCAAAAAATATGGAATTATTACCGATTCACTAACTTTCAGCTTATAGAACTGGATAAATCGGTGTTTGAAATAAATAGAACAGGGGGAGATCAAGATGTCAGAATTAACAGCTATGATGAATATTGGTAAAGAAATGAACAAAAAGCTGATATCTGTTGGTATTGAATCTTCCGAGAAACTAATCGAGGTAGGTGCAAAAGACGCATTTCTTAGGTTAAAACAGAAATATCCAAATGTTTGTCTAGTACATTTATATACATTAGAGGGTGCAATTCATGATACGGAATATAACAGGCTTTCCGAAGATACAAAAAAGGAATTGAGAGAATTTAGTGATTTTCTGAAAAAATAACAGCGATGTAACTTCTAAATTTGTCAGGAAGCTGCAGGGAGCGTAAAACCGGTGTTTGGAGGAAAGAATGTCAAGAAAAATTATAGAGATAAAACATCATCTTTCAAGTGGATGTTGTATGTGTAGTGGAATTGAGGATTTATATGCAACAAGAACAAACCAATCTATTCCAGAGGGTTTTCTTCTTGCATTGGGAAGTTTTGGTGAAACCGTTTTCATTAAAATGAATAATAGTGAAAAGCCATATATGTTTAGCGCAAATGACGCAAGGCCAAAAACAGTATATGAAAATTTAAAAGATGAATTAGGGTTAGATTATAAAATTATTGGGGGAACAACTGTAGAATATGCCCAAAAATCTATTAAAATAGAAATTGATGAGGGTCATCCTGTCGTTTTGGGGCCGTTGGATATGTTTTATTTACCCTATCTGAAAATGTATCATGCTGAACATATACCTATACATTATGTTATGATGACTGGATATGATGAAGAAAAGGATTGTGTTTTGATATATGATTGCGACCGGGAGGATATGATAGAACTTGCCATTAGTGATTTAGAACGGGCTTGGAATATTGAGAAAAACGGAGTGGGCGATAAAAACGGATTTATAAAAATACGGTTAGGTGACAATCTGCCTGATAAAAATACGCTTAGCCGTAATTGCCTGTTGAAAAAAGCGGAAAGACAGCTTAGAGAAAAACCGTATATTCTCGGAATTTCTGCTTACGAAAAAATTGCAAGAGAACTTCCGAAATGGAAAAAGAAATTTTCAGAAGAAGATTACAGAAAAGCCCTTATTTCTATTACTGAATATATGGGGAAAGTGCCTAAAGTGCCAAATCGAATTATGGGAGTGAAAGAAGCTGATATACCATACTGTGCAAATTATGACAGGCTTGCGGAGATTGTCCATGAATTAGGGCAGGAATATAAGCAGGAGAATTGGATAAAGTCTGCGGAATTGTTTGACAAATGTGGGAAAAATATCGAAACGATTGTTACATATGTTGTGCAGTATTGTTGTAATAATGTTGACAGAATAGATGAAATTACTAATTTGTTTCTCGAAAATGCTGATTATGCAAAAAAAGCTTATCGGTTAATTCAAGACACAAAATAAATTCTTATTTGTAGTAGGGAAGGTGGAAAAAGAATTTTTTCGCTTTAGGGGATTTTGACTGCTTATTTTATAAGGGATTCAGCATTAAAAATAATGATTGCGGTATTCTTGTGTCATTATCATTAAAATAGGGGGTATGTTGCGTAGCGGGAGAGATTATATTTTCTTGTTAATTTAATAATTACATGTTGCTAGCACCATGCTGATATGGCAGTTAAGTAGAAAATCGGTGATACCTGTATGATACCTGTTTGCTCTGAAACTGTAAATACGGCGTAAAATAAGAATATTATAGCTATGAAAACTCTTAAAAAGCAATCAAATATTTAATAATTATGTTATGGTTTTAGGGAGCTCGAATCGTAAACAGGGAGCCGGGAAGCCGCATAAACAGCGGACTTTCCAGCTTTTGCTCTCACGATTAAGCCGTTCAATGGTGTTGTTGGTCCTGATTCGGCTTCAGTGCCAGGTAGGAAAATCAGTATAGGTAAGGGTTTCCTCCACACTGGAGCGGACACAGTGTTGGGACTCTTATTTGGGTTTTATTCGGTTTTTGTTACGATTCCCCACTTGTTTTAACAATCACATCCTTTCTTTTATTTTCAAGCCAGGCCGGTATCGCCGCAATAGATGAGCTTTTGTCAGCCAAAATCCCCCATCACTTTCTGCTTTAAAGGTTTCAGGGATCTCTGCCGGATAAGAGAAATAACAGGCGAAAATTAAAATGCCTATCCTGTCTGCCAACAGGGTAGGCGGTGTTCGTAAGGATTTTCGTTAGCCTAGACTCGGAGCATCTCAAATTGTTTATAAGCTATCATATTACTTCTGCTCCACAACTCGTCTTTATATGAGAATGCATCTTTAGCAATATTTCTCTCAACAAAGCCGGCTTTTTCATAACATTGTTTCGCTAAAGTGTTTTCATTGAAAACATTCAGCTGAACCGCCTTTGCACCGGTTATCTGAAAGGCGTATTGCAAAGCCAGATTCAGCATTTCTTTTCCATAACCCTTTCCACGTTTGGTTTTATCAACGACTATGAATTTAAGAAAACCAATATTGTCTGCCGTATTGACAGAATAACAGAAAAAGCCTGCTGCTTGTCCGTTATCTTCGGTCGCAATATAAGCGCTGTCGGTCCAGTCCATTGCATTTTTCTCTAATAAGTCATGGAAAGATTTTCGTGTCATGGGGTAAGGCAAAAGATTTGCACACCAAAAGGCATGGGTTCTTTCGTCAGTGATCCATTTTGATATATTATCGTAGTCTTTGTTTGGTATATACGGTCGAATTCTCATAAATGTAAGGCCCTTTCTGTGGTGATAGGTAATTTAACATAACGTATACTTCTTCAATGTCCCTTATAATCTCAAAACCAACCTCTGCCATTATCTCCAATCATCTTTTAATTCTCCGAAACGCTCAACATAAACCTGTAATTCGGGGGAGGCGTAGTAATTCTGGGTAGAGGTTCGATATTTTCTGGAATAAAAATTGCTTCATATAAAAAATTATCCAATAACTGATATGCCTGTTTTTGTGGCTGTCAAATCATATAGTCCATAGATGACCACGCAAAACGACCTTTCTGTATTCTTACTATATTCTAGCAAAAATAAAACAATACAGCAACATAATCTTTCGGAAAGTTTGAATTTATTAAAGAGGATCAGTTTAACAAATAAGCTGTTGGTACTAACAGAAACGTTAAGTACAATACGAATCCAGCGCTTAACATAAACGCTGGATAAAAGAGGGGGTTGAAAAAAGAAATGGAAGAAAAAGGGTTTATTATAGTAGTCAGACGTGTCAGCAGAAAATACTATGAAGAAAAGTTCTATGGCATGGTACAGGAGGCGGTTACTCATTTTTTTAATCCCTTATTAATCTCGTGTTGCTGCTGATATTTCATTCAAAGGACTGTATGTTCATACCATTGCAGGCTAATTATACAAAATACAGGGTGACAGAACTATGACCACCACCCTGTATCTTGAAAATATAAAGTTAAAATTGAATTATTTTTGGCTATTTATGAAATCTTCTATGCATTCCGTCCGTATATCGATGTATTCTCCATCATCAATAAAGCTGCTATTACTTGCCTTAAAAACCAGCCGTATATACAGGGGCGCAGACTGGGTATCCCCGCCGCCAATCAATAAACAGTAATTTTCATCAATGTCATACAAGAAAACATGAAGTTCAGAACCAATATCCTCATATTTATATTGTCCCAAATCATCCCATGATAAATCCTCGCTTTTTTCCGCGAGTTGTCTAACCTCTGCAAGAGATAACTGCTCCTAATGGGGGTCCATTACAGGAGGTTCAGATGGATTCTTGACAGAAAACCAATATCCCTCAATCAAAAGATAGCAGTCCTCCGTTCCATTGATAACATAGGAAAAGCCCGGATAGCCTCCCTCCGTCAAAACAAAATCATAGACTTCCCCGCCGTCGCTGTCACCTGGAGATTGCCCTTCTTCAAACTCGAAAAGTGCATATTCAAGTTTGGCGGCCCAATCTCTGAGTGCCGCAACATCTTCTCCCTCTGCTGTCCATTGAGCGGATTTCCCGCTGATATGGTGTGTAATATCAACCGTAGTTACGGAATCCCCAATATATGCGGTAATTGGTCTGCCTGGACCTGATTTCTGATTACAGCCTATTAATGCTAACACGAAAGACAGTGATAAAACTAATGCAATAATCTTTTTCATTTGAGCGGTTATCTCCTAAATTCTGCTTTCATATGTATAGACGCAAAATGAATCCTGATGTTCTGAATTTTGTTAAATTTCTGTTTTATCATACAATAACGTTCTGCTTATTCCAAGGTACAAAATCAAATATAGTGTCAGCCCTCACTATTGCAAGGGCTGACACATTGATATATTTATACAACAATCCTACTGATTATTCGCTTTTTTAACCGACAACACTCAAGCGGATAAGGGACTTTTTTTATGGAAAACTATATGGTGGTGTGATATACTTACATTAACAAATTTAGATATTACGGAGGGGATATAATGCTTGAAAATATACCGTCTCAATCAGCTATGACTGAATTGCTCGGTCAATCCTTGTATGAAGTTTGGCAAGCGCTATGTTCGGCTATTGATGAAAAATATGAAATGGAACGATTATGGAATAACGGTGGTAAGAATTGGACTTACGAGTATAAATACCGTAGAGGTGGTAAAACACTCTGTTGCCTATATGCAAAAAGTAATTGCGTTGGTTTCATGATTATCTTTGGAAAGGATGAAAGAATAAAATTTGAAGATATAAGAAGTACGCTTTCTGCTGCTGTTTGTAGGCAGTTTGATGAAGCAGAAACCTATCATGATGGAAAATGGGTAATGTTTGAACCGACCAATACTGCTGAATTTGATGATTACATCAAGCTGCTTGCCATTAAAAGAAAACCCAATCGGAAATAATAGTTTTATACTTATACAAAGGAGCAGGCGTGTAAATGCAAAATCAAGGGCTGTATCGTAGAAAAACCCTATTCTGCTGCTTTGATGTAAAGCTTACCGCCTTTATTCATCTGAAGCATTTGATATCAGTATTGCGCTGAATAATACCGAAGCTTGTCGGCAGGATACGGTAATTCTTTTTGTCACGTTCTTCTTTTTTGTAAATCCTGTCTCATCTAAGCGTAAAATGGCGGCAATCATCGCAACAGCAGTTCTATATAGTGCGCTTTGCGGCGTTGCAGGATTGGTATCCCGCCAGCTTACTGAGGGGACTTTGTCTGTGACACAAGAAAAAGATCCCGAACAGCACAAGGCTATTCGGGCGCAGAGGGCGGCGATATGAGCAGACAGGAATCAACTGTTTTCGCAAACCTGGGTAGAGGCTGCCGTTGCGGGGAGCAGTATGTAACTTTTTTGCTTCGATCAGGCTTTCCTGCTTACATTTTGGCAATATATCCACTCCATCAGCATCCAATACCATCCTTTTTAGTCATGCTATAATCTTTTCATCCTACGGTATAAATCCTGCTTTTTCAGCCGATTTGATTTGGCACGAGGCATCCAAAAAAAATTTGTTGATTGCATCCTCCACAAAAAGCGCGGCCAATTTGGCGAAATAAAACTATCTTTTCCAGACTGTCGATTTAGCAAATTGGCTGCTAAATCGCCGATTGCATATCCAATATTTTTATTTGGACCATGCTTTAGCGGAATATTGGCAATAAACGGGAGCATTTCACCCGCTCCAATGCCAATACCTTGTCCCCAGTTTAAATTAGCTGCGGCACACCAATTTTTCAGCTGTTGAATAGCAATATAATTTTGAGTTCCCTCAAAAAAACCGTTATTTACTATGCAATACACCATCATGCTGTGGTTCAAATCTTTTAATTTTTCCAGAATGATTAGGAGCTGTAGTAACTGAGCGGGGATACTGTCTACATAGAGTGGAAATGCCAGTACCAGTACATCGCTGCCTGCTATTTTAGCCAACTCTGCTTTTGGCATAGAGCATCTGAAAACCTGTACATTACATTCACCAATTTCTTGCAGCAGATACTTTATCAGAAGTTCTGATGTACTTCCCCCAGGTTTGGGACTTCCGTTAATAACACTTATATTCATCTTTTTACTGTCCTCCTATTTTCTCGCATAGCTGCTCTATGGACTTGAAAAAAGTTACATCATGCTTTGATACATTGAAGTTGATACTATTTCTCTCTACCATATTTTTAGCAGTATCTCTTTCTGATGGAGTAATGTGTTTACCATAAAAATATACACAAAGCCGGAATGCCTTTTTATAACGTGGCCTATGGTGGGTTTCATTGTCTATCATCTTAAAAAAGGGAAGAAGAAAGGAAATGCTTCGCTCCAAAACATTTTTAACAAAAGGACTATATCCCCCATAATAACATTTGCTGATAATCGTAACGGTATCAGCTTGTGATAGTATATTTCCCATATTTTCATATCCGTCTTTCATTACACATTGACCTGGGGTTTTGATCCAGCATCCAAAACATCCAACACAGTTTTTTATACAACCGTTGTCAGAGATAATCTGCGTATCTCCTGTGATTTTTGGAAAAACCATTTGGAATTGCGGGTCTGTCAAATCATGTATGATAATATTCATATGAATGTCTCCTATTAGGAACGCTGTAATATCAAGGCTTTTCGGAGCCTACACCCACAAAAAAATTTAATCAGAGCTATCACATTACGCAAAAAGCCGTCCGGCATGAAAAAACGGGCGGCTTTTTTGCGTGGATAGCCGGGAGGGAGGCGAAAAAATAGTAACAAAGTTTTAGCACAAGATTTGTGCAACATTCACGAAATTAAAAAAGGAGGTAACGAATGGCA